>NZ_RARC01000013.1 GCF_003719305.1 Mycolicibacterium stellerae
CCGCCGCCGAGCCAACCCGGAGCCGCACCCCCCGATGCCTCGGCGGCTCCACCGCCGTGACCCGCACACCAACCCACCCATAGTCGACCAGTACTGCAGACAGAAAGGCGATCACGTTGCGCAACAACGCCTTCGGACTCTTTTGGCGCTTTGCGATTTACGCCGGGGTTTGCCTGCTCGGGACGGCGGCGATGTTCGTGATCTTCGGCCAACTGAGGTTCCAAGAGGCGCAAACCTACGACGCCATTTTCAGCAACGTCAGCAACCTGAAGGGTGGAAACTTCGTCCGCATCGCCGGAGTCGAGGTGGGCAAGATCAAGTCGATCAAGATCCAGGATGACGCCACGGCCAGGGTGACGTTCAGCGCCGATGATTCGGTCGTGCTCACCGAGGGCACCAGGGCAGTGATTCGCTACGACGATCTCATCGGCGGGCGATTCCTAGCTCTGGAGGAAGGCGCGGGCGGCACCACCCGGCTAGCGCCAGGTGCGACCATTGCCGTCGACCACACCGCTCCGGCACTGGACCTCGACGCGTTGATCGGAGGCTTCCGCCCTCTTTTTCGTGCCTTGGATCCCGACCAGGTCAACGCGTTGAGCGGCGAACTGATCGCGGCGTTTCAGGGCCAGGGGCCCACCATCGGATCGATCTTGTCTCAGACGGCCGCGTTGACCAGCACCCTGGCAGACCGCGACGAGCTCATCGGCCAGGTGGTTGTCAACCTCAACATTGTGCTGGGGTCCCTGGGTGACAACAGCGACAAGTTCGGCGAGGCCATCGACTCTCTTTCCGAGCTAGTGCACGGGCTGGCGGGTCGCGCGGACGACATCGCCAATTCGGTCGCCTACGCCAACGAGGCAGCGGGCGGGGTCGCCGAACTGCTTGCGCAAGCAAGACCACCTCTGCAGAAGGTTGTCCACGAAACCGACCGGACAGCGGGCAACGTGCTGGCCGATCACGATTACTTCGACAACCTCATCAAGACCCTTCCCGACGCCTACCGGGTCCTCGGCCGTCAAGGGCTGCAGGGCGACTTCTTCAACTTCTACCTGTGCGACATCATCCTCAAGGTCAACGGCAAAGGGGGACAACCGGTGTACGTCAAGATGGCCGGCCAGGACTCGGGTAGGTGCACTCCGCAATGAAGACGTTCCGCGAACGCAATCCGGTCATCATCGCCGTCGTCGTGATCGCACTGCTCGCCGTGGTCGTCGTCGGAACATTCAATTTCGGCCGTCTACCGTTCATCCACGCAGTCAAGACGTACTCCGCGTATTTCGAGGAATCGGGCGGATTGGACACCGGCGCGCCGGTGCAGGTCTCCGGACTCAAAGCCGGGCAGGTGCAGGAAATCACGCTGGATCCGCAGGGAGTGTTGGTGACGTTCACTGTCGCCGACGACATCCGTTTGGGTACCGATACCGAAGCGGCGATTAAGACGCTCACCGTACTAGGGAACAAGGTCTTGGAGGTCACACCGCGCGGCGCAGGGCACCTAAAGGATACGATCCCAATGGCACGCACCGCTTCGCCGTATCAATTGCCGGATGCCATCGGCGATCTCACCGCCACCATCAGCGGTCTGAACACCGACCAACTGTCGACCGCGCTGCAAACGCTGGCCACGACGCTGCAGGACACCCCGCCGCAGCTGAAAGTTGCCGTGGAGGGTGTGTCTCGGTTCTCGCAGACCCTGAGTCAACGCGATGCCCAGTTGCGCGGTCTGCTGTCGAACGCGCGCAAGGCGACGACAGTGCTGGCCGACCGTACCGACAAGATCGTGCTGCTCATCCGTGACACGGATACGCTGCTTGCTGCTCTGCGGGAGCAAAGTTCGGCGCTTGACCAGATCTCGCAACATGTATCGACGCTGGCTCAGCAGATCAAGGGTCTGATCGGGGAAAACCGCGCGACACTCAAACCTGCGCTGGACAAGCTCAACGGTGTATTGGCCACCCTCGACAATCGCAAGGCTGAACTCCAAAAGGCGTTCAAGGGCTTCAACGACTACGCGCTGTCGTTCGGCGAAGCCATCGGGTCGGGCCCGTTCTTCAAGGCCTACGTTTCCAACCTGCTGCCGGGCCAGTGGCTGCAACCGTTTGTCGACGCGGCGTTCTCGGACCTGGGGGTGGATCCGAACACGCTGTTGCCCTCCCAACGCACCGACCCACAGATCGGTCAGCCCGGCACGCCTGCGCTGCCGATTCCGTACCCGCGGACCGGACAAGCCGGTGAACCCCGAACCACGTTGCCGGACGCTATTACCGGCAACCCCGGCGATCAGGCGTGCGGGCCACCGGGCGTGCCGCTGCCCGGACCCGGGTGCTATCCCTATCGTGACCCCGGACCTGCGCCAGCCCCGGGTGGTCCGCCGCCGGGCCCGCCCGCGCTGCCTGCCGGTCAGTCGGAGCCCGTGCAGCCCGTGCCGACCCCGGTGTTCGTACCGGCCCCCGGTGAACCTGGTCCTGCGCCGATCGAGGTCAGTCCGAGTGGGGGTCAGTGATGAGGCGCGCCAATGTGGTCCGTATCGGTCTGGCGGCGGTACTTGTTGCCGTCCTCGTGGCCGGCGTGCTTGTCGCAGTGCGGGCGATGCGTGACAGCAACCGCGTCCACGTCACCGCCTACTTCGACAACAGCAACGGCCTCTTCGCCGGCGACGATATCTGGATTAGGGGCGTCAAGGTCGGCAAGATCGACACCATCGAGCCGCAGCCGAAGCGGGTGAAAGTCAACTTTTGGTTCGACGGGAAGTACAAAGTCCCGGCCGACGCCAATGCGGTCATTCTTTCGCCAACTTTGGTGACCGCCAGGGTAATTCAGTTGACGCCCGCGTACACCGAGGGTCCTGCGATCGCCGATGACGCGGTGATCCCTCAGGATCGGACCGCGGTGCCGATGGAGTGGGACGACTTCCGCCAGCAGTTGCAGCGACTGACCGAGACGCTGCAACCCACCGAGCCGGGCGGGGTCAGCACCCTGGGCGCGCTCATCAACTCGACCGCCGAGAATCTGCGCGGCCAAGGCAGCAACATCCACGATGCGATCGTCAGACTCTCGGAAACGATTTCGGCTCTCGGGGACCACAGCAATGACACGTTCACCACTGTCAAGAATCTGTCGTTGCTGGTGTCGGGTCTCAAAGACAGCACCGACTTGTTACGCGAACTCAACCAGAACCTGGCCTCGGTGACCGGGCTGCTCGCCAACAACCCGAACGAGGTCGGAAACGCCGTCAGGGATCTCGACGATGTAGTAGGGGAGGTGCAAAGCTTCGTCGCCGACAACAAGGAGACGGTCGGCACGACTTCGGACAAAGCGGCCGCAGTCTCGCAGATCTTGACCGATAACCTTGATCAGATCAAGCAGCTTCTGCATGTCCTGCCGACGGTGTCCGCCAACGGTCAAAACATCTACCAACCCGCGCAGGGAACGCTCAGCGGTGTGGCGGCCGTCAACAATTTCGCCAATCCGCTCACATTCCTTTGTGGAGCCATCCAGGCAGCATCACGCCTGGGCGGCGAGGAGTCTGCCAAACTGTGCGTGCAATATCTTGCACCGATCATCAAGAACCGCCAGTACAACTTCCCACCAATCGGTGAGAACCTGTTTGTCGGCACCACCGCGCGGCCCAATGAGGTGACCTACAGCGAAGACTGGCTACGGCCGGATTACGTTCCACCGCAGCCGAATACGGCGACCGCGTCAGCGGATGGGGCGGTTGGGCCGCCGCCCCCGGGGGGCCCTCTGCCAGCTGAGGCGGCCGATCCGGCAATTCCGGCGGCGCGCTCAACCGATCCGGCTGCCGGATTACCCGGACTGATGGTGCCCCCGGGAGAAGGCTCGTGATGAGGTTCGTGATGAGAACGGTGCGGCGACGGGCCGTGGTGATTTGTCTCGCGGTGTTGTTGGTGTCGGTGTCCGGATGTGGCTGGCGTGGCTTGAATTCGCTGCCCCTGCCCGGCACCGAGGGCAAGGGTTTGGGCGCGTTCACCATTCAGGCGCAAATGCCCGACGTCAACAACATTCAACAGAACTCCCGGGTGCGCGTCGGCGATGTCAACGTCGGGACCGTGACCAAGATCGAACGCCAAGGTTGGCACGCGCTGTTGACGATCAGGCTGAACGGTGACGTGAAGCTGCCCGCCAACAGCACAGTCACCTTGGGTCAGACCAGCCTGCTGGGCTCGCTGCACATCGAGCTGGCACCCCCGACCGATGTCGCGCCCCAGGGGCGTTTGCGGGAGGGCTCGCTGATCCCGTTGACTTCTGGGAGGCAATACCCCTCGACCGAGCAGACCCTCGCGGCGGTATCGCTGGTGCTCAACGGTGGAGGTCTCGGCCAGGTGCAAGACATCACCAGGGCGTTGGCTACCGCGTACGGTGGTCGCACAGACGAATTACGAAGCCTGCTCACACAGCTGGACATCGCTGTCGGCCATATCAACGACCAAACCGGCGATATCATCGCGGCTGCCGACAGCCTCAATAGGCTGGTCGGTCAGTTCGCTGCGCAGAAACCCGTCGTCGACAAAGCGCTCGACACCATCCCGGATGCGCTTGCTGTGGTCAACCGTGAACATGACTCGTTGATCGATGCTGTCGACCAACTCGGCAAGTTCAGTGCATTGACTGCCGACTCGGTGCGCCAGACCAGGGATGCGATTGTCGCAGAACTGAAAGACCTTGGTCCGGTACTGGAATCGCTGGCCAATGCGGGGCGGTCACTGACCCGGTCGTTGAGTCTATTCGCCACCTTTCCCTTCCCGAAGGACACCTTGGCGAAATGGTTCCGCGGTGACTACGCCAACGTGTCGTTGGTGGTGGACATGACGCTGAGTCGACTCGACTCGGCACTGTTCACCGGGACACGCTTCGAATGCAACCTGACCGAACTCGAATTGCAATGGGGCCGCACTGTTGGGCAGCTGCCAAGTCCATGCACCGGTGGCGGCCCACCACGTCCAGGGCACCGCCCCAAACCTTTCGTTCCCGGCAACCCGCTTCTGGCGCCTTACCACTTCGACCAGGGGAACTGACCGATGTATCTCAGCCGTCGAGTCCGGCTTCAACTGGCCATCTTCGCGGTGGTCACGCTCCTCGCCGGCAGTGTGATGGCCATCGGTCTGCTCGGCGTTCCGAACCTTTGGTTCGGAGTCGGGCACTATCGGGTGACAATCGATCTGCCGGAGGCCGCCGGGCTGTACAAGAACGCGAACGTCACCTATCGAGGCACCGAGGTCGGACGCGTCGACGATGTCCATCTCACCGACTCCGGTGTGGCCGTTGCGATGTCGTTGGAGTCCGGTATCGACATTCCGGCTGACCTGAAGGCTGAGGTGCACAGCCAGACCGCTGTGGGCGAACAGTTCGTCGGCTTGATCCCCCAGAGCGCCGATGGTCCGGTGCTTCGCGACGGTGACGTGATTCCCGTCGACCGCGCAGTGGTTCCGCCCAACCTCAACGCGCTGCTGTCGGCGGCCAACACCGGCTTGCTGGCCATTCCGCACGACAACCTGCAGACCGTTATCGACGAGGCGTACACCGGTGTCGGTGGGCTGGGTCCCGAAATCTCGCGCTTGGTCAAGGGGACAACAACGTTGACCGCTGATGCGCGCAAGAATCTGGACGCGCTGACCAATGTCGTCGACAACTCCAAGCCCATCCTGGACTCCCAGATCGACACCTCGGACTCGATTCAAGCGTGGGCAGCCAACCTGGACCAGATCAGCGGTGAACTCAGGGATCAGGATCCCGCTGTCCGGGGTGTGCTCCAGAAGGGACCGGGCGCCACCGACGAGGTGCGTGCGCTGCTGGACCGCGTACAACCGACGCTGCCTGTGCTGCTGGCCAACCTGGTGAGTATCGGGCAGGTCGCCCTCACCTATCACGCGAATATTGAACAGGTGCTCGTGCTAACCCCTGCGCAGGTAGCTGGCCTCCAGGGAGCGAATATGGCCAACCGCGATACCAAGGGGCCGTATCCGGGCACGTATCTGTCGTTCAACCTGAACGTGAACGCGCCGCCACCGTGCACCACCGGCTTTTTGCCCGCCAACCAGATTCGCTCACCCAGCGAAGTCGATTACCCCGACCGCCCAGCGGGCGACCTGTATTGCCGGGTGCCGCAGGACTCGCAGCTCAATGTCAGGGGCGCGCGAAATCTGCCTTGTGAGACTCGGCCCGGTAAGCGAGCGCCGACGGTCAAGATGTGTGAGAGCGATGAGCAATACGTTCCGCTCAACGACGGCTACAACTGGAAGGGCGACCCGAACGCCACGTTGTCGGGACAGCCCGTCCCGCAGCTGCCGCCGGGAGAGGCACCCGCTCCCGCGGCGCCTGCGGCGCCTCCACCCCCGCTTGCCGTAGCGAACTATGACCCGGCGACGGGCAGCTACATCGGCCCCGATGGGCGCCAGTACACCCAGTCCGACCTCGCCGCCGGCGCCGCCGAGGACAAGAACTGGCAGGACATGCTGATGCCGCCGAAAGGAAACTGATCTGTGAGCGTGCATACCGCGCAAAGTGACACATCACCCGGTGACACGTTGTCTGACACTGCAATCGATGACGACGTCGCCGACGAGACACTCGAACCGAAAGCGGACACGGCCGAGGCCACCAGCGACACCGACGTCGTTGGCGGTCAACGCCGGCACCGCGGCTCTCGACAGCAGATGTCATCGCGCAGATTGATGCTCGTGGTCGGGTCGCTGATGATCGCGGCCTTGACGGGACTGACGGCGTGGTTGGGATGGAACGTCCATCAGCAACGGCTGATAGCTGACCAACGCGCGGAGTTCCTCCAAGCCGCTCGCCAGGGTGCGTTGAATCTGACCACCATCGACTGGCAGCATGCCGAGCCCGACGTGCAACGGATCGTGAACTCCGCCACCGGGACGTTCTACGACGAATTCTCCAAGCGTTCTCAGCCGTTCATCGACGTCGTCAAGCAATCGCAGACGAAATCGGAGGGCACCATCATCGCCGCGGGACTGGAGTCGGAGTCCGACAGCGACGCGCAGGTCCTGGTGGCGATGAACGTCAAGATCCTTGATGCCGCGGCAGCTGACCAGCCGCTGCGGTCATGGCGGATGCGCATCTCGGTGCACAAGGTGGACGATCAAGTGAAGGTGTCGAACGTGGAGTTTGTGCCATGAGCGCTTCGACGGACTCGGCCAGCGCGGAACTGCCGTACCTCCAGCCAGGGGAGGTTGACGACGAGAAGGCCGATATGCCGGTCGCTGCGGTCACACGAAAGAAGAAGCGAGCGTGGTGGCCTCGGCGACCGCGGCGCAGCGACGGCCCCGTCGAGACAGTGGTTGATGCCTCGGATGACGCAAGCTCGACGGTGGCAGACCCCGATACCGAGAGACCAGCTGTTCACGCAGCGATAGACGACGTGACAACCGGTGAGGCGAGAGGCACCGAATCTGAAAAGCCCACGGGGCGCCGGACATCCATCGCGCAATTGGCGATTTTCGGTGGCATACCCCTTGTGGTTGTGATGTTGGCGCTGGGCGCCGGGTATCTGAAATTCGTGAGCGCCTCGGCGCGGGGCGCCGAAGTCGCGGTCGTCGAATCAGTGCAGGCGGCCAAGGACGGCGCAGTCGCGATGCTGTCTTACACCCCCGACACGGCCGACAAGAGCCTATCGGCGGCCCGCGAGCGAATGACGGGGCCGTTCCGGGATTCGTATGCCTCTCTCATCAAGGACGTGGTCATTCCCGGCGCCCAGCAGAAGAAGGTGACGGCTGTTGCCACGGTGGCGGCTGCCGCGTCCGTCTCGGCCACTACCCCCACCCACGCAGTGGTCCTGTTGTACGTCAACCAAGCCATCACGATGGCAGACGGTGCACCGACACAGACGAACTCGATCGTCGAGGTGACATTGGATAAGTCCGCAGATACCTGGCTGATATCCGGTTTCGATCCAAAATGACCATCCGCCGCAGCGTTTCAGTCGCCTTCGTCGCTGCGTGCTCGGGTGACAAATTGCGCTCAGGTCGCGGCTACGGTCAGCTCATCGGCGACCTCAAGAGCGACTTGAACACCGACGACGAGTATCAAGCGTCGTACCTCATCGCCCAAACTGCCAATGAGCTGTGCCCCGCAATGATTTGGCAACTGCGCAACTTTGCGGCCGGCTACCGGCCCGCACCGCCTTCGCACGGGTGACCAACACGTCCGCACGACCGAATCCGATGGGAGCCAAGCGATGAACGCACAATCACACCGAACGGCGCCGTCGCGGCATTCTGCGGCGGTGGTCGGCTTGGCGGTCATTCTGACTGCCGCTGCGGTTCTCGATGCTGCGCCTGCGCGAGCTGACAACAAACGCCTCAACGCTGGTGTGGTGTCCAACGTCTACACCCTGCAGCGGCAGGCCGGATGTACCGGGGACCTCACCGTCAGCCCGCAGCTACGACTGGCCGCAGAATGGCACACCGACGACGTTCTGAACAACCGTTCATTAGACGGCGACATCGGCACTGACGGCACCAGCCCCCAGGACCGCGCCCGCGCCGCAGGATACCCAGGGCGGGTCGCTGAGACAGTCGCGATCAATCCCGCGTTGGCGATTAGCGGAATTGAGCTGATCAACCAGTGGTACTACAACCCCGACTATCTGGCGATCATGCGCAACTGTGCCTACACCCAAATCGGGGTGTGGTCAGAAAACACCCTGGACCGAACCGTTGTGGTCGCGGTCTACGGATCTAAGGAAGCGTGAGCCTATGGACCCCAACCCAGACTATGACCTCAGTGATGAACTCGAGTACGGCATGAATTGGTTCGCCTGGATTCTGCGTGGTGTCTACCCGCCGCCGGCTTACCCTCCGGTTTAAGGCGCTGGGCCCATGACCAATGATTCTCATCCCAGGCTGCTGACCCCAATGCCTTTGTCCCGCAGCCAGTTCAGCTCAGAACGCGCTGGTTGCGATCACGACGTGCGGCGAAGGCGAGGGTCTTCGTTCCATCGCGGTCGTCTCGCCGTTGCGATCCTGCGCCTGTCACTGCTGATCCTTCTGCTGGTAAGCCTGTGGACGGCCGCGCGGGCCAACGCGCAACCCTCGGTGGAGTACCTGATGGTGCCATCCGCGGCGATGGGTCGCGACATCCCTGTCGCCTTCCAGGGCGGCGGCCCGCACGCGGTGATCTTGCTCGACGCCTTCGATGCAGCGCCGGATGTCAGCAACTGGGTATCTGCGGGCAATGCGATGAATGCCCTTGCCGGCAAGGGCATCTCAGTGGCTGCGCCGGCGGGCGGTGCATGGAGTCTGTACACAGATTGGGAGCAGGACGGCAGTCGTCAATGGGAGACTTTCCTCTCCCAAGAGCTGCCCGACTGGCTGGCCGCCAACAAGGGCTTGGCGCCTGGCGGTCATGCCATTGTCGGCGCAGCGCAGGGAGGCACTGGGGCGCTGATGTTGGCCGAATTCCATCCCGACCGGTACCGCTACGCGGGATCGCTGTCGGGATTCTTGACACCATCAAACACCACGCTCAACGGTGCGATCACCGCGGGCCTTGCGCAGTTCGGGGGAGTGGACACCCGCAACATGTGGGGAGCTGCCCAGCTAGGCCGCTGGAAGTGGCACGACCCCTCTGTCCACGCGCACTTGCTGGTGGACAACGGCACACGATTGTGGATCTTCAGCCCGGGCACTCTGACGTGTAGTAACCCCGCCGCGATGATCGGGTACTGCGATCAGGCCCAAGGTAGCAACAGGACGTTCTATGCCCAGTATCGCGCCGTGGGCGGCCACAACGGTCATTTCGACATCCCGGTTGGTGGCCAACATGACTGGAGTGATTGGGGCCCTCAGCTTGCGTCCATGTCGGCTGACCTGGCGGCCACGATCAGATAGTCGCATCACGCAGCAGTTAGGAGTGGACGTTGACCACACTCGCCGTTGGCTTCATTGGGGGTGGCCCTCTGGGTCCGGCGTTGTCACGCGGCTTGATTGACGGTGGATTTGATCTGATCGCGTTCGACGGGGACCGCTCAGCGAAGCTCACCAGCGAGATGGGCGACGCGCACTGGTGCGCTTGCGCGCGTGACGTGGCGGAATCAGCCGATGTGGTCGTTACATCGACATCTGGCAGCGATTTCCGCGAGGTGTTCCAGGCCGCAGACGGGATCCTGCGAGCGAAGAGGTTGCCGCCGGTCATCGAGACCACAGCCATGCCCCTTTCGATGAAGCAGGTCGTCCGGAAGGACTTCGCGGAGAGGGGATCTCAGTTTCTCGACGCCGCGGTCGATGGCACGCCGTCCATGGTGGCTGCCAGGACGGCGATGATCTATGTCAGCGGCGACCGTGATACGTACCTGCAATATCAATCAGTACTGAAGGCGATGTGCCCCCAGTTGAACTACGTCGGCACTGCCCTGAATGGGTCGAAGGTAAGGTTGGTCGGGCAGTTGCTTGCAACGATTCAGACCACGGCCGCCATCGAGGCCATGTTGTATGCCAAGCGGTCGGGCCTCAGCGTCGAAGACGTCATCGCCCTCATTTCGAATCGGCACAGCGCCGTACGTGGGCTGTTCGGGGATCGCGCGGCCTCGGCCCCTGCCGGTTCTGCCGGGCCAGAATCCGCGACCGTGGATGCGACGTTGAGAGATGCCGACGAGATCATCTCCTACGCAACGGAAATCGGTGCGCCGGTAGAGTTGACCAGTGCTGCTGCTGAGTATTACCAACGGCTCAGCGCCGCGGGATGGGGCGGCGCGGATCCGACCGCCCTCTTCACCGAATTGATCGGTACCGAGGAGTGAACGTGTTCGACATGGTGCCGAATCAGCAGCGCACGCGCTAAAACTCGCGTCGTCACCCACTCAATCTGTGAAGGTAGAACGAATTGGCAACCAGCGATCTGACTCCAGCCACGCTGCGGGCAGCGTTCGGGCATTTCCCCTCTGGTGTCGTCGCGGTCGCCGCGGAGGTAGACGGCACCCTGGTGGGCCTGACGGCCAGCACGTTCGTGCCCGTCTCGCTTGACCCGCCGCTGGTGTCGTTCTGCGTTCAAAACACCTCACAAACATGGCCGAAGCTGAAGGACCTGCCATCCCTGGGGATCAGCCTGCTCGGAGAAGCCCATCATGAGGCTGCCCGCACGCTGGCCGCCAAGACCGGCGACAGATTCGCCGATGTTGAGACTGTCTCGCGGGAATCTGGAGCGGTATTCGTGGTAGGCACATGTGTCTGGCTCGAGACCTCGATCGAACAGCTAGTGGCTGCGGGCGACCACACGATCGTGATTCTGCGGATCAGGGACATCACCGTCCACGACGAGGTACCACCGATCGTCTTCCACCGCAGCAGATTCCGTCACCTAAGCGCCTAACCACAGACCATCGCCGATTTGTCACCCACGGGTCGATGCAGAACTGTTTGGCTCACCAAACGGCGAGAACTTGCTCGGGGCTACGGAAGAAGTAGCTGGCAGCGTAGGTTGGCTGGTAATCGGAGGCCAGCTGAAGCTGAGGCAGGCGGCTGCGCAACACTTGCAGTGCAACGAATACTTCCTGGCGAGCCATCGGGGCACCGGGGCATCGATGGATTCCATCGCCGAACGCCAGATGGTCTCGCACGTTTTCGCGGTTGATGTCGAAGAGGTCGGGATCCGGGAAATGTTGCTCATCACGATTGCCCGACCCGAAGAGCAGCAGAAGGCGCGCTCCCTTCGGCAACTGCTCGCCACCGAGTGTCACCGCACGTGTGGTCACGCGCATGAGACCGCGGTGCGGCGCCTCCGCTCGAAGGGTTTCTTCGATCACGTGCCTGAGCGTGCGGTCGTCGTCCACGGAGGCATCCCACAGCGCCCGGTGTTCCATCAGCTTCAGTACCGCACTAGCAATGGTGTCTCGCGTCGTGTCGAAACCGGCGCTGAGACTGCCACGCAGCAGGTACAGCGCATCCTCGAAACGAAGCGGAGGTAAACCGTGACCGCCATTGATCAGATATGACGCGAGATCATCACGAGGTTCTGCCGCGCGGGAACGCAAGAGCTCGCTCAAGTACTCCTCGTACGGCCGGTAGTGCTTGGCCGCTTCAACCTTTATCTCCACCGGCAGAAGGGGATTCATCACCTTCATGAATTCCTCATTCCACTGATGGACTGAAGCGATATCATCGTCAGGTATTCCGGCCGCCCAGCTCAGTACATGACGTACAAAGGGGGCGGCATATTGCGCCACGACGTCCGCCCGTCCGGCCTCAATGAAGCTGTCAATAAGTCGGTTGGCTTCACGGAGCATCGCGGGCTTCAGCTCGCGGACTCGGCGCCCCGTAAAAGCAGGATTGAAGACCCGCCGCATCGGCGCGTGCACAGGCTCATCGGCATTGATCATGCTGTTGGCTTCAGGAATACAGCCCTGCAGAACCTCCAGCACCTCAGCAGGATTTGCCCACACGCTCGGTAGCGCAGGCGCCGATGAGTACGTGACGGGATCTGACACTATCGCCTTGAGGTCGGCATACCGGGTTACCAGCCACGCCTGCAGCGACTGGCTGTATGCCACCGGTCGCTCTCGCCTGGCCCAGTCGTAGAAAAGATGCGGGTCCTGTCGATGCGGTTCGACCATCGGGTTGAACTCATGATGCAATTCGCCCACCGAATCCAAAGTCATACCAGCCCTCTCTCCATCCCGGCGGCACTGACGCCATCACCGCTACTCACTTACGATCGTGCGGGTATGCCTTCGCCGACACATCGGTAGAAACGCGGCAGTGACTACTTACGCGCCATCGTGCACTCGCTCTGCGAAGGGCTCGACACGTCTGCCGGGTTATCACGCTGGAAACTCGACCTATGCACCGTCGGCTGGCCGCATCCGGTTATGGACCGATATGAGACAGCAACCCGACGACGACCGGGCATACGCTCGCCGCGTGACACGCACTCCAGAGGCATTGGATCGGACATTCGCCGTCGTCGTCGAAGGCTATTCGTATCTGGAGAGCCCACGGTGGCACGGCGGTCGACTCTGGTTTTCAGATTTCTATACCCACCGGGTGGTCTCGACCGATGAAAACGGCGCCGACAGTCGTGTCGAGGCGTGGGTGCCCCATCAACCGTCGGGGCTCGGCTGGCTGCCCGACGGACGACTGCTAATCGTGTCGATGCGTGATCACACCCTGCTTCGCCGAGAATCGGACGGCGAACTGGTCGTCCACGCTGATCTGAGTAGTCTGGCCGCCGGTCCGCTCAACGATCTTGTCGTAGATGACCGCGGGCGGGCCTACGTCGGGAACTTCGGATTCGATCTCATGGGTGGGGCAGAGATGGCTGGTGCGCCGCTAATCTGCGTTGACATGGACGGTGGCGCGTCAGTCGTCAGCGAGCCCCTGCACTTTCCAAACGGTGCCGTGATCGCCGACGGCACTTTGTTTGTCGGCGAGACTTTTGGCAATCGCATCAGCGCGTTTGACATTCACGACAACGGGTCGCTGTCGGAACGCCGCGACTGGGCCAAGTTCGGCCCGTTGCCCGACACCGCCGACGTGACATCTGCGTTAAGCGCGCTCGCCCTGGGTCCGGACGGGATGTGCCGGGACAGCGAAGGCGCGGTGTGGGTGGCAGATGCCCTGTGCCAGCGTGCGGTCCGTGTCGTCGAAAGCGGTGAGATATCCCATGCTATCCACCCTGGCACAGGCGTTTTCGCTGTCGCCCTGGGAGGTAGCGACGGTAGAACGCTATTCATTTGTACCGCACCGTCGTTTGCCGAGCACGAACGACGCAACACCCGTGAATCACAGATCATCACTACGCGGGTGGACATTGCCGCGTGAGGGGCAACGCGATCGGCTGAACGCGACCGCGATTGGTTTCTCAATCGCTGCCGTGCTGTCACGTGGCCTTGAGCCCGCGCCGCAGATCCGCGATCGGCCCGGCGGGTACCGGCAGGCTGGGTCGCCCGGCGATGCCTACAGCCCAAATACATTGTCAGAGTCCTGTTCTCGGACAGCTGGCAGCCTAGGCGCCCTTCTAGTCTCGACACGGTTTCCTTAGATGTCTGATATCACAACACCGGAGGCTCACCGTAGTGGACCGAGATCACGTCACCGAACATCAGATGTACGGAATGATGCAAGACCGCCCACTGACCATTTCGATGCTGTGGCGTCGACTGGAGAAGCAGTTCGGGCATAAGCGGGTCGTCACCGGTCTGGTGGACGGGGAAAGTGAGCTGACATGGTCGGACGTGTCGATCAGGGCACGAAAGTTGGCCTCAGCCTTCGAGTATCTGGGCGTGCCCACTGGCGCATGCGTGGCCACCTTCGCATGGAACAGTCACCGCCACGTGGAGTTGTACCTGGCTGCGCCGAGCACCGGACGAATACTGCACACGGTCAACCACCGATCGTTCCGCGAGCAAATCACCTACATGGTCAACACCGCCAAGGACGACGTCGTGTTCGTCGATCGCTCCTTGCTGCCGACGATTTGGCCGATGGCGGACACGTTCACGACAGTTCGTCACTTCGTCGTCATGGACGACGGGGCAGATACGCCGATTCCGGCCGACCCACGCGTGATCGATTACGAAGACCTACTCGCGAAGTCCGTCCCTGTAGAAGCGATTCCCACGGTCCACAACGAAAACAGTGCAGCAACATTGTGTTTCACGTCTGGCACCACGGGCGACCCGAAAGGGGTCCTCTACAGTCATCATTCGGTCGTATTACATGCGCTGCTGCTGCTCACAGCGGACGTCTTCGGTATCCGCGAGAAAGATGTCGTGATGCCTGTGGTGCCGATGTTTCATGTGAACGCGTGGGGGCTGCCGTATGCCGCGATGCTGGCAGGCGCAGACCTCGTTCTACCCGGGCCAGGGATGCAGCCTGAGCGCATCATCTCCCAATTGCAGCGCCACAAAGTAACATTCTCGGCTGCGGTGGCCACCGTCTGGCGCTCGCTGATTCCGCTGCTTTCTGAGAGCGATCTGTCGGCCCTTCGCATGACGATCTGCGGGGGCGGTCCACTTGACCGAGCTCTGGCAGCCGCGTACGAGGAGATGGCCGATGTAACGCTTACCAACGCGTGGGGAATGACCGAGACGAGTCCGGTAGTCACGGTGGCTCGTACATCGTCAGTCCACTGTCAGTTGGGAACGACTGAACGTCGCGCGGTGCTGGCCACCGCCGGCGTTGCAGCCCCCCTTACCGAAATCCGGATTGTCGACGACGACGCCGCCGAAATCTGTTGGGACGGAGTCACCCCCGGCGAACTTCAGGTGGCCGGGCCGACGATCGCGGCGCGTTACCTGGGCAGGGGGCCCAGCACCGACTCGTTCAGTGCCGACGGTTGGTTGAGAACCGGTGACGTCGCGACGATCGACCGATATGGATACGTCCGAATCGTCGATAGGACAAAGGATCTCATCAAGTCCGGCGGTGAGTGGATCTCGTCGATCGAACTGGAGAATGCGATAATGACGCATCCACACGTTTCGGAGGCCGCCGTCATTGGTAGGCCCGATGCGCGCTGGGGTGAGAGGCCTATCGTCTTCGTCGTGCCTAGCGGCTCCGACCGAGTCGAACTGGATGAGCTTCGTGAGCATCTGGTTTCACAGGTGGCCTCGTGGTGGGTTCCTGATGAAGTCGTCGTCGTCGATTCCATCGCCAAAACTGCGACGGGCAAGTTCGCGAAACAACAGCTACGCAATGAGTACCACGTGATCTCCGAGAAGCGCGGAAGATCCTGAACAAAGGTCAGCCACGCGCGACCGCCCGTCACCGTTCGGCGTCATAACCGCGAGACGAATCTAGCTGCCGCGACCCCGGCGTGTTTGCCGTCGATGTGCACTGGCCATTCCCGCGCCCGACACCATTACGGGGCTGTCGCGCAAAGACGGTCGAGCACTCCGGCTGACATCATCGAACGATCGCGCCATGAGCGCCTTCACTAAAATCCGGGCTGCGGCAATCAGATCGGTGATTCAGGCGGCAGGCCGAAGAGAAGCCTGCCGTAGGTTTCACTCGCATTCTCCAAGTCGAGATACGCGTGAACACGCAACATGCTGATATCGCGGAAGAAGCGCTGCAGGGGGGATTTCGAGCGGAAAGCCTCTGCCCCTGCGGCCTGAACCACCACGTCGATTCCCTCGGCGCAGAAGTCGGTAATCGTGGCGACCCGCGCCTTCAGTCCCGCGCGCGTTACTGGATCACGCAAAATCTCCGACGGTGTCGTCGTGAGCACTCGCAGGTAGTCATCCAACATCGCATCCGCCAAATCGGCGCCCGCTTTCCCACGTCCCACCTTGATCTGTGTCAGCTGCTTGCCCGGCGTCCTCGTGGTGAAGCGAGGGCCCTGGCGCGACTCGACGAACGCTGTGTACTCGTCGACTACCGCCCGATAGGCGCCCACGATGATTGGCAGAACCTCGGCGAGCAGAAGCGGCATGACGGGCATCGAGTACATCGCGTTGCTGTGTAGCCGCGATCCCGGCGAATCACCACTCATCACGCGAGTCGCGTCCGCGGTGCGGTATTCCGGCACGAAGACATTGTCGAGGACCATGTCGTCGCTTGACGTGCCGCGCATCGCGGCGACATCCCAGTTATCGACCGCCTTCGCATCGGATGCCGGCACCAGGAACAGCACGTGGTTACGCGCACCGGCCTCAGTACTGGCGAACCCCCCGGCTAAGTACCATTCAGCCGCGGCCGAACCCGAATTCCAGCTGCTGCGACCCGTGACGAGATAGCCGCCGTCGACGGGTTCCATTTTGAACTGCGGCGCGGCTGTGCCAGGCGACAGCGCGAAGGACCGATCGGCGAACACCTCCTGCTGCGATCGTTCCGGAAACAGTGAGTGCAGGAAATTGTGTCCAATGTAGAAGGCCAAGACCCACGCCGTCGAACTGCAGCTCGGTGCAATGGCGCGCACGATTCGAGACATCGTGTCGACGCCAAGCTCATATCCCCCATAGCATTTCGGGACGAGCACTTTCATGAAGCCGGCGCTGCAAAACTGGTCGATCAGTACGCGAGGAACCTCGCCGAGCTGCTCGGTCTTCTCCGCCTCACTCGCCACCAGAGGTGCGAGTTCGTGCGCTCGTTCGACCAATTTCGTACTCAGGTCCATGTTGTTCGTCGATCTCCATCTTTTTGTGCGCGACGTCTGTGCCTTGTGGTTTGGGTCCCGCCGACCGAAGTTTTTGCAGAATCCATCGCTGTACACCGCAGGCCCCGTTCGTACAGGGGTCGATTGCGGCCGCGACGGACTGGCTTCGGTTCAGCTAAGGCCACCATTGCTATTGGACAATGCGCCCCGGCGCGACCGCTGTCCGAATGTGCGACAAGGCTTGCAGTTTCGTATCGGCGGAAGAACACCACCGCCTGTCGAAGGGCGCCCAGCGCGATCGCGGGCAAACCACCGGCTCGGTTTTTCGACGAGCTCGGCTCCGGCAGTGCTGGTCGGTCAGTCATCTACAGATTCCGATGTTCTGTCGGACAGCAGGATTGCCTCCACGGCGTCACAATCGAGGGTCGGGTCTAGCTGGGCGGCAGCGCGTATTGCCGCCAAAGCGATGTGGGCCAAACTGTCGACTACCGCGTCAACGTCGAAGGGCTGTCCGCTTTCCAGCCAGTGGACTGCGGTGGCATCGATAGCGCCGGCAAACGCACGGCCCATCATGCGCATCGCGTCGCCGGCGGGGTCTATGTCGAGCAGCTGCAGCAGCCACTCCACTGCGTGCCTTCGGCGGTCTTCGAACACTTCCCACGTCTCGGGATCGACCCCGCGTCCTGCCAGTACGAGCCGCAGGGCAAAGCCTCGGTGGGCCGCAAGGTACTCGAAGTGATTCTTCAGCGCCTCACGCACCTGGCGGCCGGGCGGCACGCCAGGACGGAGCGTGAAGTTGGCGCTCATCTGGTCGGCGGCAACACGCATCGCCTCGAGGTAAATGCCGCGCTTACTGCCGAAGTAATGGAACAGCAGTCCGTGAGCTACGCCCACTGATCGTGCAATGTCGGCGGCTGCGACGTCGTCGAAGTTCCGCTCGGAAAACAGCTCTACCGCGGCTTCGAGCAGGCGGCGGCGCGTCTCTGCAGCCTGCTCTGATCGCGCTGTCATACGACCGTTCTCCGGCTCTGCCTTCACCTGTGCTTCTTTCCCCGAACCATCGCCCGAAAGGTCACGATCAATAGTACCCTTATTGATTGTGAGTCATTGACCAATTATCAACAAGAAGCACGCTGCGCACCAGCAACGGCGAACCGGACCGTCGTTTGCGGCCAACCGGACGCTGGCCAGGTTCTCAGTGCTCGGCTTCCACGAGGAACGGTGGGTGATGCGAAGACGCGCCCTGGGTAATCTTCCCGCAGAAGTAAGCAGTTTTGTCGGTCGTCGGGACGCCATTGCCTATGTCAGACGAACGTTGGGTGGCGCTCGCCTAGTAACCCTGACTGGCCCAGGTGGCGTGGGTAAAACCCGCCTCGCGACACAAGTTGCTCGAAGCGTCGCGCGGGCTTACCCGGACGGCGTTTGGCTCGTCGAGTGCGCAGACCTACGCGAACCCGCACTTTTGGGTCACCTGGTCGTATCAGCGCTCGGGATCACGGATCATTCGTCACACAGCTCAGAGCAGGCTATACGTCTTCATTTAGCAAATCGACAACTTCTGCTCGTATTCGACAACTGTGAGCAGGTGATCGACGGGTGCGCGCGCCTAGTTTTCGAGCTTCTCGAGGCAGCGCCGGACGTCCGAGTCATTGCGACAAGCCGCGAGCCATTGTGTGTACCAGGTGAACACCTTTACCGCGTTTCACCGTTCCCGGTGGCGCATCTGTCTGATTCGGCGCTACCGGGTGACCAATTCAGGTGCGGTGCGACAGGAGATCCGGAGGCGGACTCGCCGTCAAGCCACGAAGCGGTCGAGTTGTTCGAACAGCGAGCGGCCGCAGTAGCCGCAGATTTTCGCGTTGATGCCCGTAACGAAAAAGCGGTGGAGGCCCTGTGCGCGCGTCTCGATGGCATCCCGCTGGTGATCGAACTTGCGGCAGCCCGGGTTCGATCGCTGACGCCGCAGAAAATGTTGGAACACCTGAACGACAGCTACAGCGTATTGACTTCACAGACGCGCGGTCCGGCGGTGCGCCACCAGACATTGCGCGCATTGGTGGACTGGAGTTACAACCTCTGTTCTGACTGTCAGCGGGCGCTTTGGGCCCGGGCGGCCGTCTTCCCGGGTTCCTTCGACCTTGGCGCGGCCGCGTCTGTCTGCGGCGGGGATGGTCAGGACCCGAGCCTCGTTATCGAAACGATCCTCGAGCTGGTTGACAAATCGATCGTTGCGCGCGAGACCCGAAGCGGACGGGATCGCTATCGCATGCTCGAGACGTTACGTCAATACGGCACAAGCAAGTTAGGCCCGGCTGAGAACGACCTGGTAAGGCGCCGTCATCGAGACTACTTTGCATCGCTCGTCGAAGGTGCCGAGGCCGGCTTCTCAGCAGCGTCCGACCAGAAGCGTTGGGCCACAGCGCTAAACGATGAACGGACGAATCTGAGAAGCGCGCTCGAGTACAGTGTCGGCACCGAGGGTGAGGCTGCTGCCGGCCTACGGATGGCAAGCGATCTGTGGTTCGTTTGGGTACGCGGCGCGGCGCGGGAGGGCAGCTACTGGCTCGACCGGGCGCTGGCCAGCGAGGCGGGAAGCAAGAAGCAGCGAGTGCAGGCGTTACGGGTTCGAGCCTGGATGGCGGCATTGCAAGGCGACCCTTGCAACGGACGAGCGGCGGTCGAGGAGGCTCAATCGATAGCCGCCGATTTACGGGACGAACACCTTGCGGCCTTGGCCGACCAGGCCGCCGGGGAAGTCGCCTTTGCCGGCGGAGACCTCGCCACCGCGGCGGCGTCCTTCGAAAAAGCGATTGCCTACCATCGGCGCACGCAAGAGTGGTCGGCGGTGGCGCTTTTGAGCCTCGCGCAGCTCGGCTGGATCAAAGGCCTGCAAGGTAATACCGAAAGTGGTGCGAGATTAGGCGATGAGTGCCGGATTCGTAGCGAGCGGTGCGGTAACGTCTGGTCGCTTTCGTGGGCCTACTGGGTCCTTGGCGCGTTGGCTTGGACAAACGGGGATCGCTGCCTTGCCGAGAAGCAAATCCGTGAGTCGCTGACTATCAGGACCCAGATCGAGGACTGGCTCGGAATTCCGTTCGCCATCGAAATTCTGGCATGGATATCGCAGCACGACGACCCTGACCGCAGTGCAAAACTTCTCGGAGTAAACGAATCCCTCTGGGTGCCCATCGGCCTGCCGTTGTTTGGTTTTGCGCCTCTCACAGCGATGCATGAGCAGTGCTCCAGGAAGCTGAGGCAGGCTCTCGGTGACGCGGGGTTTGAAGATGCGTACGGCGCGGGAAAGCGGCTCAGCCCAACCGATTCCGTGAGCTTGGCATTGGGCGAGGCGGCGACGCCGGAGCCGCTGGTCTTGCACGCCGTGTCCGTCCTGACAAGTCGTGAGCGAGAGGTGGCCAACCTCGTGGCCCAGGGCATGTCGAATCGAGAAGTGGCCACAGCACTGATCATCAGCCAGCGAACGGCGGAGTCGCACGTCCAGCGGATACTGACCAAACTCGGCCTTAACTCACGGACGCAGATCGCACGATCAGTCCTCGAAGCAGAAGCCACGCGCACATCGCACACCAGTGACTTCTTGACACCGGTCGCGCGCCGTTGGACCAGGTCGAGTGTCCCAAAATGAGACAGCTGGACATTCCACCTGTGGTGATACTGGTGCTCTGCGCCATAGCGCAGGTGGCGTGTTCGTTAGGAGGGTCACCGGGTGATCGACACTGAGGTCGCGCGCCACCGAGAGCAGTTCTTGCACTCTGGCGAGCCGGCGACAGGGATGCGCGACGAGATCGCGTTGTCGTGGATGCGCTCCACGAGATGTTCGGTTCGCCCCGAGGTGGTCGATCCGCCTTACAGATCCGACTTCACTACCCAGTCCAGGCTGCTGCGGGCCGCAGAGCCGGTCCTCCACGCGATGGAAGACCGACTGGCCGGTCTGGGAATCAGCGTCATCGTCAGCGACGGGACAGGCCTCATCGTCGACCGGCGGGTCACGGACTACGGTTTGCGGTCGCGTCTCGACCAGTTATGCATAAGTCCTGGCCATTTGTTCTCCGAAGACTCGGTCGGCACGAACGGAATCGGCACCGCGATCGAAATCGGGCGTGCGACGCGGGTTGATGGACACGAGCACTATCTGGACAAGTACGTCGACTTCACGTGTGTCGGTGTCCCCATCAGCGATCCGATTCAGCAGCGACCCGTGGGTGTTCTTGACCTCACCACTCCTGCGGATCCGCAGAATGCGGCCATCGAACTTCTCACTGAACAGATCGGGCGGGCCATCGAGCAGCGACTGCTCGAGCAGCATTCGCTTCACGAGCGCTCGTTGCTGGATCACTTCATGCGGGCCAACCGCCGTACTCGCGCTGCGCTAGTGGTACTGAGTGACCGCATTCTGATGGCAAACCCGCAAGCCGCCCGGCTATTCCAAGACATGGATCACCCGCTGTTGTGGGACCATGCGTCACGCGCACTGTCGAGTTCTGATCCGATCGTGGGTGAACTCGTACTTGACGATGGCACTCTCGTCGCCACCCAGACGACGGCTGTCCGAGACGGTGGAGACGCCATCGGTTCGGTGATGGAGATTCGGCGAGTTGTGGATCCAAGCCAGCGGGTACGTCCGAAGGGTTCATCTTCGGCTCACACGATCGGCCACCAGGAACATGAGGAATTCGTCTGCGTCCTCAAGGCGTATGCGACGGGCATGGCGTCCATCGATATCCGACCAGTGGTCGTGTGCGGCGAGCCCGGCGTCGGGAAAACAACGCTCGGCACTGCCTTGCTCCGCGGTGATGGCCTGCTGGGAACAGACAATCCACTGTGTTGTGACGCGGCGCTAGCGGGTGTTGAGGGTGGCAATGAGTGGTTGGCCAGCCTTGGGGAGTTGCTTCGTCGTCAACCTTCGGATCTGATGATCCGCCATGTTGAGCTTCTCGACGATGACGTCGCTCAGCGCTTGGTGCCCCTCCTGCAATCAGCCCAGGCACGGGGTACGCGATCTGTTCTGACGCGAACGTGTGGCGAAATGTCGGACAGTGGACCACTTTTGGCGCTGGGGGCCGAGACAATTCGGCTCCCGCCGCTGCGCGACAGGCCGGCCGAGATGCCGGCCCTCGTCGCTTCCTATCTTGGGGACCGGCGAGTGGCCCCTGAAGTACTGCAGTTATTTCTGCGCTATCAGTGGCCGGGAAACATCACCCAACTGTTCTCCGTACTGCGGGAAATGGCGGCCGCGTCCCCTCGGCAGACCCTCGGTCTCAACGAGGTTCCGGCCGAGCTGAAAAGATCGGCGCCTCGCCGAGCGCTATCGCGCTTCGAGCAGGCAGAGTTGCACGTGATTCTCGACGCGCTCGCCGAGACGGGCGGCAATAAGCAGCAGGCAGCATCGCTCATCGGAATCTCCCGTTCGACGCTGTATCGCAAGCTGCAGAACGCCGGTGTTGATCTGGAGAACACCGTCTACTGACGGCCACCGCAGCCAAACCTACTGTCAGTGACCGACATTCGGACAGCTCGGGCAGATGTGGTGGACATAGGTTGAGATCAGTCCAACCTCTAACTTGTCCAGGAGGATTGCGGTGGTCGTCACCGATTCGAATCGGGGAGTCGGCAGCGATGCCGACCCGTACATTGATGTCCTGGTGGTCGGAGCCGGCTTCGCCGGGCTGTACCAACTCCACAGTTTGCGCGCCCGCGGGTTCTCCGTACGTGTCGTGGAAGCGGGTGCCGAGCTCGGTGGCATCTGGTACTGGAACTGCTATCCGGGAGCCAGAGTGGACACCCTCGGAGCCATATATCAGTATTCGGATCAAGATCTTTGGCAAGGCTGGGACTACACCGAACTGTTTCCGTCGTGGAAGGAAGTACGAGAATACTTCCGATACGTCGATGAAAAGCTGGACCTCAGTCGAGATGTGTCCTTCAATACACGAATCACCGCAGCCGAATTCGACGAAAACAGCCGCCGCTGGATCGTGTCTACCGACGGGGATGCCAAGATCTTCCCCCGCTACTTGGTGATGTGCATTGGCTTCGCATCCAAGCCCTACCTGCCAAGGATCGATGGGCTGGATGACTTCGCGGGCGAGTGCCATCACACCGCGGCGTGGCCCCAGGATGGAGTGGATCTTTCAGGCAAACGGGTCGGCGTGATTGGGACTGGTGCGAGCGGGGTCCAGGTTGTCCAAGAGGCTGCTCGCTGCGCCAAACAACTCACGGTCTTCCAGCGCACGCCCATTCTGGCTCTGCCGATGCGGCAGCAGCAATTGGATGAAGAAGCGCGGCGAGCAGTGAAGGCATCGCTGCCTGACCGGTTCAAGAAGCGCGCAGAGACCTTCGCGGGGTTCGATATCGATTTCCTCGACCGCTCCGCACTCGAGCTGACAGCGGTCGAACGCCGTCAAATATACGAAGAGCTTTGGGAAAAGGGCGGGTTCTATCCCTGGCTCGGCACATTCAACGACATTCTCTTCGACGAAGAAGCCAATGCGACCGCATACGCATTCTGGCGGGACCAGACACATCAGCGCATCAAGGACCCGATGGTGGCGGAGAAGCTTGCCCCCGCGATTGCGCCGCACCCGTTTGGAACCAAGCGACCATCGCTAGAGCAAGACTATTACGAAGCGTTCAACCAAGATAATGTCACCCTGGTCGATATTCGAGAGACGCCGATCGAGCGGATCACTTCCTCTGGCATATCGACGACCCTCGCGCACTATGAACTCGACACGTTGGTGTTGGCCACCGGGTTCGATGCACTGACCGGCGGATACTTCGCGATCGACATTCGCGGCGCGAATGGGATGACGCTGCACCAGAAATGGCACGACGGGGTGCGCACTCATCTGGGGATCGCCACGGAAGGCTTCCCGAATCTCTTGATGGTGTACGGTCCGCAAAGTCCTGCGGGATTCTGCAACGGGCCGACTTGTGCGGAATTGCAGGGCGACAAGATCGTCGAGACGCTCGTCTACCTACGCGATCACGAGTTCACTCGTATCGAGGCCTCGCGTCAGGCGGAGGAGTTGTGGCGCGAGCACGTGCTGGAAGTCGCGGGGCAATCCTTGTTCGACCGGGCAGACTCCTGGTATGTCGGCGCCAATATTCCCGGCAAGCCCAGAGAGATGCTCAATTACCCCGCCGGCGTTCCAACTTATTTGACCAAATGGAGTGAATGTGTTGATGCCGGTTACCTCGGATTCGACATGTGCTGACCAAATCTAATGAACTTTGACACTGTTGATTGATTGGAGTGATGTTGCGATGACACAGCAAGCGGTGGACGCCGGAGGGCGGGTGACGACATCAGTATCATCCGTGGTCGATACCAATACGTATCAATCAGGCCTGGGCAACGAGTTCGAGACAGAGGCGTTGCCAGGCACGTTGCCGATCGGACAGAACAGCCCGCAGAAGGTGGCACACGGTCTCGTAAGTGAGCTGATGTCGGGCACTACGTTCGGTGCACCGCGCGCGCTCAACCGTCGCTCCTACTTGTTCCGCATCCGTCCGTCGGTGCAACACAGCAAGTTCGAGCAGGTGGCGAGCAAGAACTTCCTCACCCCACCGTTCACCCTGCCAGCCGCGCCCCTTGACTACTGTTGGGGTCCGTTCAGGACATCAGAGGCTTCGGTCGACTTCATTGACGGACTCGCCACCATCTGCGGGACGGGCTCACCGCATTCACAATCCGGCGTTGCGTTCCATGCGTACTCAGCTACCGCGTCGATGCGTGACAGGGTCTTCGGGAATGCCGACGGCGAGATGTTGATCGTGCCGCACATCGGTGGTCTGCACCTAGCCACTGAGTACGGAATCCTCGATGTCTACGCCGGGGAGATCGCCGTGATTCCCCGAGGCGTTCGCGTCCGCGTCGAGCTGCTCGACGGATACGCGGCCGGCTTTGTGTGCGAAAACTTTGGGCTGCCACTGCGATTGCCGGAGCTCGGACTCGTCGGATCCAACGGTCTGGCCAACGTCGCAGACTTCAAAATCCCGGTCGCGGCATACGAGGATCACGACGGCGCCGTCCAATGGACCCAGAAGTTCGCCGGCAACATGTGGAACTGCGAAGTGGACCACTCCCCACTCGACGTGGTCGCGTGGCGAGGAAGCCTGTATCCGTACAAGTACGACCTACACAGGTTCGTGGGGATGGGCACATCGACAGTCGATCACCCCGACCCGTCGATTTTCTGCTTGCTCACCTCGCCTTCGGACCCGATTCTCGGGCCCAACTTCGACATCATGGCCATCACTCCGCGCTGGGTTGTCGGCGACCACACGTTCTTGGCTCCAGGTTTTCACCGCAACTGCGTCACGGAGTTCATCATGCTTTTGCAGGGGCAATTCGGTGGACTCGAGCCAGGCTCCACGACCTTGACCAACAGTTACACCCCTCACGGGCCTGACGCCGAGACTCAGGGCACTCTCCGCGACGCGGTACTGGGTCCGATGAAGGTCGAGGATCAGCTGATGCTCTTATTCGAGACGCGGTTTCCCGTGCAGATCACCGACTTCGCAAACTCGGTTCTGCCGGCGGTCGAGGGCTACTCGAAGCAATGGGACGGCATCCCAAAGAGATTCGGACAGTAGCGATCAGCAAGCACACCTGAAATCGAAGGAAGTTCATCAGTGACGTCGCGTCAGAAGTTCGATTTGACCACGGAATGGGTGGGCATCACCCACACGGAGATCACTGGCGGTCAGGAGACCTACGGCTACGTCGAACCGAATCGCATAGCTCTGGAAGGTGTGCGCTTCCTGCCGAAAGACCGTCCGTCGAAAACGCTGATCATGTACATGCACCCCACCGCGACGATCAGCCGGCTGCCCGTCCCGCGTGCCATGGCCGAGGCGGGCATGCACGTCCTGTGCGCCGAAAGCCGCTACACGCGCAATGACACCGCCTTGATCATGGAGAAGGTGTTGCTCGATTACGGAGCGTTCGTGCGGCATGCCAAAGAGGTTTGGGGATACGAGAAGGTAGTTTTGGTGGGCTGGTCCGGTGGCGGAGCACTGACTTCCTACTATCAGTCGCAAGCTGAGCACCCCACCGTCTCCGAAACCCCGGCGGGCGACCCAATAACGCTAGAACGTCTCATCGGCGGGGACGCCCTCGTTTTTCACGCAGCGCACCTCTCGCGCGCGGAGATGCTCGCTGATTTCATCGACCCCTCCGTGCTTGATGAGGCGAACCCCGACATACGTAATCCGGAACTCGACTTGTACGACCCCCGAAACCCGAACCAGCCACCCTATTCGGCCGAATATCTGCAGTACTTCCGGTCCGAACAGCGGGCCCGTATTCGGCGCCGAACCGCCTACGTCAAGGAGCTTTTGGATCAGCTTCGGCTCCACGGAGGCGCCGAGACCGAACGCGTCATTTTGACTCATCGCACAATGGCCGACCCACGATGCCTGGATCCCAGTATCGACCCCAACGACCGTAAACCCGGGACATCGCTGATGGGAGACCCCGAAGCGGCCAACGTCAATCCCGCTGGAATCGCTCGTTATTCCACGCTGCGGTCGTGGCTGTCGCAGTGGTCGCCAGATGACAGCCGGGCGCAGGCAGCGGTCGCCGCAGCCAACATCACCATTCCGGTGTTGGTTATCGAGAACAGTGCCGACCACGTCGTTCCGCAACCACACTCCCAGCGATTCTTTGCAGCATGCGCGAGCACGGATAAGACGTTTTACCTCGCTGAGGGCGCCGATCACTACTACCGCGATGACAGCGGAACGCTCGACTCCGTCGTCGACGAGACGTTGAAATGGATGACTTCTCGTAACCTGTTAATAGGGTGAGGATTCGATGGAATCATTGAATACTGCGGCGAGCTCCGCGCCGGTAGGAAGCCAAATCTTCCAGCCCGAACTCGCGTCCGATTCCGCTTTGCTTGATCGCGCCGAACGGTGCGGTGGGCTCGGGTATGTACCCGTTGATCCCGACCGTTTCGGATTCGACTGCCGACGCGACGGCGAGGGCGCGGTCCTCGTCGCTCGACCACACCGTGCGACCCTCCGATGAGTTCATCAGTGTCGCTGCTGATTCCGATTCCGCCGAAACGGACACCGAGCGAAATGAGCTCGCTGGTGAGATCCTCGATCCCGAGCCGCCCGCAAGTGACCCCGCGGCGATGATCGGCTACTGCGATCAAGCCCAGGGAAGCAACCGATCGTTCCTTGCGCAATACCGGGCGGTGGATGGCAACAACGCCCACTTCGACATTCCCGCGGGCGGGCAGCACGACTGGTCGAGCTGGGGCCCGCAGCTGGCGGCCATGTCCGGAGACTTGGCGGCGACCCTGCGATGACTGTCCAGGGCCGTTGGCGAATTGCCTTGGCGGCGATCACCGTCGGGGGTGCCTTGATGGCTCCGTGCTGGTACGCGCCCGCCACGGCGGTCGCCGACCCTGGCGAGCCATTGTGCCCGCTGTCGATGATTCTGATGTGCAGGCTCCTGCCCGCCGCACCGGATCTCGACGACGACGTCGACCTGACGCAGCCGCTACCCCAGTCTTCGGTCGAGGTGACGCCGCCCCTTCCGCTTCCTGCCGGCGTTCCTGGCGCACCGCTGACGGAGCCGAATCCCGCCTGACGAGCGACGGGGTGAGCGTCTCGGTGTGGGCCGCTCCAACTACGAAGGATGGGAAGGAGTCCCAACGATGGGTATTGGTATTCAGGTTGAGGGACTGACGAAGTCCTTCGGGCCCCAGCGAATTTGGGAGGACGTCACTTTCGACCTCCCGGCCGGTGAGGTCAGCGTTCTGCTGGGCCCGTCCGGTACCGGCAAGTCGGTGTTCTTGAAGTCGCTGATCGGCCTGCTGCGGCCTGAGCGCGGCAAGATCATCGTCGACGGCACCAACATCATCGAGTGCTCCGCCAAGGAGCTCTACGAGATCCGCACGCTGTTCGGGGTGATGTTCCAGGACGGTGCGCTGTTCGGCTCCATGTCGCTCTATGACAACACGGCGTTCCCGCTTCGTGAGCATACGAAGAAGAAGGAATCCGAGATCCGTCAGATCGTGATGGAGAAGCTCGACCTGGTCGGTCTGACCGGTGACGAGACCAAGTTCCCCGGCGAGATCTCCGGTGGTATGCGCAAGCGCGCCGGGCTGGCCCGCTCCCTGGTGCTGGATCCGCAGATCATCCTCTGCGATGAGCCGGACTCCGGTCTGGACCCCGTCCGTACCGCGTACCTCTCGCAGCTGTTGATCGACATCAACGCCCAGATCGACTGCACGATTTTGATCGTGACGCACAACATCAACATCGCCCGCACGGTGCCCGACAACATGGGGATGTTGTTCCGCAAGCATCTGGTGATGTTCGGTCCGCGCGAAGTGTTGCTGACCAGCGATGAGCCGGTGGTCAAGCAGTTCCTCAACGGTCGTCGTATCGGTCCGATCGGTATGTCGGAGGAGAAGGACGAGTCGACGATGGCCGAGGAGCAGGCCCTCATCGATGCCGGTCACCACGACGGTGGTACCGAGGAGATCGAGGGTGTGCCGCCGCAGGTCAATGCGACCCCAGGTATGCCGGAGCGCAAGGCCGTGGGACGTCGCCAGGCCCGGGTGCGCGAGATCATGCACACCCTGCCGCCCGCCGCCCAGGAAGCCATCCGCAAGGACCTCGACGGCCACAACCAAAACTCCGGGTCCAGCATGGCCACCGCTAATGCCGGAGGAGTCCGATGAACCGCGTGGACGAGCGTGCACTGGCGTGGACGCTGGTCGATACAGCGGGGCCCCGCCTGTCAATTGAGGCGCGAGTGCGTCTCAACACGGAGATCGGCGCCGGCGAATTGGACGTCGCCATCACCCATCTGTTGGCTTTCTACGGACGCACTGGCACGGCGATCCCGCGCGACCTGGCCGCCCCGTTGAATGCCTGGATCTTCGGCGATACGGGAACCCCCGCCGAGGCGCACCTTCGTCAACCCATGAGCCGAATACCGCTGCAGTCAGCGGACATTCAACGCCATTCTTTGGCCAAGCGGGCCCTTCGATCAACGCGCGTCGACAGCCGAGTCTCATGACGAGCGGGGGAGAGGTCGAAGCTACACCACATCGCTTCCTCAAACAGACCGGAGAAAGGGAGGTGTGTCAACCTCATGAAGATGAACCCATCATGCACGAATTTCGTTGACCAGCAATACTTTTGTGTGCATCGAAGTGAACTCGAAGAGGTCGGCGATCAACCTAAAGCGTCCCGCTCCTCGCGGCACCGTCATAAGTTGGTGGTCATGCTGCTTCGCAGGCCGATGGCAGTTTCCATCGTTACAGCGTCTGTCATTGGCGCGTTGGCGGTGGCCCCGGCGCCGCGAGCGGTTGCGGTTCCAGGTCCGGAGATCGAGTACACCTACGACGTGATGGTGCGTCGCCACTACGACTTTCCGGGCAATGATGCGATCGGTTACGGTTTTGCGATATGCGACAAGGTCAGTCGCGGCCAGCCATACGCCAGCGTGATGAGTGACGTGAAGGCCGACGTCTTGCCAAATGACGAAGTCGCGGCCAACTATGTGGTGTCGAATGCCGTGGGAATCCTGTGCCCCGCACTGATCTGGAATTTGCGGAACTCAGCAGCGGGTTATCGCCCGCCGGCGGAGTAGCTGATTCCTACTGCTACTCAATGTCGTTGGAGGCGAGGGATCTTGGCGGCGATCCTGCACAGCTCGTTGTTGACGAAGGTGTGCAGGAGCTCAAACGTGATGTGCTCGAAACGATTCCAGTCGTCGCGGGTTCATTGCGTCGTGGAGAGTTCCTTCGTACCCGGATGAACAACGAAAGATACTTGCTTGTCTGCAGACAGGCAAGTGCGTTGCTGACACAAGCCATGCGACACTAGTCCCGACGGCCATCAGTGATCTCACGCCGGCCTGGATGACATCGACGCTGTGGGCAACCAGCGCCATCGCCGCCGATTGCGGCGTGACCAAGGTCGAGCCGCAAGTCATCGCGGAGGGCATCGGATTTCTGTCGAGTCTCTACCGGCTACATCTGACCTTGACCGGGCTCGGCCCCGCGACGTTGATCGCGAAACTCCCCGCCACGACCGACTACCTGAAGTTGGCGACTGCAATCGGAGCCTACGAGCGCGAAGTCGCGTTCTATTCGGCAGTCGGTCCGCAATGCCCAATGCGCACGCCAAGGCCTATGCGGATGACATGGCAACTGAAACAGGGGAATTCATCCTGCTGCTCGAAGATCTCGGGCACCTAGAAAACGGTGATCACCTTGCAGGTCTCGAGTTTGAGCGAGCAGAGGCGGTTATCGACGAATTGGCCCGGCTTCACGCTTGGGCGTGGAACCTGGATGCTGCACCCATGAGCGCGACCGATCGAACTGCGGTGTCATCAAGCTCTTCGGCCGAACAACGTTTGGGTGGGCTCACGGTCGGTCGGCCTCGTCTACCCAGACTGTCCCAATGTCGGTCACTGGAGGTCGCCAGCCCGTATAGGAGGAGCGTGTCACCGGTCTGGTCGATCGAATCAAGATTGTTGAGCACTAGTCATTGACGCGCAGTCAACCAGTGGGCTAGCGTGTGATTCAGCACATATCACGGCAAAGAGAGCCCGGTGCGCCGGTTCAAGTCGAGACGCCATGGAAGCAGTCCAGCGGCGCACCCGACCCATCCCATCGCGGCAACGGGTGAAAACAACACCGATGAATCCGTTTGGCGTCATTGGCATCATTCGAAACGAACCGCTACGAAATAGAAAAGGGGTCAGGTGTCCAAACTCGGTGTGACCATGCCTGGGTTGAATCAACCAATCGATGCATTTCCCAGAATGGCCAAGATGGCCGAAGATGCCGGATTCGATTCGGTATGGGATTACGAGTTCTACCGCAATCCCCTCGTCATCCACGGTATGACCGCACAGGCGACGAGTACCATCCCCCTGGGTACGGGGCTCGTCACCACCGCGGGCCGCAGTCCGTTCGTGATGGCGAACGCCGCAGCAGATGTCGATGAAGCGTCAGGCGGGCGGCTGATCCTGGGCATCAGCACTGGAGCTGCCGCATTCACCGACCTCATGAACGGCGCAGACAGCAATCGTCCGGCCGCACGGACGCGCGAGTATGTCACGCTCCTTCGCAAGATCTGGGACTGGACCGCCGGTGACGGTGTCACTGATGGCGAAACTTTCGGTGGCCAGTTCTACAAGTTCACGGCTCCAGAGATCAATCCCTTCGGCCGACGCCCGCTGGCGCGCAAGAGAATCCCCATCTACACCGCCGCGCTACGGCAGACCATGGCCCGATTGGGAGGTGAAATTTCCGACGGAGTCATCGGCTTCATGCTGCCGACCCGCTATTTGCGAGAGGTATACCTGCCCAGCGTTGCAGAAGGAGCGCACAAGGCAGGCCGCGACCTCGCCGACGTCGACGTCGACGTCGCCAGTGAGACCGTGTGTAGCGTGTCAAACGACCGGGCCGAGGCCTACCGGCGCGCTCGCCTCCAAGTCGGCATCTACATCTCACATCCGGTGTGCGCCCCCCTTGCCGAGTACATGGGCCTCGCCAAGGACCGCGAGGTGTGTCTAGAGGCGATGGCCGCTCGGGGTCCCATGGCCCTCGCGGAGGCCGTCAGCGACGAACTCGTCGACGCCTTCAGCATCACGGGAACACCGGACGAATGTCGCAGGAAACTAGAGGAATACAGTGACTGCCTGCCACACGTGCTACTGCATCCGCCCTACATGCCCGTGCTCACCCAGGAGGAGAGCGAGGACGCCTATGGCAACATCATTTCCACGTTTGGCCGCTAACCTGCCCAGGCGGGGTGAGTCGGGCATGTCCTCGCCACCGACAGGATGGCAGAGAGATCGTCGGCATGCGCGAGCACGGACAAGACGTTTTACCTCGCTGAGGGCGCCGATCACTACTACCGCGATGACAGCGGAACGCTCGACACCGTCGTCGACGGGACGTTGAAATGGATGACGTCCCGGAATCTGTTGATAGGATGAGGAATTCGATGGAATCATTGAATACGGCGGCGAGCTCCGCGCCGGTCGAAAGCAGCCCTCGCTCGACGCACGTCGTCGACAGGTTGCTCAGCGCTATGGAACGTGGCGACGTGGATGCCGTTCGTGCTTGCTATGCGCCCGATGTGTTGATCTGGCACAACTCCAACAATCACGCGGAGCGCATCGAGGAGAATCTTGAGGGCTTGGCTGCGATTCTTGCGCGATGGACCGATCTCTCATACGACGACATCCGCCGGCTCGAGATCCCGGGCGGTTTGGCTCAGCAGCACACACTGCGGGGCCGCGGCCCGGATGGAGCCGAATTCGAAGCGCACATCGCGATGTTCGTGACGCTGGGTGCTGACGGCAGGATTGTCAGGGTGGACGAATATTTGGATTCGTCGCAACTACCGCAATTCCTCTAGTAGGCAAAACTGCTGGAACACTGCGTGATACGCACTTCCAGAATCCGGAGCTATGGGGTCCAACTCGCCACGGGTGCGCCGTTTTCTGAAGAACTGAGCCGTGCGCGTCGTTGCGCAAAGAACCGGGTCGGGGATTGGCCGAGAGCCCCGCGGAACATCGCGATGAAGGCACTGGCCGTCTCGTAGCCCAGATCTCGTGCCACCGACTGAACAGACCTCCCTTGTGACAGGAGTTGAAGCGCCAACATCAGCTGGAACTGTTGGCGCCATCGACCAAAACTCATCCCCGTCTCGCGCTGGACAAGCCGGAACAACGATCGCTCACTCATGGCCACCTGTCTGGCCCACTGCCCAATGGTGCGGCGATCGGCGGGGTGCTGAAGCAGCGCCTGGGCGATGGCGCGCAGCCGCGGATCGTGAGGCATGGGCACCCGCAGATCCTCAACCGGCGCTACCGCAAGCTGATCGAGTGTCGTCCGAATCAACCGTTCCTCGGGACCGTCGGGAAGGTAGAGCGGCGGGAGTCCCGAAGCTGTGAGAATGAGTTCGCGCAGAAGAGGGGACACCGACACCGTGCAGGCAGTGTTCGGCAGCTGCGGCAGTAACTCGGGTTCGACGAAGAGCACGTAGACCTCGATGGCGCCCTCGCCGCGTGCCGAGTGTTCGAGGTCGCAGGGAATCCACAGGCCGCACTGCGGTGGCACGATCCATAGATCTCCACCGACTTCGCAGGTGAGCACGCCGCTGGCGACGAACACCAGTTCCGCCTTACGGTGCCGGTGGGTGGGGTACCGAAAGTCGTCGGAGTCGATGCTCATGCTGACGGCATTGGCATCCCGGGGCACGCGGTGCGGGTAGAGCATCAATTCCTGTGGATCCACGCGTTGAACCTCAAATACCTCGCCTAGTAGTCCTGAAGCACGATGGCGTCGGCGGCAGCTCTCAGCAACGCCCCGCCGGTGCGGTCATCTTCACCGGTCTCCATGATCTTCAAAACCTCGGCATCCCGGCACTCAATGTCCTCCCAACTGGTCGGAATTCTGAATTCCTCGGCACCGAAGACGAGTTTTTGGTTCAGTTCCGCATAGTTCCGCATAGCGCTTTCATACTTCGGAAACGCGACGGAGGGGTCACCCTGAGCGCGTTTGAGTTCCCCCGCCAGCACGTAGGCGCCGACGACGGCGACACTGGTGCCTTGACCCGCGAGCAGGGTGGGCGCGTAGCCGGCGTCACCAAGCAGGCAAACTCGGCCGTTATGCCAGGTCGGCATGTGGATCTGGGCCACCTCATCAAAGTACAGGTCATCGGCGCCGTCGAGGGCGCCCAGCAGTGGTTCGACCGCCCAGTACTCAATGTCGCCCTTCATCGCCTCTTTGATGATGGCCTTCTGTGCTTCACGATCACGCTTATCGAAATTGAACGGCGGTGAGGAGTAAATGAACATCGCTCGGGTGTGCTTGTCGAGGCCGTACTGCATGACACTGACAAGTTTGCCGGGCAGAGTGCAAATGAACCACTGTGAGTCCATGTCGAAGAGGTTCGGGATGGTAAAGATCCCGACGTAATGGCCAACCGGCTTGGTGTATTGATGCTCGGGGCCGAACACCAGCGACCGGACGTTCGAGTGCAAACCGTCCGCGCCGATCACGAGGTCGTAACGGGCGGGCGTGCTGTTGTCGAAAGTGACGTCCACGCCGTCGTCGTCCTGGACGATCGAAGCGATGCTGTCACCGAAACGGTAGGTCAGGCCGTCGACCGATTCACGTGCCGAGTGCAAGAGGCTGGTGAGGTCGTCGCGCAGAATCTCGATGTCGTCTCCTCCGGCGTTCCAGTTGCCGTCGGTCTTGAATAGCTCGTTGCCGTGCGGACCAAGGAAAGCGATCTCCCGTAGTCGGACACGCGCTTCCCGGCACGCGTCCCCGATACCCATGCGATCTGCCACGTCAGTTGCCGGACCGCGCAAATCGGTTGCGAAGCCGCCGATTCGGGGGGCCGGCGCTTGTTCGACAACCGTGGTCTCAAAGCCGTGGCGAGCCAGCCAATAACCCACACATTGACCGGCCGCACCAGCACCGGAGACCAAAACCTTCACCTTGCGTTCGTTTGCCATGAAAGCAAACCTAGGCGCCAACGCCGCTGGCGGCATCAGGCAAAATCGCCATCAAATAATCCATTCCCGCCACTTGGGCGTCGAGCGGCTCGGAATGCGCTCAAAACCATTCCGGGCGCATGTCGAGCGTGGTGGTATCCATGCTGGCGAGCAGATCGAGTTGAGCGGTCACCTTGGGCAGCTCGTGGGTGAAGAAATAGCGCGCCGCGGTGCGTTTACCGTCGTAGAAGTCGCCGCGCTGCTGGCCCACTGCAATCAACTGCTCCAGCCACATCCAGGCGATGACCGTGTGACCAACCGCCTCGAGATAGGCCGAAGAATTGGCCAGAGCCACCGTGCGGTCGTGGTGGCCTGTGAGCCGTGATGTCACCTCCAGCACGTCGTTCCAGGTGCTGTGCAACTGCTTCGCCCAGCGTGCCGTACTTTCCTCGCCGGCCTGAGCGCGTCGAATCGTGGCCAGCATTCGTGACGTCAGTACCTGCAATGCGGCGCCGTCGTCCAAGGACACCTTACGGCCCAACAGATCGATTCCTTGGATGCCATTGGTGCCTTCGTGAATCGGATTGAGGCGGTTGTCGCGGTAGTGTTGCTCCACGTCGTAATCACGGGTGTAGCCGTATCCTCCGTGCACCTGGATGGCCAAATCATTGGCGTGTAAGCACCATTGGGATGGCCAGCTCTTGGCGACGGGCGTCAAGATATCCAACAGCAATCCGGCCTCCCGCACGCCCGTCGGATCCGAACCGCTGGCCTGTTCGTCGACGAGTCGAGAACAGTACAGTCCGAGCGCTAAAGCCCCTTCGACATAGGCCTTCTGCGCCAACAGCATTCGCCGGACGTCGGCATGTTCGATGATCGCGACAGGGGCCGCGTCGCTCCCGCCGTGGTTTGGTGTGCGGCCCTGCAGGCGAGAGTGGGCATATGCGACCGACTTGAGGTAGCCGACGTAGCCCAGGGCGGTGGCCAGGAAGCCGACACCGATACGGGCCTCGTTCATCATGTGGAACATGTAGGTCAGCCCGCAGTTTTCCTCGCCGACCAGATAGCCGACGGCGCCGGGCTCAGGGGCAGGGTTGTAGCTGCCTCCACCGAACGACAACACCGTGTTTGTCGTACCGCGGTTGCCCATCTTGTGGTTGAGACCAACCAGCGCGACGTCGTTGCGCACGCGCGATTCGTCGCAGGCCGGGTCGGCGGGCAGGTACTTGGGCACGATGAACAACGAGATCGACTTGACTCCTCGGCCTCCGCCGGGCGTCTTGGCCAAGACGAGATGGACGATGTTCTCGCTAAGGTCGTGGTCTCCGCCCGAGATCCACATCTTCGTGCCGTTGATGCGATAGCTACCGTCGTCCTGGCGGGCTGCACGGGTGGTGATGTCCGCCAAGGAGGATCCCGCCTGAGGTTCCGACAGGCACATCGTGCCGAAGTGTCTTCCTTGCAGCATGGGTCGCACGTAGGACTCGAGCTGCTCGTCGGTGCCGTACGTGGCGATGAGGTGCGCGTTGGCGATGGTCAAGAACGGGTAATTCGCCGTCCCGGCGTTGGCGGCCTGAAAAAACGCCATCGCTGCGCGGGCGACGGTCGTGGGCAGCTGCATACCCCCGACGGACTCGTCGAACTCGCCGGCCATCAGACCGGAGGCTGCATAGGTGTCCAGTGCGGTCTTGATCTCGGGGATGAGTGCGACCGACCCGCCTTCAAGCATCTGAGGTTCATGGACGTCGCTCTTCTTGTTGTGCGTCGCGAAGCAGCGGGTCGCGATGTCGGTACTGAGGTCGAGCACCGCATCGAAGGTCTCGCGGGAATGTTCGGCGAATCGTTCCCGCTTGGTCAAGGACTCGATGTCAAGCCATTCGTATAAGAGAAAGTCGATGTCTCGGCGCGAAAGAAGCTCGGTCATAGTGTTTTATGTCCTATCGGCGGGATCAGATCGACAGGCCACCGTCGACCGGAAGTACGACTCCAGTGACGTAGCCGGCTTCTTCGGAGGCCAAAAAACATACTGCGGCTGCCATCTCGGCGGGATCGGCGAAACGGGGGATCGGGCCCGTGACGTCGGCAATTTGGTCGGCGGGAATGGACGCGGTCATCCGCGTCGCCGCATTGGGGGAGATGGCGTTGACCGTGACGCCGAAGTGCGCGAGTTCCTTGGCTGCGGTCTTCGTGAAGCCGACGATTCCGGCCTTGGCCGTAGCGTAATTGGCCTGGCCCCGGTTGCCGTGTAATCCGGTGTAGGAGGTGACGTTGACGATCCGGCCGTAGTGCTGCGCACGAAAGTGCGGCACGCAGGCGCGGGTCAACCGAAAGGTGCCCCCGGCGTGGACGGCTAGCACTTGGTCCCAGTCATCGTCGGTGAGCTTCCACAAGACCCTGTCGCGCAATATGCCCGCGTTGTTGATCAGGATGTCGACGCGGCCGCTGTGGTTGACGGCGGTCGAGACCACGGCGTCCGCGTCTGCGCTAAGGGTGATGTCGGCGGCGACGGCGATGGCGCCGATCTCGCTGGCCGCTTCGGTGAGCGCCTGGTGGTCGAGGTCGACCATGAACACCGTGGCACCAGCAGCGTGGAAGTGGCGCGCAATGGCAAGGCCGATGCCTCGGGCCGCGCCGGTGACGATCGCACTGCGACCGGTGAAGTCGAACGACATGTTGGGCATCGCTGTCCTTTCTCCGTCGGAGTCGGTCGCGGCGCGACCATGGGCCCCGTCCCTGGTCGCTGGCACGAAACCATGCCTGCCACCAGTTAATCCGCGGCTCGAGCCGTTGCGGTCGTCGATATCCGCCACACGACTGGAAGCCTCTGGCATATATACGCCCGCATATTTTCTATGCGATCGCATATACTGGATGACGTCGGCCGGTGTGTCAATGGGCGAAGGGGATGGTTATGAGCGAGGCGTACGGCCCGGGTGCCACAATCGAGGTCGGTCCCTCAAAAGCCGCTGCGCGGATTCGGGCGGCCGCCGTCGAGATGTTCGCCGAAAGGGGCTATGGGGCCACCTCTCTGCGCGACATCACCGCTCGTCTCGGACTCAGTCCCGGCGCGGTGTACCCGCATTACAAGACCAAGGAGTCGCTGCTCTACGCGATCAGTTTGGAGGGCCACACCGCGGCGTTGTCCGCAGTGATCACCAGGGACTCGCCCGTTGCGGTCCCCGCCGACCGACTGGAGCGCACGACGGCCGCCTACGTGGAATGGCACGCGGTCAACCACTCGATTGCACGCGTGGTGCAGTACGAATTGCGGTCGCTATCCGTGGCTCACTACCGCAAGATCGCGACAATCCGACGAAAGACCACAGTAGTCTTCACCGACATCCTCCAAAGCGGTGTCGATACAGGCGATTTCGGTATCGCAGACGTCGAAGCCGCAGCGCTGGCCATCTCGTCTTTATGTATCGACGTAAGTCGATGGTTTCCCACCCGTCACCGGCGGAATTCAACGGAGCTTGCCGCAGCCTACGTTGAACTGGTCATGCATATGGTGGCGGCGCGGACACGGCGGCGAGCCCCGAAGGTCGCGTCAAAGCCACCCCGTTGCTGAGGCTAGCTGAGGTGAGACCGGCCTTGCTGTAAGCAGGTCGACGGGGACTCTGCCATCAAGTAGGGACATCTCCAGACTCTCTGCGCCGGAAAGGATCACGTGAACACAATCCCCAAGTCTCATCGGCACCTCATCGAGGCGCCGTATGTCGCCTCGTTGAGCACCGTCAGCGCTGACGGAGCGCCGCACGTATCGGCCGTCTGGTATGTCTGTGACGGCGACACGGTAGCGATGTCGTTGACGACGGATCGGCAGAAATATAAGAACATCTTGGCCCACCCCAAAGTCAGCCTGTTCATCATCGACCCCGAAAATCCCTTTCGGACCTTGGAAATCCGCGCCGCCGCCGCCATCGAAGACGATGCCGACCTGGTGCTGTTCGATCGCATCGTGCGCCGCTATGGCCAAGACCCCGAACGCTTTCCAGCACCCAAGAAGAACCGCGTGGCGGTTCGGCTCAGGTCGATCCGAGTCGTCGCGCAGGGGTGACGGCGGTGGGATTCTTCAGCCTCAGCATGTCCTCGCCCTCGGGTCGCACCACCGGTCTTGAAATTCGAGCAGGCCGGTATTGGCGACGTAACGCGACATTATCGGCGAGCTTGACGGCAACCGATGGGTATCTCGGCGCTGAATCAATTGTGGTTTGGATGCGGCCCAAAGCCGCCCGACCGAGCTCGCAGTTTATGGCGAGCGATGTGGTGTCGCTATTCGGCTGAACGGCATCGGGAATTAGTTCGCCCGCAGGAGAATAGGCGTCCACGGGTGGTTCCCAACTTCCGCCACGCCTTGGGCGTCGACAGCTATGCCACGAAAGGACCGGTGTCCGAGCGCCCACCGGCGCTGCCTGATCTCGGCTAGCGAACGACGCCGCCAACGCGCTCCGTTCCACCCGGGCGGCGGCTCACCCCGAGGCTTTTGGATCCAATCCGGACTTAAGAACACTTCTTCGCCGTAGACCATCAGCTCAGCCACGTGCGCGTCATATTCGAGGCGCTCCGGCTGCAACTTCTCGTCGATCTTGAGCCAGAACCACTTGTAGAATTCCCGTACCGCCCCGGTGTAGCGACTAATGATCGGAAGCAGATCAATCGAATCACCCTGTTCTTCAAGGTATTTGCGAACCTGCGCGTTCAGCTTATCCCACTTCAACAGCGGCTCAACATGTAACCGAAACTGGAATTCCGCCATCGGCATCGTCTGCGAGAACTGCCACGCCGGATTCAAGTAGGGGAGGAACTTGTGCTGGGAGTAGTTGCGAAGCTCCTCAAGCAATTTCGCCTCGTCTGCTTCGAACACGGCTAGACGTTTTTCGGTGTACTCGCCGCGCTCAAACTCGGAGAGCGCCCCTTCAATTTTTGGCCAGACGTCGCGCAATACCGCCCGTTGCCCTGAGACCAGCGATTTCACCGAGGCGAGAAAGTTGGCCAGCAGCCGGGCTAGTTCGATGCCGAAAGGATCGCCCACGTCTGGGTTGAACGGCTGGCTCTGGCCGATCTCGGGGTATCGCCATATGTGGGCCTGAAGTTCCTCTGCGTTCTTGCTGAAGGCGTAGGACGTCAAGTTCAAGTCTCGCGTCATCGCGATGACCTCAAACGGTCGCATCTCCATCAACATCGCCTGGCGCTGCTTGTACTCGGCGATCCACGGGTTCGTCCAGGATGTGGCGGTCTCCTGCTCGTCGTTGGGCAGCTGATCCACGACACCAATATTGCCACCGGTGTCTGACGCCGCCCGTATCGTGGAGGTCTGCCCCCGTTAGCCATATCAATAGGCAATAGCTCAGTTGGTCGAGGGTCGCGGCTGATCCTGTAAGCGTAAGCAAGCGTTTGCCGACGCTGTCCCGTCCAGCGTGTCAGCCAGATATGGCGACGGCGCGAGAATTACCCTGAAATTCTTGTGGCCGGAGGTGAGGCCTGCACAACCGTACGGTTATAGGATCCGCCACGAAGATGAGAAAAGCGCGTCCGCCATTTCGATGAGAATTCTGCGAAACCGCAGCTAGATGGTTCGCCATCCGCCACGGAGAGTGAGAACCTACAGCTACGGCGGTAAGTTCCCAAAGCTCGTTGCGGTTTCTCATACGCGATTGCAGGGTTGGCGGATGCGCTATGAGTATGAGACGAGGCTCGATGCCGATCAGCTCACCGCTTTCGCGGCGGTAATCGAGTTTGGCAGCTTTGACGCGGCTGCCGAACGGCTTCATGTGACGCCATCGGCGGTGAGTCAGCGCATCAAGGCGTTGGAACAGCGCGTTGGCAAGGTCCTGGTTGTGCGGGAAAAGCCCTGCAGAGCGACGGAATCAGGCATTCCACTGCTGAGACTGGCAGTACAAGCGGCGATGTTGGAGTCAGAAGCGCTTGCCGAGACGCGGGGTGGTGTATCGGCTGATAAATCGAGGGTCGCGATCGCGGTCAACGCCGATTCGATGTCGACGTGGTTCACTGGCGTGCTCGGGAAGCTCCCTGAGGTGCTATTCGACATTCGGATTGAAGACCAGGACCACTCCGCACAGCTGTTGCGTGAAGGGGTGGCCATGGGGGCGGTGACTACGGAGCGCGATCCCGTGCCCGGATGCCGGGCGCAGTCGCTGGGTGTCATGCGGTATGTGCCGGTCGCGAGTGCCCACTATGTCGAGCGCTACCTGCCTCATGGGCTTACCGCGGAGGCGGCGGTAGCGCCCTCTTTGGCATGGAATCGTAACGACGCCCTACAGGACATGTTGGTGCGCAAAGCCTTTCGTCGGAATATCGCGAGACCAGTGCACTATGTGCCAACAGCGGATGGCTTCGGTGCGGCCGTTCGAGCGGGGTTGGGATGGGGCATGTATCCGGAACAGTTGGCGGGACCGGCGCTGGCGGATGGGTCGTTCGTGCGGATTTCTGATGCGCATCTTGATGTGCCGTTGTATTGGCAGTGCTGGAAGGTCAACAGTCCGATCGTCAAGACCATCACCGACACCGTGCAGTCGGCTGCCGTCTGCCTGCGTCGGCGGCGGAAGTAGCCGAGGCGTGAACAGCCTTCGCCTCGAAAATCTGTGGCGGCGCCGCTGAAGGAAGAACCACTCGCCTGCGCCGCCTAGCGTCCGCCGGCAAACTACCGGGAAGTTCTCGACCAGACCGCCCCTGAGCATTTCAGCCGCGGTGCGGTATCGGCGGTCGACGCTACCGCAAACACATGCCGATGGAACAGAGCGGCCGCCACGGTGATGACGCCGCGCATCATCGCGTTCAGCCGTCGTTGACTGCGGGCACTACTCGGAGACGGTTGCTGTCGTCGCCGAGGGCGCCCCCGACACGGTGAACTCCTCCTTGGAGATGAACTCCGGGGCGGCGAAGTATTCGACGTCGTAGAGGTCATCGCGGCGTCGACCGCCGTGATACAGGTACAGATCGGGACGAGGCGTTCGGCCAATGCGTGCTGCACGAGTGGACTTCAACAGCGCTAGGCCGGTGCCGCCGCTGGTGAGCAGGGCAGGTTCGTCTTGCTTATTCACCAGGCCGAACTGACCTAGCAGTCCACGCAGGGCGACCCGATCACCGACCTGCATCCGTTGGAAGATCCACCCGTCGGTGGCCAACCCCCCAACGGCGCGCTTGAAGTGGAACTCCAGCCGCACCTGTACACAAGGCTGCCCCGATCCGCCTCGCATCTTCGGATTTCCTGAAAACCGCTTTGATGTTGACAAATCGATTATCTGATGCAAACTTGGACGTGACTCAGATCACGGGACTGGGCGGTGACCCGTTCGCCGAGCTGGGGTCGAGATCCCATGAGCCGTCGCCGCCGCGAAGACGAAGGAAGTAGGACTAATGGACGTGACGCAGATCGACTTGTGGTCGGCAGAGAATCTCGATAACCCTTGGCCTGTCTACAAGCAACTGCGCGACGCGGCCCCGGCGGTCTATTTGGAGAAGTACGACCTATGGGCCATTGCGCGCTATGCCGACGTCCGGGCCGTGCTCAAGGACTGGCAGGGTGCGAGTTCGGAGCATGGCGTGACGGTGTGCAAGGAGCACGACGCAATCACCGTCAAGTCGATTCTGGATGAGGCGCCCCCACGCCACACCGAACTGGTCAAGATCTTCCGCGAGAATCTGTCCCCTGCTAAGTTACGCGCGGTCACGGAGGCCGTCGAGCAACGGGCCGACGCTCTCGTTGCCGAGTGCGTCGCCAAGGGTGAATTCGACGCAGTGCACGAGATCTCACGCATCTTCACCGTCGAGGTCGTTTCGGACATGATCGGAATTCCGGCCGACGAACGGGAGGGGATCCTGCGCCGCGCGTCGGCGACCTTCAACATCTTCGGACCGGACAACGACTTGTGGAAGACGCGGTTCCTGCATGACTATCAGGCGCTGGGGGAGTACATCTTCTCCAGCTTTACGCGAGAGAAGCTGGTCCCCGGCGGTTTCGGGTTCTCCGTCTATGAGGCTCTCGACCAGGGTCGCGTGACGGAGGAACACGCCCTGGGCATGATCGTGACGTATCTGGTGGCTGCTATCGATACCACCGTGAACAGCATCGGCTCGATGATTTGGAAGTTCGCGGAGAACCCCGATCAGTGGCAGCTTCTGAAGGAAAAGCCCGAGTTGGCTCGGAATGCCTTCGACGAGGGGTTGCGCATCGAGGCGGCGGCCTTTGGCATGGCGCGCGTCGTCATCGAGGATTACGACGTCGACGGCGTGACGATTCCAGCGTGGTCGAAGGTCGTGCCGATGCTGCGGTCGGCGAACCGAGACGAGCGGCGCTGGGAGAATCCGGACACATTCGACATCACCCGTGACGCCGCTGCCCACGTCGGGTTCGGCTTCGGCATACACACTTGTATCGGGCGGCCGCTGGCGCAGATGCAGGCGCAGGCGATGCTCAAGGCGATGCTCAAGCACGTCGACTCCATGGAGATGACCGGCCCAATTTCCATTGTGCCGAGCAACGTCATCCGTGGCTTGGACACGCTTCCGTTGAAGGTGGTACCCGCCCGCGTCACGGCAAGCTCGATCGCTTAGGTATCAGTCGCGGGGGCCTCAATTCGCGTCGCGGCCCCGCGACGACGACCGCGGCGGGAGGATCCCCGTGGGGATCGCCGGTCGCGAACTCGCCCGGCCACCCACTCGAAGCGAAGAGGACTGCACAGGTGAATGTTTCAGTCGACCGACAGGTATGCCAGGGCCACGGCCTCTGCGTCATCAATGCCCCCGACTCATTCGAGCTCGATGACGTCGACGGGAAGGCCTCACCGGTGTCCAGCGTGGTGCCCAGCGATCAGGAGGCCGCCGTCGCCGAAGCCGCGGAGTCCTGTCCCGAGCAGGCCATCGTGATCGAATGACCAAGCCAACCAACGGATCCGCTGAGCCGCGGGCGGCTCGCGCGTGCGACCGGGATCGGCCAATGCGACCAGCAGCGTTCGGATCCCTCGAGCACCGTCCGTTCACTGTCTGCGCCCGGTGGGCGCGAACAAAAGAGGAATAGTGGAAATGTCATCTGTAACTGAGAACCTGTCCGCCATCGCGCCGCTGAACCTGTCTTCTGCCGTGGCAGTCAACGAGCACGTCAACACGCCGATCTCGACGGACGAACTCGAGCGGCGGTGGGCGGCGGTGCGAGCGGCCATGGCTGACGCCGACATCGACGTGTTGGTGATGCAGAACAACAACGACAAGGTCGGTGGGTACGGCAAGTACTTCACGGACATCCCCGAGATCGTCGGATATCCGACGACCGTCGTCTTCCCCCGCCTCGAGGCGATGAAGGTGATCATGCATGGTCCGCTGAACTCGGTGCGCGAGCTTCCGCCCGAAGGCGACGGGCTCTTTCGCGGGGTCGACCGGGTCTATACCGATGGCGCGTTCCCGACGGCGAGCTACACCGCGCTGTCGGACCCCCGCAACGTGGTCAAGGCTCTGCAGCCCTGGACCCAAGGCACGATCGGGTTACTCGGAAAGGGGCAGATGTCCTGGGCGATGGGCGAGCACCTGCTGAGCGAGCTGTCCTCAGCGCGGTTCGTCGACGCCAGCGACATCGTCGACCCCATCAAGGCCATCAAGTCGGCGGAGGAGCAGGATCTGGTTCGCCGCTGCGCCGCCATCCAGGACGACGTCATGCGGGCGGTGTTCAAAGCCGTGCGGCCCGGCAGGCGGGGAAGCGACGTGATGGCCGAGGCGCGTTTCGTCTCCGAGGAATTGGGCGCGGAGGCCGGCGTATTCCTCTGCGGCTCGGCCCCCCCTGGAACACCTCCGCCAGTCGCGGCTCGGCATGTCCAGCACCGTGTGATCCAGGAAGGCGACATCGTCTCGGTGCTCGTCGAATGCAATGGACCCGGTGGCATGTACGCAGAGCTCGGGCGAACGTGCGTATTGGGAGACATCCCCGCTCAGCTCGAGGATGAGCTGGCATTCCTGATCTCCGCCCAGGCGTTCACCGTGGACCTGCTCCGGCCCGGCACGGCCCCGGCCGACGTATGGGAGCAGTACAACGCCTACATGCGCGAGCATGGGCGTCCTGAGGAGGATCGCCTGCACAGCCACAACCAGGGCTACGACCTCGTCGAACGGCCTCTCATCCGCCACGACGAGACGATGCCGATTGCGGCGGGCATGAACTTCGCCGCCCATCCCTGCTACATCCACGATGAGTATCTGTCATGGATCTGCGACAACTGGCTGATCGGGCCGGACGGCCCGGGCGAGCGACTGCATCGTTTCCCGCAGGAGATCACCGTGCTCCGGTGACCTTGAGCCGGGATGATAGATAATCGATTACGCATTGACACATCGATTCTCGTTGAATAGCCTGGTCCAAGTCGAGGCACGCATTGCGCGGGTTGCCTCCATCGAGGTGCGCGACGCACGACGCCTACGGTGCGACCAGGTGTTCTACGAGTGTGGTACCGAATTTCGCGCGTGCGCCGAGCAGACCGTCGGCGTCGTGCCGAGGCGCAAGAACAGCCAGCGAAAGGAATGACTATGGGCGGGAAGATGATCGAGGTGAGGACGGCCGACGGCGTCGCCGACTGCTACCTGGCGGGCCTGGAGGAGGGCGAACGCCGACCTGGTGTCTTGTTCGTCATGGATCTCTTCGGTCTGCGGCCCCACATCAAGCACATGGTCGACCGGATCGCCGACCGCGGCTTCGTCGTGCTCGCGCCGAACGTCTTCTACCGAGCTGGTCGTGCGCCAATCGTCCCGACCGATGGCTTGCAGGATCTCGCCAACTTGCAGGAGGCCTTCGACAAATTGGCGCCGGTGATGAGCGAGTTGACGACCGACCGGATGGTCGCCGACGCGGATGCCTATTTGAGCCACCTCGAAGGTATAGCGGGAAGTCCGGTGGCCATCACCGGGTATTGCATGGGCGGACGCCTGGGCTGGGAGATCGCCGCCGCCCATCCCAACCGGGTGGCCGCGCTCGGCTCCTTCCATGCCGGCGGTTTGGCCACCGACGGCGAGGACAGCCCCCACCTCTGCGCGGGCGCCCTGAAGGCCGAAATCTATTTGGGGTTCGCCGACGGCGACGAGCACATGACTCCCGAGCAGATCGCGACGGTCGAATCGGCTCTGCAAGATGCCGGAGTCAACTATCACGCCGAGGTATATGCCGGCGCTCCACACGGCTTCACCATGGCGGACATTCCCTCCTACGACGAAGATGCAGCAGAACGCCATTTCACTGAGTTGTTCGCGCTGCTCGATCGGACGGTCCGTTGACCGAGCAGCTGTGCGCAAGCGGTGGGATGAGCTGGATCGTGAGTCTGGAATCGGCGGACCATCCGCGGCCCGACGTCCTTCGCGCGTGATGAGACGTCGAATCGGGTGGCCATGAGTGTAGGCGCGAAAGACGCGGGCACGTCTCGCAGCAAAGGGACGTCTCTCGGCGAGACTGCTTACCAGGCTTTACGGCACGACATCGTGCACGGCATCCTTCTCCCGGGCACGCGCTTGCACCTCAGTGAGCGGGCGAAGGCTGAAGGGGTAAGTCTCACCATCATCCGCGAGGCGGCGGCGCGGGTTGCGTCCGAGGGCCTTCTCGACGCGACCCCTCAGCGCGGCTTCGCGGTACCGGAGCTTTCGATCGATGACCTCAGTGATCTCACTTGGATGCGCGTACACATCGAGACACTGGCTTTGCGTGAAGCGATCGTCCATGGGGATCTCACCTGGGAGTCCAACCTAGTCGCAGCACACCATGCCCTTGGGGCGACCACGATCGTCGACGACGACGGTTCCTACAGCCGCGACTGGATGAAGGTTCATGGTGAATTTCACGCCGCGCTGGCGGCCGGCTGCCCTCATCCACGCCTCTTGAACATCCGCCGCCAACTCTACGATGCCTCTGAGCTCTACCGATACTGGTCGGGTCCAGGCGATGCCAGTTCATCCCTGATCGTCCGGGAGCACAAGGACATCATGGATGCTGCCCTTGCACGCGACGCCGATACGGCTGTCGCTCGATTGGCCCAGCACTTCGAGGGTACTGCGCAGCGTCTCGCGAAGCGCGCTGCTCAGTTCGCGAAGTAGCAGGGCAGCGTGCGGCGTCAGACCCACGGCTCGGTCGAGTAGGGGCTATTCCACACGTCCGTGATCCGTCCATCCCGAACTCTGAATACTTCGATTCCGCTGATGACTCGCTGGCCGCCACCGGCACGCACGATGTTCCACACCGCCGTCACATGGGTGTCGTCCCCGTGGAGGACGCTCAGCTCGATGTGCGGCTCGTCCTTGTTCATCAATTCCACGATTCGCGCGATCTGCTCGGCATGCGACAGGGTGCGATTGTTGCCAGGATCATGCCGAGTGATTGGGTTTGCGCAGATCTCGGTGACCAACTCCACGGAGCGGCCATTCCACATGTCCCTGAAGTACAGGCTAACGGTCTCCAAGGCCGTTCTCGCCACCATGCCTCCCAAGTGGTTGCGGTGTAACAATTCTCAGTCGCGGGCTAGCTTGACGGGCAGGAGCCGCCTAGCCGGCAGCCATTGCTCTGCGCACGACGAGGTCAGTGAAAATCGGAAGAACCTCGACGAACTTCGCGAACCGCGCGTCGCTGGTTCTGCAACTGGTGTAGAGATGAGCACCCTTGGCAATGATCGCTCCGGCCTTCGCATTTCCGAGCGCCGTGTAACGAGCGACGTCGACCGCCGTCCGGCCAGTGCCGGCCTCCCACTCCGCCACCATTCGTTCAGCCGACCACCAGCCCGGAAGTTCGTGGCCCGAATTGGCCATCGACGCCTCGCCCTGGTCGTGGAACATGAGTAGATAACCGAGATCGAGCATCGGCTCGGAGACGTGCGCCATCTCCCAATCGAGGAGCGCGGTGAGTTTCCCTTCGTGCCATAAACAATTGCCTTGCTTTGGATCGCCGTGCACGGGGGTCGGTGGACCCGATGTGGCCGGTGGGCGCGCGGCGAGATCCGACAGAACGTCGATCAAGGCCTCCGGTCCCTCGGCCGACTGCGCCACCTCGAGCCAGTGTTGCGCTTCCTGCTGCAAGCTGCGATGAACCGCCGGCATCTGCGTGGCCGGCATGTTGTGCAGACCGATGAGGGCGTCGAACCACTGCCTACACAACTTGTCGGGTAGTTCGACCGGGTCGGTGGCTAGCCATTCCGGCACCGCATACTCGAACGACTCACCCGGCAGCCTCTCCATGAGGAAGAAGGGATCGCCGAGCACTTCCGGATCGGTGCATACTTCGAATACTTCGGGAACCGGCACGCTGGTCGTGTTCGCTTTCACTGCTGCGAGCACTGAATGTTGTGCCGCCATGTCGTACGGCGGCAGCATCCCCTCCACTGAAGGTGGCATGCGGAGAATCTCGTCCAGGCCCTCGACCAAGTAGGTCTCGTTCGAGTGGCCCGCCGAGATGGCCTTCACACCGGTGATGCGGTCACCCCGCTCGAGGTACCCGCGCAGTCCCCGCGCAAGTTGCTCAGTGCCGCGTCCCATGTGCTGCCTCCGTCGCACGAATTAGCTTGTCGCAAAGGGCATCTGGGCCAGCCATCTCGGCGCTAGTCCCCGGGCTTGGGCCTCAAACCGTTGGGCGATCAGCCAGCGAGCGCCTCGCCGATGGTCGTCGCGTATGGCGTCGTCGCGCGGCCAATCAGCTTGCTGAGCTGGCGGCCGTCATCGAAGAGCGCACCTCGTGACGCGGCGGCGTCGGATTGTGCATAGATGTGGGCAGCGCCGTTCGGAATGCCAGCCCCGACGAGCGCGACCTTGTACTCGTCTTGGGACAGATCCTGGTAGACCACTGGCTTTCCCGATTGCTTGGCCACCTCGGCGGTGAATTCCTCCAATGTGTAGGTGGCGTCGCCGGCGAGTTCGTATGTCCGGCCGGCCTGGTCGTCTGCGGCCGTCAGAACGGCTGATGCGGCGGCGGCGAAGTCCCCGCGGCTAGCGGACGAGATCTTGCCCTCGTTGGCGCAGCCGATGAAGGCGCCATGGGCGAGGGCCGGCGGGATCGATGCGGTGTGGTTCTCGGTGTACCAGCCGTTGCGGAGCAGCACGTAGGGGACGCCCGCCTCAGCGAGGGCCTGCTCCGTCTCGCGATGCTCGATCGCAAGGTCGAGCGTGGAGGTATCCGCGTGCAGCACACTGGTGTAGGCGATCAGTGAAACGCCGGCAGCCTTGGCCGCGTTGATGGCGTTGAGATGTTGCGGCCCCCGCTGGCCAATTTCGCTGGAGGAGATGAGGAGTAGCTTGTCGACGCCCTTGAAGGCGGCGTCCATCGTGTCCGGCTTTGAAAAATCTGCCTGCCGCACCTCGACGCCTCGGGCCTCGAGGTCAGCGAGCGCATCGACGTTCCGGGCCGTGGCCACGAGCTGACTCTGAGGGACGGTCTTCAGCAATTCTTCGACGACGAGTCGACCAAGCTGGCCGCTCGCACCGGTAACGAGGATGACGGGTTTTGATGGGGACATTGAATTCCTGGTCTCTAATTGGTGGTTGGTCTCCAACTGGATGCTGGTCTCCAACCGGACACGGGTTTACGATAGAGACCGGTAGAAGCTTGCGGAAGAAGGCATTCTTTCAATACCAGGTTACTGAGAAGGAACCGCCATGAATGGCAGCGAGATCTTGGCGCAACGCTTCACCACTTGGCAGGCAATGGAATTCAATGAGTCCGACTGCCTCATTCGAAACGTCCTCGATCGCCTCGGCGACAAGTGGACAATGCTCATCGTGATCGCATTGAACGCCTCACCGGCCCGTTTCAGCAAGCTCCAGCGGGAGATACCCGACATCTCCAAACGTATGTTGTCGCAGACTTTGCGGGGGCTGGAACGCGATGGCTTGATTACCCGCCACGTGTTCGCCACGGCGCCACCCCAGGTGGAGTATCGGTTGGCGCCGCTCGGCCGCTCCATCCTCGATCCGCTCGCTCAACTAGTCCTGTGGGCTGAAATCCAGCAAGACGAGATCCGGCGGGCCAGGGAGAGCTACGATGACTCGGTCAACGAGATCGACAGCGCCGCAACCAAAGCGCCGCGCTGAGGACTGACCCGTAGCGAAGACACCTGTCAACGTGGAAGCTGCGGTCGGTGACGTGGCCCATGCGACGATCGCGTGACACCCCGAAGATGTCGCCGCAGCCTCATTCCCTAGCGAGCCTCGCGACGAAGAACCTCTGACGATCGTCAGAAGGAAGGATGGACGCCATGCTGAACCAGCTTGCGGCGCTACTGCGTGGCGCTAGCGACGACATTCTCCGGAACATAGCTCCGGCCGTGCCAGACGGGGCAGCCCCCGAGCGGCTCGAGTACGTTCGCCAGCTCTTGGACCTGGCGGCCGCGGAGATCGACCTCGTCGATATTGTCGATACCGAAATGCATTCTGATGCAACGAAGATCAGTGTTGCAGCCGCGCATCTTCTGGATGGAATCCACGGGGAGGTGAGTGACGCCGCGGCGACCGACGGAATCCGTCAGGTGCGTGCCAGACTCGCCCAGATCATTCATCCGTTGAGCACTGTGAGTCAGAACCAGACCGCGCAGAGCGCAGAGGCCGCCGATCTCCTCAAGCAAGTGTTTGACGCTGATGCTCGGTGGCGAACCAGCGTCGAGGCAGCACGCGTCGCTGCACAGACCAGAACGGCAATCGAAAGATCGCCAAGTCGACCGATTTCACCTCCAGAACTTGCGGCGCTACTCAACACTCGGTTGTCACCGCGCAATCCGATCGAGGTGACCGAAGTGCGACTGTTGCCCGGCGGACGTTCGAAGCAGACCTACGTCATCTCCGTCGCACCCCATGACGAAGTGCCCAGTCGGATGGTGCTACGCCAGGATGCATCGGCATTCGCCGTCGACACGGTCCGAGGACCCACCACGATCGGAGAGGAACTACCGATACTGAGCGTTCTCTCCGAACGCGGCTATCCGGTTCCCCGGCCCATACTGTTCGAGACCGCGGCCAACGACCTCGGTCAACCGTTCATCCTGCTGGAACACTGTGAGGGCAGCATGGGCGGGGACCGCTTCAGCGGCTTCTACGAGCCGTCGCGACCTGCCTTCGAGGATCTCGCGGCATGGCTCGCGCGGGTCCACGCGATTCCGCTCCACGAGCTGGATTTCGGCGAGGATGCCCTCCACAGTGCCGAGGAACTGATGAATCGCGAGGTCACTTTTCGCTGGCAGAGATGGCGGCGCGACGCCGTCGAAGCCTCGCCGATCATCGAGTGCGCCTTCGCCTGGCTCCTGCACGCGTGCAGTTTCGGGCTCGGCAAGCCATCGGTCGTCCACGGTGACGCCGGTCCGCACAACCTCCTGATCGACCAGGGTCGCATCAGCGCGATCCTCGATTGGGAGTTGATCCATGTCGGTGACCCCGCCGAAGATCTTGCCTACGTGCGTTCTGCGATCGAGAAGCAGTTCCCCTGGCCTGAGTTCCTCGACATCTATTACCGCAGCGGCGGCCAGCCGATCGACGAGCGCCGGTTGAAGATCTTCTCGGTCTACGTGCTGGTCCGGAACGCGAGCCTTTCGGCCTGCGCCGCAAGGACTTTCATCGAGGGTGGGAGCGACGACTTCATGATCGGTGCGATCGGGGTCGTGCCGATCCCCTTCATCGAGAACCAGCTCATCGCCCTGATTGGCGACGAAGTCGCCTCGGCTCCGGGCAGTGTTTCGTGACGAGGTCGCTGGCGGACCGAGCAGGCTGATGTAGGGATCACCAGAAGTCGCCGTTCCCATTCTGCCTACAGTTTATGCAGATGGAACTCTCGGCCGTTTTGCGTGTCCTGCGCCCATCGGTGCGGCGAATGCGCGACATCTGCGTCACGGGAGTTCAATCGCCGACGCCGACCCAGCATCAGGTCTTGTGGCCGACCGCTGAATCTGCTTACATTTTGACCGAAGTGTTTCATGCGACACAGTGCTGTCTGAAGTAGAGATGCCTTGCAAGCGCGCAGCCGCCCACGATGACGTACGCGTTCGGACGTCGTGCTAGGTCGCAGACTCCCATTGCAACCGGCCACCGAACACCATGAAGGAGCACCCGTGTACGAGATTCGATTCCGGACTGCCACAGGCGACGTGCACGCGGTCGAGGCGACTCCGGGCCAGACCGTGATGGAGATTGCCGTGCAGGAAGGCATTCCCGGGATTCTCGCCGAATGCGGTGGAGCGGCTACGTGCGCCACCTGTCACGTCTACGTCGATGACGGATTCGCCGAACGCGTCGGCCCCCCCGGGGACTTGGAGGATGACATGCTCGATGAAGTGGACGAGCGTCGTTCGACGAGCCGCCTCGCCTGTCAGATCGATTTCAGTGAATCGCTCGACGGCCTTCTCGTCGAAGTCGCAGGGCAGTCGTGACCGGTACCGTCATCGTCGGTGCCGGACAGGCCGGCGCCCAAACAGCGTTCTCGCTCCGCGAATTCGGCTATACCGCGCCCATCACCATCGTGGGCGCCGAAGCCCACCATCCGTACCAACGGCCGCCGCTGTCGAAGGCGTTTCTCGCTGGGACCGCGGACCCTCAGTCCCTGCTGCTGAGGAAGCAGGCGTTCTACGACAAGCTCGAGATCGACGTGCGGAGTAGATGCACCGTGCGCGACGTCGAGTTCGCCGGCGACCGCGGGACGGCCTACCTCGACACGGGTGAGATCGCGCCGTTCGATCGTCTCGTCCTGGCCGTCGGAGGTCGGCCCCGCCGGCTCGACGTTCCGGGATCAGATCTCGACGGCGTGACGTATCTGCGCACTATCGATGACGCGATGTCCATCTGCGCACTGTTGGGTCGAAGCAACTCCGTGGTCGTCATCGGAGGAGGGTTCATCGGCCTGGAGGTTGCCGCCGCTGCCCGCGGCCGAGACGCCGCGGTCACCGTGGTCGAGGCCGCGCCGCGCCTGTTGTCGCGGTCGCTGGCCCCGGACATGTCGGAGTTCCTGCGCGATGCACATGAAACGGCCGGTGTGACATTTCATTTCGGTGCCGCGGTCACGGCGATTGAGGGTGATGGTGAGCATGTCCGACGGGTGATCCTGACCGACGGAAGTCAGATCGCGGCCGACGCGGTCATCGTGGGTATCGGCCTGGAGCCACGCCTCGAACTCGCCGAACGACTCGGCCTGGAGACCGATGGGGAATCGTCGTCGACCTCCATTCCAAGACGAGTGATCACCGGGTGCTGGCCGCCGGTGACTGCACCGTCATGCCGAATCCGGTGACCGGTTCCGGCCTCGTCAGACTGGAATCGGTGCAGAACGCCGTCGAGCAGGCGAAGGCCGCCGCGGCCACCATCGCGGGCACGTCGGCGCCGTACGTGGCAGTTCCGTGGTTCTGGTCCAATCAGGGAAGTCTGAAGATTCAAATGGCAGGTCTGACAACTGAATTCGACCGGGTCGAGATCCGCGATCACGTTCGCGGTCAGGAGATGTCGGCCTTCTACTTTCGTGCTGGACGGCTGTGTGCGGCCCACGCAGTCAACCGGCCCAAGGACTTCATGCAGGGCCGTAAGGCGCTCACCCAGAATCTGACCGCCCGGCCAGACCCCGAGTCGAACGAAGCAGTCTCGCTGACCTCGGTACCGGCCGGCACTCAACACAGCCGCTAGCGCCCCTCTGTGGAATCGCGGTGCCGCATGCTGCGCGGCGCCCTCTGAGCAGCGATCGAGATACAGTCGACCACAAAAACGTTTTGGGATTGACAAATCGATTATTCATCACCAAGGTAGAGGGTGAGCTAGATCACTAGATCCCGCTGACGAGGCGGGGACGGTGGACTTGTCTTCGCTGAGGCGGTGGACGAAGAAAGAGGACCAATGGAAGCGACGCAGGTCGACCTGTGGGCGGAAGAGAACCTCCAAGATCCGTGGCAGGCATTCAAGGAGCTGCGAGACGCGGCCCCGGCGGTTCATCTGGAGAAGTACGGTCTCTGGGCGGTTGGGCGCTATGCCGATGTTCGGACCGTGCTCAAGGATTGGCGGGGTGCCAGCTCGGAGCATGGTGTGACGGCCTGCAAGGAGCACGACGAAGTCATCGCCAAGACGATTCTCGACGAGGCGCCGCCACGTCACACTGAACTGATCAAGGTGTTCCGCGACAAGTTGGCGCCCGCGGCGCTGCGCGACGTCACGGCGGGCATCGAGCAACGAGCCGACGCCATCGTCGCCGAATGCGTGGAGAAGGGGCAGTTCGATGCGGTAACCGAGATTGCGCACAGGGGCCCCGTCGAGGTGGTTGCCGATCTGATCGGACTACCAAAGGATGAGCGCGACGGGTTGTTGCGCCGAGCGTCGGCGACGTTCAACATCTTCGGACCCGACAACGAGTTGTACAAGACGCAGTTCCAGGCGGACTACGAGTCTCTGCCGGTGTACGCGATGGAGGTATGCACGCGTGAGAAGCTCACCCCGGGTGGGTTCGGTATGGCCGTCTACGATGCCTTCGACCAGGGGCGGCTGGCCGAGGACCACGTGCTGGGCATGATTTTGACCTACCTGGTCGCCGCCGTCGACACCACCGTGAACAGCATCGGCTCGATGATGTGGAAGCTGGCCGAGAACCCCGACCAGTGGCGGCTGCTGAAAGAGAATCCCGACCTCGCCAGGAACGCCTACGACGAGGCGCTTCGCGTGGAGACTCCGGCATTTGGCATGACGCGCACGGCCATTGAGGACTACGACGTGGGTGGCGTGACGGTACCTGCAGGGTCGAAGATCTCGCCGATGCTCCGCTCGGCGAATCGGGACGAGCGCCGCTGGGAGAACCCCGGCACCTTCGACATCACCCGGGATGCGACTGGCCATGTCGCGTTCGGCCATGGTCTGCACACCTGCATCGGGCGTCCCCTTGCCTACATTCAGGGCGAGGCGGTGGCCAAGGCTCTGGTTGCTCGAGTCGACTCAATGGAGATCGCCGGGCCGGTGTCCATTGCGCCGCACAACGTCATCCGTGGTCTGAGCTCACTACCCCTCGAGGTCGTCCCCGCCCGCGTCAAGGCAGGTACGGTTGCTTAGCCCTCCAAGCTCGTCACATTCGTACCGCGTCCTCTGCAGACTCATCTGGGTGCGCTGAAGGGGATTTCGGTCATTGGCGATCGAATGCCGATGTCGGCAGCAGCGATGCACGCCGGATGGAGTTCGAGCGATCGACCGGGTCCGACGATGACGCGGGCTCATATGACGACCAGCGTTCCAATGTCGACCCAATATCTCCGACGGAAGAAGTCACCATGCCGCAACAGCCTTTTCACTCAGCGCTAAGCGACCTTCCCACCGAAACGCTTCTCGACGGCGCCTTCAGGCGAACGGCTGTCGTGGGGGACCACGTCTTAGTGCAAGCCACGTGGCTAAAACCCGGTCACCCCACGGTGCCCGTCGACCAACATCCGTACGACCAGACCATCTACGTCATCCGTGGAACGCTCGAACTCGTTTTGAACGGTGACCAACGATTCGAGGTCAACGGCGGCGAAATGTTCTACATCCCAGGCGGTGTGCCACATCAGGCTGCGGCCATCGGTGAAGATGAACTGCATGCGCTGGACATCTTCGCACCCATCCCGCCAGCCAAGCTGAGTATGGCGGCCCACCAGATCGAGAGGGTGGCGGATCGCCCGAATGACCAAGTCAAGGGATCTTGAGAATGGACCCTTCCCAGGTTCAGGGTCGTGACCCATCCCGTGATCTCGACGTCGCGTGGGCTGGACTGCTCGTCGGTCGCACCGACTCCGGCAGCGGGTACGGACACCGCCAATTCGGCACGCGCGCAGCCTTATAGGATCTCGCGATCCCCAAGCTGCGGCAGAGTTACTACTTCCTGGACGGCGTTCTGGAACGGCGCAACGCGCTCTACGAACCTTGACCACGGTGGTAGCCACCTGATACCTGCTGGGGATGTCTACCCGGCGGATAGGCGAGCTCGTGGAGCCCTTGGGCATCATCAGCCTGCCGAATGTCCAAGTCAGCGTCATCGCCGAGTAAGGCGACACCGCGGCCGATCCCTGTGTTGGACCGGTACCGCCTGTCACAGGCAATGTTGCGTGGCCCGGGCGCCGTCAGCACCGAACCAGCGGTGTCGCAGACGGATTCGGGGACAACAAGTATCCAGAAGCGGTGCCGAGAAGCGGGTTAAATCGGCACCCCGCCTGGAAAGATGACGATCTTTCCGATCCGCGACCGGTCCTCCAACATGTGGTGTGCGAGACCAGCTTCGTCAAGGGAGAACCGGCCCGCGATCGATACGGAGATAACGCCGTTGGCCGCTAGGTCGAAGAGCGCTTTGCCACGCGCCAGCAGTGCGTCTCGGTTCTCGATGTAGTCGAGCAACGTCGGTCGTGACACATATGGTGACCCGTACTGGGACAAGCGTCGAAGGTCGAACGGAGGGATGGGCCCACTGGGAGCTCCGTAGAGGAGGATGTTGCCGCGGCGGGCGATGGCCACGAGGTCTTGCTCGAAGGTCCTGGCTCCCACTCCGTCGTAGATCACCTCGACGCCCTTTCCGGCGGTGAGTTCGTCTATCTGAGTGGCGAAGTCGTCGTAGCCGATGATCTCGTCGGCACCTGCGGCGCGGGCTATCTCGCCTTTGGCGGGGTCTGAGGTGGTGGCGAGCACTCGGGCTCCGCGATGCTTGGCCATCTGCACGATCAGATTGCCCACACCGCCTGCTGCGGCATGGACGAGCACGTCGTCGCCGGGCTGTACCGGGTAGGCGTCGGAGGTGAGGTAGTCAGCGGTCAGCCCCTGAGCGATCAGTGCCGCAGCGGACTCGAGCGTCACGGAATCGGGCACCGGGAGGGCCGAGGAGACGGGGATGACTGCGAGTTCGGCGTAGCTGCCGCTGATGAGGGGCCATGCCACGCGTTGACCCACCATGACGCCTTCCACGCCTCCTCCCAGTGCTACCACCGTGCCGGCGCCCTCGACGCCGATGGTGAAGGGCGGGTGCGAGTCCAGTACCCCGCGGCGGGTCATCGAGTCGTGATAGTTCACTCCGACGGCACCAACCGCGACGAGGATCTCACCGGGAGATGGCTCCGGCTCGGGTATATCGCGCACCTCCAAGACTTCGGGGCCACCGTGACGGGTCACAATGACAGCGCGCATGAGATTCCTCCTTTGTTCGACGTAGGGGGTTGAACTGGCACCCGGATGCCTGTTCGGCGCGATCGAGTCATGAATGACGTTGTTCAGCAACTACTTTGGGCGTGACCCGGGTGTGGGTCGGTGTCGATTGACGCCTATGACCACTTGGTGAAGAAGGTGTCCGGTACCCACGGCGACCAAGAGTTCATCAGGAGCTCGGGTGAACTCCACTCGGTGCCTTGGTCGGCCGGGATCTTTGGCATCTCTGCGGCGAACTCGATCCGATTCCCCGAGGGGTCGAATGCGTAGAGGAAGAGGTTGACTTCGGGGTGTCGACCCGGTCCGTACTCGACGACGCGCTGCACCTCCGCGAGTGAGTCGCAGATTAGCTTCATATGTTCGATTCCGTCGACGAGGAACGCTAGATGATGAAGCCCGCCTCGAGTATTGGGCGCTTCGACACAGGCGATGTCGTGGTGATAGTCCGACGACGTGCGTGCCCAGAAGATGCTCCACCCGTCTTCGTCGCCCGACGCGAGCATGACCTGACTGGTCCGGAAGTCGAGCGTGGTGGTCAGAAACGACAGCAGGCTCTTGGTGTCATCAGATACCAGGTTGATGTGATCCAGCCCCAAGGAGGTTCGCGAACTGTGATCCCACGAAGCGGCATTCGGGAGTCCAGCAGTGCGACCGCCGGATCCGGTCTGCAACTCAATGCAATGACCTGACGGAAGTTCGGTCCGCAGGATCTGCCCGGCACCGATCCGGCTCACGTCGTGACGGCGGTCGGTCGTGTTGCCGGCGTCGTGCAGTCGCGCCGCGTAGGTGTCGAGATCATCGTCGGAGTCGACCCCAAGCGCAAATGAGACCAGGCCTTTGCCGCCTTCGACCAGAGTTAGTGCGGTGTGGTCGTCGCCAACGCCTAGGTGCGCGGTGTCCGAGGATTTGTCCAACACCTTCAGCCCGAGTCCCTGCACATACCACTCGAGAGACCCCGAGAGGTCGTCCACCTTGAGGGTTGCGTGGTCGATGCGATTGATTGACATGGCGTCGTTCCTTTCGGTAGATCCACCGGGTTCAGGTTTGTCCAAGTCCTGCGCTGCTTGTAAATCGAAGGCGTTGGATACCGTTTGCGGACCCTGCGTTACGGCGAGACGCCGTGACTTCGTTACCCACCGCCTATGTCGGCGTCCATGTTCCGCAGGTGTAGCGGGGGTTCCCGGAGCCTGCCAGGCGCGGCGCCGAGCCGCCTGAAACGCACCACGGTCCAACACCTTGGGGCGGCGGCACGGGTGACCACCGGATCATCCCGCAACCCCAACCCTTCCGTGAAGCGATCATGTCGGTGATCCTGAGCTAAGTGTAAGCAGAATGAATTGTCAACCCTCGATCTCGCGCCCATTGTTCGGCCCGACGCCTCAGTAGATCGCCCTGTCGATAGCCACTTTTTCAGCAGCGGTTCGTATTGCACGCTGTTCTTGGCTAATGAAGATGAACCTGTCACACCTCGGGCAACTGCTTACATTCTAGGGACCGCGCCCCTTGTGTGCGGCCCGGCCAGAGGCGGCCGTGGCGGAAGATGCAACGAGGACTCGCGCAGATGCCTCCCGACAAGAGACGCGGTAACGGCGACAGCCCGACTCTGCAGCAACAACGACTCGCTCGGCGTTGCCGAGAGCGTCGAATCAACCGCGTTGATAGGGTTCCGAGCTAGGTGGATTGGAGCTCTTTGGATGGCCATTGTCGTCAGTCGTAGAGGGCGGTCGCTGTGATCAGCGTCGGCGACGTCGGCGCGTGGACAGTTTCGGCGTCGGTGTCGCCGATCCAGACTGCTTCCCGCTCGCGCGACGTCCATCCCGGCGCTTCGGGCAAGGCCGAGGTGCCGTTCGCGTGAGCCGACGGGCAGATGGCGCGGGTAGCGCGCGCGGCAAGGGGGTATCGCTCGGTGAGACGATTTATCAGACCCTCAGGGACGACATCATCCACGGTGCCCTGCGTCCGGGTGCGCGGTTGCATCTCAGCGATCGGGCAAAAGCGGAGGGGGTGAGCCTCTCGATCGTTCGCGAAGCGGCTGCGCGGCTCGCGTCCGAGGGCCTGCTCGACGCGGTCCCGCAACGCGGGTTCTCGGTGCCGGAACTGTCTGTCGAGGATCTCGTCGACTTGAGCTGGACGCGCGTCTACATCGAGACGTTGGTGGTGCGCGAGGCCGTTGTCCACGGGGACATCGCATGGGAGTCCGAACTCGTCGCCGTGCATCATCGGTTGAACGCGACTCCGATGTTCGACGGCCATGGCGGCCACAATCCCGAGTGGATGAAGCTGCATGGAGGGTTCCACGAGGCGTTGGCGGCCGGCTGCCCCCATCGTCGAATTCGGCATCTGCGCCGGCAACTCTTCGATGCCTCCGAGATCTATCGTTCCTGGTCGGGGCCCGGCGAGCAGATGTCGTCCATTACTGCGCAGGAGCACACGTCGATTCTGGAGGCTGCGCTCGCGCGCGACGCCGACGCCGCTGTGGCTCGTGCAACCCAGCACATCGAGGGGATGACCCGCCACCTAGAGGACACCGCCAAACGACTCGAAGAGCGCGGCGCGTTCGTCACAGACTAGGACGCTCGGTTCGCGTCCGCGATCACGTCACCGCCTCCAGTTCCTGCTCAAGGGCACTGTTCGCGTTGCTCGGCTAAAAGATCGATTTTAGTGACCGAAATCGACCCTTGTGGTAGTGTGTGACCTGATCAACGTGGATGAGGGAGTCGCTGATGTCCGTTGTAGATGTCCAGTCGGCGGCCGACACCGCCACCGCCGCAACCGATTACGTCTCGATCGCGCGCGAGATGCGTCCCCGCCTGGAAGAGAGGGCACCGTGGGCGGATCGTGAGCGTCGGCTTCCCGAGGAGACGGTTCGCGAACTCATCGACGCGGGCATGTTCAAGTTGACGATGCCGAAGTCATGCGGCGGGGCTGGGCTGACGATGGCAGACTACTCGGACGTTCAGTTCGAGTTGGGCAAGGGTTGTCTGTCGACTGCATGGGTGCAGATGATCATCGGATGCGTCAACCACGTGGCGATGATGTCGCTGGGCGACGAGGGTCGGGCTCATGTTCTGGGGTCGGTGGAGGACCTGAGGATGTGCTCGGTGCTGGCGGCCAAGGGATCCGCCAAGCGCGTCGAGGGTGGCTGGGTGGTCAACGGCAAGTGGCCGTCGGCGTCGGGTTCGCTGCATTCGAATTGGGGCATGGTGGGCTGTCTGCTGCAGGAGCGCGACGGCAACCCGGCCGGTGTCGGTTCGGCGTTCATGCCGATCTCGGATGACGACGGCATCCAGATCATGGAGACCTGGTTCGTGACCGGTATGCGGGGGACCGGCAGCAACATGATCGTCGCGGAGGACGTATTCGTGCCCGATCACCTCATCGCCCTGCAGTCGGAGATCGCCGAGAAGGAGTTCTGGGGCCCGGACACCGAACCCGCCGAGCGCTGGGAGTTCGCGCCGCAGTTCGGTCTGGGCCTGATGGGACCGGCCCTGGGTGGGGCCGAGGCGCTGTTCGAGGGTGTGGCTGCCAACATGGGCAAGCGTGGTGTCGCGGAGTTCGATTTTCCGCGGCAGGTCGATTCCTCGGTGGTGTTGGGCCAGCTCGGGGAGGCGCGCATGCTCCTCGACAGCGCACGACTGCAGACCCGGCGCGGGATCGCGGCGCTGGAGGAGACGACACTGCAGCGTCCGATGACGTACAACGAGCGTGCTCGCTGCCGGGCCGATGCGGGTTTCGCCGCCAGTCAGGTCAGGGCCGGCATGAGCGCCTTGCTCGACATTGCCGGCAGTGCGATGTTCTCTGAAACAGCTCCACTGGAACGGATTTGGCGGGATCTCTCGGTCGTCACCCGACACCCCATGCTCAACACCAAGCTCACCAACGAAATCCTTGGTCGGGCACTGAGCGACCAACCCAACATCACGCACTTCGTGTGACCTGGCGCGAAGCGTCCAGACTTCCCGGCACCGCATCGCACAACGAGAGTGGAGACATCGAGCATGACCGAACTGGTGGCCGGTAGCGCGATAGTCACTGGAGCCAGTTCAGGCATCGGCCGGGCCATTGCCATGGCCTTGGCCGGTCGAGGCGCAGCAGTGGGCTTGATCGACGTACAGCGCGCGGGAGTCGACGAGCTCGTGGCCGAACTGAGTTCGGACGGGCACACCGTGGCTGCGGCGCGAGCCGACATCAGCGTGTGGGACGACGTGGACGCCGCGGTCACCGAGCTGACGGACAAGATCGGCGCTCCGAGCATCCTGATCAACGCCGCGGGCATCATCGACGGGTTTGCTAGCCTCGAAGACATGTCCGCGGCATTGTGGAACCGCGTGATCTCGGTCAATCTCACCGGAACGTTCAATATGACCAAGCGGGTGCTGCCTCACCTGCTGAGTCACCAGGCCAGCCGCCTCGTCAACATCTCCTCGATCGCCGGTGTCGTGGGCTCGGGTGGCGGGCCCGCCTATACCGCGGCCAAACACGGGATCGTCGGATTGACCAAACAGATGGCGCTGACCTACGCCCCACGGGGGCTCACCGTCAACGCAATCGCCCCTGGTCTCATCGGTACCGGGTTCCTCGCCAATTCACAGCAGTTCCTCGGCGCAGACGCGCCCGTCCTGAGCGGGGCCGCAGCCGCAGGGGAGGCAGCTGCCCTTGCGTTCATTCCGGCCAATCGGGTGGGCACACCGGAGGACGTGGCAGGCACCGCCTGCTTCCTGGCCTCCGACGCTGCGGGATACATCACCGGCCACCTGCTGCTCGTCGACGGTGGCTGGACGGCACAGTAATCAGAGAGTCTGCCGAGACATGCACAGTGCCGGGAACTAGTACACGTAGTCCTCACCGCTGGCGCGCACGGTGATGTCGCTGATGCTGATTCCCCACGGCTGATCGATGACGTACACGACGGCGTCAGCGAGCTCGTCTGGCTTGATCACCCAGTACTGCACGGAGTCTCGATCGGTGAGCTCCGGCGGCAGCTCACGCTTGACGTAGGCGGACAGCCGCTCGTTGAAGGTCTCCGCACGCTGACCAACCAGGCCGACGAGGGCCGACCGGTCGACCATCCCGGTATGAACGTTGGTACCGAAGACACCCGTCGGTTTGACCGTGGTGACCTTGATCCTTCCCTTCGTCTCGATCCGCAATGAATCCGACAGCGTCGTGACTGCGGCCTTGGTCGCGCTGTAGACGGCCGCGCCTTCGACTCCGGCGTTGCCGTAGATGGAGGAGATGTTGACGACCTGCCCGCGACCCTGCTCGATCATCTGGTCGTAGACGGCGCAAATCCCGTTAAGGACTCCCTTGATGTTGATGTCGATTGCGCGGTGCCACTTCTCGACAGCCCGGTGGTGGTCGCGGAAGTACGCCAGCGGCATGATGCCCGCGTTGTTCACGATGACGTCGATCGCCCGGTAGGTGTCGACGGTGTGTCGAGCTGCCGCCTGCAATTGTTCGAGATCGGTGACGTCCGCGACAAAGTGCGACGCGTCGCCGCCAGCTGCACGGATGGCTTCGACCACCTGGGCGAGCTTCGCCTCGTCAAGATCCACGCCGACCACCTTGGCGCCGCCGGCGGCGCACTTGCCGGCAATAAGACGTCCAAAGCCGTTGGCGGCGCCCGTAATCAGGATGACTCGACCTTCGAGATGTTGCACGGTACCTCCGTTGGTAGTGGTGTGACGCTTGCTCAGATGACCCGGATCGCGTCCAGGATCGGCGCGACGAGCTCGCGGCGTCCGGTGATCGCGACGACGGGACGCCAGGACGACCGCTTGGTCGCCCACCTGAGGAAGTCCGTGGCTCGCGTCGTCGCCGTCTCGGCGGGCAGGTCGGCCGTCTCGGTCAGTACGACCGCGTCGCCGTCCCGCGACAGGGTGAAGGCGCGCTCGGTCTCGCCCACGAGGCGAACGCCTACGGGATCGTCGCCGAGGGCGAGATGCAGCCGGCGTGGGCACATCTGGGGCAGCCCAGCCAGCATCCAGTCGATCGTCGCATCGATTGCCTCAGCGACACTCGCGCTTCCGGCGACGGGGCCATGTGGGAGAAGCAGGTCGGAGGTCAGGTGGACGAGGTGGTCGAAGGCCACGGCGTCGGCGAGCTGCGCCAGCCGGTAGGTTCCCAGTTCGCCGAGACGAATCGTCTTGCTTCGCAACGGTTCTTCCTGCAGTGCCACTAACGCGCGGAACCCGGCTTCGGCCTGCGCCGTGTAGTACTCAAGGGCCCGCTGCGGTGACCATTCTGCCCGTTCGTACACCGCGGCATCGTTGAGTGACTCGGTGGTGCCGTCCGGGTTGGGAGGCAGCGTCAGTCGGGGATCGGCAATCGTGTTCAGGAAGAACGCCATGTGGGTGACCAGATCCTGGACCCGCCAACCGCGGCAGGCGCTGTCGATCGACCAGTCGCTGAGCGCGAGATCGCCCAGAACGCTCGAGGTGTCGTCGATCAGTGAGCGCACCGCGACGATGGAGGGTGTCATATCGTGCCAGCCTCTCTGAACGAGCTGATGTCCTCATCGGTGTAGCCGAGCTCGGCGAGCACGGTCGAGGTGTGTTCCCCCAGCGCCGGGATGGGACCCATCCATGCCGAGTGCCCCGAGATAACCGGGGGTGGCAGCAGGGAGGTCACCGATCCGACGGGCGACGACACCTCCTGCCATCGTCCGCGAGCGGCGAGCTCGGCATGGTCGACGACATCGAGCGGCGTGTTGTACCGGGCGTTGCCGATACCGGCCTCGTCTGCTGCCGCCTGAATGTCCGCCAGCCGTCGCTGCGCGCACCACGCCGCCACGATCTCGTCGACTTCACCCCGTCTGGCGACCCGATCGACGTTGCGCCGATAGCGGTCGTCGTCGGCGAGCTCGGGTCGACCGATCATCGTCGACAGCCGCCGGAACTCGGCGTCGTTGGTGGTGCCAAGCACGGCCGTGTGCAGATCCAGCGTGCCGTAGGCACCGTACGGCGCCAACGCGGGAGAGCCCATGCCCACCGGAGGTTGATTGGACTCCGTATACCGCGCGTGCGTCAGCGCGTAGCCCATGAGTTCGGTTGCGGCGTCGAACATTGCGACCGACGAGGACGTCCCGGCGCCGGAGTGCCCGCGCGCGTGCAGGCCGGCCAGAATGGTGATCACCGCGTACAGGCCGGTGGAGACGTCAACGATCGCCGGACCCGGCTTCGACGGTTGACCCGGCAGTCCCGTGGTGGCACAGGTACCGCTCTCGGCCTGGATGAGTAGGTCGTATGCCCTCTTGTGGGCCATCGGACCGTCACTGCCGTAGCCCGAGATCTCCAAGGAGACGAGGCGCGGGTGGCGGGCCTTCAGGGACTCCGCGTCGATTCCGAGGCGGCGGGTGGCACCGGGAGTGAGGTTGGAGATCAACACGTCGGCCGATGCCAGCATTCGGTGCATGATCTCCATGCCCGCGGGCCTCTTCAGATCGAGGCTGACGGACTCCTTGCCGCGGTTCGCCCAGACGAAGTGCGCCGCCATCCCGTTGACGACGTCGTCGTAGTCTCTAGTGAAGTCGCCTCCGCGGGGGTTCTCGATCTTGATCACGCGGGCACCGAGATCGGCGAGCGTGCGGGTGCACATCGGCGCGGATACCGCCTGCTCGACGGCCACGACGGTGACGTCGGCCAGCGGCCCCCTCCGGTCGGCGCTAGTTTCGAACGTTGCGGCCGAGGTCATTTCGCTCCCGTCCGCTCTGTTTCCTCGCGCCGGCGGGCTGGGCCGGTCACGACCTGGGTGTCGGTGAACGAGTGCAGTCCCCAGATGCCGTTCTCCACGCCGACACCACTCCACTTGTGGCCGCCGAACGGAAGGTGGGGCTGCACGCCCGCGCCGTGGCTGTTGACCGACACCTGGCCACTGTCCAACTGCGCGGCCACCTCCATGGCGCGCTCGGTGTCTTCGGACCACACGGATGCGGTGAGCCCGAACGGGGAGTGATTGGCGCGTGCCACTGCGTCGGATGTGTCCCTGAACTCCACGATCGGCAGCACGGGTCCGAACTGTTCCTCGTCGACGACGCGAACGCCGTCTTCGACGCGGTCGATGATCGTGGGCTCGAAGAAATAACCGCGCCGGTCGATCCGCGTTCCGCCCGCCGCAGCGCGGCCGCCCGACCGCAGCGCATCCTGCACCAGGTCGTCGACGTGCTGGAGTTGCGGCCTATTGTTGATCGGCCCGAGTTCGACGCCGTCGGCCATTCCGTCATCGACGGTGACCGTGCGCGCGATCGCTGCAACGGCATCGACCAATTGGTCGTGGATGCTCTCGTGGGCATACACGCGCTTGATCGCGAAGCACGTCTGCCCGCTGTTGCGAAAAGCCCCCCAGAACAGTCGCTTCGCGATGCGCTCGATGTTGGCCCCGGGCAACACGATGGCCGGGTCGTTTCCGCCCAGTTCGAGCGTCACCCGCTTCAAATCGCCGGCGGCCGATACCGCGACCCGCTTGCCTACTGGCGTCGACCCGGTGAAGGTCACCTTGCGGGGAATGGGATGGGCGACCATGTCCGCACCGAGCGGCTCGACGCCGGTGATGACGTTGAAGACGCCGTCGGGGAGCACACCGCGCAACAACTCGCCGATGGCCAGCGTGGTCAAAGGCGTGTAGGGCGAGGGCTTGACGACCATGGTGTTGCCTGCCCGCAACGCCGGGGCGATCTTCCACACCGCGAGTGTGACCGGGTAGTTCCACGGAGTGATCGCGGCGACTACGCCTAGCGGGCGGTGGAGCACTTCTTCGTAACCGCGCTCGTCGTCACGGATGATCTCGCGCGGTACCTCGAGATCCGCGTAATACCGCAACCACGTGGCACTGACCTTGATCTCGGAACGTGCCTCCCTCAGCGGCTTGCCCTGCTCCGCGGTCAGCAGCGTGGCCAAGACGTCCTCGGCGGTCTCGAGCGCGTCAGCCGCGACCCGAAGTGCCGCGCGACGCGCGGATTCATCGCTGCGCCACGTCTGGAACGCCGACTCTGCCACGCCGAAGACATGGCTCAGATCCTCCGGTGCGAACGCGGGCGCATGAGCGAGAACCGAGCCCGTGGCCGGATTGAGGACGTCGAAGACGCCGCTGGCTGGATGATCCCTGCCACCGACCGACATTTGGCTCGATGCGCTGACCTTGACTGACTCCGTCACAGGCACGACGCTACACACTTACTGGACAGCCAGCAAGGAAAATGACACACTCGGTTCACCGCACCTGAGCGAAGGAGAACACATGGACTTGGCGGGTCAGGTAGCGCTGGTCACCGGTGGAGCCTCGGGGCTCGGGCTGGCGTCCACTGCGGCGTTGATCAACCGCGGCGCAACGGTGTTCGTCGCAGATCTGCCCACTGCCGGCCGGGGCGCCATCACGGACCTGGGTGCCCACTTCCTCGCGGCGAACGTCCTCGATGAGGAGCAACTAGCCGCGGCGCTGGATGCGGCCGGAGAGGCCGGACCGCTGCGTGGGGTGGTTCATACTGCCGGTCGCGGGGGCGATCGGCTCCGCATCCTGGATCGGGAACGTAATCCGGCGCCGTTGGACGCCTTCGCCGACATGGTGCGGACCAACCTCTTCGGTACGTACAACGTCCTGCGGCTCTGCGCCGCCCGAATGGCGGGCAACGACGAACTCCCCGAGGGAAGTCGGGGCGCCTTCGTCCTCACCGCGTCGGTGGCCGCCTTCGACGGTCAGGTGGGACAGACGTCGTACACCGCATCCAAGGCCGCTGTTCACGGCATCACCCTGGTGGCCGCCAGGGACCTTGCGTCGTGGGGCATTCGGGTGAACACCATCGCCCCCGGACTCTTCGACACGCCGATGCTGGCCCGGCTGCGCGATGACATCCGCGAGGGGTTGGCACAGTCAGTGCCGTACCCACGACGCCTGGGATCACCGGCGGAGTACGGCCGGCTCGCCGTGGAGCTTCTGGAGAACGACTATCTCAACGGCGAGACCATCCGGCTCGACGGGTCCATCCGAATGGCGCCCCGATGACCGCACCGGAAGAACCCCTCGAGACGTCGGTGACGGGCAACGTCCTCGTGATGAGGATGAATCGGCCTGCGGCTCGCAATGCCATGACGATCGAGATGGCTCGAGGTATCGCCGCCGGGCTCGACGAACTCGATTCACGTTCCGATCTTGCGGTCGGCATCCTCACCGGCACTGATGAAACCTTCTGCGCCGGAGCGGATATCAAGCGTCTCGCGCAGGGTGAGTCGGCGACCATCGACGGACGTGGCTTTGGCGGGCTGGTGGAGAAGCTGCCGTGTAAGCCCCTCGTCGCGGCCGTCGAGGGGTGGGCGCTCGGCGGCGGTTTCGAACTCGTACTGGCATGCGACCTCGTGGTGTGCGGTGCGGGCGCGCGGTTCGGGCTTCCGGAGGTCCGTCGCGGATTGGTGGCGCGGGCAGGTGGAGCGATTCGGCTGCCGCAGCGGCTGCCACGCGCCGTCGCCCTCGAGCTCCTTCTCACCGGTGAGCCCTTGAACGCGGTGAACGCATTGCACTTCGGACTCGTCAACGAGGTGGTGTCCGACGGCACGGCACTGGAGGCGGCGGTTCGGCTCGTCCAGCGCATCGCGGCCAACGCGCCCCTGGCCCTGATGGCCACCAAACGCATCGCGGAGGAGTCGCGAGCCTGGGGTGCCGACGAGGTCTTCGCTCGCCAGCGGGAGATCACCGACCCGGTATTCGCCTCCGCCGACGCAGCCGAGGGGGCGCGCGCATTCGCCGAAAAGCGCAGCCCCACATGGACCGGCGCCTGATGCGGGCGCAACACGGCCCGAGGAGACGACATGCCTGAAGCCGTGGTTGCCGCTGCAGCACGCACCCCCATCGGCAAGCGCAATGGTGCGCTGTCGGGTATCCATCCCACCGATCTGTCCGCGCTGGTCTTGAACGAGTTGGTCAAGCGGACGGGTATCGATCCCGTCGACGTGGACGACGTCCAATGGGGATGTGTGACCCAACTCGGCGACCAGTCCAGCAACGTGGGCCGCTTCGCCGTCCTCGCCGCCGGGTGGCCGGAATCGGTTCCGGCGGTGACGGTCAACCGCGCTTGCGGGTCCAGCCAGCAGGCGCTGGATCACGCCGCGTTCGCCGTCATGGCGGGGCAGCAGGAGCTGGTGGTGGCCGGCGGTGTCGAGACAATGAGTCGGGTGCCCCTGGGCGCGGCGCGGGCCACCGGTCAGCCGTATGGGCCTACCGTGCTCGAGCGGTACGGGGTGGTCGACTTCAACCAACTCGACGGTGCCGACATCATGGCCAAGCGCCACGGCTTGTCGCGGTCGATGCTGGACGAATACAGTGCACGCTCGCACGAACGGTCGGCCGCTGCGATAGACAGTGGGGCGTTCGACGAGCAGATCGTTCCGGTCACCACGAACGCCGGGATCGTGACGCGCGACGAGGGATTGCGGCGCGGTACCACGGTCGAGTCGCTGGCGAAGCTGAAGCCAATCGGTCGTCATCAGGACGGAGTCGTCCATGCAGGCAACGCATCACAGATCTCCGATGGCGCTGCAGCACTCCTGGTGACGACACCGCAGCGCGCAAAGGCGCTCGGGCTGACCCCATTGGTGCGGTATCACAGCGGTGCGGTCAGCGCCGCCGATCCCGTAACGGTCCTCGAGGGGCCGATGCCGGCTACGCACAAGCTGCTCCGCAAGTCGGGTCTGCGGCTGCGCGACATCGGGGCCTACGAAGTGAACGAGGCGTTCGCCACCGTGCCGCTCGCGTGGGCGAAGGACCTGGGAGCCGACGAGGAGCGGCTGAACCCGCTCGGTGGCGCGATCGCCGTAGGCCATCCGCTGGGCGCATCGGGAGCAATCCTGATGACCAGACTCATACACCATATGTGCGACAACGGAATTCGATACGGTCTGCAGACCATGTGTGAAACTGGCGGCACGGCCAACGCCACCATCGTCGAACTGTTGGTCAACTGATCCGGCAAGATGCGACCATGCCGGCACCCCATACCTCAACACAGGACGAACGCAGCGAGGCTGCGCGGAAGCTGATCATCGACGCCGCCATCAAACTCCTGGCCGAGGAGGGGTATCAGCGCACCACCTTCACCCGCATTCAGGACTGTGCCGGGGTCAGCAGGGGGCTGATCACTTATCACTTCGGGTCGAAGGCCAAACTGATCGAGGCCGTCATCGCATCGACACGGGACACCTTCAGCGCCGAAGCTCTCGAGCCGCTGAAGGAGGCTGCAACGGGTCTGGACGCGATCCTGGGAATGATCACCTCCTATTTCGACCGCTTGACCGTCAACCCGAAACCGGCAGCCGTGATGCTCGTCCTGGCAGTCAGCGCCGACGCCGACGCCGCTGAGGTCAAGGCGGCGGTGAGCCAGCGATACGCGGAGATGCGCCAGGAACTGTACGACTGGATCGAACGTGGGCGCGCGGACGGCAGCGTCGCCAGCAGTATTGAACCCGTTTCGTATGCGGCGTTGCTCGAAGGAGTCATCCGCGGCGTGGCGCTGCAGTACCTGGTCGACCCCGGCACCTTCGACATCCGGGGGGCCAGGGACGCCGCGGTACGGATGGTCACGGCCGCGCTTGCGGGGTCGGGCTGACCGGTCCCCATCGCCTCGGCCCTATCGCAGCCAGGAATGAGTACCGGCCCGATGCGGGGACCGAAGCGGCTTTACGTGTTGTCGCCTTGCCATTCCACGAGGTGCGCGAAGTCAGCGCGAGCGGGGGAGAAGACGTCGATGTTGAGGACGCGCCCGCTGCCCAGAGCCTTACCGGTGTGCGGCAGACCCGCAGGAATGTACAAATAGCCGCCGTCTTCGACGATGTACTTCTCTCCGTCGACGATGAACTCCATGGCGCCACCGAAGATCAGCGCGAGTTGGTCGAACGGGTGGTCGTGCGGTGGGATGTCCTCGGTCATGTCATCGAGATAGTTGAAGACCACCATGGCGTTGTCGGTCTGGATGGCGCTGCGTGCCACGCGGCCGTCGAACATGACTTGCGCGGGAATCGCCGTGGCCTTGCCCGTCATGACGTTCTGAGGCATAGCTGCACTCCTAATCTTCTAATCTTCGAGGGTCGCTGTTGAGTAACTTCGACTGGGCTATTCCGCCGCGGCGTGCAGTTCGATGCCTGCGTTGGGACGGTATGGGGCCGGCGGCGTGAGGTGGGCGCTGCTGAGTCGCTGAGCGCGCATGTGGGCGGCGAGGTCGGTGTCGATCTCGGATGGCCAGGTGCGGCCGACGGGGTCCTGGACCGTCACCTCGAGAGACCCGATCTTGTCGATCGTGAGGCGGACGTGGTCGCCGTCCTGCAGTGGGCCCAACCCTTGATGATTGGTCCCGCAAGAGATCACGTCGCCGGGTTCCAGTGTGGTGATCGATGACGCCCACCAGATGAGCCGCGCGATAGGATTCTCCATGTCGCTGGTGCGATAGTCCTGGCGCAGGTGATCGTTGACCCAAAGGCGAATGGCCAGATCGCTGGCGTCGCCGACCTCGTCGGCGGTGACGATCCACGGTCCGAGGGGGCCGAAGGTGTCAAAGCTCTTGTCGGCCAGTCCGGCTGCCTGGCTGACGCCTCGAGCGGAGACGTCGATGAGCGCGGTGTAGCCGAAGACGTAGTCCATCGCCTCGGACTCGAGCACCTGGTGTGCCCGCCGACCGATCACGACCGCCAGTTCGGCTTCGTGCTGAAACACGCTGGCCGGGACGTCGGGCAACCGCACCACCCCGCCGTGGCCGATGACCGAAGTCGATGCCTTCAGGAACATCCCAACGGGCTTGATCTCCCCCCCGACGCCTTCGAGATAGTTGCCTAGTGCGCAAAGCAGTTTCGTCGGCCGTGGCAGGGGGGCATCAAGAGTGACAGACGCCAGCGGCACCCCGTTGTCAGAGCGTGCGGCCGCCTCCAACGCCTGTCGGTGGTCGGCGAAGCTTCCGATCAAGCTGGGGAGGAGATCACGGGCGGGCTGCGCCGTGTCGACGAGATGGCTCACGTCGACGACGCGATCTCCTGTCACCACGCCGGGTTTCCCGCCATTGAACAGTGCGAGTCTCATCTCGACGAGCCTTCCTTTCATCACCAGGTTTACATTTGCGGCCGAACCGATCTCGGCCGACGTGAATCGTCAACTTGTCTAGCGCTGGGTGCCTCGAGCTGGTCGCGCCCCGCCATTCACGCGACGGCTCCGACGAGAAAGCGGCGGGCCGCGCCGACTGCTTCGGGAGCGCTCTCAAAGCCCATCTCGGCGAGCGCCTCGAGTAGTCCGTCGATGACGTGGGTTGCCGAACCGGGCATGGTCAACGGCAGCACCGCTATGCCGTCGGCGATGTCGAGGGCGTGAATGTCGGCAGCGAAACCGGCCAGACCGCGCGGTGATCCGACGTACCGCAAGGACGCCGTCTGGTCGGTCTCTCGGTCCAGCCGAGCGAGCGCACGAAGGGCGCGGCGCGGCTCGGGATCGATCAGCACACCCACTTCGAGGAAGATGACGGGGGCGGCGATGGCCTGCCGGGCCGCATCGGCACGTAGCGCTCTGGCGCGGCGAGCCGCGTCACGAAGGTCTGTAGCGGAGACGCGAACGACGGGGCCGATGGCCGCCCGACTGGCACCCAGTTCTATCCAGCGCTCTGCGACGGTTTCAGTCGTCGCCGCGGGATGATGGCCCGAGGAGTTCAGCGCCAGGGCTACGCGCAACGCCCTGCAGGGGCTGCCCTCGCCCGGTGTTCCCGCGGAGTCGTGCTCAGACACGCGACGCTCCTGAAATGACCGTGTAGCCGTGATGCCGTCAACGCTGAGCCCTGCCTGCGGTCTCCGAGTCCTCCGGCCGAACACCTTCGAATCTAACCCATCCTGGGCCTGAGGTCTACATCGATCTGCAAGCAGAATATTGGCCGGATTCCCGATGGATGCTTTTAAACTGCAGATAACTCGGAAAACTGCATTGAGGCCTGGCTGCTTTGGTCCTAAACTGATGACAGTTTGTCTTTCGGAATATGTCCGGGATGCGCCGATCAGTGGGCGCAATTTGCTCCGGGCGCGCAAGTGAAATGGCTGGGCGCGCCAGGACTGCACGAGAAGAGAGGATGTCGGCCCTTGACCGCTGCACCGCCTACGCCGCAGGATTTCCGCTCGGTGTTGGGGCACTTCGCCTCAGGCATCACGATCATCACAGGCGTCTGCGAGGGCAGGCCGGTTGGTTTCACCTGCCAGTCGTTCTCCGCGTTGTCCCTCGATCCGCCGATGGTGGTCATCTTGCCCGCGCTCACATCACGGACTTGGCCGCAGATCGCTCGAGGCGGGAACTTCGGCGTGAGCGTCCTTGCGCACGATCAACAGGACATCTGCGCCAGATTCGCCAGAAGCGGTACCGACAAGTTCAGCGGCGTGGAATGGCGAACATCACGGCTGGGATTGCCGATGATCGTCGGCGCCTGCGCCTGGATCGACTGCAGCATCGAGACGTCCCACACTGGCGGCGACCACGAGATCGTCGTCGGGGCCGTTCATCACCTCGAGGCTGACGGCGCACGGGAGCCGCTGCTGTTTCACCGGGGGCGTTACGCACACGCCGTGCCGGTAGGAAGTCCATGACAACGACTCCGTGACAACGAACCACGACGGGGCCGACGAGCTGCTCGGCGCTCAGATCTTCTGCTCCAGCGCGGCCCAGTACCGGGCTCTCACCTCACGACGTAGCACCTTGCCAACCGAGCTGCGTGGCAAGCTGTCGACGACGTCGACCGCCTTGGGTGTACGGACGGAGCCGAGCTTGGCCTTGCACATGGCGATCAGTTCGTCTGCTGTCACGTCCTGACCGGGGACCAATTCGACGACAGCGGTCACCGCCTCGCCCCAGTCCGCGTCGGGTGCACCCACGACGGCGCAGTCCTGAACGGCGGGGTGGCCGAGCACGACGTTCTCCACCTCTGCCGGGTACACGTTGTACCCGCCGGTGATGATGAGGTCTTTCTTGCGGTCGGTGATGTACAGGTACCCGTCGTCGTCGACATGCCCGACGTCACCGGTGAGCAGCCAGCCGTCGACCACCGTGGACGCAGTCGCGGCGGCATCGCCGTAATAGCCGGCCATGACGTTGTCGCCCCTGACGCATATTTCGCCGGACTCGCCGGCGGTAAGTTCGCGGCCGCCCTCGAAGATCCCGACCCGCAACAGAGGGAAGGGACGCCCGACCGACGACAGGCGTCGGTCGGATGCGATCTCACCGTCTTCGAAGTGTTCCTCTGGCCGAAGGTAGGCGATGGAGCCGAACGCTTCGGTCTGGCCATATCCGCCCATCATGACCGGCCCGAACACCTGGATGGCGCGTCGAAGCTTGGCGACGGATATGGGCGCAGCGCCGTAGAGCAGGTAGCGCAGGCTGGAGAGGTCCCGCTGCCGGATGTCGTCGAGTTCGAGCATTCGGTAGATGACGGTCGGGGGAAGGAACACCTCGGTCACGTGATGGCGCTCGATGGCGTCGACGACCCCATCCGGCGTTGCCCTCGGTATCAAGACGACGGTGCCGCCGCGGGTGAGCGCAGGCATGGCTAGGAATCCGGCGGTGTGGGTCAGCGGTGCGGCCGCCAGGTTGACGATCGGTGTGTTCTCGGGATAGTGAAACGCCAACAGCATGTGCGTCAGCGCCGCCGACATGCTGCGGTGGGTGATCATCACACCCTTCGACGGCCCCGTCGTGCCACCGGTGGCCATGATCGCGATGACCTCATCCGGTTGATGTGGCGGTTCCGGGTCGGTGGCCGGATGGCCGGCCAGCCAGGGCTCCAAGCCCACGTCGAAACAGATGGTCTCGCGAACCGATGGGGTGACGGCGGCCATCTGCTGGGCCGCTTCGCGCTGGCTGCTGTGGAAGAGGATCAACTCGCAGTCGAACCGGCTGAGCAGATCGATCGACTCAGCGGTGGGAATGTCGGCCTTGAGCGGCACCCAGGTGCACCCGGCGCGCCACAGACCCAACACGCAGATCATGCCGAGCGGGTCGTTGGGCGAGAGCACGGCGACCTTGGTACCGGCCGCGAATCCGTTGGCGGACAAGGCCTGCGCGATTCGACACGACAGCTCGCCGGCTTGCGTGTAGCTGTAGGTGCGCTCGTCCATCACGAACGCGGCGCCGTTGCGGTTGAGGCGCCAGCCGCGGTCGAAGAAGTCGGTGATGCGCACGTCAGCCGCCCAGGATCGTCACGACAGCGACGGCTTCCTCACCGCGCTGGTACCCGCCGCCGTTCTCCACGAGCCCGATGCGAGCTCCCGGTACCTGACGCCCACCGGCCTCGCCGCGGAGCTGGGTCACGATCTCGAATATCTGTCCCAGTCCGGTAGCGGCCAACGGGTGTCCCTTGGATTCGAGGCCACCCGAGGGATTGATGGGGATGCGCCCGCCGAGGGAGGACGCGCCCTGCAGAGCCATCGGCCCCCCCATCCCCATAGGAGCCAATCCGACCAACTCGCTGACCAGCAGTTCGCCAAACGCGGTGGCATCGTGCACCTCGGCGACGTCGACCTCGCCCGGGCTGACACCGGCCCGCTCGTACGCCCGGTCGGCGGCCCGCTTGGTCACATGTTGGGAGTAGTCGGCCCATTCGCGGTCCAGTCCGGTGGCGATGCCGTTCGCCCTCACCCGGACCGACCGGGAGGGGACCTTTCCCCCAGTGGGGAGGCACACGATGGCTGCCGCGGCGCCGTCGGTCACCGGCGCACACATGGGGACCGTGAGCGGATGGGCAAGCTTGCGCGCGTTCATGATGTCCTCGATCGACATCGGCTTGCGGTAGTGGGCACGTTCGTTGTGGACGGAGTGGCCGTGGTTCTTCGATGCCACCGCCGCCAGCTGCTCCACGGTCGACCCGAAGGTCTTCATGTGCAGTCTCGCGAACGCCGCGTAGACGTCCATCAGCGGGCTGCGGGCACCGAGTTCGGCATCGTCGATGGCCCCGCCGATGTCGTCGATCTCCTCGAACACCCGCTGGGGATTGTTGACGTCGGCGACCCCGTCGAACACCGACATGGTCTTGGCCCGGTCTCCGATATTCATGCGCTCGACGCCGACCGCGAGCGCGACGTCACAGGTGCCCGAGAGCACTTGGTTCACCGCGAGGGTGAACGCCGTTGTCCCTGTGGCGCAGGCATTCTCCACGTTGACGATCGGGATGCCTGCGATTCCCGACGGGCGCAGGGCGATTTGGCCGCCGGTCATCAGCTGGCCCTCCAGCAGGCTTTGGGTGGTGTTGCCGAAAAATGCCCAGCCGACGTCGGACGCAGTCAACCCCGCATCGGCGAGCGCGTCGTTGACGACCGAGGTCGTCATGTCGACGATCGACCGGTCGGGAAAGATGCCGAACTGTGTCATCGCCACGCCGGCGATGTGGACTTCTTTACCCATCGGTTCTCCCCTATCTGCCACCATCAAGGAAACTGTAAGCAGTTCACGGTTGTCAAGCTAGCGGTCCGCTCGATGCAGCTACGCGCCGGGGCGCGATCGAAGCGGCCTTCAGCCGTCTCGAGCGCTTTCCCCAGGGCGGGGGTCACGGGGTGCCGTCCCTACCTAACTGCTTACACACTGGGCGGGCCACTGGCGTGGTCGGGAGTCAAAAAATGATGGATCTATCCGTCGGCCGCATCGAGTAGGCTCGTCACCATGCGACGCGCTGGCACCGAGCGCGACCTGCAGACGCCGGTCGAGCACGTAATGTCGGCAGTAGGGAATCTCGCAGTTGGTGAAGGCGCGCAGTTTTGCCCGACCGGCAAAATCCGACGTACCGAACCTCGTGGCAAACTCAGATCACCCCGTGTGCGGCGTCGCGCGGTAGACTTGCCCCGATGTGAGCGGTCTGCAGAAGTCGTCGAACTACGAACTGCCGACAGAACCATCCACGACAACACCAATGACTATGAGCAAAGGCTCCTCGATGGATGACATGACAGCGGAGCAGGGTGGCGCCATGTGGGCGTACGGGAAGGTGCGCGCGGCCATTCTGTCGGGCGACTTACCTCCGGGCGGGCGGGTGTCTCAAGTCCAGCTCGCCGATCGCCTCGGCATCGGACGTCCGACGTTGCGTGAAGCGCTGCGGATGCTTCAGAACGAAGGCTTGATTCGAGCCGAGCACAACCGGCAGGTCCGCGTAGCACCGTTGGAACTGGGCGACTTCGAGGATCTGTGCGCGTTGCGACTGGCGGTCGAACCGATGGCCGTGCGGCTGTCCGTCCCGCTGCTGACCGACGAGGATCTGGTGCAGATAATCACGGCCGAGCAGGAGACCTCTCGGCTGAACCGAGAATTGGACTTCGTGTGCGCCGCGGCCTCGCATCAGCGCTTCCACTCGTTGATGTTCTCCCACGCGGGTGAGCGGGTCAGGCGAACGGCCGATGATCTGTGGCAGACCGCGGAACGGTATCGCAGACTGATGATCGGGAAGAACGATGATCTCGATGCCGTGGCGCGATTGGCTGACGCCGACCACGCCGCGATACGGCGAGCTGCCGAAGACCGCGATGGGGCGGTGTGCGCCGATCTCGTCGCGCAACACATCTCAAAGGTCAGCACCGTGACGCTCTCGTTGATTGACAGCAGCCATGACAGTCGCGTGCTGCGAACCGCCACCAGTCGCATCGTCGCCAGGAGCCACGCGTAGCGCTGACTCCGGTAAGCGAAAAGCTCGAGCCTGCAATCGAATCGAGTGCAGGACTACGCTGTGGCCACCTCGCGGGGACTGAGTCGCGCCAGCACTGCTCGGACCTCCCCGATGTCGTTCCAGTCCACCACCGGCCGGAGAATGATCCTTGCCGGGGCGGGGTTGCCCCAATGGTCCAGCTGCATTGCCAAATCTGCAGCGCCGTCACTAATGCTGCCGAGCAACGGTGGGGGGGAACCAGAGCGGGTGGAGGTCACGTCTACACCGTTGGCAGCCATCTCCTCCAGCAACTGACGCTCCGCTTCCGGGCCCGTCGCGACGACTCGGTGATAGACATGGGTGAAAAACCCCGGGTTGGTAGTCGTTGTCTGCAGTTTCGCCACTGCCGCCCGCACTTCGGCCGGGGTGAGCATCGAGAAGATGACGGCATCTGCTGAACGCGCGCTGAGTTCCAGCATGCGAGGGCCCTTGGTGCCCACGCCAACACGGGTGTGCGGCAACTCTTTGCGGATGACGTCGATCGCCGCGCCAACCAGACGCAGTTGCCCGCGCGCGGCCGCGCCGGCACCCACCCCCACTGTGACGCGCGACGAATCCAACTCCTCGGCAGCCATCTTGGGAGCCCACACCTCCGCGGGGTGCGTGTCCAGTGGAATGACGCCAACGCCGATTTCCATCCGGCGGGTGCTCGCGTACGCGCTGGCGAGGCGGGCAACGGGGTCGACTTCGGTGCCGACGACGTTGAACCAGAATCCGCCATAGCCGAGCTCTTCGGACAGGCGCGCCAGTTCACCAATGGTCCGCGGCGCCAGCTTTCCATGAACACCGACCTCCCAGGGTGGAGGTGGGCCGGGTTCGGTGAACGGTGATGCAGTCATGACCGGTAACTACTACAGACGTCGCCGACGAGGAGGCACATCGCCGAACTCACTGCTGGCGGTACCACTTCAGTTGCGGGGCAAGGGGATCGGGCTGCTGCCCGCTGAAACGAACACCGGTTCGATGACCCGACGTTGGATCAACCAGCGGTCGTCGTCACGAACGAAATGATCGGTGGCATCCGCGATCATTGTGGGTGGGGCGAGCGCCAACGGCGCCTCGCCGTCTTGGGCGTACAGCGTGATCACGTACGTCGCCGAGGCGTTCAGGTGGTCCACGACATCGGTGACCAGGTTCGAGACGAGATGCCGAGATAGACGTGGCCCGTTGGCTCGTCGGGCCGCGAAGAACTCCGCAACTTCCGCTCTGCCCGTCATCGTCCGAGCCGGCATCACGCACACACCTTGTTCGGTATAGAGCAGTTCATTGCCCACACCGTGGTTCCGATCGACGTTCCACCAACTCTGATGCACGGCTTGTGTCAGGGCGCTGGCACTAGATGGCTCGACGTGGGGTCCCGGCTGTGGGTCAGGGGACGGCATGCAGTTCTCCCTTCGCGGTGGCGTCGGCGTGGGCTAGGTACCGGTGGACAGGAAGGTCTCTGGGATTCCGTAGGACCAACCGTTCATGAACTCCGGGAGCTTCTCCGGGCTGGTGTCGTTGACGACCGATGCATCGTCGTCCATTTCGTCCATGCCGCCGCTGAACTCGTTACGATTTCCGGTGGGATCGAGTACGTAGGCGAAGGTGTTGGTCCCGAAACCCTTCGTGGTTCCGTACGTACCGCCGGCCATGTGGCGACCAGGTCCCCACTCCCACCGATGCCCATTTTCGACCAGTCGGTCGCTCAAACGGAAGTAGTGGTTGCCGTCTTCCATCGCAAAGGCGATGTGGTGCAGGCGATCCCCGGGATGAATGGCCTGCATGTAGGCGATGTCGTGATCGAGCTTGCTGGCCCGAAGCCATGATCCTGCCCAGTTGCCCGCGATGGTCAGGGCGATGGACAACTTGAATCCGAGGACCATCTTCATGAACTCTGCGAACTCGCGGGGGTTCAGGTCGCCGAGGATGTTGATGTGGTCGATGTCGGTCGGACGGGCCGAGCCGTCGGAGGTGAAGTTGGTGACCCCGGCGGTACGAGCGCCGTCGGCGACGACGAACTCCATGTGGTGTCCGCTGGGAAGATCGAAGCCGAGGATCTCACCGTGTCCGGGGCGGTCTGCGTCCTTGTACCGGCTGTATTCGACGCCGCTGTTGTTCAATCGCGACATGATCGCGTCGAGGTCGTCGCCGTGGTCCACGCCGAAGGCGAAGCTCTCGACTGCCTGTCCACCGTTGATCAGCGTGATGTCCGCTTCGTCGCCGCCACACGTCAACAGCGCGCGATCGGCATTGCGGTCCAGCACGATCAGATCGAGGACGCCCTCGTACCACTCCAGCGCCTCACCGAGATCTTTGACGCGAATGGCGGCGTGGTCGATCCGATTGATGGACATTTACTGACTCCTTCGAGAACGGTCCGCCCTTCTGCAGACACCGCTCTACTGTAAGCAGATAGTGGGCATAAGGCTAGTGTCTTTCTTTCTTCAAGATCGCCTGGGTAGAGCCTTCGCGGTCCTCGGAACATCCGTTTTATGCGGTTATCTGCAGGTATGCGCCGGGTCGCCCGCCTACCAAAACTTCAAGGATGCACATGGCGTAGCCTAAACGAGGCGTTTGATTCTGCTTACACTTATGCCGTCCAGATCCCGCTGGACAGCCCAGCGGTGGGCGGTCGCGAGGCTCAGCCACCCACGGGAGGCTGGTAGCCCGCTGCCGAATTCCGGAGCTGCGAGATCTGGGCGGGGCACAGGATGCCGACCGCGTAGGACACGATGTAGTTCGCTGATTGCTCGTCATTCGGACTGACGTCTCGTTCGACGTCGCTCATCACGTTGGCGTAGCTCTCACCGTTGGCAACGTGATGACAGATTTCGTGGCCGTACCCCAATGCGTCGCCGTAGGGGAAGTCGAAGTGACGGCGCACGACCACGTTGTAGGTGTATTCGACCTCGGGTGCCGGCGTCGCGGATGCGGGCGACGCTTGCGTCGGGGCGAGGACGGTCAAGACCGCGGCCAGGGTGACTGCGCCGAGAGTCCAGCTCCGCCAGGCTGTGCAACGACCCGGCGCGGCAATGAGCCTTGGTGACGCAGTTCTGCCGTCGGGTTGGCGGCAAATGGCCACCGGTTCCGACGCCGAATCGACTTCTGGTGCTGAGTACTTCACTAAAGCCACCTATCGGTATCCGTGCCTGCTGCGTCGTGCGTACACGTCACACGTAGGGCAGGCACTATCCCAACTCGGATCGGAAGGGGAGGCAGCAGGTCCACGCGGTGATCGCTCACCTGATGGAGGCGACGAGATCAGCGGACATCTTGGCCACTTGTGGTCCCCAACTAGACCAGTCGTGCTGGCCGCCAACGGGGATGTCGAAATGACCGTTGGTACCGCCGACCGACCGGAAGTGGGTAAAGAAGCTTCGGTTGCTGCCCTGCGCCTGATCGCAATGGTCGATCATCGCGGCCGGGTCACTGCACGTCAGGGTGCCGGGGCTGAACACCCAGAGCCGAGTGTTGTTGTTCACCAACAGCCCCACGTGCACGTCGGGGTCGTGCCACTTCCAGCGACCCAACTGGGCCGCACCCCACATCGCACGCGTGTCCACTCCACCGAACCGAGCCATGCCCTCGGTGATCGCACCATTGAAAGTCGTGGCCGACGGGGTCAGGAACCCCGACATCGATCCGGCGTACCGGAATCGGTCGGGGTGAAACGCCGCCATCATCAGTGCGCCGGTGCCCCCCTGGGCCGCGCCGACGATCCCGTGCCCGCCTGGCGCCAGCCCCTTGTTCGCGGAGAGCCAGTCGGGCAGTTCGCTGGACAAAAACGTCTCCCACTGGCGACTACCGTCCATTTCCCAGTCGGTGTACATGCTCCAGGCGCCGCTCGCAGGCGCGACCACCGAGATGCCCTGCCCCGAAAGGGTTTCCATGGCCTTGCCCGCCGTCACCCAATTGCTGACATCGGGTGCTGCATTGAAGGCATCCAGAAGATAAACCGCATGTGGTCCGCCGGCCTGGAACGCCACCGGAATGTCGCGACCCATGGCCGCCGAAGGGACCATCAGGTACTCGACGGCGGCTGCCTTCGCGACAGCGCTTTGCCAGAAGCAGACGGCGAACACGCAGGCCAACGCGACGCGCAGGAAGATGATGCTGACTTTCACGGTGTCCTCCCGATGTGACCTTCGCGTGGATACGTCAGGGTTCAGATGCGGCCGAAGCTGCGGTGTGGTCATGGTCGTCGACGAATACGTCGCCTGCGCTTGGTTGTCACGCCGCGTCCGGTCGACCGTAGAGCGCCACGACCACAGTCCGATCGAGTGAGTTCTCCGACCACACGCCGATCTCGGAGTGACCGCAATCCTGCATGATGGCCAGGTAGGCCGGGTTGTAGTACCACTGGTTGAGCAGTTCGATACCGCTCATAGCCAGGGCGGGGTTGATGCCAACCGTCTCGGCGACGTCACCTCTGAAACCGGTTGCCGCGGCACGACTCTGGGCCGTCGAGCCGTCGGACCCCAGGTCGCCGTCGAGCGCACGATTGGTGAGTACGTCCGCGGCGTGCCATTGCGCAGCGAGCTGCAGCTGCGGGCTGACGTGAAGGCGATTCGTACAACCCGCCTGATGCTGCAGGACATAGACGGCCTCGACCACGCTGGCGTTGAAACGCTTGTTGTCCGCGTGCGCAATCGGGGTCGAAGCCAGAACGGTTCCAATCGTCAGCAGCAATGCTGCGGGCACAATCCGCTTCATCGCAGCGCCGAAGATCGCCCACCGCTTGCGCGGGACCGGTGGCGGCGTCTGGTAGCTGGATCTGATCATTTGGGGTTGAACCCCGAGATGAGCCAGCGCGAGTCGCGGTGATCGAGGGCGACTTCGACGACCGAGGCAGTACTGGTCGGAGCATCCTGTCCCGTGGTGACGGCCTGGTTGATGAACAGCAGCACGACTGCGTGATTCGCGGTCGCCGATGCCGAGGCCGCCTCGGCCACAGTCGCCGTCGCGGAGATCATGCGCTGTTTTGCCCCGGGGATCACGACATCCCGGGTCAGGGACGTGTATTCGTCGCGAAAACCTCCGGTCAGGCGGTCGCGTGCGGCGCTCAACGACTTCTCCGCGGTGTCCGGGGTGTACGAAAGCATTGCCACGGCGCCGTCTTTGGCGGCTTGCACAGACTCTGCAGCGGCTCGTTCGTCGGCCTTGGCCCTGTCGACGGTGTATTTGAGGTAACCGACACCGAGCGCCATCAGCAGCACGATGGCAGGCACGACGTAGAAGCCGAGGGTCGCCGCCCATCGCCGCGGCGGGCGGCCGTCGTGTGCCAGGCCGTCCTCTTCTAGAGAAGAGTGCGTTCGCCTTCGCAACCGTAGAGTGCGGGCCCGCCGCACGGGTTTCGGAGCGTCTGTCGGAGCAGACGCCTCGACACTGTCGGCGCCGTCTGCCGGCTCGTCGGCCGCGTCGAGGTCGACCTCAACAACTTCGACTTTGCTCATGGGACGAACTCCACGTCGGACACTTTCACGGCGTCTCCCATTTTCTTGACGGTGAGTTGCATCCGCCAAGATCTCGGAGGTTGTTGCGGGGCGACGGCATTGGTGATGTTGACCTTGACTGCGACCAGTACCTGAGCTGTGTCTGCGGAGGCGGATTGCACGCCGGACGAGAGCACGGTCCCCGTCGAGGTCGACTGAGACTGCTTGACCACGTCGATGAACGGACCTGATCTCTTGGAGAAGTCGTCGTAGAAGGAACCCGTTGCGGTGTCGAGGATGCGCTGCACATCAGCGTCCGCGTGCTGCCAGTCGATTGTCGTGAGGTTCACCGCGCCTTGGCGGGCTGCCTGCAGGAACGCCGCACGCCCCGAATCTATCTGGTGGTAGTGATTGCTCTGCACGCCCAGCCATCCGCCGACCGCGCCCAGCGCGGTGACCATCGCGGCCCCTAAGAGGAGGGCAATACGGTGCGGCGGCCGCCGTCGAGCGGAAGCCACTGGGGCGGAGGGTGGCTCGCCATCAGGCGTGGGAACTGTGTCGATTCTCTCCGCCTCGAGTTCATCGTGAGGTCCATCGACGTCGGAAACGACGGCGCTATCGTCCTCCTCGGCGAGGTCGTTGTGTAAACCGCGTATCGCCGTTGCGGAGGCGCGTCTCATCGGTCATTTCCTTTCGGCACCAACATGTCTTGCCATGTCGGATTCGCCGGGGCGGATTGGGACAGATCGGACTGGGTGTACTGCTGTCCGTCTGGGCCGAAGTACTTGCCCGTTGCGGGATCGTAGGTTGCGGCAGCCACCGGCACAGGAGGCTGGGGTGGAGGTTCGGGTATCGGCTGGCCGGTTAGCGTCGCATTGGCATCGCCCTTCCAGTTGTAGCCGTCATTGAGCGGGACATACGTCCTGTCGCTCTCGCACTCCTTGACAGTCGCCGCGCGTTTGCCCGGTCGGGTTTCGCACGGAATGTTGCGTGCACCACGGACGTTGAATGGAGAGTCCTGGGGCACCCGGCAGTACATGTCGCCTGCCGGGCGGGTGGGGTAATCGACTTCGCTGGCAGATCGCGCCTGATTGGGCGGCAGGAAGCCGGTGGTGCACGGCGGCGGAAGGTTAATGTTGGCATTCAACGACAGGTTGATTCCCGGATACTTGCCGTACCGGTCCGGCAGTTCGGCCGACTGCACTCCCGCGGTGACCTGTGGCGCCAACACGAGTATTTGTTCGATATTGGCTTGGTAGACCACTGCGACGTCGGCCAAGCTTGCCATGTTGGCCGCCAAGATCGGCAGTGTCGGGTTGAGTCGGTCGAACAGCGCGCGCGTCTGGTCGAAGGCATCGGGCCCGTTGTTCAAAACTCCGGCGAAAGCTCCGTTCTGCGCTTCCAGGTCGCTGGTGATCTGCGCGAGGTTGGCCGCCCAAGCCTGGATTGAGTCTGCGGTGTCGATCTGGCTGTCCATGACCGGCTTGCTGTCGTCTATCAGGGTGGTGATGGAGTCCAGATTCTTGCGTGCGTCAGCGGTCAAGGCAGTCGTACCCGATATGAGGCGCGACAGTTCGGGTCCCAGACCGCCTATTGCGGTGAATGATTCGTCGATCGCGGTGCGGAGATTGTCGTTCGGTATCGCAGTCAGGCCGGCGTTGGTGATGGTGAGCAACTTGTTGACGTCGGGCGGGATGCTGGTGCGGGCGGCGGGAATCACGTCACCGTTCTTCAGCGACGGGCCCTTGCCACTCCTTGGGACCAGTTCGATGAATTGCTCGCCGATGGCCGATTGGCTGTGCACCCGCGCGTCGAGGTCGGCCGGGATGTGCGCATCTGAATTGATCGACAGTTGGGCTGTCACGCCCGCGTCCGACAACGCAACGCTGTCGACCCTGCCGACTTCCACCCCACGGTAGGTGACGTTGCTGTTGACGTAGAGCCCTGCCGAGTTGGGCAGTTCGACGTCGACGCGGTAGTGCCCGCCTCCCCACAGCAACCTGGGTACATCGAGGTAGCTGAACACCATGAATGCGCCACCGACGAGTGTGATGACACAGAAGATCGCCAGCTGCAGGCGAACTCGGCGAGTCAGATGCATGCTTACGGTCCTTGGTCCAGACGGTAGGGGGCCACAAGCGGGTTGCCGCCCGTGTAGGGGCTTGGGATGACGCCAATGGTCCGACCCCACTGCATCTCCAGCTCGGTCAGGTCTCCCTCGAATCGGGTACCGACGAAGAAGGATGAGTCGATTCTGCTCAACGTGAGATCGAGAATCAGGCTGACGTTGAGGTAGTCGCCCCGCTGCGCCTTGGCGATCATGTCCTTCGGGAAGGGGTAGGTGACGAAGAAGCCCAAGGATCTCGTGAGCGCGGGCCCGGAGTTCGCCAGCGACTCCAGGACCGGTCCCAGGTCCCGGAGTTCGGTCACCAGGGCGTCCTTGGTCTGATTGACCGAGTCAGCGGTCAAAGCACTGAACTTGCCCAGCTGGTCGACTGCCTCGATCAATTGATCGCGCTGGCCGTTGAGGACCGCCAGCGCCCGCGGAATGGTGTCGAAGGCCTTGTCCACCACCGGTTTCTGGTCGGCGAACTGCTTCACGAGCCTGTTCAGACTGTCGGTGGCGGCGATGATCTGGTCGGTTTGATCTTTTACGTGCCCGATGAACTGTTCCAGCTGTGCCATCAGGCTGCGAAGTTGGTCTTCGCGGCCACCGAACGCCGTCGACAGCGCTTTGGTGATGTCTTGGAGCTGGCCCACGCCGCCGCCGTTGAGGAGCATCGACACCGCGGCCAGTGTCTGCTCGGTCGAGGGGTAGGCGCGCCCCGCCGACAGCGGAATCAGCGACCCTTGGTGCAACCTACCTTCAGGAGGGGCATCGGTGGGCGGAGTGAGTTCGACGTGCAGCGAGCCCAGCAGGCTGGTCTGGCCGAGCGTTGCAACGGAATTGGCCGGCAGGTTGACGCTCTTGTCGAGTGACATCGTGACCAGCGCGTGCCAGTCTTGGCGTTCGATCTTGGTGATCGTTCCCACGTTGACGTCACCCACCCGAACCCGGGAGTTCTGCTGGATATTGGTGATGTCAGGCATCTGCGCCTGGATGGTGAACGACCCGTCGCCTGTCCCCTGGGTGCCCGGCATGGGAAGTGAATTCAGTCCGCGCCAGCCACATCCCGACATCGTGGTGGCAACGATTGCGGTCGCCGCGATGGAGATTGCCCGTTGGAAGCCTTTCATGGCTGCCCTTCCGCTTGCGGCGGTGCCATCAAACCCAGCAGACCGTTGTTGGGATCCGTCGGCGTCGCGACCGGTGCCGGCGCCGGGTCCGTTGGCGCTTCGGCAGGCAGAGGGGGGAGGGCCTCGGCGGGTGCTTGCGGACCGTTCGCGTGCGGCTGCGGTGGTACGAAGTCAGGGCGCAATCTGTCCTCGCTGTAGGTGATCTCATTGGGTCGCGTGGTCGCACCGACGAATGGGTTCATGCCGATCGGGGGGAAGTTGTACTGCCGGTTCTTCACGATCGGCGCCAGGTACTGCACGCAGAGCTTCGCCGACTGTTCGGAGTTCAGGCGCGATGCCGCCTGAATGCCGCCACACAGGAACGTGATCGGGTCGGAGAAGTTGTTGATCACCGGGATGCCGGTGAGGGCGCCCTGAGCAGGCTGGTAGAGGTTGGCCGCATTGGACAGCGTCGTGGGCCCGAGGTGCAGCGACTGCTTGATGTCGTCGATGCTGTCGTTCAGCGCCTGAGACACCGACGTCAACTTGTCGGCCGTGGTGCCGACTGTCTCGCGATTCTCGGCGATGAAGGTCCGCATTTCGATGAACGCCCCATCGAGATCCTTGACTGCATTGGCGACCTCGCCTTGATTGTTGTTCAGCAGGTGCGTGACTTCGGCGAAGTTGACGTTGAGCTGGCGCAGCAGGTCGGTGCTGTCGCGCAGCGCTGAGACCAGCGTGGCGAGATTCTTCACCGAGGTGAAGGTGTCGTCGCTGTGGTCGGCGACCGCCGAAACCGCCTGTGAGAGCTTGATCAGCGAGTTCCGGATCTCGGCACCCTGCCCGCGCAGATTGTCGGCGGTGGTGTTGATCAGAGACCCGAGGGTGCTCACGCCTTCCGGCTCGGTGGGCTGCAGTGTCTCGGCGAGCTTCTGCAGCTGCGTGCGGAAGTCGTCCCACTCCATCGGGACCGCGGTGCGGTCCGTACCGATCACGGTTCCCGTCGCCATGGTCGGACCGCCCTGGTAGGGCGGCGTCAACTGGATGGCGCGCGCCGTGATGAGCGTCGGCGACAGGATGACGACCTTGGCGTCGGCGGGCACGGGGTGCCGTGTGTCGAACCAGAAGGAGATCTTCACTTTGTCGGGTTGGGCTTCGATCGTCTCGATCTTGCCGACGTTGACGCCTCTGATGCGTACGTCGTCTCCGGCGAACACACCGTTGCTGTTCTCGAAATACGCGACAACGTGCACTCGATGGGCCACCCGGGACAGGTGCACGAGCGCCGCGGCGGCGCAAGTGATGACGAGGACCAGCGCGGCCACCAGTCCGATGCGCAATGCGCGGGAGCGAGTCATTGTGCAGCGTCCTGGATCGATGGAGTCGCTTGGGGCTCACCCGGTGCCGGTTGGAAGACCGGCATGGGCTCGGGTTGAGCCGGGGCGTCCTGCCCGGCCGGAAGGGCAGGCGGACCAGGCGGCGGCCCACCGGGCAACGGAGCGAGCCCCGGGTCTCGGTACGGATAGCAGCCGGTCGGGCCGGGCAGCGGCACACCGGGCGGCCCGCACCCTGGGTCACCCGGGTTACCGGTGATGGCATCTGGGATGGTCAGGCGCGGCTCACCACCTTGGCCCGTCCGTGGGTAGGGCACCGGCAGCGCCGGCGTGCCCGGCTGGCCGACCTGTGGGTCGGTCCGCTGGGACGGCAACAGCACGTGGGGATCAAGGCCGAGGTCGGAGAACGCCGCATCGACGAACGGTTGAGTGAACTGTCCGGGCAGCAGGTTCACGATGTAGGCCTTGAAGAACGGGCCCGACGAAATCGCTTCTCCCAAGGACAGTGCATAACTGTTGAGACCCTTGATGGACGCCTGGATGTCGGCCTTGCGGTTGTCAAGGATCGTCAGGACGCCGTTGAGCTTGTCGAGCGCCGGCTTGAGCGTGGACCGGTTGTCCTTGACGAACCCGCTGAACTGCTGCGACAACGCCGACAAGTTGTCAGAGATCTCGTCGAGAGCGGCGCTCTGACTTCGCAGGCTGACCAGCAGCGCGTTGCTGTCCCTGATCAGTTGGACGATGTTGTCGGTTCGGTCCGCCAGCACGGTGGTCGCCTTGCGTGCGTTGGCCAGCAGATTGCGCAGCTCCTCGTCACGTTGGGCCAACGTGTCGGAAAACCGCCCGACACCGGCCACCGCGACCTTCAACTCTGGTGGCGTGTCCTGCAGCGTTTGCGACAGCGTCTGCAACGACTGCGACAGCTGGTCGGTGTCCAGCCCGCTGATGGTGGCGGTGAGATCACCGATTGCGTCCGAAAGTTGGTACGGCGACTTGGTCCGGGTGAGCGGGATCGTCTCGGAGAGCCGTCCTGCACCGCGCGGCGTGACGTCGAGCACCTTATTGCCGAGCAGCGCGATGGTCTTGATCTCCGCTTCGGTCTCTGTGCCGAGCCGGATGTCGTCGTGCACGCTGAAACGCACCAGGACCCCATGGGAGTCCAACGTGATGCTGTCGATGCGGCCGGCGTCGAACCCCAGGACCTGCACCGGCGCGCCGGTGGTCAGCCCGCCGGATTCCTCGAAGTACGCCGAGTAGTCGGAGTCGGTGAACAGCGACGACAGGCGCGCGTAGTTGAGCGTGCCGACGGTGATCGCGGCGATCACCGCGACCGCGACCAGGCAGATGACGACGGGATTTCGTTCGCGGAATGGCTTCATTTGGGTGTGCACCTGCCCGAATCCTGGCCGGCGGCCTTGATGTAGACGGGCTGGCCGCCCTGCCCGTTGACCTTGAGGAACAGATCGCACATGTAAAAACTGAAGAAGTCGCCGGTGAGCGCCTGCCGTCCGACCATGCGGTAGGCGTCGGGCAGCGTCTTGAGGAAGTCGTTGAAGTAGTCGTGATCAACGAGCACTTGTGCTGCGGCACGGTCGGTTTGGTGAACCACCGACTGTATGGCCGGCCGTGACTGAGACAGCAGGTCACTGATCGACGCCGAAGCTGCATTGGCGTACGCCACCGAGTTCGTGAGGTCTTCCTTTCTTCCCTCGAGCCCGTGGATGAGTTCGGCCAGCGAGTCGACCGCCGTGCCCAACTGCTCACTGTGGTCGCCGAGCGAGCCCAGCAGGGTGTTGAGGTTGACCACCACCTGGCCGATGAGATCGTCACGGTCGGCGAGGGTGTTGGTCAGCGTTGCGGTCTGCGCCAGGATCGATCCGATGGTCGGGCCCTGCCCCTGGAAGGCGGCGATCAGTTGGCCGCTCAGCGCATTCACCTGACCGGGATCCAACGCCCGAAAGAGTGGTCGGAACCCGCCGATCAGCGCATCGAGATCCAGTGCCGGACTGGTCCGGTCCAGGGGGATGGTGCCGCCGACCGGCAATTTGCGCGTGCTGCCTGCGCCTTCTTCCAGTGCCAGGAATCGCCCGCCGATGTTGTCGTCATAACGCACCACCGCCTTCGTTGCGTCGGTGAGCACCACCGTGTCGTCCGTGCCGAACGTCACCTGGGCGGTCGCGTTATCCAAGATCTTGATCCCCTTGACCTGTCCGACCTCCACGCCGGCAATACGAACGAAATTCCCCTCCTTGAGACCACGGACGTTGGAAAAGATCGCGTTGTACGTCTTTTCGGACTGAAATCGAAGATCTCCGTATATCGCGACGAGGGCGAATGCGCCGAAAGCGCATATCACGACGAACACCCCAAGCCTGAGCAAGGTCGCGGAAAGGTTGCGGCGCAACGGTTCACCTGCCTTCAGTTCGTTTCGGCTGCATGGGGCGTCGGCATCACGGCGCCGGCGGCGCGGAGGCGGGCTCGGGAGCGGGTGCCGGTGGGACACCCGGGTAGAGCGGTGCTCCGTCGGGGCCGTACATCGGCGCGCCCCACGGCGGCGCCCCCGGATACGGGATGGGGCCTGGCGCAGGACCGCCCTGGGTGTTGCGAATGACGGGCGGCTCGGGGACGCCTCGTGTCACAGGCAGGAAGTTGGCCCACCCGGGGAACCCGATGCCAGGATTGGGACGGTTGTCGAGGCCACTGCCGAAGCCGGTGTCGGTGACGAGATTGCGCACCGGGTAGTTGTTCGCGACATCGGGCAGCGATCCGCAGCCTGGCTTGCCGCCCGGCCCACCCTTGGCGTTTACCACCGGCAGGTTGTCGGGGTACTTGTACATGTCGTCGCCCAGCAGAAGCGCCGAATCCATGAGCAGCGACTTGCCGTTGAATCCGCCCGTGGTGGCCTCGTGGAACTTCAATGCGGTGTTGGCGCCGACCAACAAGCACGTCAACTCCGGGTTGTACTTCATCAACAGATTCGTAGTCGGTTCCAACAGGTTGACGGCCTTGATCAGATTGTCCTTGGCAGGCGCGAGCGTCGCGGTGCCGCTCCGAGCGAAGCCGGCGACAGACAACATGAGCGCGTCGAACTGCTTGCTCTGGTCGACCAGGGTGGTGCTGGTGGTGCTTGCCGCCGAGAGGAACCTGATGATGTCGGGCGCGGCCTTGCTGTAGGTGTCACTGAACTGCTTCAACGCAATCCAGTTCTCAGGCATGGTGTCGCTGCGCGGATTGAGGGCCAGAAGAACGTCATTCGAGTCGGTTATCGACTGGCCGATCTGCTTACCCTTGCCACCGAAGCCGTCGTCGAGTGCGGACAGCACGGAGTTCAACTTGGCCGGATCGATGTGGTTGAGCACTTCGACCAGGTTCTCGAAGACGGTGTTCACCTCGACTGTGACGTTGGACGACTTCAGCACCGCGCCGGCCGAGAGCCGTTCCCGGCTGGGGTTGTCCGGGTAGACGAGGTCGACGAACTTGGACCCGAAAACCGTTGTCGCATCGATCTTTGCCGTCACATTGGCCGGGATGTGCGATACCTGGTCGGCGTCGATGGCCAGACGCAGCCGAACGTTGTCGAGCCCTGCCGAGACTGTTTCTACGTGCCCGACCTGCACGCCGCGCATCTTGACCTTGGAATAGGGTTCCATCACCAAGCCGGCACGATCTGAGGTCAACGTCACCGGAACAGTGGCGCTCAGCGCGCCCAGAAACGACGCCGCGCACAGCACCAAGCACCCGACGATGACAAGGACGAGTGCAGCGGCGAGCCAGCCAGCGGAGAATCGTGGTTCTCCAGCGGGGCGCTTGCGGCCTGACCGGTGACTGGATCTACTCATCGTCAACCCGAGAAGTTGAAGTTGCCGGTCTGGCCGTAGAGCGCCAGCGTGACGAACAGGATGATGAAGCCGGCGGCGATGAGCGATGCGCGGGTCGCCCGACCCACGGCTTCGCCCACTCCGGCGGGCCCTCCCGATGCCGTGAATCCGTAGTAGGTGTGGATCAGCATGATCACGATCACTTCGGCGATGGTGACGACGAAGGACCGAATGGCGTCGCCCGGGATGAAGAAGGTGTTGAAGTAGTGCGTGTACACGCCTCCCGACTGTCCGTACAACACGGTGCTGATGAACTTGCCTGCGAGGAATCCCATCATCAGCGCGACGCCGTAGATCGGGATGACCACAATGACTCCCGCGGCGACCCGAGTCGACGCCAGGTAGGCAACGGCTTTGATGCCCATCACTTCCAATGCGTCAATCTCTTCGTTGATGCGCATGGCACCGAGTTGCGCGGTCGCGCCTGCGCCGATGGTGGCGGCGAAGGCGACGGCAGCGGTGATGGGCGTGATGATGCGAGTGTTCGCGAACGCCGCAGCGAAACCGTTGAGTGCTTCCACGCCAACCTGGGACAGCTGGCTGTAGAACTGGCTGGCTCCCGCCGCGGCGGTGGACATGGCCATGAAGGACACCACCGCCACCGTGCCCCCGATGACCGCGAGCGCGCCGGTACCGAGGCTCATCGACGCAACCTGCCGTAGGAGCTCGGACCGGTACCTGGTGACCGCGTCCTTGACCGACACCACCGTCTCACCGAAGAACCGAGCCTGTTCACCCAGATCGATCCACCTCGACCGGACGGTACGCACTCGTTGGGCGGTGCGTGGGAAGGCCGAACGGACGACCGATAGGGATGTCATTTGCCCACCTGGAATCCGATTGCCGTCATCACCGCGTTGATGAGCAACAAGAAGATGAAGGAGAAGACAACCGTTTCGTTGACCGCATTGCCGACCGCGGCCGGGCCCCCACCGACGTTGATGCCCTTGTAACACGCGATGAGTCCGGAGGTCAGCCCGAACAGAGTCGCCTTGATCATCGAAACGATGACGTCGGTGAGGCCGGTGATGATGGTCATGCCCGCGACGAAGGCGCCGGCGGTGACATGCTGGACGAATACCGCGAAGAAGAATCCGCCGATCAGGCCGGTGAGGGTGACCAGCGAGGACAGTAGGAACGCCACCACCGTCGCCGCCAGTACGCGTGGCACCACCAGCGCCTGAATCGGATCGATGCCCATGACGCGCATGGCGTCGAGCTCCTCGCGGATGGTACGAGCGCCGAGGTCGGCGCACATCGCCGTGGCTCCCGCGCCGGCGACGACCAGGACGGTGACGAACGGCCCGAGCTGATTGACGGCGGACAACGAGGCGCCCGAACCCGAGTAGTCCGCGGCGCCGAATTCCACCAGCAGCACGTTGATGGTGAAGACCGCCATCACCACGAACGGCACTGCCAGGACGAGGGAAGGCAACAGTGACACGCGGGCTACGAACCACGTCTGGTCGAGGAATTCACGCCACGCGAATGGCGGCCGAAACATCGTGACGAAGACGTCGAGGACGAGCGCGAAGAACTTGCCGCCACTGCGTACCGGGCCCAGCAGCGTGGCGCCGGTCACGGTGTCGGAGAGCTTCGACGAGCAGGGATCGTTGCTGCGGCGCACTCGTCGAACGATTGCCCGCTGTCGCGCCCGAGTCCCCGCGTCCGCAGGCGTGTCGCCAGGGTCAGGCGCTCCGCGGATAGGTGGCCGCCGGAATCGAAGGCGACCACGTGGGGATACCGGTGGGGCATCTTCATCCAATCTGAGGCGTCAGTGTGACCACAATCACCCACATTGAAGTGTAAGCAGATTCGGTTTGTCAAGTGATTCTTGAAGTTATCTTCGACGGACTGCCGCAACCTGTGCCAGACGCATCAAAGTAGTTGTCCAACAGTGCTATTGAAAAAGTCTCAACGATTCTGCAAAGTATTGGACTACTAAAAATAAGCCGGTCTATCGACTAAACTGTTTACACTCTTACAGAGGACTGACAGCTGGGTCGCGTTGCCGCGGGTCCATCTCAGTCGAGCCGGCCCCCGGTGCACCTTCTGCGAGAGCGACTTGGAACGTGTTGGCGTTCGTGGTCGCTCCTTCAGTTCGGGCGAGGCTTCTCCGTGTTTACGCGCTTCTGGTCGATCATGTCAAAAAATTTCGAAATTTCTTGATCGTGTCGGTTCGGCGGGGTAACTTCAAATTTGCGAAGCAGGCGCGCGATGGTGCGCAGGCTGTGCTCACTGGCCAACCCGTCCAAGCGCGGGGCCGGCCGTGGACCGAAAAACGGAAACCGTGCCAACCCCGTTGCCCATCCGCGGCCCTCGCCCGAGACGGCGGTCTGCGCGTCTGAGGAAGTGAGAAGGATGAAGATGAGCGACGTCGATGTTCTCGTTGTTGGCGCGGGCCCCTCTGGGTTGACGCTGGCGGCAGAGGTCGCACGACGAGGCGCATCCGTTCAGATCGTCGAGAAGCGCGCGTTGGCTCCCGTGTCGCGCGCCGGAACGGTGCTGCCGCGTCCGATGGAGCTGCTGGACGCGCGCGGGATCGCCGATCGGTTCTTGGCGCGGGGTTACGAGCTAAACGGGGTTGGAACGCTGTCCTCGACGCATGTATGGGCCGGCATGTCTCCCCTCGCCTGGTCGCCATTGGGTTCCCGATTCGGCTTCACCTTGTACCTGCCTCAGCACGAGACCGAGGTACTGCTGCGCGCGTGGGCGGAGGAGGTGGGCGTGCAGATTCGTTTCGAATCCGCGCTGGTGGATCTCACGGAAACCTCGGACGAGATCCGAGCCACCACCCTCAACGCCGACGGCGTCGAGGAAGACACCACCGCCCAATATGTCGTCTGCGCAGACGGGGGGCGAGGCAAGTCACGCGAGCTCCTTGGCATCGACTGGGTCGGCCACGACACGACCTTCACCGGCATTGTCGCCACCGCCCGGATGGAATTCGCCTGGCCGGGTGGAGTGAGGCCGGGGCAGAACAAGTACGGCTTCACCGTCGCCTTCCCGTTCGGCACTGGTCTTACGCGATTCGCGATCGTGCACGTCGAGTCCGCGAAACGCCCGGTCGAAGAGCCCATCACTGCGGCCGAGGTCTCTCACGCAGCCAGCGAGATCCTCGAGGAGAAGATCGAGGTCACCGAGCTGGTCGAAGGGACCCGCTACGGCGACGCCATGAAAGTGGCCGGACAGATGAGAAAGGGCCGCGCATTCCTGGTCGGAGAATCTGTGCGAATTCACTATCCCGCCAGCGGCGTTGGGATGAACTTCTGCATCCAGGATGCGTTCAACTTGGGCTGGAAGCTCGCTGCGGTGGTGCAGGGCGATGCCAACCCGGCGCTACTGGACACATACGAGAGTGAACGACGGCCGATCGTGGACGATCTGCTGGAGAGCGTGCGTGCGCAGGTGGCCGTGCAATACAACTTCAGCGAAGGTGGGGCCGCCTACCGCCGCCGTTTCGAGAAGGACCTGATCCAGCTCCCGTCGGTGAACGCCGAACTGGTCAGGGAGCTCAACGGATTGCAGACGCCGTACGAGCGCCCTCCGGACGCACATCCTGCTGTGGGCCTACCGGCGCCGGACTTCGAGATCCTGCGCTTCGACGGCTCACCGGTGCGGCTCTATGAACTGCTTCGCGACCATCCCTTCGTCGTTCTCGACCTCAGCGGCGCGGAGTCCGTGGAGGCAACGGAAGTCAAAGACCTCCCTGCCGCGCTGGTGGCGGGCTACCCGGTTCGATTGCCGGCGGCCCTCGCAGGGGCGTCCGTCATCGTCGTCCGGCCGGACACGTATCTGGCGTGGGTCTACGACGCCGTGCCCGAACCGGGGGCAATTCGCCAGCAACTGACCCGCTCGCTGTACCTCGATTGAGCGCCGACCCTGCCCGGTGGGATCGGGGCCCTTGCGCCCCGCCCGATCCCGACGGGTCATCAAACGACGACGCACCAACAGCACCCAGCTGCCACTTATCTATAAGGAGAATCGATGCGTTTCGCCAACTACGAGGGACGCGCGACCATCGTCGTCACCGAGACGACGGGTGTCGACGTCGAGACGGTCAGTAACGGCAAGTTCGGACCCGACCCGGCCGAAGTCCTTGGGCACTGGGAGGTCTTCGTCGACTGGGCGCGGAATGCGGATCTGACCGGGCCGACCGTGGCCATCGACCGGTCGCGCCTGGGCCCGCCGTCCCCCGAGCCCACGCAGGTCTTCGCGATCGGCCTGAACTACAGCGAGCACGCGGCCGAGTCCGGCTTCGAGGTGCCCGACCGGCTGCCACCGGTGTTCACCAAGTTCCAGTCATCACTGACTGGTCCTTACACCACGGTGGCCCTGCCCGCTGGGGGAAATACCGACTGGGAAGTCGAGTTGGTGGCAATCATCGGCCGCGTCACCAGAGCCGTCTCCGAAGTAGAGGCGTGGAGTTGCGTCGCAGGGCTTTCGGTTGGCCAGGACATCAGCGAGCGCGTTTCGCAGCTTGCCGGGCCAGCACCTCAATTCAGCCTCGGTAAATCCTTCCCCGGGTTCTCCCCATTCGGTCCCTGGTTGGTCACCCCCGATGAGTTCGCCAACCCCGACGACCTCGAGATTGCCTGCGAGATCGACGGCGAGGAAGTTCAACGGGGGCGGACGAGTGAACTCATCTTCAATGTGCCCCAGCTCATTTCGATTCTCTCGCGACAGGTCACGCTGTACCCCGGTGACCTGATCTTCACGGGCACTCCGGCCGGTGTCGGAGTCGGACGTGACCCGCAACGATTCCTCAAGCCGGGCGAAACGCTGCACAGCTGGATTCCCGGCATCGGTGAGATCAAGCAGACCTTCGTCGCGACGACCTAACGGGTTTCGGTCCAGGTGACTGGTCGGCGTTGGGGGCGACCCCTTTGGTTGGGGATGCCTCGTCGACGGTGGGTGATGCGCCGAGGACGTCGATCCGGGCACCAGACGCGTTTGGTGAACTGGGTGAAGGCTGACAATTCCGCGCGGGCATCCTGCAGGTACCGCATGGACGTCGTCGAGGTGCTCGGTTACCTTGGGTGGCTCGCCTGACGACGCGTCGATGGTCCGATCATGTTGCGCGGCAGCAGATCACTCGTTCGGTTGGTCGAAAATGGAATGCGGCAGCATCATGACGCGATGACATGCACCTTCGCGGCGACGGCCACCGGCCGGGTGGCACCGAGCGGGTGAGGGCCGGCGTGGGCGTAGATGGTGATGAGTTCGACTACGGACGACGCGCATCATGGCCGGTCCGAGGAAGGGTCAATCCTCTTGCGTGCCAATACACTCCGCGCACTGGATTGGACGAGCAAACACGCCAACTGCCCCGCACCTAACTGCTCGTAGGCAAAGCGCGAGCGGTGTGTAGATGCAGGTCAACGGGATCGACAAACGCGGTAGTGAGGTGGGAATCATGATGATCTCCAAGTGGTTCCGCAATCATCCGCATACTTTCACCGACCAGTGGTCGCCGCGTCGCACAGCATTGTGCTGCAGGCCGGCGGCAGTGCGGGGCCAGCAGCTCTCAGAGATCGTTGATCATCTCGCGTTCGTTCACGATCAGTGTGATCGCACTATCGGGATCGAGGAACTTCAGCTCGTCCTCGAAGAGCATCTTGGTCGCCGCTTGTCCCTCCGGGGAGTTGTTGCCGGCGACCATGTCTTCCTCTGATTCGAACCAGGCTTCGGCCGTGCCGTCGTAACCGAGCACGAAGCCGCGTGCCTCGACCCACTGTGCGAGGAAGGGGCTCTGCGCATTGGGGTTCTGAACGTATCGCTTGATGCGGAGGACGTCTTTGACCGACCGGACCAGAGGCGCATGCTTGTTCTGCCAGTGATCGTTGAACTCCTCGAAGGTCGTTCCGGGCTTCCTCTTGAACGACACGATCATCTTGATCACAGAAACGTCCTCCTGTTCGGTGTGGGGTTTCCACGCGAAGCGGGCGCCGAATCTTCCGCCAAGCGGGCCGAAGAGACCCTTTAACTCTTGCCGGCGTTCCGGCTCAATCGGCAACGCTTCGCGGCCCGCACTAGCGCGCAACCATAAACGACACTACGCCATGAAGTCGAACGCGGCAACAATTTTCGAAATTGTTCCTGCTGAGTGGTTGACCGGTATGACGTGGTCTTTCACGCTTGTCGCGGCAGGTGCACAGTCAGGAAAAGCCGTGGGCGCCTATACCGAAGTATCCACTGCCTCTTTGAGGGTCAAGTCCTCGAGAACGGTGAGTAGTGAACTCGTGGTGCGCTCGATGTGGGCAACGAGCAACGGGCCGGCGGCATCTGCGTCGCGCCGGATCGTGGCGTCGAGAATGGCGCGGTGCTCCCCGGCAATGTCACGGTCGACGTCGCGTGCCAACGGCACCGACCAGCTGCGGTACAACTCGGCGCTGTCCCGCAGTCGTAACGCGGTTTGCAGAATGCGGTGGTTCTTGCATCCCGCAAGGAGGGCGTTATGAAAGTCGGCGTGCGCCGCGACCCATTCGTCGGTGAGTATGCCGCTTTCAGGGTCGCTGAACTGCGGCGTGCGCTCGAGTACGTGGTGGGCGGCAACCGCGCTACCCTCCCAGCTCACATCTCCGTCGCGTATCGCGTGCTTCAAGGCCAGCACCTCGATTTCCGCCCGCGCGACGGTCAGGTCGACGAGATCGTCGGCAGAGATCGGCATGACCCGAAACCCGAGCTGGACTTCGTTTTCGACGAGGCCGACCGAAGCGAGCCGCTGAAGTGCTTCCCGCAACGCTCCGATGCTGCATTGATACTGGTCGACCAGGGCTGCGAACCGCAACCGTTGTCCAGGCGTCAGCCGACCGCACAGAATGTCCTCGCGGAGACGGTCATACGCGACCTCACTCCGCATTGGTGCCGCGGCGGTGCCGCGACGTTGCGTTGCCATCGATCTCCTGTCCTGTCCCACCGGCGCGGGCGCCGCGAGTGCGGCCCTCACAGAAATTCGAAATTCGACCTGTGTTTCGCTAATTCTGACATGTTGCAGCCTCGATCGCACCCGCGGTTGACATCAGCGCACGGTAAGCCCCGTTGAGATCACCGAACCGTTGAGGCCGACGACGGGAAGGGGCGACCCGGTCCGACCACATCCGAGTCTTTCCTAACCAATTGAGGGCGCGCTGCAGATACCGGCTGGTGTCCGGGTGGCTTGGTGGTGTTTGACGGCTGCTTTCAGGTCGATGTCGTCGTCGGCGGCTTGTTCTGGTGTGAGCGGCATGTCGGAGGCGAGGATCTTTCGGGCGGCCAGGTGATCGCGAGCGGCGTTGACCGATTCGACTGCGACCAGTCGGTCGCTGCGGAAGCAGAAGATCGAGAAACTGCGGTCAGCGATCGATCCGCGAGTGACATAGGAGGTGTAGTCCCGCATCAGACCGGCGATCTGAAGTTTCGACTCGAACTGTTCTGACCAGAACCACGGGATCTGGGCGTATCGGGCCTCGGCGCCCATGATTTGTGCGGCGACGCAACGCGCTTGGTCGACGGCGTTCTGGACCGATTCCAAGCGGACCTGTTCGCCGGCATCGCGGCAGGGGAAGACGGCGCAGTCGCCGACGGCCCAGATGTGTGGGTCGGGAGTGCGAAGGTGGTGATCGACGACGATCCCGTTGGCAGCTGGCAGGCCAGCGCGCGCTGCCAGATCACTGTTGGGAATCACCCCGATGCCAATGACGACGACGTCTGCGGGGGTCACCTGGCCGTCGGAGGTGCGAACGCCGGTGACCCGCCCGTCTACTCCCAGAATCTCCTCAACGGTCGCGTTCATCCGAATATCCACGCCGTGTCGGGCGTGCTCCGCGGCGAAGTACTCGGACATCGGCGTCGACACTGCCCGTGCCATCACCCTGTCGAATGCTTCGAAGACGGTGACCGTGATACCGCGTTTGCGCGCCGCGGCAGCAACTTCGAGCCCGATGAAACCGGCCCCGACGACCGCTAATGATTCGCACCTGTTCAACGCGTCCAGCAGGCCGCGAGCGTCATCGACCGTACGTAGATGGTGCACCCCGGCGTTCTTCGTGCCCGGGACCGGCAGCGGCCGGTTACGAGCACCCGTTGCGAGCACGAGATGGTGGTAGCCAAGGACTTCGCCCCCGGCCAGTTCAACGCGTCGGTCACTGCGATCGATGGTCACGACCGCGCGCCCGCACCTCAGATCTATCCCGTGATCGGCGTAATACGCCTCAGGACGCAACGCCAAGGACTCATCGTCATTCTCGGTCAGGTACGCCTTGGAGAGAGGGGGTCGCTGATACGGGATTTCGCGCTCGTCGCCCACCAACGTCACGGATCCTTGAAACCCGTTCGCACGCAATCGGGTTGCGACCTCAAAGCCTGCTTGTCCGGCTCCGACGATGACCAGACGATCGTGGCTCATACTTGGGTGGCAGGAAGCCGAACGATCAAGCCGTCCGCCCGGTCGGTGACCACCAACTGGCACGAGAGCCTGCTGGCCTGCGTGCGTTCGCAGACCGTCTCGTCGAGCATCTCGTCCTCCTCGTCCGAGATCGGTGCGAAACTGTCCGCCCACGCCTCGTCCACATAGACATGACAGGTCGCACACATGGCCTGCCCGCCGCACTCCGCCACGATGCCGTCGATGCCCGCGGCTACTGCTGCCTGCATGATTCGCTTCCCCACGGGAACGTCGATCACCTGTTTGGTTCCATCGACGTGTAGGTAGGTGACGGAAGGCATTCTTCTCCCTGTGTTGCGGTGTTCGCTTCGATCAGTTGCAAATCAACTGTGGGACGCAGTGTGCGGTTGTTCAAGGACGATCGGCAGGAACGGGATTCGCGGTGGGATCCCATTCGATGAGCAGGTGTTCGGGTCCACGGAACGAGGTGTTGGGCAGATAGCGGAACTCTTGGCCCTCGACCAGACGCATGTGCGGAAGACGTCGCGCGACCTCACCCAGGATGACCTTCATCTCAAGGCGGGCGAGGGTCGCCCCGAGACAGGTGTGCACGCCGATGCCAAAGGTCAGGTGCCGCCGCGCATTTCCACGGTGAATGTCGAATTCATCGGGATCCGGGAAGATGTCATCATCGCGGTTCGCCGACGAAGTGACCAGCAGAAGCTTGCCTCCAGCCGGTATCTTCACCCCGCCCACCGTCGTGTCGACGATCGCCCTTCGTCGCCAAGCGACCACCGAACCCGAGTACCGAAGACATTCTTCGACCGCCTTCGGAATCAGGTCTGGATTCGCGCAGATCTCATCCCACGCCACACGGTTCTCGAGAAGCGTCCGGAACGCATTCCCGGTCGCGTTGGTGGTGGTCTCGTGCGCGGCGAAAATGCCGCCCATCACAAGATTCTGTACATAGTTGTCGCTGAACAGATCCGGATGCTGACGCTGCATGTCGAAGATGTGCGCCATCCACCCCGTCGCGTTGGGATCAGCCTTGACCTTGTCCAGCAACTCGCCTGTGAACTGCCAGTACCGGCCGAAGGTATCGGCAACGCGACTCTGCTCCTCGCCGTCGGGTCGGCCCCACGTGAACAAGGCCTGCGACACGCTCAGGCTGCGGACCTTCTCGATGTCCTCATCCGGTGCACCGAGAAATATCAGCGCGATGATGCAAGGCACTTCGTAGAGCAGATCGTCGACCAAATCTGCCTTACCCATGCGGACTACACGGTCCAGGTAGGAATTGACGACCGCACGGATCCTCGGTTCGAGCGTTGCAACGCTGTCGGCCCCGAAAGGTTCGGCGAGCAATCTGCGGTGGACGGACTGGTCGTCCTCATTGACGAGCGAATTGTCGGGGACGTACGCGTACTGGCCAAGGATTTCCATCGCTTCGTCGCTGATGGGCGTGATGGGTTCAAGCGCGATCGTTGCCGAGAACTCATCTGGATTCTTGAAGACCCGCTTCACGTCTTCGTAGCGCGTCACCACCCAGTAATCCAATTCGGGGCTGTAGAAGACCGGCTCCTCCGCACGCGCTTCACGAAGCGACGATGACGGATCGACCTGATAAGGCCCCCTGAACGGATCGAAACCGGCCGCCAATCCAGATACCGGACATCCGTTGGGGCTCAAGGACTTTGACGAGTATTGCTGAACTGTCACGACACTCCTCCCGAGTGTGATTGCCCACTAAGAGCTACCGGCGGCGGCTTCTAAATGCCCTCAGTTTCGGCGGGGCCGTACGCGGGTTGGGTCGGGGTTTGGCGCCAAACGAAACAAGGTAAGCCTGGTCGTAACTCCTGGGCATGCATGGAGTGACGACGATCACCAGCTTAACTGTAAGCAGATTTGAACGTCAATAGGTTGGATCGGACGTGTGCAGTATCCAAGAACCGTGATCCCACAGGCTGAGTCGGCACGATCCCTTGCACCACCACTGAGATTCTGCTTACATTTGAAGTCATCGTTGATGGCTGGGTCGACCGTAATCGAAGTTGAGCTGAGAAGACGCAACGCCAATTGCCAGGTGGCGATCAGATCGCCTCTCGTGACTTGAATCGACCTCTGGGTACTGCGTGAAGTGAATGTCTGATGGATGAGGGAGTCCTGATGTCCGTTGTAGATGTCCAGCCGGTAGCCGACACCGCCACCGCCGCAACCGATTACGTTGCGATCGCGCGTGAGATGCGTTCCCGCTTGCAGGAGCGGGCGCCGTGGGCGGATCGTGAGCGACGGCTGCCGGAGGAAACAGTTCGCGAACTCATCGACACCGGCATGTTCACGTTGACGATGCCGAAGTCGTGCGGGGGCGCGGGGATGACGATGGCCGACTATTCGGATGTTCAGTTCGAGTTGGGTCAGGGTTGTCTGTCGACTGCGTGGGTGCAGATGATTATCGGATGCGTGAACCATGTGGCGATGATTTCGCTGGGCGAGGAGGGTCGCGCTGACGTTCTGGGGTCGGTGGACGACCTGAGGATGTGCTCGGTGCTGGCGGCCAAGGGATCTGCCAAACGCGTCGAGGGCGGCTGGGTGGTCAATGGCAAGTGGCCCTCGGCGTCGGGTTCGCTGCATTCGAGCTGGGGCATGGTGGGTTGTCTGTTGCAGGAGCGCGACGGCTACCCCGCCGGTGTCGGTTCGGCGTTCATGCCGATTTCGGATGACAACGGTATTCAGATCAAGGAGACCTGGTTCGTCACCGGTATGCGGGGGACCGGCAGCAACATGATCGTCGCTGAAGACGTGTTCGTGCCCGATCACCTCATGGCCCTGCAGTCCGATATCGCCGAGAAGGAGTTCTGGGGCCCGGACACCGAACCCGCCGAGCGCTGGGAGTTCGCGCCGCAGTTCGGTCTGGCCCTGATGGGACCGGCCCTCGGTGGGGCCGAGGCGCTGTTCGAGGGGGTGGCGGCCAACATGAGCAAGCGTGGTGTGGCGGAGTTCGATTTCCCCCGGCAGGTCGATTCCTCGGTCGTGTTGGGACAGCTCGGGCAGGCGCGCATCCTGCTGGACAGCGCTCGACTGCAGACCCGGCGCGGGATCGCGGCGCTGGAGGAGACGACACTGCAGCGTCCTATGACGTACAACGAGCGCGCTCGCTGCCGGGCCGATGCGGGTTTCGCGGCCAGTCAGGTCCGGGCCGCAATGAGTGCGTGGCTCGACATCGCCGGCAGTGCGATGTTCTCTGAAACAGCTCCGCTGGAACGGATTTGGCGGGACCTCTCGGTCGTGACCCGGCACCCGATGCTCAACACGAAGCTCACCAACGAGATCCTTGGTCGGGCACTTAGCGACCAGCCCAACATCACACACTTCGTGTGATGCGACGCCTGGCGTTCCACACCTCACGGCACCGCATCGCACGGTGAGAACGGGGACAACGAGCAGGGAGTGTCGTGGTAATGGTGTAAGTGGCGACAGTCGTGAACGGGCAGGTCGTGGAAGTGGCAACTCCCGCAGCGGGACCCGCTACAAGACCGTCCTGACCGACGCGTGCGGCAGCATAGAGATCGATGTGCCACACGATCGCTCCGGAGACGCGCCCGCCGCTCAAGGATCTGCACGCTCACCAGCGCTCAACAGGAATTACGGGACACCCGGAAAGACACCATCCAGTCCAACAACTTGGCTGTATTCCCCCGTCGCATTTCACCCTGCAACCCGGAGCCATCGCAGGGCCGGAGGCGAGGGGATCGCTGGAACGAAATCCGCGAGGCCCGACCCGTCAGTAGCTCCGGCGAATGTACTACTCATTTAGACGGACATCAGTGCGGCTCGCTCGATGATCTTGGGTGTCTCAGGGTGCGGGCAGTGCCGCGATGAGGGGGCCGAGCGCAACGCTGTCGAAGTATTCATCCACGCGTCTGATCCGATCACCGTCGACGGTCACCAAGAGCGCGCTGCGCAGGACAGCCTCGCCACCGTCGCGCAGTGTGTAGGTATTCATCTGGGTCTGAACGAATCCGGTGTCGGTGGCGCTGCGCGAGAGGACCTCGATGCGGCAGTCTGATACCGAGGCGATGGCGGTGACCAGGGGTTCGAGTTGGTCCACGGACAGCTCGACGGCTTCCGTGCAGTGCCAAATCACGGCGTCGGGGGTGTAGAGCTCTCGGATGGCGCGCATGTCGGCAGAAGCGATCGCCGCAGTGAACCGGTCCGCGACCGAGTTGATGTGCGACGAGGCGACGGAGTCGGACATGTGAGCTCCTGGAAGGTTGGGCGGCGGAAGCCGGCGAGGCGCCTTCGCGAGGTGGGCGTTCAGCCTGGCTGATGGGCGCCGGTCATGATCTCCGCGAGATCGTCTGGTGCGAGGAAGGACGGTGGCGGTGGGGGCCCCCAGTTGAAAAGGCCGCGGGCGCCTGCCAGGGTCTCCGGTGACCACAGCTGATCGTCGATGATGCTGTCCATGTCGGAGTAGTACTCGGAGAAGTTGCCGGCCGGGTCCTTGAGATACCAGAAGAAGTTCGAGCCGGCGTGGTGACGTCCCAGGCCCCAGACGTGGCGTTCGGGGTTGCCCTCCAACATCGCCGAGGCGCCTCGACCGACTTCGTCGATGTCGTCAACCTGCCAGGAGCTGTGGTGCAGAAAGGCGACCGGAGCATTCAGCACCAGGAGGTTGTGGTGGTCGGTCGAGCAGCGCAGGAAGGCTCCGTGGTCCTTTATCCTGTCGCTGACTTTGAAGCCGATCACGTCGACGAAGAACGTCGTACTTGCCTCGAAGTCCGTCGTCCCGAGTACGACGTGGCCCAGCTTGCGGGGTCGCACCGCGGTATCCCGCAGCACGCCAGGAGCTCGTCCGTTCTGGCGTTCGATTCTGCCTGGCCCGTTGTACGGCGTCGCGGGAGTGTGGGGCTGCAGGAGCGGCTCGGCCACGGTTACGACGATGCGGGTTCCGGTGACGGGTTCGATGGTGGTGACGCTGGTCCCGTCGGTCTGCACCGGTGCCCCCGTGGCCCGCAGTCGGTGCACGACTTCAGTGATGTCGCCGGGATGTTCAGCGCCGATGCCAATTTCGATCAGGCGTCGGGAGGGGGCCCCCGTCACTCTGAGTTGCTGACCGCCGTCGGTACTGGACAGCCAGCCGTCCGCTCCCGGCGTGAGGCCGAATTCCGTGTAGTACGCGATGGTCTCGTCGACGTTGGGCACGCCCATGGTGAGCGCGGTCAGCCGGTGGAGCGGCATCGATACCGTCCTTTCGAGTCGCGGATTGGGCGGGGCAAATCCGAAGCGGACGGGTGCTTCTCGCCGCCGAACACCGGCGCGCCGCCGGGCCGAGGACGGCCTGAGTCATTCCAACGTGTCGTGCCTCACTTAGTGCGCGTCTATTTTTACGCCCGATATACGAAGACGTCAACAGTTTTCGAAAATATAGAGTTGGATCGTTTTACTGCGTGGTCGAGGCGGCTCCCGTCGGATGCGGTTGCCCTTGTCCCCACGGGTGCGAACACACGCGACCAGCCACCGAACATGCGTGCAGAGTCCGGGGCCCATACGCTCAACAAACACCAGGGCGTCCCAGCACCGTCAGATAGACCGGGCGGGCGAGTCCCCATTGGATAACCCATGAACATGGGTGAGTGGGCCCCGGCTCGCAACGTCCGACGCACCGCCGAGGGCCCACCACACCGTCAAGTCCTCTCCGAGCGTGTCCGCCCGCAGTGGGAGGCCGTTAGCGAGCGGTCCGAAGGTAGCCGCCGATGGGGCAGACCTTTTAGGCGTGCGCATTTCTGCATCCCGGGGTCGCAGTTCTGGCGATTGCCAGAGCATGCCGACGGGGCGCACCGTCGAATGACGCACCCATGACCGCATGAACGCGTTGAGGGCCGGTTGCGTTGTCACACACTGTGATCCGCCCGTCATCCCGTGGCCACCGTAGGTGGCGATGTTCGTTGAAGGAGCCTTGTCCATGACATCCGCCGCGACCCGCCCCCACGAGCTCAAGATTCCCGGCGCACGCGACTACCTGATGTTCGTCGATGGGGCGTGGGTGTCGGCGCTCGATGGTGCGTACAGCGATGTGACCACACCGATTCTTCGCGAGCATGTGATCGCCCGAGTGCCCGCCGCCTCGGCTGCGGACGTCGACCGGGCGGTGCGCGCGGCACGTGCGGCGTTCCCCGCGTGGCGATCTCAGCACTTCACCAGCCGCGCCAGCGTTCTCCTCAAGATCGCCGACGCAATCGAAGGCCGATCCGAGGAGCTGGCCAGGCTGACCGCATTGGACACCGGCAATGCGCTGCGCACCCAGGCCAGACCTGAGGTGGCCACGCTGGTCAACCTGTTCCGATTCTTCGCCGGCGTTGCCGGCGAGGTGAAGGGCACCGTGCTGCCCGCCGGTGACGACCAGCTGCAGTACACCCGCCTGGAGCCATTGGGCGTGGTCGGATGCATCCTGCCATGGAATTCGCCGTTGATGATCGCCGGCTTCAAGATTCCAGCGGCGCTGGCAGCGGGTAACACGGTGGTCGTCAAGGCTGCCGAGGCGGCCCCGTTGAGCGTGCTGGCACTGGCCGAGATCTGCGCCGAGTACTTGCCTGCCGGTGTTCTCAACGTGTTGACCGGGACAGGACCCATCGCCGGGGAGGCGCTGGTGCAGCACCCCGGCGTCGACAAGGTGTCGTTCACCGGTTCGACCGAGGTAGGCAAGCATGTTGCGCGGGCGGCCGCTGGGCGGTTGGCGCACGCCTCGTTGGAACTGGGAGGCAAGAACCCCTCGATCGTGTTCCCGGACGTGAGGGTCGACGACGACTTCATCGCCAACCTGCTGCTGTCGACTCGCGTCCACCGCCAAGGCCAGAGCTGCACCGCCGGATCGCGACTGTTCCTGCACCGCGACGTCCACGACGAGGTGCTCGACCGGTTGGTGTCGGCCCTGGCCGCGCTGAAAGTCGGCAATCCATTGTCCGAATCCACCGACATGGGCGCCATCGTCAACGGTACGCAGTTCGCCTCGGTGTGCGAATTCCTCGACGACGGCTTCAACGCCTCGAAAGTCGTTGTTGCGCTTGACGGATCCTCCGCCACGATGACCGACACCGACGGTTACTACATGGCCCCCACCGTGTTCACCGGCGCGGACAACTCCTGGCGGCTGGCGCGGGAGGAGATCTTCGGCCCTGCACTGGTGGTGATCCCGTGGACCGACCATGCCGAGGCCGTCGCCATGGCCAACGATTCGCACTACGGACTGGCTGCGTACGTCTGGACCCGTGATCTGGATCTGGCGTTGTCGACCGCCCATGCCCTCGAGACCGGGTGGGTGCAGGTGAACCAGGGCGGCGGCCAGATGGTCGGGCAATCCTATGGTGGGTACAAGCAGAGCGGCGTGGGCCGCGAGCTGTCCGTGGAGGGCATGATCGCCGGCTTCACGCAGACCAAGCAGGTCAACGTCCGCGTGCGTTCCCTGTGACGTCCCAAATCGGGACCGGACTCCGAACAACCGCCGAATCGACCATCACCGCCTTGGCGGAAGGCGCCCCGTCGCCGCAACGCTGCGGTACCAGCGACCACGAGCGGCCCCGGACGTGCTGCTCCGACAGGAGAGGCACATGACTGCTGGACCTCTCGACAGAGTTCTCGTGCTCGACATTTCGCGGGCACTGGCCGGACCGATCGCGGCAATGATGCTCGGCGATATGGGCGCCCGCGTGATCAAGGTCGAAGCTCCGGGAAGCGGCGACGACTCGCGGACCTGGGGCCCGCCCTTCGTCGGCCCCGAGGACGACTTGCAGTCCACCTACTTCATGTCGGCCAATCGCAACAAGGAATCGATCGTTGTCGACCTGAAGACCGAGTTCGGGCGAGATGCATTGCGCCGCTTGGTCTGCCGAGCCGACGTTCTCATTGAGAACATGCGTCCTGGCGCCTTCGACCGGTTGGGCTTCTCCGCGCAAGCGTTGGCGGATCTGAATCCGCGGTTGATCGTGCTCTCGATCACGGGGTTCGGTCACGATGGTCCCGAGGGCCATCGCCCCGGCTACGACCAGATCGCTCAAGGTGAGGCCGGACTGATGTCGGTCACCGGTGAACATGGCGGCGCGCCCACCCGCATCGGGGTGCCCATCGCCGACGTCTTGGCCGGAGTGCACGGCGCAGCCGGTGTTTCCGCGGCGCTGGCCAGTCGCGAGAAGACCGGACGTGGAATGGTGGTGCGGACGTCGCTGCTGGCTGCGGCCGTAAGCGTACACACCTTCCAGGGCACGAAATGGACCGTTGGCGGCGAGGTGGCGGCTCCCTCGGGCAACCATCACCCGCAGATCGCGCCCTACGGCAGTTTCCGTTGCGCCGACGGCTTCGTGCAGATCGCCGTCGGCAGCGAGCAAATCTGGCAACGTTTAGCGCCGCTGGTGGGGCTCGATGCCGCCGATCTTCGCTTTGCGACCAATACCGAGCGCGTCGCCAACCAGGCGGCCTTACAGGACGCGATCGAGACGAGCTTCGCCGACGGGACCCGATCGCAGGTGTTGGCAAGCCTGGAAGCCGCCGGCATTCCCGCCGGCGCGATCCGCACCCTCGACGAGGTCTACGACTGGGAGCAGACCCGCAGCCAGGGCTTGCTTATCGAGGTCGACCACAGTCTGGCCGGACCCATCCAATTGCCGGGACCCGCCCTGCGAATGGAGACGCCGCACGGGCATTCCCTGGTGCGCTCCGAGCACGAGGCGCCGCCGGCATTGGGTCAACATACGGAGCGAATTCTGGCCTGGCTCGGCATCGGCCGCGATCAGGAACTCACCGACGACGGTGAGCCGGAGTTCGCGGAGTTGCCTTCGTGATGACTTCCGCAAACCCGTCTCGACGATATCGTCTGCACCATGGTCTGGAGCGAGCACGACCGCGAAGGTCACCGATCAACTGACAGTGATTCCGCGAATCGCGCGGCACAGGCGATCGACGTGCGCTATGTGCGATCCGACGATCTTCGAATTCTGCTGGCGATAGCGCGCACCGGGCGACGACGAAGTGCTGCTGCCGCGCTGGGCATAGACCACACCACGGTGTCTCGCAGGCTGGCGTCGTTGGAGAAGTCCCTTGGTGTGCGGCTGGTGCAGAACGGCGCAGACGGGTGGGAACTCACCGAGATCGGCGCGGTGGTCGCCGAGCATGCCCGTGCCATCGAAGACGCCGTGCAGAGCGTCACGGCAGCGGCTCTGGGGATTGGGGAGAACAATCTTCGCGGCACCATCCGGGTAACCGCCCCGGATGGATTCGGCTCCTTGTTCGTCGCCCCGGCATTGGCGCGCATGCGCGTCGACCACCCAGATCTGGTGGTGGAACTCGCCACGGCGACGAGGAGCTTGAACCTGCACCAGTCCGGCTTCGACGTCGCAATCGCAGTCGGCACGCCGGTCAGCAGCCGATTGGTAGCCGAGCAGATCGGTCAGTATGCGCTCGGGCTCTACGCCAGCCGCGGCTACCTGCGGGACTTCGGCGAGCCGACCACGATGCAGGAGTTGCAACGCCACCCGCTCATCTTCTTCATCGACTCGCTGTTGCGGGTCGGCGATCTCGACCTGCATCGTCACCTGCCCGGTGTGACGGCAAAATTCATGTCCACCAACATCTTCGCGCATCTGGCTGCCACCCAGGCCGGCGGCGGCATCGGATTGCTTCCGGCGTTCATGGGCGACCCGGATCCTGACCTCAGGCGATTGTTGCCCGCCGACGTCGACGTGCGGTTGTCGTTCACACTGGCGGCCCGCCGGGAAAGCCTCACCAACCCTGCGGTCCAAGCCGTCCGTACCGCGATTCAGACGGAGGTGGCGCGCAGGCGCGCTGAGTTGTTGCCCCCCGTGACCTGACCGCTCGCCGCTGCCGACGAGGGGCAGGGTTGCGCACTTTCGCATCCCCGGTTCGCAGTTCCGATGGCTGCCGGTGGTACCCCCACGCGGGCATGGTGGGTGAACATCGACGTGTCCTCACCGATCAAGGAGAAAACATGACGACGATCGCCTTCCTCGGCCTCGGCAATATGGGCGGCCCGATGGCAGCTCGCCTAGTCGCAGCCGGCCACGCGGTACGCGGCTTCGACCTCGTCGCCGAACTGCGAGAAGCCGCGAAGGCCAACGGCGCGAACGTCTTCGACAGCGGCCACGCTGCGGTCACCGGTGCCGACGTGGTGATCACCTCCCTTCCGAACGGTGCCATCGTCAAGTCGTGCTACGACCAGTTCCTCCCCGCTGCCGATGTGGGCGCGCTGCTCATCGACACCTCGACCATTTCGGTCGACGACGCTCGTGACATCCACGCCAAGGCTGCCGAACGCGGCCTCGCTCAAATCGACGCCCCGGTGTCGGGCGGGGTGAGAGGCGCCACCGCCGGTACTCTCGCGTTCATGGTCGGCGGCGACGTCGATGCCGTCGCGCGGGCCACGCCAATCTTGGAACCGATGGCGGGCAGGATCATTCACTGCGGTGTCGCTGGCACCGGCCAGGCGGCGAAGGTGTGCAACAACATGGTGCTCGCCGTACAGCAGATCGCCATCGGTGAAGCCTTCGTCCTGGCCGAGAACCTCGGGTTGTCTGCTCAGGCTCTGTTCGACGTCATCACGGGAGCCACCGGCAATTGCTGGTCGGTGCACACCAATTGCCCTGTGCCGGGGCCGGTTCCCACCTCGCCGGCAAACGATCACTTCAAGCCGGGCTTCGCCACCGCTCTGATGAACAAGGACCTGGGACTCGCCATGACTGCGGTCAACGCCACCAAGACGTGTGCGCCACTGGGTACTCGTGCCGCCGACATCTACGCCAAGTTCGCCATCGATCACGCCGACAAGGACTTCAGCGCCGTCATCGACCTGCTGCGCAACAGTTGAAGCATTCTGACCTCGACTACGTCTACCAGTGATTGGATGCCACGCATGACGGCCGAAACCGCCGAGATACTCACCCGAGTGAACGGGACGGTCGGTTTCGTTACCCTCAACCGTCCCACGGCAATCAACTCCTTGACCCACCCCATGGTCACCCGCCTGCGCCAGGTGCTCACCGAGTGGGCCGAGGATGGTGACATCACCGCCGTCGTGTTGGACGGCGCTGGAGAGCGCGGACTGTGTGCGGGCGGTGATATCGTCGCGATCTACCACGACATCCGCGATGAGGGCGGCGCCAAGACGCGCCGTTTCTGGTACGACGAGTACCTCCTCAACGGATACATCAGCCGCTACCCGAAACCGTATGTCTCCCTAATGGACGGCATCGTGATGGGCGGGGGCGTGGGCGTCGGCGCGCATGGAAACACCCGTGTGGTCACCGAAACGACCAAGCTCGCGATGCCCGAGGTGGGGATCGGGTTCATTCCCGACGTCGGCGGCACCTACCTGCTGTCACGCGCTCCGGGGTCAACCGGGTTGCACGCCGCGCTGACCGGTGCACCGATGTCCGGTGCGGACGCCATCGCGCTCGGATTCGCCGACCACTACGTGCCGCACGACGCGTTGACCGGGTTCACGGCCACCATCGTCGCAGACGGTGTCGGGACGGCCCTGTCCGCGTATGCGGTGACACCCCCGCCGAGCGCAGTGGCCCAAAAGGACTGGATCGACGATTGCTATGCCGGGCAGACGATCGCGGAGATCGTCTCGTGCCTGCGTCGTCACGACGCGCGGCTCGCCAACGGTGCGGCTGATACGATCACCGCGCGATCACCGATCGCTCTTGCGGTGACGTTGGAAGCCGTCCGTCGCGCCGGCGCGCTCGGGACACTGGAAGACGTTCTCGCGCAGGAGTATCGGACGTCCTGCGCTGCGCTCGACTCACACGACTTCGTCGAAGGAATCCGAGCAATGGTCATCGACAAGGACCGCAAGCCGAAATGGTCACCAGCGTCGATGCCCGCAGTCACCGCATCGGACGTCGAGGCGTACTTCACCGGAGTGGACGTCGAGCTGACGTTCTAGAACGCGTGTGAAGCGATCCTCCTGGAGCGACCGCACCCCTCACTAGCCGACGGCGCGGCCTGGTGACCGCGCCGTCGATGTGTTCAGGGCCTTGCCATTCGTCGAGCATTGCGGAGTGCTACTGATCCGCCTCCACGTTCAGCGCTGACGGTCGCGCCAGGCAAGCATCTCTTCGAGGATGGTGAAGTCGAATCCGCTGACGGGATCGGGGTGGATCTCCGTAGTGAACGTGGTCGCCCCGGCTTCGAGGTAGGCGTCGACGGAGTCCGCTCCGCGCCAGCTCACCGAGCGCTCGATGTCGCCGCCGGATCGGCCGGCCTGCTCGGCGAGTTCGTCGACGAGCTTGCTTGCCTTCTTGAACTCTTCGATGTCCAGGAAGTTGTGCCAGATGTCGGCGTGACGGGCTACGGCAGGCAGTGTGCGCTTGGCACCGGACCCTCCGAGGAGGATCGGGATCTTGCGGACGGGCGGCGGAATCAGCTTGGCGAGTCGGTTTTCGATCCGTTGGAGGTTCTCGTCGAAGAGGTCGAAGCGAGACTTCCAGGTCCCAAAGTCGTAACCGTAGGTGGTGTAATCCTTTTCGTACCACCCGGCGCCGAGTCCCAGGATGAGGCGCCCGCCGCTGATGTGGTCGACGGTGCGCGCCATGTCCGCCAGGAGGTCTGGGTTGCGGTAACCGATGCCGGTGACGAGCAAGCCGATCTCGGCGCGGTGAGTGATCTCGCCCCAGCTTGCCAGCGCGGTCCAGCCCTCGAAGTTCGTCACGTCGGGCTGAACCTCGGCGAGGACGGGCTGGCCGTCCTCGAAGCCGCCGAGCGTTGGCTTGTGGAAGTGGTCGTAACCGAAGATCAGGTCTGTGCCGAGGTCTTCGGCGTGACGAATGGCGGTCCGCCAGCTGGCGTAGTCGGGTGCGTCATCGGGTCCAATTTGGACACCGATGCGAATGGGTCGGGTCATGGTGGTCCTCTCGATGTGCTGGATGTTGAGTTGTGCCGAGGTCACCGAAGGTCTTCTCGCATCAAGTCTTTCGATCCTGCCGTCGCGATTGGACGTCGCCTGGGCGTGGGTGATTCCGGCTGAGGGTTGTATTCGCGAGGGTAGAGATGCGATCCCCACCGACCCTCTCTCGCGCCCATCGTGCGACCGCGATGTCTGACCTCTCCATAATGTTCGAAGATATCAGGTGATTTCGAAATTGACCGTGGCGCGTGACGCCAGTCATAGCATTGATGCTGGTTAACGGGGGTCTTGTCCGAGCTGGTGCTCACCTGTGTGCGGGCAACCCGGTCGGCGGGACCCGTTGTCACTGCCTCTTCGCCGCGAGTGATCTGGCGCTGTGAGGCGTCCCCAGCCAGCGGTTATGAGCACTGGAGCAGGACGCTCCATGCCCCGGTGGCCCGAATCCAGGAAATTTCCTGTTTCAACCAATGGAATGCAGCTCCCGCGATTCCCGGAATGCCGCGATGCTGTGACGGCGAACACATCGACGTGAAGGAAGTGAGATGGGACCGACACCCCAGGCACCGGCATCCCCAAGCGGTGCGGTGGCGCCGCGGTGGCATCGCCAGTCCTCGTCGGTGGGGGCAGTGACGTGATCGCATTCGTCCACGGCGTACCGGAGACAGCGGCGATCTGGGGTCCGCTGAGGGAACGGCTCGGCGAGGAGTCCGTGGCCCTGCGGCTCCCGGGATTCGGCACCCCCCGCCCCGACGGCTTCGAGGGCACGAAGGACGACTACCTCGCGGCGATCGTTGCCGAGATCGAAACGCTCGACGGGCCGGTTGATCTGGTGGGACAGGACTGGGGCGGGTTGCTGACGTTGCGGGTGGCCACCACACGCCCAGAGCTGCTGCGGAGCTGGATCGCCGACTGCGCCTATTGCTTTCACCCGGACTTCGCGTGGCATCCGTGGGCGAAGGAATGGCAGACGCCAGGGCTCGGTGAAGGCCAGATATCAGAGGGCAGAGGCATCCTGGTCGGCCCCAATGAGCTCCTGCGGACGCGCGTGGGCCAACAGACAGCTCGGGAGGTCATTGCCGCCCAGGACGACACCATGCAACGGTGCATCCTCGATCTCTACCGCTCGGCGGCGCCGAACCTGTTCGCCGACTGGGGGAAACAGATCACGCAGTCAACGACGGCGCCCGGGGTGGTCCTGGTCACCGCCCTGGACTCCGAGGGCTCGGGGCCGGGCCAGCGGCTCGATCGGGAGGTCGCACAGATGCTCGGTGCGGGGATCGAGTTGTTCGAGAGCAGGGGGCACTGGTGGATGTTGGAGGACCCGGACGGCTCCGTTGACATGCTGCGTCGTTGCTGGGATTCGATCAAGGAAAGGGACTTTTGACGTGAAAGCAGGATGGTTCGAGGAGTACGGAGTTACCCGGGATGTCGTCAAAGTAGGACATCAGCCGGACCCGGCCCCACAGCCGGGTGAGGTCCTAGTCCGGGTCGAGGCGTCTGGTGTCAATCCGAGTGACGAGAAGCGGATCAGCGCCCAGCACCTGCTGCTCTCCAGCGATCAAAGCGGCGGCTACGGTGGCAGCTTTCCGCTGCAGATTCCGCTGAGCGACGGAGCGGGAGTGATCGAGGCCGTCGGTGACGGCGTGGACAAATCTCGGGTGGGTGAGCGGGTCTGGCTCTGGAACGCGCAGTGGGAGAGAGCATTCGGGGCAGCGGCAGAGTACACAGCGCTACCGAGCGAGCAGGCAGTTCAGCTGCCCGATTCCGTCGACTTCGTCGACGCCGCCAACCTCGGCATCCCGGCCCTAGCCGCGCACTATTCCGTCTTTTGCGACGGTCCAGTCGAGGGCCGCACCGTCCTCGTCACCGGCGGAGCCGGCGTGGTTGGCAGGTATGCCATCCAGATGGCGAAGTGGGGCGGTGCGACCGTCATTGCGACGGTCAGCAATGACGCAAAGGCGACGCTCGCCCGTTCTGCAGGTGCCGATCAGGTCATTGACTACCGGACCGAGGACGTTGCGGAGCTGGTCTTAGCGGCGACCTCTGGCGCCGGGGTGCACAGGATCGTCGAGGTCGACTTTGGCGGCAATCTCGCGGTCACCCTCAAGGTTCTTGGTATCAACGGGGTGGTGTCTGCCTACGGCTCGGCGGGGCAACCGGCGCCCGTCGTGCCGTTCTACACGATGATGTTCAAGGGCCACACGTTGCGAGCGCCGGTCGCTTACACCCTGCCGGAGGCGCACCGCAAGAAGGCGATCGAGGATGTCAATCAAATGATGTCCAGCGGAGTGCTCACACACAACATTGGTCGCATCTTCCCGCTCGACGAACTCGCCGGCGCCCTCGAACACGTCGTGGACCCAGCGAAGGTCGGCAGCGTCGTCGTCAACCCGACCTAAGCCCCTCAGATAAGGACACCTGTCGCCGGTCACGGCGATGAAACAGGAGGAGATGAGAGATGTCGAAGTTACTTGATCTGGTCAAGAAGCACGCGGCGGCTGAAGACATCCAGGACATCGATACGACGATGTCGACGTTCACCGAGAACTGCGTCTATACGATCCCCGCCATCGGCCTGAATATGCACGGCAAGAGGGAAGTTCGCGCCCACTACGAGAACACCTTCGCAACGTTTCCCGACTTCCGAACCGTCGACTCGATGTGGTGGGACCTAGAAACCGATGTGTTCCTGCGCTGTCAAATCGAGGGGACCATCTCTGGTGTGGAGTGGAATGGCTACGAGCCACCACCCGAGAAGGTGGGCACCAAGATGACCTTCTGGACCTTCACTCGCTTTCCACGAGCCGAGGACGGGCTCTTGCTTGGCGAAGAAGTGTGGCTCAATGGCAACGAACTGCTCGCGAACTTCGGTGTGCTTCCCTCCGCGGATGCCTTCGAAGTGGCCAAGGCGTACCAGATCCCACGGTTGGGCGCGGGTTGACGACTGCCGAACGCCACTCACGGCCCATGGCGGTGGCGGGTGAGTACGCGCTGATTTTCCCAATAGCGCGCCAGGCTCTTGGCGCGCACACCCAAGAGAAAGGTCACTCGTGTCGAAACTGATGGATTTGGTCAAGGAGCACATCGCAGCAGAGGATCGGCAAGATGCCGAGGCCGTCATGACGACGTTCACCGACGACTGCATCTACAACCTCCCCACATTCGGACTGGCGATGCGCGGAAAGGAGGAGGTGTATGAGTTCTACAAGAACATGTTTCAGCAGTTTCCCGATTTCGGACACGTGGAGGAAGAGTTCTTCGAATTCGAGACCGGGGTCATGGTGAGAGTGCGACACGTCGCGACGATCATTGGCGGATGGAATGGCATCGAGCCGCCGCCGGAGAAGATTGGCACCAAGATGTACTTTTCAGCGCTGGCGCATTTCCCGCTGGCGCCGGACGGTCTGCTGCTGGGCGAAAACGTCTGGATGGACGGTAGTGAGATTCTTGCCGGATACGGCGTCGTACCCTCCGCCGACATCTTCGGGGTGGCGCAGGTGTTGCAACGGCCGGCCGTGCATCTGCAGTAGAGAACGACCTCGGATACCCCGCCCGTGGGGTCTAGGCGTATTCGCGGATGTATTTGAGCAACAAACGATCTCAGTAGACATAGCCCGGTGCTGCCGTCCCCTTGGCCGGAGTCCTTCCACGGAGGCATCCGCTGGCTAGCTGTTGACGACGGTCCAAACCCGGGCCAAAAACGACGGTTGAAAACTAGGCCACGTGGTCGTGGTTATTGTGCCGTGTTGTCGGCTCTGGCGGAGGGCAAGGTGTCGATTCCGGTGTCTTTGAGGCGGTAGCTGGAGCCTTTGAGGGTCAGGACGTCGGCGTGGTGCACGATGCGGTCGATCATCGCCGCGGCCACGACCTGGTCGCCGAATACGTCTCCCCAGCGGGCGAACGGCAGGTTGGAGGTCAGGATCAGCGAGGCGTGTTCGTAGCGGCTGGAGACCAGTTGGAAGAACAAGTTCGCGGCGTCCTGCTCGAAGGGGATGTAACCGACCTCGTCGACGACGAGCAGGCCGACGCGGCGCAGCTTGGCCAGCTCGGCGGGGAGCCGGCCGGCGTTGTGGGCGGCCTTGAGGCGGGCGACCCAGTCCACGGCGGTGGCGAACGCGATGCGGTGCCCGGTTTGGGCGGCCTTGACCGCCAGTCCGATGGCAAGGTGCGTCTTGCCGGTTCCGGGTGGCCCGAGGAGTACGACGTTGGAGGCCTTGCCCAGGAAGGCCCCGGTGCCCAGGTGGGCGATCATGTCCCGGTTCAGTGCTGGTTGGTGATCGAAGTTGAAGTCCTCCAATGACTTCCGGGTCGGAAACCCTGCCGATCGGATGCGGGTCGCCGCACCAGAGGCTTCGCGGGCCGAGACCTCCCGGGAGAGCACTGCCGCCAGATACTCTTCATGAGTCCAACCTGCGTCGCGGGCCTGTTCGGCCAGGCGGGCCGCGGACTCGCGGATGCGTGGGGCTTTGAGGGCTTGGGCGTAGTGCAGGACGGACTTCATCGGATCCTCGGCCATGTCAGGCCACCTCACCATCGGAAGTGACTGCGCCGGTGGTGAAGTCGACACCGAAAGCACGGTCGTAATCTGCGAGGTCGCGGACCAGATGATCGCCGTCGGCCGGCGGTGGACCGGTTTGGAATTGATGACGCAGCACCGCGGCCGTCGTCACGTGGGTGGGGTCGGTCAGGGTTTGTCGCGCCGCCCAGCAGCGGTCATGAGCCGCCAGCAGGCGCCCCGCCCGAATCACCGTCACTCGGGCCAAGGTGGTGCTCACCTCGACGAGTTGACCGATCGCTCTCGGATCCACGGAGTAGTCGTTGCCGCCCACCCGCAGGTAGTAGTCGCGTCCCAGCCGCACCGAGGTCATCGTCTCGGTGACTGGTGGCACCGGTGGCAGGGTCAGCATCTGGGCTCGATCGGCATCGAGGAAGTCGACCGGACGACCATCGAGCACCCGCACCCTTCGAGTGTTGGCAGTCGGAAGCCATTGACTGAGTTGATCATTGAAGTCCGCAGGTGAGGTGAAGCTGCGTCCGGGAAGGAATGAAGTTTCCAGATACCGGTTGGCTCGCTCGACGATTCCCTTGGATTCGGGGTCATAGGGTTTCATCTGCACCAGCCGCGACCCCAGCGTGCCCATCAGCGCTGTCACCGGCTCGGTCAACCGACCCCGACGCCCAATCCCGGCCTCGTTGTCCCACCACAACTCATGCGGCACGGCGGTGAAACTGTGTGAGAGCAGCTGCCACATCCCGGCGACCAGGTCCATGGTCTGGCGCGAGGGCAGCATCACCGCGGCGATGAACCGGGAGAACGCCGCGACCATCACCAGCACCGGGAGCATCGCCTCCTGGCCGAACCCGACCGGAATCTTGGGCGCCGGGAACCACAGATCGCACTGGACTGCTCGCCCCGGCGGATGGGCGAGTCGATCCACCGGATCAGCGGGCAGGTACTCCGGGCGGATCGCCCGGACCCGCTCCCGAAATCATGAGATCGACCCGGTCCACCCGACCCGCTCGGCGATCACCGTCGCCGGCATCGTGGGATAGGCCGTCAACAGCGCTCGAATCCGCGGTTCCATCTCGTTGATCGCCGACGGTGATGAGGCTCGCTCATACTTCGGCGGCGCGACACGGTGGCCAACGCACTGGCCACCGTGTCGCGCGCGATGCTCAGCTGCCGTGCGATAGCCCGCTGCGACAATCCTTCGCTGCGGTGGAGATGCCGGATCAAGGCCCAGTCTTCCAAGGAGATCACCCATCCAATCTGATTGGGTGGCCTACTTTTCACCGTCGCGACTGGCCTAGTTTTCAACCGTCGTCAACACTAGCCTCCTTCGGGAGAATCTGGCTGCGTCATACGCCAGGCAGCCTCGAAGGAGGCTAGCCTTTCGGTCGACCTACCGAGCGATGCCCGCTGCGGGGGCCACCGCAAGGTTGCGCTCGTTTCGGCGGCGTCTAAGTTCTTCGCGAGCCGTGGTACTCATCATCGTCGGAAGCCATTCGCCCGCCGGGTTGACCTCACACCGGGCACTGGTGACGCCCTCGATCGAACCGATTCGTTCCTCGACGGCGCTGACGATGTTCCCAACCTGTAGGCAGATCGGGCTGGTGAGTCGGAGAGTGACCGCAACGGCACCCTCATCGATCTCGATCCGCTCCACGAGCCCCATCTCCGGTAAGGAGATGGGGACACCCGTCGCGATCGAGCAAGGATCAACGACCCGCGCAAGGGCGGCCTCGACCGACTCTCGTAGAACCTTCGGAGTCAACTGCATCTCACGGCTCATGAGTTAGGTCACCGCAGTCATGCTGGTCGTGGTAAACGGGGCGTGGATACCCTCGCCCCGACGCTGGTCGAACTCGTCACCACGGATCCGGTCCAGCCGCTCCTGGAGGTCGAGGTCGATCATACGGGCATAGTTCTCCGCCAAGATCTTTCGCTTACGCTCAGGCGTCAGCTCGGGTGCACCCGATGCGAGCTGCTCTTGGCTGAACTGGAAATCACGGACGAACGTCTCGATGAAGGGCTGGGGATGAAACGCCATCGCGCCGGTTCCCCAGAGGATCTTGTCGAGGGCTTGCTCCCCGCCGTAGGTCAGCAGACTAGCTAGAGCTTGGGCGAATAGGGGCTTCTTCAGGCCCAGCAGTGAGGTGGTGATCTCCAAGTTGATGTACACGTTGTGGAAGCGCGCGACCTGCCAGGCGCTCTCCTCGAGGAAAGCCATGCCGCCGTGTACTACCTCGAAATTCAGGTTCGGAAAGGCGATTGCGGCGCGATCGATGTCGTCCACGCGGTAATACTCGAGCGGGGATGGTCCCAGTGGTACCGCTTTGTGAATTGCCACCACCCTGAGGCCGAGCTCTTCGGCCTTGGCGAAGAACGGGAATGCCACCTCAGGGTCGTCCATCATCCAGCCCTTGGTTTCCGGAGTCAGCCAGCTCTCCGGGTAGAGCTTGAGCCCAACCGGGTTGAGCTCCTCGACTTGGCGCTCGAGCTCGTCGAGGCCCTGCTTTCCGGACATCGGATCGACCCCGCAATAGGTGATGAACCGGTCCGGCCAGCGCTTGTTGGCCTCGGCGGCCTTCTCGTAGGAGCAGAGCCCGTCCTTGAAGGCGAAGATGGGCAGGACATGGTTGACCGCGAGGTCGGTCGAGCTCTCGAGGAAGAGCAGGTTGGTCAGGTCGTCCATCGACCAGTTGCTGAGGTAGTCCTCTCGGCTGATCATGTAGCCGGGTCGCGTCGCGGCCACCACCGAACCATGTACCACCGCGGCGACGATGTCCGCGTACTTCGTCGCGTAGTTGCGTGGATCCAGGTTGTAGGCGTGGACTACCGCGTCGAGGACTGGGATGCCGTCAATCATTTCGGGTTCCTTTCGGCGAAGAATTCTTGGACCGCGGTCAGGACGCGCTCGGGGCGTTCGATGTTGGCGCAGTGCCCGCAGTCGGGGATCTCGACGAGGCGCGAGTCGGGGATCCGTTCGGCCAGCACGCGGGCGTAGCCCGGTTCGCGCAGTCGGTCCTCCAGCCCGGCGATCAACAGCGTCGGCACCTTCAGGTTCTCGTACACGGTCGTATCGGGCTGCCCAAAGTCGCTGCGGGCTGGGATGAGCGGCGACTTGAAGCGCGCCGCGGCAACCGACTCCCATGCACCGGGGGCGATGCTCATCTCGTAGCGGCGCCTGACGTACTCGGTGTCGGTGTGCCAGACGTCGTCGACGAAGAGCGCCGATACCAGACCACTCATCGACTCCATCGTGCAGTCGAACTCCAGTGTCTTGCGACGGTACTCGTTGTCAGGGACGAAGCCGGCGCCGCTGATCACCACGATCCGGTCGGCCGGTAGACGTGCTGGGTTGGCCGCCACCTCTTGAGTGAGCCACGTTGCACCCATCGAGTTGCCCAGGAAGTCGGCCCTGTCGATCGCCATCACTGCGAGGAAGCGTCGCATGTGGGAGAGCATCCGCGCCCGCTTCCCGCCGAAGTCGTGAATCTTGTCGGTCTTGCCGAAACCGAGCCAGTCGGGCGCGATCACCCGATGGTGCTCGGCCAGGCCGGGAAGGATGTACTCCCAGCTGAACTCCGCGCAGCCGCCGTACTCACCGCTGTGCAGGAGCACCAGGGGTGGTCCGTCACCGGCTTCCAAATAATGGGTTCGGATCCCGTCTACTTCGATGAACCGGCTGTTCCACATGGGCGTGGGCGGGACGGGAACCCTATTCCCGCCGGCCGGGGCCCCAGCTGCCGGGTCCCTCTCGGCCAGGTCAGGTGGCTGCGACATCTTCCTATTCTCCTCTTGGTCGTTTCCTGTTTGATGCGGCGTTCTCATGGGTGTGTGCGATGAGTCGGGCTGATCGCGGCCTCGGCCGGTCTACCACTTGCTGACCGGTGGCAAGGCTTTCATCCTCCAGCCCGCTCCCGTATCCCCGGAGGGACGTGCCCTCCGCCTGCACAAGAGATGCACGCGGGCCTTGATGGGCGAGTTCGACTGCCCCCGCCAACCGGAGGAGCCAGCGCCGATGATCAGCACGGGCGTCTCGAGCGCCGCCGCGACGGCATCTGTGGTGATACGTGATTGCCGTTCTGGCGCAGTGAAATCGGTGCCCAGGCGGCTCGACGCCGGGTCTCACGAACTGTCCGACGCTCGGTGGCCACGTGAGTAGGGCTCCGCTGATGGCCGACCGACGATGTCGATGACACACGGGAACTTTGGCACCTAGAAGACTCGAAAAGCGCTGAAGTACTTGAACTTTCGGCCCGCTTCGGGATGCGTCGGTCGCACTCGGGCTGGAACGGGGGCATTGGTCCGGTCAGCTCACGAGCTTGACCCGCATGGATGTGAGTCCGCGCAGCAGCTGGTTGGTCGAGCGGACGAGATCGGAGATCTCGAAGCGCTCGACGCGGGCGCTCAGCGCTTCGAACAGCGCGCGCATTTCCAGACGGGCCAGGTTCGATCCCAGGCAGGTGTGCGGTCCGAACCCGAAGGCAACGTGTTCGGAGACGCGCGGTCGCCGAACGTCGAAGCGCGTCGGGTCCTCCCAGCGGCGCTCGTCACGATTGGCGGACCCGAAGAGCAACATCACCCGCGTACCTTCGGGAATGGTGATGTCGCCCACGGCATAGTCGCGGGTGGCCAGACGGCTGAAGCGTTGAAGCGGCGACTCGAGCCGCAGTGCCTCGTTCACCGCATTGGGGATGAGGCTCGGGTCCTCGCGGATGAGATCCCACTGTTCCGGGTGTTGCCCGAATAGCATCATCGCGCTGCTGATGCCGTTGATGGTGGTGTCCAGGCTCGGAGCCAGATAGGCCGACATCATGCCAGCACACGATGAGCGGTCGATCTCGCCGCGGTCGGCCGCGTCGTAGATCGCCTGCGCCCATCCGCCGGGGCGCAGGTTTGGCGGGACTGCCTCCTCCTCCTGGTAGCGGAGCATATCCATCAGTGTGGGGAACGCCGCCCGCGAGGCCGGATTGTCCGGTCCCGCGCCCTGGAAGAGCGCCGATGCCCAGTCGAGCATGCGCTCGCGCCCGGTCTCCGGAATGCCGACCAGCCGGGAGATGACGGTGAGCGGGAGGTGGTAGGCAAAGTCGGTGACTCCGTCGAACTCGCCGGCCTCGACCAAGCGGTCGACGACGGCCTGGGCTTCCTGGTTGAGGATGTCCGCGAGATTCCGGACTGTGTCCGGTCCGATCGGGTGGCGGATGACGCGCCGGATGGCGGTGTGCTGCGGCGGATCGGTGCAGATGATCGCCCTACCGCGCATCGCGGCATTGACGGTGTCGTTGAACATGACCCCGCTCGCGGAGGAGAAGGAATCCGGATCGCGGGCGATGGTCCGCAGCTGTTCATAACGCGGGATCGCAAAGAGGCCGAGCTTGTTGAGCCAGACGGCCGGTCCGCCGGCACGCAACTCTTCGTACAACGGATATGGATCGAGCAGAGCGTCGAGAGCAAAGAGATCGACGTCGGACTCGGGGACATCGAGCATGGTCTTATTCATGAATTCCACTCCTGGTGTGATTTGACATGTCGGTATGAGCGGCGTTCTGCGTCGCCCCGGTCCTTCGCTGCAACATTGGTGAGTTCATGTCTGCGGGATCACGAGAACGAACTCCGGCATGTATTTCTTGGTATGTGGCGGTTGGCCACATTGCGGTGATGATTGCGGTTTGGTCGATGTGGTTGCCGTGCCAGGCGATGTGTTGGTCAGGTCGTATGAGTAGCCAGTCGTATGGGGCGGGCAGGGTTGTTGGCCTTTCGACGATGTCGAGGGGAAGGTTGAATGTGTGGGCTTGGTTGCGGGTTGCGATGGCGGCGGGGGAGTGTGGTTCGGGGCCTAGCAGTGTGAATCCGCGTCCGAGTGCGTCGAATAGGGGTCGTTGTTGATCGTCTAGGCAGTGGGGGAGTCGGCTGCCGACTTCGGTGTTGGGTGTGTAGTGGTCGAGGTCGGTTGGGACAGCGGACTTTTGGTTGGCCTGGTGGACGGTCGTGTCGGGGCTGGGTTGGCCGTACGTGTATCCCAGAACGAGTCCTGCGCTGTGGAATTCACTGAACTTGGATCGTTGGATGTGTTCGGCGAGCGTCACTCGGTTGGTTCCTTGGGCGGCCTGGCGCGCGAAGTCGCCTGGCAAACCGCCCATGTTTTGGCGGGCCGCGGCGATGGTGATCTGCGCGATCGGTTTTCGTTCCTGCTCGTAGGTGTTAAGCAGCCCTGGATCGGCCCAGCCGGCGAGCACTCCTGCCAGTTTCCAGGACAGGTTGACCGCATCTCCGATGCAGGTGTTGTAGCCGTGGCCGCCGAAGGGTGGGTTTTGGTGTGCAGCTTCGCCGACGAGGAAGACCCTGTCTTTTCGGTAGCTGTCGGCGACTGTCATTCGCGCGTTCCATGAATCGGTGGACAGGACATGGTGGGGGAAGGGCCCTCCAACGAGGTTTTCGAGCAGTCGTGAGACGTGAGCCCGGCCTTGTTCTGCGTCGACGCCCGGCATGATCGCCCACCAGGTGCCATCGAGATCGAGGCGGCCGATCAACCCCGAGGTCCGCTCGTTGACGATCCAGTACTGCACCGCATCGCCGAGGTCGGTGCGCAGCTGGGGGGCGTGGAACACCGCGTTGAAGTTCGGTCGCGGATCGGATTCGCCCCGCAGCTCTATTCCGGTTGACTGGCGCGTCGGACTTGACGGGCCGTCGCATCCCAGAACGTAGTCGGCCTGGACTGTGATGGACCGCTGACCATCGTCGAGCCGGGCAGTGACGCGATCGGACTGTGAGGTGTCCAAATCGATGAGGCGGGCACCCCACAGGAAGTCGACGAGGGGGTTGGTGGCCAGGTGGGCGCGCAAGACCTCTTCGACCAGCGGTTGGGGTATCTGCTGCCCGACTTCGGGCGAGGCAGCGGTACTGCAGAGTCCAAAGCAGTCGGTGAACTCGGTGATGGCGTGGCCGGTGAGCGCATCGGCGAACACGACCCGATCCGACCAGTTGGGATTGAGGGGAGCCGCCTCGCGGATGGCGGTGGCGATTCCCCAGCGGCGGAACAGTTCCATCGTCCGTATCGAGGTGGTCTTGGCGCGCGGCCGGCCCACCGAGACCGAGGTGCGGGGTTCGGCGACCAGGCAGGCCACCCCCTGATGAGCGAGTTCGCACGCCGCCGCCAGGCCAGAGGGGCCAGCGCCGACGATCAGCACGGGCGTCTCGAGCGCCATCTGTGTGTCCTCTACGGTCGTCGGGTGTTATAGCCGTCACAGCATCGCCGTCCTGACCATGGGTGCGGGGGTGTGATTTCATTGGTTGAAACGACGAATCCGTCTGGCATCGGTGCGACAGGAGATGCAATGGCCCGCGGTGAGGCCCACGAGTCGGTAGTGGACCGAGTTTTCCGCGTCCTCGGTGCCTTCGACGTCCCAGGAGAAGAACTCGGTCTCGCGAACATCGCGGTCCGCGCAGCCCTCCCCAAACCAACCGCCCATCGGCTAGCCAGCGCACTGGTATCCCTCGGCGCACTCGAGAAGCGCGATGACGGCCGTTACGTGCTGGGCTTGCGCCTTCTCGAGCTGGCAGCATTGGCCCCCCGCGTATACGAGCTGCGGACGATCGCCATGCCGTACATGGAGGATCTGCACGCCGTGACGCGACAACACGTCATGCTTGCCGTCCGCGAAGGGGATCGGGCCGTGATGGTGGAGCGGCTATCTGCCCGCGGCTCCGGCGCGGTGCTTTACCACGTCGGGGGTTCGATGCCGTTGCACTCAACCGGGGTCGGACGCGTCCTGTTGGCTCACGCTCCGCGAGACTTGCAGGAGGAGATTCTGGCGCGCACGTTGGTCCTTGAGCCAGAGCGAACCCCGTTGCCCGCAAGGGAACTGCGGGCGGCACTGGCGGTCATACGACGAGATAACTTGGCTGTGGTACACAGAACCTTCACGAACGAGTTCCTGGACACGATGAGCTCGGTGGCGGCCCCAATCCGGGCGGCTGGGGGCGAAGTCGTCGCCGCTCTGTCGGTGATCACTTGGGCGCACGAGGTTGCCGCCGGCGAACTTCGCGCAGCCCTGCTCACCGTGGCGCGCGCAATCTCGCGACAGCTCGTCGCCGGCGCACACCCTCGAACCTAAGTATGTCTGCGCCGAACACCGGGTGGGCGGGTGATACCGACTCGGTGATCCGCCAGTAGGCGCGGCAGCATGCCCCAGCACGTCGCGCGGGGGGCGGGCCCCGCGTTCGAAACTAATGTCATATTTCGAATATCTGTTGACAGTTCGTTTGCCTGCGCCAATACTGTCGAGGGCGCCGTCGACGTTGCGTGCCGCCTCTGACACGTGAGCGGGCTGCCCGTGACACCGCGAGCGACCGCGGCCCGTGTTCCGCGAAATTGACTGCTGCCAAGCGTGATTCGGTGGTGCAGGCCACTCGCGGGACGCGCGACCCCGTCGGGACCTGGCCCAGCGTCGGCGTGTGCCGGCCCGTGCCCACCTGCGATATGCCCGCCGCACACGGAAAGAGGAAGGGAAACCCATGAGTCAAACAGTTCACGGTGTGGTCGCCAAAGGCGTCGGCCAGCCCGTGTCACGGGAACAGGTCGTCATTCCGGATCCGGGACCGCACGACGTCGTCGTGGCGATCGCGGCATGCGGTGTGTGCCACACCGATCTGCACTACCGCGAGGGCGGCATCAACGACGACTTCCCCTTCTTGCTTGGCCACGAGGCCGCTGGCACCGTCGAGTCCGTCGGTCAAGCGGTCACGCTGGTGAACGTCGGCGACTTCGTCGTCTTGAACTGGCGTGCGGTGTGCGGGCAGTGCCGAGCGTGCAAGAAGGGAAAGCCGATTTACTGCTTCGACACTCACAACGCATCGAAGAAGATGACGCTGACCGACGGCACGGAACTGACACCAGCCCTCGGGATCGGCGCGTTCGCCGACAAGACCCTCGTGCACGAGGGTCAATGCACCAAGGTGGATCCCGAGTCCGACCCTGCCGTGGTGGGTCTGCTGGGATGCGGCGTCATGGCCGGGTTGGGTGCGGCGATGAACACCGCAGCGGTGGGACGCGGCGATTCGGTCGCGGTCATCGGGTGTGGCGGCGTCGGGGATGCCGCGATCGCGGGCGCCCGGCTCGCTGGTGCGTCGACGATCATCGCGGTCGATCGCGACGAGAAGAAGCTGCAGTGGGCCACCGATCTCGGTGCCACCCATACCGTGGATGCAACTCAGCTCGACGTGGTGGAGGCGGTGCGCGAGCTGACCGGCGGCTTTGGCGCCGACGTCGTGATCGACGCGGTCGGCCGGCCCGAGACATGGAAGCAGGCCTTCTACGCCCGTGATTTGGCCGGCACCGTGGTGCTGGTCGGAGTGCCGACGCCGGAGATGACCATTGAGCTGCCCTTGATCGACATCTTCTCTCGGGGCGGATCGCTCAAGTCGTCGTGGTATGGCGACTGCCTACCCGACCGCGACTTCCCGGCCCTGGTGGACTTGTACCGTCAAGGCCGCCTGCCACTAGAGAAGTTCGTCTCCGAGCGGATCTCGATCGACGACGTGGAGAAGGCCTTCACTGCGATGCACGACGGTCGCGTGCTGCGTTCGGTAGTGGTGCTGTGAACGGCTCGTTTCGGACGGAAAAGGTAGTCACCACCGGCGAATTCAGCATCGATGGCCAGACGTGGGAGGTGTCGAACAACGTGTGGATCGTCGGCGACGATCAGGAGGTCGTCGTCGTCGACGCCGCCCACGAGACGGCAGCGATCATCGACGCGGTGGGCGATCGCAACGTGGTAGCGGTGCTCTGTACCCACGGGCACAATGACCACATCACAGTGGCACCCGAACTCGGCGTCGAACTGTGCGCGCCGGTACTGCTGCACCCGGCCGACGCCGTCTTGTGGAAGGCGACGCATCCGGAGGCCTCGTTCTGGTCTGTCGAGAGCCACCCGAGGATCGGCGTGGCCGGCACGGAAGTCGAGGTCATCCACACTCCCGGGCATTCACACGGATCGACGTGCTTCTACGTTCCAGAAGCGGGCCAGCTGTTCAGCGGTGACACCCTGTTCGCCGGTGGCCCCGGCGCGACCGGACGCTCGTACTCGGACTTTCCCACCATCATCGGTTCCATCCGGGACCGGTTGTTCTCGCTGCCGACGAACACCCGCGTCAACACCGGCCACGGCGAGGGCACCACGATCGGCGCCGAGTCCCCATACCTCGAAGAGTGGATCGCACGAGGTCACTGACGGCGGTACACGCCGACATGCGCGCCAAAGATCCACTGGTGCAACGGGAATCGAATTCTTCAGCTCAGAAATGGCGGAACAGACCATGGCGCTCTTCATCGTTCAGTACAGCTTCTCCTCAGCGAGCGCGCCCGGTCGCGACGACCACCGGGCAGCTCACCGCGAGTGGCTTCGCGGGCTGCTCGAGCAGGAGCGACTCCTAGTCGGCGGCCCCTACCCGGACGGGACGGGGGCAATGGCGGTCGTCGAGGCTCCTGACCGTGAATCGGTTCGGAACTGGTTCGACGACGATCCCTTCCTCCGGGAAGACTTGGTGGACGAATTGTCGGTCGTGGAATGGGTACCGACGATGGGCAGGGTCGGCGCCGGCTGAGGTGTCGGCGCGCAATCGGCGATGTCACCAATCGTCGTGGTGCCCCAATCGTCGCGGCGCCAGTGAAGGCCAGCCATGTACAACGAAGTTCTGGTCGCCAACCGGGATGAGATCGCCACCAAAAGGTGCTCGAGCTGGCGCCGTCGAAGCGGTGAAGATCGAGGCAACCACCACCGAAGGGGGGTGACCTCATAGCGGTGATCCCGGGGGTCAGGTGGCAGGTGCTCCATCACCCCGGGTGACCACGACAAGTCGCTGCCGATCGTTGATCGCCACGTCGTCGAAGATCACCTGGGCGCACTGCGCGCCGCCGGCGCCCGGGTGAAGCGCAGATACCGTGATGCCAGGGCTTCCCATCGCGACGATGAAGTGCGCGCGCCGCGGGCGCACCCCTCGCGGTGGTGTGAGCTGCGCCGCGAGCAGCCCGTTATCGGCGTGCAGAGCGTGGGCGGTGCAGAGGATCCGGCCGGCGACGTGCCAGGTCCCGTCGTCCCAGCACTCGGCTGCCAGGTCTTGGCCGACGAGGTCACCAGCAGCACCCCGTTGGTCAGTCAATGAACACCACAGGTCATCGCCGCGCAGCAGTCGTCGCAGGTAGCGCGCCTTGACGTCGTCGGTTCCGTAGGCCACGATCAGCGGCCCGCAGACCCGTAGAGCCGGGGTGTCGAGGAGATGCGCCAGGGAAGCGGCCGCCAGTTCCTCGGTGACGATCGCCTGCTGTGCCGGCGAGCCATTGCGACCGCCGTAACGCCACGGCCAGGTGATGCCGACGTATCCAGCGTCGTAGAGCAGTGTTTGAGCGCGGCGCCGGGCCAGGACCGCTTCGGGGTCGAATGTCTGTGAGCGCGCGTCGGCCAGGGCGGGGAGTCGTCCCTGATTGCCCTCCAGGAATGACCACAGCCGCTGACGGTAGAGGTGATCGGCGGAGACGTCGAGCCCGCCGGCGGCGCGGTTCGCGCTCACGCGGGGACCCCCCTGCTCGCGATGGCTGGATCGTAGTTCCCGACCTGCGCGAGAAGCCCACCGGCGAGCAGGGTCTCGCGTTCTCCGGCAGTCAAATCGATGGTGACCGAGAATTGTGTCCGATCGCCGGTGACGACCGACAACTCCTCGCGTCCGTCACTCAGGGCCTGCCGCAACCCTGTGACGGTCCACTCCTGACCCACGTCGATCTGCGGGGTGTCGTCAGGCAGGACGAGCGGCACAATGCCCACGGCTATCAGGTTGCGCCGATGGATGCGGGCATAACTGCGGGCGGCGATGAGCTTCACTCCGAGATGTGCTGGTATCAAGGCGGCATGCTCGCGCGATGACCCCTGGCCGTAGTTGTGTCCGCCGACGATGATGCCGCCGCCCCATCGACGTGCCCGGTCGTGGAATTCGGCGTCGAAGCGCTGGAACATATATCGGGCGCAGATGGCGATGTTGGACCACACGGACATCGCGATCGCGCCGTCGGGCGCCATGTCGCCGGTGGAGACGTCGTCGCCGACGTCGATCAGCACGCGCGCGGTGAGGCCGTCCGGGACCGGTGTCGGTGGGGCTGGTGCGACGAGGTTCGGCCCGCGCTCGACGATCACCGAGGCCCGCTCGCGGGCGGGCAGCGGGACGGTGATGTGGTGGTCGTGAATCGAGACGTCCGGCGCGGCGGCGGGGCGAAGCGTGATTGACCCGCGCGCCGTGGGGTCGGTGATTCGTCCGGTGAGAGCGCTGGCCGCCGCGGTCGACGGGCTACACAGATAGACCTGATCTTCGGCGGTTCCACTTCGGCCGGGAAAGTTGCGGTTGAACGTGCGCAGCGATGCCGCTCCCTGCAGCGGAGCCTGACCGATACCGACGCAGGGGCCGCAGATGGGTTCGAGCATGCGGGCACCGGCCTGCAGCAGATCCTGGTAGACACCGGATTCGATGATGGTGTTGAGGATTTGGCGCGACCCGGGGGTCACCGTGAGCGAGACCCGTGGATGCACGGTGCGCCCGCGCAGAGCCGCAGCCACCGTCGCGAGGTCCTCATACGAGCTGTTCACCGACGAACCCACGCACACCTGCGTGACCGGCGTGTCGGGCAGTTCGTCGACGGCGATCACGTTGCCGGGAGAGTGCGGCACGGCCACGAGGGGGCGCAGGTCGGTCAGGTCGATCCGAATCTCCTCATCGTAGGTCGCGCCCGAGTCCGCACACATCGCACGGAAGTCGCCATCGCGTCCCTGTTCGGCGAGCCAGCGCGCCGTCTCGGCGTCGGAGGGAAAGACCGCCGTGGTGGCACCGGTTTCGATGATCATGTTGGCGATGGTCGCTCGTCCCGACGTGGAGATCGTGGCCACGCCAGCGCCGTAGAACTCGAATACCGCGCCGCGTCCACCGCGAACGTCATAGCGCCGCAACAGCTCTAGGACGACATCCTTGGGTTCGACCGCGTCACGCAGCGCGCCGAGGAGTTCGACACCGATGACCCGAGGACAGGGAAAGGTGAAGCCGCGGCCAGCCATGGCCACGGCGACCTCGAGCCCACCGGCACCGGTGGCGAACATCGCGGCTGCCCCCGCCGTCGAGGTATGCGAGTCGGCACCGAGGAGCAATTCACCGGGCCTGGTGAAGCGCTCCAAGTGAATGTAGTGCGAGATCCCATGTCCAGCCGGTGAATAGCGCAGGCCATAGCGTTGACAGAAGGTGGTCAGATACCGATGGTCCTGCATGTTCTTGTCGTCGATCTGCAACACGTTGTGATCTACGTACATGACTGCCAGCGGAACCTCGATCGAGTCGGCCCCGAGTTGCTCGAACTGCATCGCGGCCATCGTCCCGGTGGCGTCCTCGAGCAGGATCTGGTCGGGGCGCACGCAGATGTCGGCACCGGGGATCAATTCACCTGCGGTGAGGTGAGCGCGCAGGATCTTGAAGGTGAGGTTGTCGGCCATCACGGTCGGTTCCTTCCGGGGACGTCTTCAGGGCAGGGCAACGGGAAGATCGAGCAGGTGGCCCAAGCGGTCACGCTTGGTCCGCAGATAGGTGATGTTGTCGTCGTTCGCAATCGGCGGGGTGGAAATCCGCTCGGTGATCGAGATGCCATTGGCGTTGAGCGCCTGAAGCTTCCGAGGATTGTTGGTGATGAGGCGGATGCGGTCGATCTCGAGTTTCCGTAGGACGGCGGCACTTACGTCGTAGTCGCGACTGTCAATCGGAAGGCCGAGTGCAATGTTGGCGTCGACGGTGTCGTGGCCGGTTTCCTGCAGTGTGTAGGCGGCAAGTTTGTGCGCCAAGCCGATTCCCCGGCCCTCCTGTCCGCGAAGGTAGATCAGCACGCCAGCGCCCTCGGCGGCGATCGCGGCGAGCGCGGCGTCGAGTTGGCTTCCGCAGTCGCAGCGACGGGAGCCGATGACGTCTCCGGTGAGGCACTCGCTGTGGACGCGAACCAGGACCCCGGCGTCGGTGGCCGAGGCGCTGCGAACATCGCCATGGCACAACACCAGATGGTCGACGCCGTCGCCGGCGGTGTAGGTCTGCGCGATGAACAGTCCGTGATCGGTGGGGATGGCCGCGGAGGCACCAAGGACCGCGCCGGTCTCGACGCGTCGGCGGTGTTCGACGAGCTCGGCGACCGAGATCATCGGGATCTGGTGGGCGGCGGCGAACGCGGTCAGGACCGGTCCAGACATCGGAATGCCGTCATCGGCCACCAGTTCGGTGATGACGGCGACCTGGCGGCACCCGGCCAGCCGCATCAGATCCACCGACGCCTCGGTGTGTCCGGCGCGTTCGAGAACCCCCGCGGCGCGCGCCCGCAACGGGAACACGTGACCGGGCCGGCGCAAATCGGCTGGCACAGTGGACTTGTCGGCCAGCGCACGCACAGTGGCCGCTCGATCAGCCGCAGAGATTCCGGTGCCAGTGCAGACGGCGTCCACGGTGACGGTGAAGGCGGTCTGCTGGTTGTCCGTGTTGGTGGCGACCATCAGGTCCAAGCCGAGGTCATCGGCGATCGCGTCGCTCATCGGGGTGCAGACCAGGCCGCTGCCGTGCCGAAGCAGGAAGACCATGTCATCGGTGTCGACATATTCGGCAGCCATGACCAGGTCGCCCTCGTTCTCGCGGTCGGCGTCGTCGGCCACGAGGACCATGCCGCCGTGTGCGATCGCGGTCAGTGCTTCGCTGAGTCGGCTCAACGCGTCGGCGGGTGCAGAGGTCGTGGGCATGCGGTCCCTCACTGTCGGCCGGTGTGGTTGTTGTCGTGCGGGTGCGGAAGGTGGTAGGCGCCTCGGAAGTACAGGAGTGGTCGGTCCTGCGAGTTGGCCTGCAGGTCGAGTACTTCGGCTGCCACGATGGTGTGGTCGCCCCCGTCGTATTCGGCCCACAGTCGGCACTCGGCCCACGCGACCACGTCGTCGAGGATCGGCGCCCCGAGCGACCCGGGTGACCACTTGACACCGGCGAACTTGTCGGCGCCCGAGACAGCGAAGCCGTTACTGAGCCCGTCGTGGTGAGCGGCGAGGACGTTGATCGCGAAGGTGCCGACGTCACGGATCCTCGGCCAGGTCGTCGAGGAGCGCCCCGGGCTGAACATCACCAGGGGAGGATCGAGAGACAGCGAGCCAAATGACTGGCAGGTGAAGCCGATGGGGCCGCCGTCGCTCATCGTCGTGATGACGGTGATGCCCGAGCAGAAGTGCCCGAGCACAGTCCGCATGAGCTGGGGGGTGACGTGTGAAACCTGCATCGTCGTCTCCTGAGGTGCCTACGGTCGGCGGTCTCCGCGCACCGACCGTAGGCAGTTTGTGACCGCGCTCACTATCCCGAGACGGCAAGCGATCATCCGCAAAGTGAAAATCGGTCGCGCCGCTGCACGGAACGGACAATGCGCTGCACTGACCGGCTATCGACGGGGCTGAGGCGGTCCTATCTTCGGATCATGGTGACCTGCGACACACGAACCATGGGAAGTCGACTATGACAGCTGCACCCGCGACCGCCCGGCCCGACGTCGAACCGGGCCTCGAAGAGTTCAAGATGTTCATCGGCGGCGAATTCGTCTCTGCTCGTTCGGGAAAGACGTTCGACACCGAGAATCCGTACCTGGGCCGAGCGTGGGCGCGAGTGCCCGACGGTTCGAGCGACGACGTCGATCTCGCCGTCGACGCGGCGCGCTCCGCCTTGCAGGGCCCGTGGGGTGAGGCGACCGGCTTCGAGCGGTCGCGGTTGCTGCGCCGGCTGGGCGATCTGGTTGCGGCCAACGCAGAACGGTTGGCGCGCTTGGAGGTTGCCGACTCGGGCAAGTTGTACCGCGAGATGATCGGACAGCTGAACTACCTACCGCAGTGGTACTACTACTACGCCGGGCTGGCCGACAAGCTCGAGGGGCGCACCATCCCCTCGGACAAGCCGAACTTCTTCGTCTACACCCGCCGTGAGCCGGTTGGTGTGGTCGCCGCGATCACGCCGTGGAATTCGCCGCTGCTCCTGCTGACCTTCAAGCTCGCCGTCGGCCTCGCCGCGGGTTGCACGTTCGTGATCAAGCCATCCGAGCACTCTCCGGCAGCCACCCTGGCGTTCGCCGAACTGGTCGACGAAGCCGGCTTCCCACCCGGTGTGGTCAACGTGGTGTGCGGCGCGAGCCGCGAAGTCGGCGAACACCTAGCGCGTCACCGCGGTGTCGACAAGGTCGCCTTCACCGGCTCCACCACGACCGGACGGGCCGTGGCCAAGGCTGCAGCGGAGAACCTGAACAAGGTCACCTTGGAACTCGGCGGGAAGTCTCCGCAAATTGTCTTCCCCGACGCCGATCTCTCCGCGGCGGCCAACGGCTTGATAGCCGGCGTGTTCGCCGCCACCGGGCAGACCTGCATGGCGGGGTCCCGGTTGATCGTCCACGAAGACGTCCACGACGGGCTGATTCAACTGGTCGCCGAACGCGCCCGCGCCATCAAACTCGGCGACCCCAACGACGCCGACACCGAGATGGGGCCCGTAGCGAACCGCCCCCAGTATGAGAAGGTCCTCGGCTATCTGAAGACCGCGGTGGCAGAGGGTGCGACGGTCGCCGCTGGCGGTGGCCCCAGCACCGAGCAAGGCGGACTGTTCGTTCAGCCCACCGTGTTCACCGACGTCACCCCCGACATGACCGTCGTGCGAGAAGAGGTGTTCGGTCCGGTGTTGGCCGCCTACAAGTTCCGCACCGAGGAGGAAGCGCTGGCCCTCGCCAACGACACCCCGTTCGGGCTCGCCGGTGCGGTGTGGACCAGCAACGTCCATCTCGCGCATCGGGTGGCCGCAAAGCTGCGCGCCGGCACCGTGTGGATCAACGCCTATCGAGTGCTGGCGCCCAACGTTCCCTTCGGCGGCTTCGGCGACAGTGGCCTGGGCCGGGAGAACGGCCTCGAGGCAATCAACGAATACACCGAGAACAAGTCCGTGTGGGTCGAACTGACCGGCGCGACCCGTGATCCCTTCAAACTCGGCTGAACGACAGGAATATTCATGACCACGATCGATTTCGCCCCGACCGAACCCCGTCCCGTCGAGGAGACAGTCCCCCTGGTCGACCGCAGGGAGACCAACCCGATGTTCAACGACCAGAAGATGAAGCTGGGCCTCTTCGGCACCAACTGCTCCTACGGGCTGATCATGTCGCACGCGCCCACCACCTACGAGGTGAGCTGGAAGCACACCGTGGAGATCGCGCAGCGCGCCGACGCCCTCGGCTTCGAGGCGCTGGTGCCGGTGGCGCGCTGGAAGGGCTTCGGCGGAACCACCAACTTCAACGGCAACTGCTTCGAAACCTATTCGTGGGCAGCGGGACTGGCTCAGGCCACCGAGCAGATCGCGATCTTCGCGACGTCGCATCTGCCGACGGTGCATCCCATCGTGGCGGCCAAGGCCGCCACCACGATCGACCGGATCTCCGGTGGCCGTTTCGGTCTCAACCTGGTCATGGGCTGGGTGGAACCGGAGATGGCGATGTTCGGCGGTTCGCAACGCCAGCACGACGACCGCTACGCCTTCGGGCAGGAGTGGATCGACTACACCAATGATCTGTGGACCAAGCCGGGTGCGTTCAGCTTCCACGGCAAGTACTTCGACGGTGACGACGTGGAGTCCTACCCCAAGCCGCACCAAGCGCCGCGGCCGGCTCTGATCAACGCCGGCAATTCCAAGAGCGGCATCGAGTTCTCCGCCCGTAACGTTGACTTCAACTTCGCCTCATTGGACACCCTCGAGAACATGAGGGCCTACACGTCGGCGATCGTCGAGAAGGCCCGCACTGACTACCACCGGACGATCAGCCCGATGACCTATGGGTTGGTCGTGTGCCGCGACACCGAGAAGGAAGCCAAGGCCGACTTCCAACGGGTCGTCGACGACGGCGACTGGGGCGCGGCGGGCAACGTCATCAAGATGGCGATGTCCGGGGCAAGTCAGTCGTTCGATCATGCCAAAGAATTCCAGGAGCGGTTCATCGCCGGGTGGGGCGGCTACCCCATCGTCGGCACGCCCGAGCAGTGCGTCGAGGAGATCGGCAAACTCAACGAGGCGGGGATGGACGGGATCATCATGGGGATGATCGACTACAACGAGGAGATGAAGTACTTCGGTGATGCCGTGATGCCGCTGCTCAGGCAGGCCGGACTTCGCCACTGACCCCTGGCGCCTGGCCGTCGAAACCGCGGCGGCCAGCCGGGTAGGTCATGATGGGGAGAAGGAGCGAATCGGTGAGTCACGACGTCAAGCGACCTCTCGACGGGCACCCCGTGCTGCAGACGCACAGCCTCGACGAGGCTCGCCAGGCGGTGACCGAGGTGTACCTCGACCATGATTTGCGCGCCGACCAGCCCGGCCGCCTCGACATGACGCTCAATGCTGTGGAGCAGCGCCTGTTCACGGCGGGGTTCTTGACCTATGGCGCCAATGCCACGTTGTCCATGCCGCCGACCGAGGACTGCTATCACGTCAACCTGACGATCAACGGGGCTACGCATGCCGAGCGCAGCGACGGGCAGCGGGCCAGCACCGAGGCTCGCCGCAGCGGCCTGATCCTTCACCCCGAGCAAACCAACATCGTCAGCTGGGAGCCCGACGCCGAGCAAATCATCCTCAAGGTGCCGCGCAAGAGCTTGGAAACTCACCTGACCGATCTGCTCGGGCAGCCGGTGAACACTGCCATCGACTTCGAGTTCGGGCTAGATCTCTCCACTCCCGCCGGCGCGAGCCTGCTTGCCTCCGTCGAGTTCTTCGTACACGAGCTCGACCGTCCGGGCGGCATCGCCGAAATGCCGGTCGCGCGCGACCAATTCGAGTCATTCATCATGAGCCAACTGCTCGCCGCCGGAAGGCACCCCTACCGCGATGACATGCTCGCCGAACCCGGACTGGTCAAGTTGGGGCGGTTGCGTCCCGTCGTCGACTTCATCGAGATGAACGCCGACGAGCCGCTGACACCCACCGAACTGGCCCGCGCCGGAAACATGAGCGTGCGTACCCTGCATGCCTCGTTTCAGCGTTGCTTCGGGATGTCGCCCATGGCCTACGTCCGCAAAGTGCGACTCGAACACGTACATGACGAGCTCGTCTCCCGCCGAGGCGGTGACCAGAGCGTCACCGAGGTCGCCACCCGGTGGGGTTTCTACCATCTGGGCCGGTTTGCCCAGCAGTACAAGGACAGATTCGGGGAGTACCCCTCAGACACGCTGCGCCGCTGAATCCTTGGCTGATCACGGCCGTCGGCACTGCGACCCGTCAGTGACGCCCCACCCCGAGGCGGGGTGCTGCCGTGCCCGCCAGTCCTCGAAACGGAGGTCCAAATGTCTCGACCCCTACCACTGTCCGACATCCGCGTACTCGAACTCGGCAACTACATCGCCGCACCCACCGCAGGCCGGCTGCTGGCCGACTTCGGTGCCGAGGTGATCAAGGTCGAACGCCCGCACACCGGTGACGAACTCCGCAACTGGCGCCTCTATGCAGGCACCACCTCCATGCTGTTCCGCACCATCAACCGCAATAAGAAGTCCATCGTGTTGGATCTGCGCACCGAGGGCGGTCGGGCCGACGTGCTCGCGCTGGCAGCCCACTGTGACGTGGTCCTGGAGAACTTCCGACCGGGCACGCTGGAGAAATGGGGCCTCGGACCCGAGGTGCTCGATGCCGCCAATCCGAACCTGGTGATCACTCGCATCTCGGCATTCGGCCAAACCGGGCCGATGTCGCAGCGCCCCGGATTCGCCGCAGTGGCCGAAGCATTCGGCGGATTGCGCGAACTGGTCGGCGATCCGGATCGTCCTCCGGTGCGCACCGGGGTGTCCATCGGCGACTCCATTGCCGGTCTGTACGCCGGATTCGGCACGGTGATGGCTCTGCTCGCCCGGCACCGCGACCCTGAAAACCCGATTCCGTTGTCCGACAGGATCATCGACGTCGCACTCAACGAATCGATCTTCTCGGTGATGGAATCGTTGGTGCCCGACTACCTCGCCTACGGCGTGCAGCGGACACGGGTGGGCGGGCGGATGGAGGGAATCGCCCCGTCCAATGCCTATACCTGTAGCGACGGAAAGTCCATCGTGGTCGCCGGTAACAGCGACGCCATCTTTCAGCGCTATATGCATGCGATCGGACGGCCGGAACTAGCCGCCGATCCCGCACTATCCACCAACGAGGGCCGGTGGATCCGTCGCGACGAACTCGACGACGCCATCGGCGCCTGGGCTGCCCAACACGAGCGCGAGGAGGCGCTGAAGATACTCGACGACGTGCAGGTCCCCGCCGGGCCGATCCTGACGGCCGCAGACATCGCCGTCGACGAGCAGTACGCGGCGCGCAACATGATCCAGTCGTTCGCCGTCGACACCGGAAACCTCGAACCCAAGCAAGTGGGTTTCCCCGGTGTGGTGCCGGTGATCGGCGACGCGTCACTACCGGTCCGGTCGATCGGACCCGATCTGGGTGAGCACACCGACGAGATCCGCGCCCGCTTCCTCGACGGAGTCGTCCGATGACCGCTCCGATCGCAAGGGTGCTGCTGCGCGACGTCACCCTGCGCGACGGGCTGCAACTCACGGGCAAGCTGCTGCCCACGGCACACAAGGTCGACCTCGTCCGGGCTCTGCTCGAGCTGGGTGTCCCCGAACTCGAGATCGGGTCGATGGCCCGCCCAGATCTGGTCCCGACGATGGCCAACACCGTCGAGGTGATCGGGGAGCTGACCCCGCAGGAGTTGTCGCGCTGCTGGATTTGGGTGGCCACGCCCCGCCATGTGGAACGGGCCGCCGCGGCAGGGGCACGCAACTTCCAGTACTGCCTGTCGGCCTCGGATGCCCACAATCAGGCCAACGTCGGCCGATCCACCGGCGCGAGCCTGGCCGCGATGCCAACTGCCGTCGACATCGCGGCCTCGGTGAACGGTCGCATCCAGTTGTGCATCGCCACCGCCTTCAGCTGTCCCTTCGACGGCGTCGTGGCGCCACAGCGGGTGCTCGACATCGTCACCGACGACCGCACCGACGGCTGCCACGACACAGTGGTATGCGACACGCTCGGACAAGCCATCCCCACCCAGGTGTCCGACCTCGTAGGGCGAGCGCGGGCGGCAGCCCCACAGCGGCGGGTCGCCTTCCACGGCCACGACACCTGGGGCATGGGGGTGGCCAACACGCTGGCAGCGGTCGCGGCGGGTGCCGCCGTGGTCGACGGTGCGCTCGGCGGGCTCGGCGGCTGCCCCTTCGCGCCCGGCGCCAGCGGCAACACCGCCACCGAGGACATCCTGTTCGCCACCCGGCCGGACTACCTAGACCCGGCCAGCTTCGCGAGTTTCGTTCGGCTGTCAGAGGACCTGCTGCACGAGCTGGACGAAGCGTCGCGGTCCAAGGCGGCCCAGGGGGCACGTTCACGCGCCGCCGCCTTCGAGTGGGTAATCGCCTAGCCGCCGGACCCGGTCAGCGGAGGCCGTCGAGCACCGGCGCGCCGATGGAGTCCCGGTAGAGGTGGTGTTTCATTCCGGACCGGTCACAGTTTTCGCGGGCATGGGTTGGTCAAGTCTGGTTGGCGTATTTGTCGATGAGTGGTTGTTTGTTGAGTTTTCCGGTGTCGGTGCGTGGCAGCTGGGCCTCGAAAGCGATTGATCGTGGACATTTGTAGTGCGCCAGCTGATCCCGTAGCCATCTCAGCAGCTCGACGGCGAACTCATCGGTCGCATCAATTGCGGCGACGGTCTGCACTGCGGCCTTGACCGACTGCCCCATCTCGTCGTCGGGGATGCCGAAGACCGCCGCGTCGAGCACCTTCGGATGGGTGACCAAGAGGTTTTCGGCTTCCTGCGGATAGATGTTCACCCCGCCGGAGATGATCATGTGATGGCGCCGGTCGGTGAGGAAGAGGTAGCCCTCCTCATCGAGGTAGCCGATGTCACCGACTGTTGTCCAGCCGTGGCTGTTTTGTGCGGCGGCGGTCTTTTCGGCGTCGTTGAGGTATTCGAAGGGAAAGCCGCCGTCGAAATAGATGTGGCCGGGCTCGCCGGCGGGCAGCTCCTGGCCGTCCTTGCCGAGGATGTGGGCGGTGCCCAGCATGGCCTTGCCGACCGAGCCGGGATGGGTGAGCCAATCGCGTGCGCCGATAAACGTAATGCCTGCCCCCTCCGAGGAGGAGTAGTACTCATCGACGATCGGGCCCCACCAGTCGATCATCTGCTTCTTGATCTCCACGGGGCATGATGCTGCGGCGTGCACGACGCGCTGCAAGGTGGAGACGTCGTAGGAATTGCGCACGTGTGCAGGCAGTTTGAGCATCCGCACGAACATGGCCGGCACGAACTGGCCGTGGGTGACGCGGTGGTGTTGGATCGCCGCCAGCGCCTGCTCGGGATCGAACTTCTCCATGATTACGGTGGTGGCGCCGAGCGCCTGTGCTGCCAGCGACCACATCGCCGGCGCGGTGTGATACAGCGGTGCCGGGCTCAAATAGGTGGCGTCACCGGTGATTCCCACGGCCCCCAGCAACGGCGCCAACGGGTTTGGCGCCTCGGCGGGCGTTAGAGCCGGCAGCGGGCGCCGGATTCCCTTGGGTCGGCCCGTGGTGCCCGACGAATACTGCAGCAGATCGCCTTCACGCTCGTCGGGGATTGCGGTGCCCGGCTGATCGGCCACACACCGCGGGTAGGTGTGCCAGCCGTGCAGCTCGTCGTCGGCGATGATTCGAAGTGCCGGCAGTCCGCCAGGTTGGTGATCGGCCAGGCTTTCACATATCGGGCGTGTTGCCGAAGAGCCGATGATCGCTTTGGCCCCACTGTCGGCCAGGATGTATGCCGCCTCCGGCGCGGTCAGATGGGTGTTGATCAACACGTAGTACAGGCCGCAGCGCCGCGCTGCCCACATGACGGCATGGAAGTGTGCGTTGTTCTCCATGACGACCGCGACCGCATCGCCCTCACCTAGACCGGCGTGGCGCAAGTAGTGGGCCAACTGGTTGGCCCGCGTCTCGAGCTCGCCGAAGCTCACGGTCGTCGCTGACGGATGCAGTATTACCGCGGGTCTATCCGGATCGGCCTGGGCGAGCGGGCGAATCTGCATATCAGAATCGTCTGGTAACGGGGCGGACTAGCCGGGCCGCTGCTGTGAATGCGGGTTTTGAGTTCATCGACGAAATCAGCTGCAGCTCAACAGGACACCGATGAGCAACATTCACACAGAGCCCGGCACCGGGCCTGTCTGGGTGCGAAACGCTGCGCGCTATGAAGTTTCCCTCCGGCCATCAGCTGACGGGGAAGACCACTTTGGTCAACTCCTCGGAGACATCCCACAGGCGCCGCTGCAGGTTCAGGTCGTATGACTGCTCACTGGACGCGACGACGACGGGATGACCCTTCACCTGGCCGATGCCGTTGGGTCCGTAGTACTGGCCGCCGAGCACGGCTGGGTCGGTGGCCGCGCGCAACGAGGGCAGCGCGCCGGCTGCCGGCTTCTGGGAGATGAGCGGGCTGATCGCCATCAATGGACGCTCGATTACCCGCGGGATGTTGCGGGCCAGCTCGGTGCTCGAAGCGCCGGGGTGCGACGCCACCGCGATCGTCGTGGCACGCGGCGCCAACCGGCGCTGCAGCTCGTAGGTGAACAGCAGATTGGCGAGTTTCGACTGGTGATAGGCGCCCATCCGGCTGTAGTTGCGCTCCCACTGCAGGTCGTCGAACTGGATGACGGCGCCCGTGCGGTGTCCGTTGCTGCTGACCGTCACGACCCGCGAACCCGGCACGCCGAGCATCGTCTCCAGCAGCAACCCCGTCAGGGCGAAGTGGCCGAGGTGGTTGGTGCCGAACTGCAGGTCGAAGCCATCGACGGTGGTGCTCTTCGGGGTCGTCATGACGCCGGCGTTGTTGATCAGCAGGTCGATGCGGTCCAACCGGCCCTTGAGCTCCTCGGTGGCGGTGCGGATAGACGCCAGCGAGGTGAGGTCCAGTTGCTGGACGATCACGTCGCCGGTCATGCGTGCGGCGGCGTGCGCACCCTTGGCGGTGTCGCGGACTGCGAGCACGACGCGTGCCCCCTTGGCCGCCAGCGCGCGCGCCGTCTCGAAGCCCAGCCCGGTGTTCGCACCCGTGATCACGGCGGTACGTCCGGTCTGATCCGGGATGTCGGCGGTGGTCCAGTCGGTCATGGGATCTCCTCGCTAAACTGTCAGCGGGGTGGCCGCCCCGGATGTGCGTCGTGCGTTTGGGCCTCGAGGGCCGAAAATCGTTGTGAGACGGTGCTATCGCGGTGCCAGCCGTATCGCTCCGTCAAGGCGGATCACTTCACCGTTGAGCATCGGATTCTCGACGATGTGCACCGCCAATGCGGCGTACTCATCGGGATGTCCCAACCGCGCGGGATGGGGCACCTGTGCGCCCAATGCCGCTCCGACCTGCTCGGGCAGTAGTCCGAGCATCGGTGTCTCGAATGGGCCTGGCGCGATCGTGACGACCCGGATGAGCTCGCGCGCCAGGTCGCGCGCTATCGGCAGGGTCATACCGACCACGCCGCCCTTGGACGCCGAGTAGGCGGCCTGACCGATCTGTCCGTCGAAGGCCGAGATCGATGCGGTGTTGATGATGACGCCACGCTCGCCGCCGATGGGCTCGGTGCTGGCGATCCGCTCGGCGCCCAGCCGCAGGACGTTGAAACTCCCCACCAGGTTCACGTTGACGACGCGTTTGAAGCTGTCCAGCGGATAAGGGCCATCCTTGGACACGATCCTGAAACCGTCGCCCGTACCGGCACAGTTGACGACGATGCGCAGCGGGCCCAGAGACTGGGCGAGGTCCAATGCGCGGCTCACCGAATCGGTGTCGGTGACATCTCCGGGGCAGAACCGCGCGCGGGTACCGAGTCGTTCAGCCGCTACGTCACCTGATGATGACGGCAGGTCGAGAATCACCACCGACGCACCGCGATCGAGTAGTCCGCGTGCGGTGGCCAAGCCGAGCCCGGAGGATCCACCGGTCACGACGGCCACTGAGTCGTCGACGTTCACCTCGCACCCACCTTCCCGCAAGCGATGGACTGGTTCCAGCACCGAACGTATGCCAGGCCGCCGGCGGTAGCTAGGCCGTCGAGGGTGGTAAAACGCCGTTTTCGCGCGCGGTGTTCGCCTGAGCTTGGGATCACACCGCCCTAGCCGTAAGGGCCCGGGGCACAATCGAGTTCAGTGTGCGCGGGCGCACACCTGGCTTTCGAAGAGTGCGACGCCTCACCCGCGGCCACTTGCTATTTCAACGTCGCTCATGCCGAGCGACAGGCGATTTCGGCTGGAACGGAGTTTTCACCGGGGTAGCAGCGCCGGAGGCAGGGGGGAGGTAGCCTCGGTCGAACGCTCCCGGGGCTGTCCCGCTCTGCGACGGCCTGAATCGTCGCGTCCGCAGGGCTTAGTCGCTACACTTCGACCAGAAAGGCGATCATGCGCATCAGCCGCTTCTTTTCGCCGACAGTGACCTTGACCGACTACGTCGACCTGATCGTCGGCTGTGAAGCCGCCGGCTTCGATGGCGCATGGATCCCCGACGCAATGTCGTGGGATGCGCTCACGGTGTCGGCACTGGTCGGGGCGCGCACCTCGACGCTGCGGGTGGGCACGGCAGTCGTCCCGGCATACCCGTCGCATCCGTTGACGCTCGCCGGCAAGGCGATGTCGACTCAGGCCGCGGCCGGTGGGCGGTTCACCTTGGGCTTGGGCACGTCGCATCAATTCGTCGTCGAACAAGTGTGGGGAATGTCCTTCGCTCGCCCCCGCCAATTCATGAGCGAGTACCTGGACATCCTGATACCGGCGATGCAGCAGGAACAGGTCGCGTTCCACGGCGAACAGCTGACTGGGGCACTGCCGCGAGCGTTGGTCCTGCCCGGTGTGCAGCCGCCGCCCGTCTTCTTGGCGGCTATGGGTCCAGCGATGCTGCGACTGGCCGGCGCCCACGCCGACGGCACGATCACCTGGTTGACCGGACCGCGCACGCTCGCCGATCACATCGTGCCGACCATCACCACCGCCGCCGCGGAAGCCGGCCGCCCGGCACCGACGATCGTGGCCGGCTTGCCGGTTTGTGTGACCAACGACGTCGAGGACGCGCGCAAGCGTGCGGCGGTTGAATACCAGGTCTACGACAACTTCCCGTCCTATCGGGCCATGTTGGACCGCGAAGGTCACGCCGTCGCTGGTGACGTGGCGTTGATCGGCAGTGCCGCCCAGATCGCCGAGAGTGTGCACGGATTGCGCGAGGCTGGTGTCACGGAGATGTATGCCGAGATCTTCGGCACCGATGAGGAGATCGCTGCCACGGTCGAGGTGCTGACCGGCCTGGCTCGCAGTCAGTCCGGCCCCAATGATGCTGCGCTGCTGAAGCATTCGCGCTAGCGCGATGGTCGATGGGCTCGGTGGATCGACAAGCGGTGCTCGTAGCGATCGGATGCGTGCACGGTGTGGGAGATCTCCAGCGGCCGTCCGTCGGCGTTGCGGTAAACGCGCTTCACGCGCAACGCCGCGCCACCGGCGACGGTGTGCAGGGCAGCGGCCCATTCATCGGTCAGGATGATGGCTGTAACCGTCTCCTCGGCGCTGGCGACGGGACCCTCCAACGCGCCAACAGCGGCGATGACGGTTCCCTGTGCGCGGCCCGTTGGGATTTTGTCCTCGCTGACCAGGCGTTCACCGATATCCGGGGGAACGATGATGTCGGTCACCGCGAATGGGGCGTCGTCTACCCATCGGCGCACCCGCAACTGCGCCACCACAGGACTGTCCAATTCGAGGTCTGCGGCATGGGCCGGATCGCGCCGCAGATGCAGCGCGGTGATGACCTCCATCTCGGTTCCCGTCCACTCCTCCAGGTGCTCGATTGACCCCGTCGAACGTACGACCCGGCCGGTCTTGGGGCGTTCGGTCGGGTAGGTGCCTCGCCCTCGGACACGGTAGACCTGTCCGTCGGCGACGAGTTCCTGGAACGCGCGCCGTACCGTCTGACGCCCGAGCCTGTAGGCCTCCATCAACTCGGTGTCGGTCGGGAGTGCGGTGTCGGGTCCGTACCGTCCGGCCTGAATCTGTTCGGTGAGAAGCAATGCCAACTTGCGGTAACTGGGCAATTCGGCGCTGCCGGGTAGGCGTGCCGTCGCGACGTCGGCGGGTAGCTCCGCAGTCATGGCACTGTCATGCGAACGTGATGACCTGGCGGAGCGTTCTGCCGTGGTGCAGGTCGTCCATGGCCTGGTTGAGCTCGTGAAGCCGGATGTGGCCGCTAATGAGCTTCTCGATGGGCAAGCGGCCCTCCTGATACATCAGGACGTAGCCCGCGATGTCGTCGCGGGGAACGTTGGAGCCCATGTAGGAGCCGATGATGGAGCGCGCCTGTACGACGAGCTCGGTGGGCGCGATAGTGATCCTGGTGTCGGGATGCGGCAGTCCCACGGTGACCGTCCGTCCGCCCGGAGCGGTGAGCGAGATGGCTGTTTCGAGCGCCGGGCCGCTGCCCACGCAGTCGACGACCACCGCGAACTTACGGCCGGATGCGGTCGCTTCCTGCGGTGTAAGGGCCTCGTGCAATCCGAGCTCACGGGCGATATCGAGCTTGGATGCAACGGTGTCGACGCCGACCACCGAATCGGCGCCGGACCCCAATGCCACCAGGGCGCCGGCCAGACCGACACCGCCGAGCCCGACGACGGCGACCGACTCGCCGGGTTGTAGGCGGCCCGCGTTGAGGATCGCGCCGCCCCCGGTGAGCACCGCGCATCCCAGGAGCGCAGCCACGTCGGAGGGAATCTCGTTGGGAATCGCGATGATTGAGTGCTGGTCGATCACGGCGTGGGTGGCGAAGGCCGACACGCCGCTCTGGTGGTCGAGGTCGGTGCCGTTGCGGTGCAGTCGCCGGCCGCCGCCGAGCAGCATCCCGTCGGCGTTCGCCTTGCTGCCTCGGCTACACAGCGACCAGCCGGGTGGGGTGCAGGACTCGCACTGGCCACAGCGCGGCATGAAGGTCATCACGACCTTCTGTCCGACGGACAGGTCCACCACACCGTCGCCGAGTCGTTCGATGATGCCGCAGGCCTCGTGTCCGAGAACCGTGGGTACGTTGCACACCCGGTCGCCCGATACCCGCGAGAGGTCGGAGTGGCACACCCCGGCTGTCTCGATCCGCACCAGCACCTCGCCGTATCGGGGCGCGTCGAGTTCCACGGCGGCGAATTCGATCGGCCGGCTCTCGCCCCAGGGCGGTGGCGCGCCGATGACGGTGAGTACTGCGGCTTCGATCTGCACTGCTTCTCTCTCGGGCCGAAGAAGGGGCGGCTATTTAGCGTCCGGCCAGGCTACAGCCCGTCGGCACCCGGCGTCAACGACCATGAATACGAGCTGAGGATCCGCGCAGACGGCGCTACCGCACCCCGACGAGGAGCTCGTCGGCGATCGGTTCAGCCGGGTCGGTGCAGCTCAAGGGGTTGATAGCGGGCCGGGGATGACAGACGTGCGTGCCGGGGCGTATAAAGAGTCGTCACTTTCGCTCTACAGTTACAAACAGCCGCTTCTATCTCTCGCATTGCGGCCGCGGCGACCCTGCACTGCACGACAAACCCGAAGGAGTGTCATGCCAGACCGGTTGACCTCGGACCCGACGACACTCTTCGTCGGCCTCGGCAGGATGGGCGCCCCGATGGCTCGGCGCTACGCCGAGACCCGTCCGACGCTGGTCCATGACTCCGACGACGCCGCCGTCGCGCGGACGGTATCCGACTCGCCGGCCGGACCGATGACGTCGTTGGATCAGATCCCGGCCAGCGTCGACACCGTCATCCTGATGCTTCCGCACAGCGGGATCGTGGAATCGGTGCTGCTGGGACCCGGAGGTCGGGGTGACGGTCTCTTCCGGCGGCTGAGCGAAGGCGCCCTGGTCATCGACATGGGATCATCGCGGCCGGCGAGCACTCGGGCGTTGGCGGACCACGCCGCGGATCTGGGCCTCGACTTCGTCGACGCGCCAGTCTCGGGCGGGGTTGCCAAGGCCGTCGACGGCACGTTGTCGATCATGATGGGCGGGGCCGACGGTGCACTAGACCGCGCCCAGCCGCACGTAACCCCTTTGGGCAGCCAGATATTCAGGCTCGGACCCAGCGGAGCCGGGCACTGCGCCAAGGTGCTCAACAACTGGCTGTCGGCGTGCAATCTGGCTGCGGCGGGTGAAATCCTTTGCATCGCAGCCCAAGCCGGCATCGAACCCGCCGCCATGCTCGACACGCTCAACGGCTCCACCGGTCGCAACCAGGCGACCGAAGTCAAGTATCCGGCCCACGTCCTGACCGGCACCTACGGGTCGGGATTCGCATTCGACCTGATGGTCAAGGACCTCCGGACGGCCGACGAGGTCAAGCGTGGGCATAGCAGCTACACCCCGGTCTTGGATGCAGCGCTGGACGTGATCGAGAAGGCAGGCACCTTCCTTGGTGCCGGCGATCGTGACCACACGGAAGTGGCCAAGTTCTATCAGCACGAGAACGGGGTCGTGTTCGACGGCACCGAAACCCGCAAGGAGGCAATGTGACCGCAGCCCAGGAGTACATCGACGAGATGGCCGCGACGAGGGGCTATGTGCTGGACTACCACAAGGTGATGGCACAGCACGACTTTCCGGTTCTGCAGGCGGCGAATGGATTGGTGGGCGCTGCCTACCTGAATCAGCGCACCCTGGACCGCAAGACCAAGGAGCTGATCTTCATCGTCAGCCTGACGGTGATGCGGGCGTCCAAGGGGCACATTCAGAGTCACATCCGCGTTGCGCTCGAGCTCGGTGTGAGCGCGACCGAGATCCTCGAGGCCATCGAGATCTCGCTGCCCGAGGCGGGCATCGTCGCGTTCCAAGCCGGACTCGAGGCGTGGCGCGAGGTCGTCGGTGCCGACGGGCTCGAGCCGAGTGTCGCGGTGCACCAGGGTGGTTCGGGCACGGACTGAGTACGTGGCGATGTCGATGCCGCCTGCAGAGGAGTTGGCTTCCGACCGCGACGACGACTACACCGTCTGGATCATCAAGTACGGCACCAGGCAGACTACGCGACGCGAACTGTTCCTGAACTACGATCTCTACGGGGAGCCCGATGCCCCGGCGACGATGGACTACTTCTTCTGGGTGGCACGCAACCGGCACCGCACCGTCGTCATCGACACCGGATTCTCTGAACGGGCCGCAATCGCGCGCGGGCGCAGCATGATCCAGCATCCAGTCGACGCCCTGGCCAGCATCGGAGTCGAAGCGCGCGACGTCGATGCGGTCGTGCTGACTCATGCTCACTACGACCACATCGGCAATGCCGGGCTGTTCGGCGACGCCACGCTACTGATGGCGCGCCGGGAGATGGAGTTCTGGGCCTCGTCAGTGGCGCAGAAGCGGTTGTTCGCTGCCTACACCGAGCAAGACGAGCTCGACGCGTTGGCGGCGGCACGCCGGCGTGGACGGCTCGAACTGTTCGACGGCTCGATCGACGTTGCGCCCGGCATCGAGGCGCTGGAACTCGGCGGTCATACACCAGGGATGAGCGTGGTGACCGTACGTACCAACGCGGGCACGGTGCTGCTGGCGTCTGACACCATGCATCTGTACGAACAGTACGAACGCGAGATGCCGTTCTCCGGCGTCACCGATCTCGCGGGCATGTACCTCTGCTACGCGACCATTCGCTCGATGCTCGATCAGGGTGTGAGCCATCTCGTGGCCGGCCACGATCCGATCACGTTGAGTCGATTCACGCCAAGCAACGTTCTGCCCGGGCTGGCCGCAACTATCGGCACGACGACGACGGCCGTCCCCGCCGATTAGCCGAGCAGGGGTTGGGCAGCTCAGCGCATGACGAAGGGGTTCCCCACGGCAGCACCGGTATTGATCCACACCGTCTTGTTCTCGAGATACTCTTCGATGGCCCCGATGCCGTTCTCGCGACCCAGCCCGGAGTCCTTGAAACCGCCGAAGGGCGCCATGTAACTGACGGCGCGATAGGTGTTCACCCACACCGTTCCCGACGTGATGCGATCGGCCATTCTGAAGGCCCGCCCGATGTCGGTGGTCCAGACTCCCGCGCCAAGCCCAAAGCGCACGTCGTTGGCGAGCTCGACGGCCGCGTCCTCGTCGGAGAACGGAATCACGGCAAGCACCGGTCCGAACACCTCCTCCTGAGCAATGCGCATCCCGTTGTCGACGCCGGTGAAGATCGTTGGCTCGACGAACCAGCCCTGGCCGCACTCGGGGCGATCGGCAGCGCCGCCGCCAAGTGCGACCGCTGCACCTTCTCGCTGTGCGATGTCGACGTAGTCGAGTACCTTCGCGTATTGCGCACGCGTGGTGATCGGACCGACTTCGGTCGAGTCGCTCATCGGGTCGCCCATCCGCGCCGGGCGAGCCAGATCGACTAGGGTACTTACGAATTCGTCATGGATGCTGTGCTGCACCAGCAGCCGTGACCCGGCGATACAGGTCTGGCCGGTGGCGGCGAAGATGCCGGAGACGACACCGTTGGCGGCGGCCTCCAGGTCGGCGTCGGCGAAGACGATGTTGGGTGACTTGCCGCCCAGTTCGAGGGCGACGTGCTTGAAGCCACGCGCGGCCGCTTCGTTGATCACGCGTCCGGTCACGTCGGAACCGGTGAAGCTGATCTTGCGCACCAACGGATGCTCGACGAGCGGCGTGCCCACGTCCTTGCCGAAACCGGTGACGACGTTGACCACTCCCCGTGGGAGGCCGGCCTCGTGCAGGAGTTCGACGAGTTCGATCGTGGAGGCCGAGGTGTACTCCGACGGCTTGATCACCACGGTGCACCCAGCGGCCAAGGCCGGCGCAAGCTTCCAGCCCAGAAGCATCAGCGGGCTGTTCCATGGGGTGATGATCGCGACCACGCCAACGGGCTTCTTCTGGGTGTAGACGAAATAGCCCTTCTTGTCGAGCGGCACCACCGTGCCCTCGATCTTGTCGGCCAGTCCGCCGAAGTAGTAGAACCACTGCGGCAGGTAGGTCAACTGGCCGTACATCTCGGCGAACAACTTGCCGTTGTCTCGAACCTCGATCTCGGCCAGGCGGCGAGCGTTGTCGGCGATGACGTCGCCGAGTCGGCGCATCAGGGCGCCGCGTTCGCTGGCGGTCAGCTGCGGCCATGGCCCGTCGCTGAAAGCGTCGTGCGCGGCTCTCACCGCCCGGTCGACGTCGGCGGCATCGCCCTGAGCCACCCGCGCCCATGGCGCGCCGGTGTAGGGGTTTTCGCTCTCGAAGTACGAGCCGGTGGCCGGTTCGGCGGCCGCGCCGTCGATGAACATGTTGTATGGCTTCATGATCGGTCCTATCTATCGACGGTGCGGCAGTTCCGACGGATACCGTCGGTGGCCGACCGTCCATCGTGACCCAGTGAGTGCCCTCGGCGCGACTACCTGAGCCGAATCTGGACGCGGAGCGGCGTTTTCACCATAGAGCCCGCATATGGATGCCGAACGACTGGTGCGGTTCGGCCTAAGATGTGTCGTGAGAATCGGAGGGCTGACCGTCGAGCCGGTCTACGACGGAATGGGCTGGGAGCCGGCGCGCGAGTTTCTCGACCGACCCGGCGATCCGGACCCGTGGTCGTGCCACCCCGAACTTCACGACGAGCGGGGCAACCTCGACTTCACCCTCGGCGGCTTCCTGGTGCGCACCGGTGAGCGCACGATCCTGATCGACGCCGGCGTCGGCGCGGTGAACAGCGAGAAGTACCGCGGCGGCCAGTTCCTGGAGAGCCTTCGCGAACTGGGGGCGAACCCCGAGGACGTCACCGACGTGCTCTTCACCCACCTGCACTTCGACCACGTCGGATGGGCGACGCAGAAGGGTGAGATCGTCTTTCCCAACGCCACCCATCGTGTGCACGCTGCGGACTGGGCCTACTTCATAGAGTGCGCCGATCCCAATCCAGGTGCGTGGCGCAAGCTTTCGCCGCTCACCGACCGTCTGGAGCTCTTCGACGCCGACACCACCATTGCCACCGGTGTCGACACCTTGCACGCCCCCGGGCATACCCCCGGATCGACCATCGTCGTCGTCTCCAGTGACGATCAGCGCATGTTCGTGCTCGGCGACGTGGCGCACTGCACTTTCGAGCTGACCGACCCGACGTGGGAGGCGGTCTACGACCTCGACCGCACCGCGGCCCGAGGGGTTCGCGAGCGGCTCGCACACCAACTCACCGACCAACCCGACGTCATCGCCGGCGGTCACTTCTCCGGTCTACGGTTCGGCCGATTGGTCACCGTCGACCAGGAGCGCAGATTCGCATTCCTCTAGCGCTGTCAGTCGACCGGCAGCGGATCGGCCGCGAGGTACTGCTGGTAGTCGTCCTCGAGGTCGATGTCGAAGGACGTCAGCAGGCGGGTGACCCCGCAGTAGTGGCACACCGTGAAGACGAGGTCGACGAGCTCGTCGGGCTCGAAGATCCCCGCGAGGCGGTCGACGGTTGCCGCGGCGACTCCCGGCCCGGTGGACGCCTCGCGAGCGGCGTCGATGACCGCCGCCGTGCGTTCGTCGCGGGCCGTCCCGTTGCCCTTGATCGCGGCAATGTCGGCCTCGGTGACGCCGACGGCCCGTCCTGTCTTGAGGTGATGGGCCCACTCGTAGGGTGCGCGTGCCTCCCATCCCACTGTCAGACAGGCGATTTCGCGGATGCGCCCGTCGAGGCGGCTGTGCTTGATGAGGTGCGCACCGAGTGCCGACAGCGCATGGGTCAGACCGGGACTGTGTACTAGAACCCCGGCGAGGTTGGACGGGTAGCGGAGCAGACCGCGGTGGACTTCTGGAAGGTCGGCTTGATCGACATAGGTCATTCGCGCCATGGTGTTCCCCTCTTCGTGCTGTCGTGGATTCCGTTCCGTGCTCGCAGGCTGCGAGCGTGGAGTCGAGGGCGGGATCAGCTCGCGCACAGGCACCTGGCGATCTCGATGACGTGGCGTCGATACGCCGCAGGATCGACGCGTTCTGCCCGTTTGGCCCCGACTGCCGCGAACACTGCTACACGAGCGAGTTCATCCGCGGTCACCTTGCCTGCGGCGGGCAGTGACGGCAGGAGCAACGCGACGACCCGGCCGAGGAGTTCTTGCTCGATGTTTCGGGTTCGGTACGTTCCCGGGTCATCCGTTGTCAACGTGTGCAATTCGTGAAGGTGCGCGTCATCGCCGAACCACTCCAGCCCGGTGCCGAAGTACGCGTAGAGCAGATCGGCGAGCCGTTCCTCCAGGGGAGCCGACGACGTCGCGACGGCCTGGGTGCGGGAGGCAATCGCTCGCTCGCACGCGTCGAGTAGCGCCTGGAAGATCGCCTCCTTGCTTTCGAAGTGCAGATACAATGTCCGCTTTGCCAGGCGTGCCTCGGCGGCGATGGCGTCCATCGAGCAATGCCGGAAACCCGTCCGGACGTAGACCGCGCGTGCCGCTTCGACGATCTGCGCCTGGCGACGCTCGGATAGCGCCATCGAGCCGATCGCCTCGCTTGGCGGTGCACGCATTGCACGATTATAGTGCATTGAGTGCATAACTTCGTGCGGTTTCAGAAAATCTCGAGGAGCAACCGATGAGCGGCAAGGTGTGGTTCGTGACCGGGGCCTCGCGTGGCTTCGGCCGTATCTGGGCGACCGCGGCCTTGGCTCGAGGTGACAAGGTCGCGGCGACGGCGCGCGACATCGGTTCGCTCGCCGGTCTGGCCGAGGCGTATCCGGACTCGGCGTTACCGTTGCGGCTCGACGTCACCGATCGTGATGCCGTCGATCACGCGGTGGCTGAAGCTCACCGCCACTTCGGGCGGCTCGACGTCGTGGTCAACAACGCGGGCTATGGGTTTCTCGGAGCTGTGGAGGAGGTCAGCGAGGCTGACGTTCAGGCGCTGCTCGACACGAATTTCTTTGGCGCTCTTCGGGTGACGCAAGCCGCGCTACCGATATTGCGTGATCAGGGCAGCGGGCACATCGTGTCGGTGTCGAGTCTGGCAGGGTTGGTGGGCGAGCCGGCGCTCGGTCTCTACAACGCATCGAAGTGGGCGTTGGAGGGGATGATGGAGGCCCTGTCGATCGAAGTGGAGGCCTTCGGAGTCAAGGTGACGCTGATCGAGCCCGGTCCCTACGCCACCGACTTCTCGACCCAGTCGAGTCTGCGCTTCGCCACCCCGAATGCCGCCTACGACGGTGTTCGCCAAGGGCTAAGGGCCACTTACGGACCCGAAGACATCGGCGACCCACACGCCACGTTGGAGGCGCTCTTCGACGTCGTGGACTCGCCCCAACCGCCGCTACGGCTGATCCTGGGCCGCACGGCGCTCCGTCACACCCGAAGCCGGTACGCCGAGCGGCTCGCCACCTGGGAAGCATGGGCACCTGTCTCGGAACGGGCGCACGGCTCCCCATCCGTCGGCACCTGACTCAGGGGGCCCGGGTCAGTGGTTGATCTTGCCCACCACGAACCATGCGAACCGCGGCGAGAGGCGACGCAGCAGGTAGGACGACCGTCCTCCCGGCACGATGACCGACCTGCCGGAGCGCATTGCCTTGTCGATGTCGGCGATCAACGCGTCAACGGTGATGCCCATTCGTGACTGCCCGGCGTCGATTCGGGCGATGCCCGGCGGCCCGCCGACGGCCTGCCGCAGCAGCGGCGTCTTGACGGCGTTGGGCGCCACCAAGAGAACGTCGATGCCATGCCGCTTCTCCTCCGCGGCCAAGGTCTCCACGAAGACGTTGACAGCCGCCTTGCTGGCGGAATAGGCCGCGAACTTGTTGGTGGGGAAGTACCCGGTCAGTGATCCCATGACGACGATCTGGCCACGGCGGCGGCGCCGCATGACCGGCAGGACCGCCTTGACCGCGTTGACAGTGCCCCCGTAATTGATGGTCATGGCGCGCTGGATGTCGTCAGCATCGACGTCTGCGATATCGCCTCCCGGCATTATCCCGGCGGAATGAAACAATCCCGTCACCGGGCTGCGCGCCTCGGCTTGATCGACCAGGGCGACACAGAAGGCACTGTCGGTCACGTCACCGACCACCGCATCCACCGCGTCGTCACCGGAGAACGCCTCGACCACGTCCGCGCTGACGTCGGTAGCCGTGACCAGCGCACCGCGGCCCCGAAACAGCCGCACCGCGGCTCGTCCGATCCCGCTGGCCGCGCCGGTGACGATGACGTGTTCAGAAGCCATGCAAGAAGTCTCATTTCTATCCGGTGACACCCGGCAGGCGCCGTCGCGCACCATTCGGAGTCGAGTCTGCGGGCGCGACGTCAGGCCACACAACACTCACGCGACGGTTGCGGCGAGAACCGCTTTTTCGGCCAGCCCGGGAGGAGCCTGAGAAGCCGCTTTTCGGGATCACGGGTTCCGTTGAGGAGGTTGCGGGCCCGAAAGTGGCAGCAGTGAACGGTGCGGGACGAAGCGAGGATGTTCGATGACGTTGACCAACACCGATGCGGGCACGGGGGATCCGCCGGCGCTGCCGACCTTGCAGTCGGTCAACCCGATCACCGGTGCCGTCGTGGGTCGAGCGCCCATCGACGACCGTGGCCGCGTCGACGCGGCCGTCTCGGCGGCGCGCACGGCCGGTCAGCAGTGGTCGGCCCTGTCGATCGGCGACCGTGCAGCGCATCTGCTCCGCGTGCGGGAGTCCTTCGCCGATCACGCTTCTGCGATCGCCGATTCCTTGCACGCAGAAACCGGCAAGCCACTCGTCGACGCGTACATGGAAGTCATTTCCGGTCTTGGGTTTTGGTCGTGGGCGGCGCGCAAAGCGCCCAAGTTGCTAGCACCCAGAAAGATCTCGACGGGACCGATGGTCGTCAAACGGGCCACCGTGCATTACGGACCCGTCGGCGTCGTCGGGGTGATCGCGCCGTGGAACTTTCCCGTCTCTATTCCCATGCAGTCCATTCCGTATGCGTTGATCGCCGGGAATGCCGTGGTGTTCAAGCCATCTGAGATCACCCTGCGCACCGGATCGCTCATCGCCGAAGCCATCAACGCCGCTGGCCGGGATCTGGTTCACCTCGTGACCGGCGACGGCACCACCGGTGACGCGCTGGTGCGATCGGGTGTCGACAAGGTCGTCTTCACCGGCAGCGGTGCGGTGGGCCGAAAGATCCTGGCCGCCACGGCGGCCACGCTCACCCCGACCGTCATGGAACTGGGCGGCAAGGACGCCGCCATCGTCTGCGCCGACGCCGACGTCGCACGCGCGGCCACCTGTGTCACCGCCGTGGCGTTCGCCAACGCGGGTCAGCTCTGCATGGCCACCGAACGGGCTTATGTCGACGCGCGCGTCTACGACGAGTTCGTCGAAGGCGTCGTGGCTGCTACGTGCCGACTCCGATTCGGTCCTAAGGCCACGTCGCATCTCGGGCCGCTGACCCGCCCGCAGCAGGCCGACCTGCTCGAGCAACGACTGCGCGACGCGCAAGCCGGTGGTGCCCGGATCGCGGTGGGCGGCAAGCGTCACGTCGACGGTCCCGCGGTCTACTTCGAGCCGACCGTCGTCGTGGACGTCACCGCCGACATGGCGCTGCTCCGTGAGGAGAGCTTTGGGCCGATCCTGTCCATCGTGAGGGTCAACGACGCGGACGAGGCGGTCGCAGCGGCCAACGATAGTGACTACGGGCTCAACGGCAGCATCTTCACCACCAGCCAGGCCACCGCCGCCCGGCTCGCCGCTGCACTGCAGACCGGCGGTGTGCACATCAACGACGCCCTGGTGGGCAACGCCATTCCCGGGGTGCCGTTCGGTGGGGTCAAGCGCAGCGGCTTCGGCCGGTTGCAGGGCGATGTCGGGCTCTTCGAATTCGTCGCAGCCAAGACCGTCATCGGTGAACGACGCGGCCCGTGGCCGGCCCTGGCCTCTCAGATGATCGCCGAACGCCGACCGAGTCCGGCGTCGCTCGGCAGGTTCGTCGCGCTGGCCTATTCCTCCAAGGGGCTGCCCGCTCGCCTGGCCCGCGCGACGCATCGCCGATGAGCACCGTGACGTCACTGGATCCGCGCACGCCGATCCTGGTCGGGGTCGGCCAGATCACCGACCGGCTCGGTCAGCCTGACTATGCCGCAATGTCGGCGGCCGACCTCGCCGCCGACGCCGCTCGACGCGCCATCGCCGACAGCGGGGCGCCGACCGCCGACATCGTCGGCGCGATCGATACCATCGCCACCACAAGGCAATTCGATAACTCCTCGCCGAGTACCCACGCCCCGCTGGGCCGCTCGAGCAAGTTTCCGCGGTCGGTTGCGGTCCGGCTCGGGGCACATCCCCGCCGCGCCGTGCTGGAGGTCGCCGGCGGCCAATCCCCGCAACATCTGGTGAACGAGTTCGCTGCCACGATCGCCAGTGGCCACGCCGAGGTCGTGCTGCTGGCCGGGGCCGAGGCGATGTCGACTATCCGCCACTTCGCCGAACGTCCCGACGGACGTCCCGACTTCGCCGAGGATCCCGAGGGCGAGGTCGAAGACCGCGGCTACGGACTGCGGGGCCTGGTGTCGCGCGAGCAGATCGCGCACGGACTGGCGACGATGCCTGCGCAGTATGCGTTGCTGGAGAACGCCCGTCGCGCCCATCGAGGAGACACCCGCGCGCACTACCTCCGCGCCATGGCCGAACTGTTCGCCCCCTTCGCAGCCATCGCCGACGCCAACCCGTTCTCGACGGCGCCCGCCCCGTACTGCGTCGACGACCTGGCCACGGTCACCGACCGCAACCGGCTCATCGCCGATCCCTACCCCCGCCTGATGGTCGCTCGCGATCAGGTCAACCAGGGCGCGGCCGTGCTGATGACGTCGGTGGGGGCCGCCCAGCGTCTGCGTGTGCCAACCTCGGCCTGGGTCTTCCTGCGCGGTCAGGCCGACCTTCGCGAACCGAACCTGCTCGATCGCCCCGATCTGGCCACCGCTCCGTCCGCAGCGACCGCCATCGAGTTGGCTCTCGAGGCCGCGGGTGTGGCGCTCGACGACGTCGGCTACTTCGACCTGTACAGCTGTTTCCCGATCGCCGTCTTCAATGTCTTGGACGGACTGGGCCTCGCCCCCGACGATCCCCGTCCGTTGACTCTCACCGGGGGATTGCCCTTCTTCGGCGGTGCCGGAAACAACTACTCGATGCACGCCATCGTCGAAGCGGTTCATCGCGTGCGCGCCGATCAGCGCGGCTATGCCCTCGTCGGCGCCAATGGCGGTGTGCTATCGAAGTATTCGGTCGGCATCTACAGCTGCCAACCCGGCTCCTATGTAGCCGATGACAGCATCGGCATGCAACGCGAGATCGACGCCGCACCCACCGTCGCGCGCAGCGCCCACCCACACGGCTGGGCCAGCATCGAAAGCTACACCGTCACCTACGGCAAGACTGGTCCGACGGGCATCGTCGTCGGACGACTCGAGGACGACGGCCGCCGCTTCCTTGCCGGCGTCGCCGCAGACCCCGACGGCACACCCGACCCACTGCTGGAGGTGCTCACCTGTAGCGACGAACCGACTGGCAGCCGCTTCTACGTCACCCCCGGTCCTTCCCGCAACGAGGCCAGCATCAGTCGCCGCGCCGCCACGCGGCGACGACCGCCAAGGCCCGCGCTCGACCGCCCCTTCGAGCACGTGATCGTCGAACGCGATGGCCACCTGCTGACCATCACGATCAACCGGCCCGAGGTGCGCAACGCACTGCATCCGCCGGCCCACCGGGAGCTCGACGAAATCCTCGACGCCTACTTGGCGGACCCCAACCTGTGGGTGGCCGTCATCACCGGCGCCGGTGACACGGCCTTCTGCGCCGGCAACGACCTGAGCTACAGCGCCACTGGCAAGCCAATCGTGTTGCCACTGAATGGATTCGGTGGAATCACTGCACGTCGGGATCTCACCAAACCCGTCATCGCAGCGGTCAACGGATACGCGATGGGTGGCGGGCTGGAGATCGCACTGGCCTGCCACCTGCTCGTCGTCGACACCACCGCGACCCTGGCGCTCAGCGAAGTCAACGTCGGACTGGTCGCCGCCGCCGGCGGCCTCTTCCGGCTACCCCGCGCCATACCACCGACGATCGCCACCGAACTCATCGTCACGGGTCGCCGCATCGACGCCGAAGAGGCACGACGGCTCGGTCTGGCCAACCGCGTCGCACCGGCAGGTCAGGCGCTGGCCGTGGCTCGTGAGTTGGCCGCCGAGATCATTTCCAGCTCACCCACCTCGGTGCGGCTGTCGCTGACGATGATGCAGAAGGCTCAGGACGCTACGGCCGTCTTCGCCGCCATGGACGACTGCCAACCCGAACTGGACGAGCTGATGACGACCGACGACGCCAGCGAGGGCGTCACCGCGTTCGCCGCCAAGCGCCCTCCCGAGTGGAGGAACCGTTGACACCGGGTGCCGGCCAACTCGACGGCAAGGTCGCCGTGATCACCGGGGCGGGAACCGGTTTGGGAGCAGCGGTAGCGCGGCTGTTCGCCCTCGAGGGTGCCGGCGTCACATTGGTGGGTCGCCGTGAGGCGAAACTGGTGGAGGTTGCGTCGGCGATCGAGGCCGTTGGTGGTCGGGCACTCGTCGTGCCCGGCGACGTTTCTGCACCGGAGACTGCCATGCGTGCTGCCGAAGAAACCACTCGACGGTTCGGCGGCGTTGACGTCCTGATCAACAACGCCGGACTCCATGCGGCTCCGTATCTGCTACACGAGACGCCGCTCGACGAGTGGAACGACTTCTTGGCTGTCGACCTAACCGGCCCGTTTCTCTTCACGAAGGCGGTTCTGCCATCGATGATGCAGCGTCGAGATGGCGCAATCGTCAACATCGGCTCGATGGTGGCTCTTGTCGGATTCAAAGGAAGCGCAGCCTACGCCGCAGCGAAGGGCGGGTTGGTGTCGATGACCAGGACGACCGCCGTCGACTACGCGCAGTACGGCATCAGGGCGAACTGTATATGTCCGGGCGGCATGGAACCCGTGGAATACGGCAACCTGAGCGAACAACAACTGGCGAAGCTGTATGAGGCGGTGGACTTGTCTGGCGGTCCGCTGATCAACCGTCTAGCCAACGTCAACGAGGTCGCCGCTTTCCTGTTGACGATCGTCGGCCCGAATGGCAGATCACTGACTGGGGCAGTCATTCCGTTCGACGCGGGTTTCACCGCGAAATGACTTGAGCACTCAGCGGATCACGCAACCCGCGTCGACCAGGGCATGCCAGACGTTGGTGACCACAGCTAAGTTCCAGCGCATCGTATTTCAGTCGTCGCTCTTGTGGGCGATGCGCGGTGACGAGCTCGCCATCGACCCATCCTTGCGAGGAACGCTGTTGCCGTTGACTTGTCGGCACAACCGTGCGCCGTCACTGCTTGACGGTATCACGAGCACCTTGGCCTCGGCGCTTGGCGCTGGGCTTCACGCACGCGACTCTCTCTTGTCCTTATCCAATCACGATGGGGACGAACGTCATTCATTGATTTGACCGCGGCGCAGTCGCGCACGCACTGGACCCAAGGGTGGCTGCGACTAACCGCCGGTGCAATCGACACGGGCGCCGGTGCGCCGCTGGCACCGCCGGGACGAATCGGTGCAGTTGCCAGGCGGCTCCGGGAGCATTCATCGGCACGAGCATCACGCTGGTATGTGAAGGCCGGCAGTGGCATCAATGATCGTCGGAGTCACGCAACGCGTTGGTGGTGGCCTATTCAGAAGATGTTGTTTGACAGGCTAATACACCGATATACGAGGGTGCCAAACCGCGGCATGCACCTTCGATCCTGCGACATTGCGACTTTCGAGTGTCGTATGTGCAGGCCCGGGCACGACGTCGATAACGACGTCCACCTGTCACGACACGTCCATGACGACGAATCCGCAACCGCTGACCGGTTCGGGTCATTAGGCTCGAAAACGCCGTTCCGGTCACGACCGGTACCTACGAGTGGTCTGGAACACATACGCTGCGTTCGGCGACCGGCCCAAATGGAGGAATCGACCGGCCCAAATGGAGGAATTTTGTACCCAATCGCGCAGCACAGCAAACTTGCAGGGGTCTGACTGTGGACGTGCTCAACGCGGCGTCGAAGCCTTTACGAGGCGTCGGCGGGTTCTACGCGATGTCACTGGACACCCTGGTGGCGATTGGCCGTCGCCCTTTCGCATGGCGTGAACTCCTGCTGCAGTGCTGGTTCATCACCCGCGTCTCGGTCGTTCCCGCGCTGATGCTCGCCGTGCCGTTCACGGTGCTGGCGGCGTTCACGCTCAACGTTCTGCTGATGGACTTCGGCGCCGGTGATGCCGCCGGCACCGGCGCAGGCATCGTGATGGCGCAGGTCGGGCCCCAGGTGACTGTTCTTGTGGTGGCCGGTGCCGGGGCGACGGCGATATGCGCCGACTTGGGTGCCCGCACCATTCGCGAGGAACTCGATGCGCTGCGCGTCATGGGTCTAAATCCGATTCAGACATTGGTGGTGCCTCGCGTGCTGGCCGCCTCCCTCGTCGCGGTGCTCTTGTCGGCGGTGGTCTCGCTAACGACCCTGGCCGGAAACTTCTGCTTCTCGGTCTTCGTGCAACACGTGACCCCAGGTGCCTACATTGCCGGCCTAACGCTACTTACAGGATCAACCGACGTGTTCGTACTCCTGATCAAGGCTGCCCTGTTCGGCCTGGCCGCCGGTCTCATCGGGTGCTTCAAGGGGATATCCGTCGGCGGCGGCCCTGCGGGTGTCGGCAACGCGGTCAACGAAACGGTCGTCTACTCGTTTCTCGCGCTGTTCGTGATCAATCTGCTGTTGACCGCCGGACAGTTCGGGGTGTGATGATGACAGAGAACACCGCCCTTCCCAGCCGCCTGCATCCACGACTGACCCGCGTCAGGCGCGGTTTTGTCAGCGGTTGGAACCGGATCGGCAGCCAGACCCAGTTCTACGGGTTGACCATCCGATCGATCGGTCTGGCCGTCGTGCATTACAAGTCCGAGATCGTGCGGCTGATGGCACAGATGAGTCTGGGCGTCGGTGCGCTGGCGCTCATCGGCGGCACCGTCGTGGTCGTCGGATTTTTGACGTTGTCCACCGGTGCCCTGATCGCCGTTCAGGGATACAACCAGCTGGCCGGCATCGGAGTCGAGGCTCTGACGGGTTTCGTGTCCGCATATGTCAATGTCCGCATCATCGCGCCGGTCACCGCGGGCTTCGCCCTTGCCGCCACCATCGGTGCGGGCGCTACGGCACAGTTGGGCGCGATGCGCATCTCCGAGGAGATCGACGCGCTGGAGGTGATCGGAATCAGGTCGGTCGCCTATCTGGCGTCAACGCGGTTGATCACCGGCGTCATCGTCGTCATCCCGCTTTACTGCATCGCCGCCCTGATGTCGTTCATCGCGGCACGGATGGGCACGATCCTGCTGTACGGACAGTCGAGCGGGGTCTACGACCACTACTTCGAAACCTTCTTGATTCCCAAGGATCTGCTCTGGTCGTTCGTGCAAACCATCGCCATGGCGATCGTGATTATGCTCATCCACACCTACTACGGGTACACCGCCACCGGAGGGCCCGCCGGGGTGGGCGAAGCAGTGGGACGGGCGGTGCGCGCGTCGCTGGTGTCGGCGATCTTCGTGCTCCTCCTGGTCAGTTTGGCCGTCTACGGCCAATCCGGCAGCTTCCACCTGGCGTCGTAACGCATGGAATTCCGACCCGGCGAACGGCGCCTCCATCCCGCATGGTGGACGGCCATCCTGCTCGTCACACTGATTGCTGCGCTCGCCGGAACCGCCGTGCTCTACAGCGGATCACTGAAGTCCGTCGTGCCCGTCGTCGTGACGTCGAACCGGGCCGGGCTCATCATGGAGTCCGGCTCCAAAGTCATGATGAGCGGCGTGCAGGTAGGACACGTCACCGGCATCACCGGAGGCCGTGACCAGGTCGAATTGAAGCTCGACATCGACTCGGACCAAGCGGCGAACATCCCTGCCAATGTCGGTGCGCAAATCCGCGCCACGACCGCATTCGGCGCCAAGTACGTCGACCTCGTCTACCCCGACCAGCCCAGCGCGCAGCATCTGCGCGCAGGAGCCGTGCTGGCGTCGCGCAACGTCACCACCGAAGTCAACACCGTCTTCGAGAACCTCGTTGGACTGCTCGACCAGATCGACCCCGCCAAGCTCAATTCGGTACTCGGCGCGCTGTCCGAGGGCTTCCGCGGCCAGGGCCAGCAGATCGGCGAGGCGATCACTGACGCCAATCAGGTTCTCCTGGAACTGAACCCACGCAGTGAGACCATCCGCCAGGATTGGCGGTCGCTCAAATCGTTCAGCGATACCTACGCCGCGGCAGCCGACGACATCCTGTCCGTGCTGGACGCCGCGAGCACGACAAGTACCACGGTCGTCAAACATTCCGCGGCCTTGGATACGTTGCTGCTCAACGTGATCGGGCTGTCGAAGACGGGCACCGACCTATTGTCCAGCAACGAGCGGAATCTGGTCGACGCGGTCAACATCCTGGCCCCGACCACCCACCTGCTGCTCAAGTACAACCCCGAGCTGACCTGCACGCTGGTGGGCGCGCAATGGTGGCTCAACCAGGGCGGCGGCCTGAAGAACATCGGCGGTAACGGATACAGCTTCGTCGCCGACGCGGCCGTCCTGCTCGGTGACGACAAGTACAAGTACCCCGACAATCTCCCGATCGTGGCCGCCAAGGGCGGGCCGGGCGGCGCCCCGGGGTGCGGGTCGCTTCCCGACGCCACCAAGATGTTCCCGGTACGGGCGCTGGTCACCAATACCGGATGGGGAACGGGGATGGACTGGCGGCCGAACCCTGGCGTTGCGGCGCAAACCTGCTACGCGGATTTCCTTCCGGTCACGCGGGCTGTGCCCGAACCACCGAGCCTGCGCGATTGCCTTCCCGGTCCTGCCATCGGGCCGGTCACCGCCCCCGGCATGCCGCCCTACGGGGCTGCTCTCTACGGGCCGGGTGGGGTGCCGTTGTGGCCGGGTCTCCCACCAGCGGGCACCCCGCCGCCGGTCCCGGCCCCTGGCACTCCGGTGGCCCCCGGCAAGATGCCGCCGCAACCTCCGGCGGTGTTGGGTGCACCGCCACCGCCGGTTCCCGCCCCGGCCCAGGCGCTGCCCTGCCTCTTCTACACATCTGCCGCCTCCGACGACAGCTCACGACTCCCTCCACCGCGTCGTCTCATCCCTCATCAGCGTCAAA
>NZ_RARC01000014.1 GCF_003719305.1 Mycolicibacterium stellerae
GCCGGGGACGGCGCACTTGTTGGGGCCGGCGATCGCGGGCCGGGCGGCGTTGGGGGCGGGCCGGCTGGAGGAGGCGTGCCGGTTGTTGGAACAGGCGGCGGGCGCGCTGAGCGCGACGGGGCATGCGCAGGGTTGGGGTTATCGGTACGGAGTGCCGCGCGCGACGGCGCTGGCGATGCGAGGTCGGTGGGACGAAGCGGCGGCGGTGCTCGAACGGCTCGAAGGGGTGCCACGACCGTTCCGGAAGCTGGACTACGAGAAGGCGTTGGCGAGGGCGTGGGTGGCGGCGGGGGAGGGCGCGGTCAGCGAGGCGATTGCGCTCTTGAGGTCGGCTGCGGAGACGGCCGCAGTCGATGGGCGGTTCGCGGCGGAGGTGGGGTGTCTGCTGACGGCGACGCAGTTCGGAGACAGGTCGTGCTGGGGGCGCTTACAGGAACTCGATGCGGTGGCCGAGGGACCGCGGGTTGGCGTGGCGGCGCGGTTCGCAGGGGCGATGGAGCGTGGAGATGGCGCTGAATTAGCCTCTGTGTCTGAGGCTTTCGATGAGTTGGGCGATCGGGTAGCGGCGGTGGAGGCGGCGGCGCAGGCGAGCATGGCGTATCGCAGGCAGGATCTGAGGGGTTCGGCGTTGGGATGCGCGGCGAGGGCGGAAACGCTGGCGCAAGCGTGTGGAGCGACCACGCCGACGTTGCGTCAGGCGCGTGAGCCGTTGCCGTTGACGGAGCGGGAGCGCGAGATAGTGATGTTGATCGGCCAAGGATTGACGAGCAGAGATGTGGCGGAGCGGCTGACGTTGTCGCCCCGGACCGTCGAGGGACACATCTACCGGGCGATGAGCAAGACCGGCACCACGAGCCGCGAAGAACTCGCCGCGCTGCTGACTCGATAGCGGCCGCCAACACCGAGTCACACCCGCAACGCTGGTCACAAGTCCGGCGAGGGACCGCGCTAGTCGCCTCGAGCGAGTCCGAGCACTTCCTCCGGGGAGAGCGGGCTCGCCGGGTGATACGTCAAACACCACGGCGCGACGATCCGGTGGAACGCCTGACCCTCGGTGGCGACGTAGAAGTTGCCCGCCCGCAGCCTGCTGATGTCGGGCACAAGACCGCCTTTCGCGCGGGCCATCTCTTTGGCGGTCTCGATCTGCGCAGGCGCGTTGAGCAGCCCGTAGAACTGCGTGGCGGCATTGCCGGGGATCTGGTTGTCCAGCGACTTCGGCGCCTGCGTCGCGAACACCAGGCCGAGCCCGTACTTGCGCGCCTGCGACGACAACGCCAATGTGCTTCGGCGGCATGCCGTAAAGCCCTGCCGCGGGACGAACGTCTGCGCCTCGTCCATCACCAGCAGGCCGCCGAGCGGCCTGTCCCCCGCCGGATTGCGCTTGATCCACGCGAACAACGCCATCTGCAGTTGGTTGACGAATCCTTGCCGCTGTTCGTCGGACGACAACCCGATCATGCTGATCACCGACACCCGTGCGCGGTGGCCGTCCGACGGCGTGAGGAGCACTGCCGGATCAACCGGTGTCCCCCTGCCGCCGAACAGCGGATCGTTCACCATCGACGCACGCAGATTCTGCGACAGGTCCGACGCGATCTTGCGGGCGTCGGCCAAGCCGCTGAGGTCGTCGGGCGGATCGTCGAGGACGTCGACGAACCCGCCGAGCGTCGGCGCCGGCTGTCTTCCATACCACTGCAACGCTTCCCGAAGGACGGCGCGGGAACGGTGGGCCTTCTGCGACTGCCCTGCAATCGACGCGCGCGGTTCGAGTGCGGCCGCCGCCGACTCCACGGCATCGTTGAACTCGTCGGCATCATCGACAACGCTCGGGAAGTCCGGCAAGGGCTGAAAGACCAACGGCCGCCCGCCATTGCGATGAGGCGTCCAGATGACGACCTCGGTGTTGTTCATGTACTTCGAGGCTCGGCTGTCGTCGGAACGCCGCCACCCGTTCGGATGCTGCGGCCATGCGGTGCCGAGTCGCGCGAGGTCATTGTTGGGATCGAGCACGATCGACGACACACCGCGCAGCGCGCACTCCTCCACGAGCCGGCGAATCAGCACCGTTTTGCCGGATCCGGATCCGGCGAAGATCGCGACGTGCTTGCGCAACGCCGACAGGTCGACCGCCACCGTCGCGTCCGAGCGCAGATCGGTACCCAACGGCAGTTCGTCGTCCGGCACGTAGTCAGGAGTGTCGTCGACGACGATGGGCGGGGGCTCTGGCTCGGGGCGGGGAACCGATTGCGGCGCAGGAGGTGTCGGTTGAATCGGTTGTGACGGGCGGCCGTCGTCGCCGAGGACATCCTGCAGGAGTGCCAAGCCGTGTGCCGGGCGGCGGGCGCGCAGCCAGCCGGGTAGGTCGTGATGATCCTCGCCGATCAGATCGCGCAGAGCCGTCATCGTGCGGATGTCGTCTTCGGTGAGTGCGACGGTCCGGCCGCCGGCTTGATGAAATTCGTCGACGACCGCGGCGGTCTTGGGCCCCGTTGGCCACGGGGTGTTGCGCAACAGAAAAAGCTTGCGTCTGTTCGATCCTTCGCCGAGACCCGTTGCGTTCCAAGCCTTCTTGATCCGAGTCTGCGCCGCTACCGCATTGTTGGCGGCGATGGCCCTGAAGGCCCAATGCCTCTCGTCTTCGGTGGCGGGGTCGAGGCTCTGGCGCAGCCGCGCGTGCAGCACGACGTGGGCGCCCGGCGGCGGGTCACAGGCGTAGGACTGGAAGTCTTCGTCACGCTCGGCGATCCATGCTGTGAGCGCGGCACGAAGGAGTTCCGGCACAGCCGTGTCTTCACCCTCGAAGTCCAGCGCGGCGGCGGCGACCGCGTTCTGCCGGTACTCCGCGAAGCGGAGATCGAGGTCTAAGTACTCGTCGTCAATCGGAATATCGTTGTCGGACTGAGAATCCCAGTCGAGCTCCGCGTTGAGGCGCTTGAGCTCGACGACCTTGCCGTGCTTGAGGCACTGCCGCACGTGAGCGTCAGCGATCTTCAGCAGGTGCCGTGGCGTGTGATCGGCCGCATCGCCGAAGGCCTTAGGCCGGATCGGCCAGCTCGGATAGGGCGGCGTGAAACCAACTTCGGCGAAGCTCACCGCGAATCGGCGTTCGAGGATGGCGCGGCCGATGTCGGCCGACGGCAGACCCTTGAGCGGGGTTGTCTCACGGAACCGGTCGGCGACGGTCGCGGTCGCACCGTCACGGATGCCTTCCCAGACGGCGGGCAGGCACGCCACCACCCCGACGGTGCGGCGCATCGTCTGACGCACCGACATCAACCCGTCGGCGACCTGATGAAGAACAACGTCGCCGGTATCGCGATCGGTGGCGTCGGTGCGGGCCAGCGACTGCGCCAGCAGGGTGTCGATCTGGTCGAGTGCGAGCACGGCAGGCCCGGCGAGGGCGACCAGTCGTGCGATTCCTTTGACACAATCTTGGGCCGAGTCCGGCGACCCGCGCAGTCCCCAGCGGCCGTCATCGCTGGACTCGTCGCTGCCTTGGAGATAGGCCTCGCCGACGTCGTGGGCGGTCAGGTCGGCGGCCGCGAGAAGCACGAGTGCACGCAGCGTCTGGTGGTAGTCGCGGGCGGGGTCGCGGTGAGCCTTGGCTAGCAGGTTGACGAAGCGGTCGAGCGTCTCGCGGTCGAGGTCGTCGTCGCCGATGATCGCGCGGCGCTCGGCGCGAGAGACGTGTGCGATCGACGACAGCTCCCAGAGCAGGTCCTTGAGCTGGGTCTCCCGCTGCGCGCCGGGCCGGCCGAGGCTTTCCAGCACTCCGCTGCGGACCGACTCCCAGAAGCTGGCCGCGTCGAGCAGTTCGACCACGAAGAAGTAGCCGTTGGCAGCTTGCACGCGCTCGCGGACCTGTCCGAGCAGGTGCGTCTTCCCCGTACCGGCCGTCCCGCGGATCACCACGCCGAGCGGGGCCGAGACGGGGTCGCGGGCGGCGTCGCCGAACGCGGCCATCACATAGTCGACGGCGTACTCGTTCAGCCCCTGGACATGTGTCGCGGTCTGGGGGCGCCACAGGTCGTCCGTGGTGGGGGCCCACGTCAGTCGAAGCGACGCGAGCGCTTCCCGTTCGGCTTCGTCCATCAAGTCTCTATCGCGATGAGGTGCTTGCTCTGGTCGCCGATCAGGATGGCGGCATCTCGATCCTCAGCGGTGAGGACCTTCTGGTTCTCCTCGGGGATCAGGCTCACACCGGGCGCGCGGTACAGCGTCCGCAGGGCGGAGTCGACGTCGCCGCGGTCGGCGTCGGAGAGCTCGGCGCGCAGGCGGGCGAGGCCGACCCAGCCACCGGGCCGGGGCGCGAGGTCGGCATACGTCGATCGGATGCGGTCTTCGATCGATTCCGCCAACTGCACATCCACGGACCCGAAAACGTCGGCGAGGCTCAGTTCGGCGTTATGCAGGTAGCGACCCAGCGCCCCCAAACACGGTGTACAGCGTCTTCGCCGGACCGGTCGATCGCGTCGGTGGGCCCGCCGAGACGATCTCGCGGCACAGCCGCCACCCCTTGTCGGTGAGCTCGTGGACGAACCGTCCGCGCTCTCGGATCGACTCGATGAGGCCGAGATCGTTGAGTTTGTCGCGGCCGGGCTTGTCGAGCTTGGGCCCAAAATTGATCAGGTCCGGGTTCGGCAAGGGCCGCGCCTCGGCCATCAACACGAGAAGCACGGCTCGCTCGGTACCGGTCAGGTCGGCTGGCGTCACACCCACGCCTAGAACCTATCGACTCCTGCGGCGGCGGGCTTCGGGGAGCGCCGTCCCTACTGGGTGAGCGCGGACGTGATGCCCGTGTGCCCGAAGTCGTCGCCCTTCCAGAGCAACGGCTCACGGGTGTCGAGCGCCAGCGCGTAGGAGAGGCAGTCGCCGAAGTTCAACCCGGCGCGGTGACCGCTTCCCTTCCCGAAGTCCGCGTAGGCGTGGCGCGCAAGACGTGCCTGGCGTTCAGTGACCGGCTCTATAACGAACTTTCCTTCCGCAACCAGTTCGTCGAGACTTCTGCTGACGACAGGATCGCCCTGGTTGTCCAGCACAATTCCGCACTCGAGATAGCTTGCCGCAGAGAGCCTGCGCACGTCGGCGTCGGCGATCGCGTGAGCGTAGATCGAGGCGTCATCCTCGGCAGTGAGGATCGCGACGACTGCCGAGGTATCGACGATCACCTCGGCAGTCCACGATCGTCATAGAGCAACGCGCCGTGGTCGACGCGGTTGACCTCGGGGCTCATGCGGTCCGCGGTTCTGCGGCCGATGGCCAGCAGCCGTTCTGCCAGCTCGTCTTTTTCCAGCCTGGCCAGACGCTCTTTCACCGCAGTCGCCACCGCTTGAGCTTGGGACTCGCCAGTGATCTGAGCAATCCGCTTGACGGCCCTATGGACCGACTCTTCTTTGATATTCAGCGCCATTGGTACCTTTCTACCAGCTGCTTGGTACCAGCGTCCATTATCCCTACGCAGATTTGGCATGTCCGGATCGCAGCTGGTCGCACGCGCCGACGAAGCGAGACCACTCGGTGGTTGTGGGACGAACCGCGCTGTCGCTCACCGCATCGGGGCTGACCACGAACCCGGGCGCGACGGGCGCCAACATTCCGGCGAGTTTGACGACATGCCCGGCTGGGCTGTCCTCGAAGCTTTCGAACACCCGCTTGCGGAGCCACGCCTGCGCGGTGTCGATGCCGGCGATAACGTCCAAATCGGGGACACGCAGAGCGCCGTCGCAGCGTTGGACGTGTTCTTCGAAGCGGTCCTCCCATACCTCGGTGTGCCACCCTGGCCACAGCTCGGGTAGAGCGTGAAAGAAGCCCATCGTGTCGGCGGTTTGCCAGGCGCCCAACGCCTTTCGGCGCACGTCGATATGGGCCCCACCTTCGGGAATCTTCCCGAGCCGAATCCGCCGGATCCCTGGGCCGGGGAGCTTGTCCAGTAGTGCTGGCCCGTGCCATGCCTTGCTCAGGTGCCACCACAACGGCCAGAAGCGCAGCTGGCCGTCGGCATCGACCACAGAGATCAGGTGGCACAGGTGGTTTCGTCCGCGGGCGAGCTTCAAGTTCGGCTGCCTATCCCAGGGATCAGGCCGCAGCTCGGCTCCCACATATCCCGCAAGTTCGGCCGTGCCGTCGTATGCCCAGCAGATCTCGTAGCCGGGCCACACCGTTGTGAGGACACTCATCAGAGCGCGGCGCTCGTTCATCGTCACCATCAGCGGCTCGCCGAAGAACAACACCCGGCGACGGTCGAGATCAACGACCGCGCCGCCGTCGGCCCACGTCGGGCTGCACCACTCGTCCTTCTCGCATCGCCGCAGCGAGGCCGCGTACCGCAGCGCAAGCTCCGGTCCGCCGATCAGCGCGTCGAGCATCCGACAGCCGCCCCAGTGCGAGTAGAACAGCTGCCAGTCTTGGTCTTTGACGATGACGACGTTCGCCCTGTTGCCCACAATCTCTCCGATCCCGATGACGCGGTTGGATCGCGCGTCGATTGAGCCGAGTGTCGGACGGGCCACCGCCATTTGGGACCCAGCAGACACACAGCGGGCCACGGCTGTGGATAACGGCGGCACTGGGGATAAACCGGGAGCCTGCAGCCAAACTGGATGCCACGGCCGCCGGCCAACAGCAGATCGTCCACCTGCTGCAGACATGCACCGGGACTCCGGATTCGGAAGCCGGCGAATAGCCTCCGCCGATAGGGCCGCAAAGGTAACTATGCGGTTGCCGCGGTGAAGGGCTCTAGGTACTGCCTGAGTTCGATCAGGTGCCTGGCATGCCGATCGAGCCGGCGGTCTTCGTCCGAGACGGGCTGCCACTGGGGAACGGCTTGGGCTTCACCGTGCGCGCCGACTGACACGACGACGAGCACCCCCTGCGACACCAGGAGCGGTTGGCCGACGGCGTCTGCAGTGACGGCGCGGACGCCGATGTGGACGCTGCGTCGCCCGGTGTGGATGATTCGTGCGGTGACATCGACGACGTCACCGACGTAAATTGCTCGGCCCAAACGGATTCCGGCAACATAGGACGTGACGACGTCGCCACCGGCCCAGTCGGCCCCGCACGCGTAAGCCGCCTCATCGAACCAACGCATGACCCGGCCGCCGCGCACCTTGCCGTCGCTGTCGATGTCGGTTGACGCGGCGCGGAAGCGCAGGGCGGCGCTGGGGGCGGTGCCCTCCGCTGAATAACTCTCGGCAGCCATGGCGTCTTCGATGCGTGCGCGCGTGCGCATCCGCAACCGGGCCTGCCGGTGTCGTTGCAGCTCGAGCATGGTCAGCGGCGTCCAACCGGGCACCTTCATAGGATTCCCGACACCGTCGAACGCTACGAAAACCACTGCGCACTGCGCGGTTTGAGGTGCCTTGGTCCGGCCCGGATCGCTGCAGTGGACGGTGATCAGGATGTGCATGCTGCTGCGGCCCGTGTAGACGAGAGTCGCGCGTACCTTGACGAGTTCGCCGACGTGAATAGGGCGATCGAGATGAATGTTGCCGACCGACGCGGCAACGCAGTTGCCGGAGCACCACTGCGCGGCGGTGCTGTGGGCGGCGAAGTCGATCCATTCCAGGAGCGTGCCCGCTTCCACGTAGCCGTCGATCCCGACGTCGACCGGCTTGACAAGAAAGTGATGAATCGTCTCGTGGACAACGGCTTCCGCCGCAACGGACTCAGCGCCCGGACGTGATTCCTCGTGTGTCAAAAGCATGTCGTCGGCCTCCTCGTGCGGCAGGTACCGCCCATGATGTCCGCGATGACGCAGACCGGGAAGCGCAACCGAGGCGATCGCTGGTTTCCTAGCACGATCCACAGACTGCGACGCCACACGTCGCCTGGTAGTCCGGCGAATCTGTGGATTGTGCAAGGAATCGTCGTGATGGCGCCGCTTGCCCTTTCGCAATCCCGATAGAGCCCAAAGATCATCGACACACATGCCAACAAAGGAGTTGAGGACCATGCAGACAGAAGACCGTCAAGTCCACTCGGCACCCACCAAGTCGGTGTCCGCCAATGTGATTCGAGGTTCGCTAGGCAACCTGATCGAGTGGTATGACTGGTATGCCTACGCGGCATTCAGCATCTATTTCGCCAGCGTGTTCTTCCCGTCGGGGAATCAGACCGCGCAGCTGTTGAACACCGCAGGCATCTTCGCCGTCGGATTCCTGGTCCGCCCGCTGGGCGGTTGGCTGTTCGGTCGGTATGCCGACCGATACGGCCGCCGCGCCGCGTTGACACTGTCGGTGGCGTTGATGGGCGTCGGCTCGCTCGGCATCGCCGTGCTGCCGGGCTATGCCCAGATCGGGTCGCTGGCGCCGCTGCTGCTCGTCGGCCTCCGGCTGTTGCAGGGGTTGTCACTGGGCGGCGAATACGGCACGTCGGCAACCTATTTGAGCGAGGTCGCCACCCCGCACCGGCGTGGCTTCTACTCCTCATTCCAGTATGTGACGCTGACCAGCGGCCAGCTCGTCGCACTGGGGGTGCAGATCGTTCTGCAACAGATCCTCACATCGGCGCAGATGCACAGCTGGGGCTGGCGCATCGCCTTCGTCGTCGGTGCGGCGGCAGCGGTGACCGTGATGTGGCTGCGGCGCACGATGGACGAATCGGCGAACTTCAAGCTCGCCGTCGCCGAGGACACCGCCGACACCCAACGCGGCAGCCTCAGGGTCCTGCTGTCCTACCCGCGGGAATGCCTGACCGTCGTGGGCCTCACGCTCGGCGGCACCATCGCGTTCTACACGTTCACCACGTACATGCAGAAGTTCATGATCAACACGGCCGGCCTGCCCAAGGAGCAGGTGACGTGGATCAACTTCGTGGCGCTGCTGATCTTCGTGGGCCTGCAGCCGGTGTACGGCGCGCTGTCGGACCGGATCGGCAGGCGACCGCTGCTGATCGCCTTCGGCATCGGCGCGACGCTGTGCACCGTCCCCATCCTCACCGCTGTCTCACATGCACAGTCAGCGCTGCCCGCATTCGGCCTGATGATGCTCGGCCTGCTCATCGTGTCCGGCTACACGTCGATCAACGCCGTAGTCAAGGCCGAGCTGTTCCCCGCCCGCATCCGGGCGCTCGGTGTCGGCCTGCCGTACGCCCTCACCGTCGCAATCTTCGGCGGCAGCACAGAATACGTCGCGCTGTGGCTGAAGAACGCCGGCCACGAGAACTGGTTCTTCTTCTACGTGGCCGGTTGCGGGTTGATCTCGCTGTTGGTCTACGTCTTCATGGGCGAAACGTCACGCACTTCCCAGTTGGAGCGCGAGACGCAGGAGCTGCAGGAGGACAAGGCAAAACGGGCGAAAGTCGACGATGTCGCGGTCGGGCCTGCATAGCATCAGCGTCATGCAGGTGTTGCTCGTCGAGGATGACGAGGGGGTGGCGTCGGCGCTGGCGGAGCTTCTTGGCCACGCCGGCGCCTCCGTCGTCCGGACGGCCCGGGGCGCCGACGCCCTTCACCGCGTGAAGGGCTGCGACCTGGTCCTGCTGGATCTCGGACTGCCCGATATGGACGGCCTCGACGTGTTGCGCACGCTGCGGCGGGCCTCCGCGGTGCCGGTGATCATCATGACCGCAAGGGACAGCGACGGCGCGGTCGTGCTCGGTCTGCGCGCCGGGGCGGACGACTATCTGGTCAAACCCGTTCGTAAAGCCGTGCTGCTGGCGCGGATTGACGCTGTCATGCGGCGGGTGCGCCGCGCGGGCGGCGAGCAATCCGGCTCGTCGGCTGCGGTGGTTGCCGGCCCCGTCACCGTCGACATCGAGCGCAGGGAAGTGACGGTGGCGGGCACGTCGCAATCACTGACCAAGACCGAGTATCAAATTCTCGCCACGCTCGCCGCCCGCCAAGGCGAGGCGGTCAGCCGCGAGGAGCTGATGCTCGAGGTGTGGGGCACCGCGGTGGTCGGCCGCTCGCGATCGTTGGACTTCTTCATCGGGCAGATCAGGGCCAAGCTCGGTGGGCTCCCGCTGCACACGGTGCGCGGGTTCGGTTTTCGGCTGGACTCCTGACATGGGCTTGCGGGTTCGCATCGTGCTCGTCGCGCTGTTGCTTCTGGCGCTCGCGGCGCTCGCGGTCCCGCTGGCGCTGAGTTTGTCGGACCGCCGAACAGGCGACCTCGCCGCGGAACGTGACCGCCAGCTGGCCGCGCTGGCCGATGCCGCGGTCCGACCGGACACCCCGTTGCAGCGTGAGATCGACCGCTACTACGACGTTTACGGCGAAGGGCTGCTCGTCATCGATTCCGATGGCCAGACCCTGGCGTCGCGCGGACTCGACATGTCCGACACCGGCGTCGCGGCGGCAGCGGCGCACGCGCTTGTCGGCGCGCCTGCGTCACAGTGGGATTCGATACTGCCGTGGGATCGGCAGAGGCGGCTGGCCACCACGGGCGTTCGAAGCGGCGGCGAGCTCGTCGGCGCCGTCGTGTTGGCGGTCGACACGTCGGTCGCGGCACGAGACGTCGCGACCGGCTGGCTGTGGCTGGCGGCCGCGTGCGGGGCGTTCCTGGTATTGGCGGTGGTGGCCGAGCGTTCGTTGACCAGATGGGTGCTGCGTCCGCTCGACGGGCTGGAGCGCGCCGTCGCCGAGATGACCGAGGGGGTCACCGGCCCGCCCGCCAACGTGGCCGGACCGCCTGAACTGCGCCACTTCACCGCGGCGTTCAATTCGATGGCACAGGTGGTGCGGGCGTCTTTGGACCGTCAGCGGCGGTTGATCGCCGATGCGTCGCACCAGTTGCGCAATCCACTGACCGCCGTTCGACTGCGGGCCGACACCCTTGAGAGCTATGTGGCCGAGGAAGGCCAGCCGACCTACAGCTCGATGACCGCGGAGCTGGACCGCTTCGAGAACCTGCTGGAGCAACTGCTGCGCTTGGCGCGCGCGGAGCAGGTGAGCGGAAGCCGCCAGGTCGGAATATCCACCGCGGCAACGGAGTCGGCGGACCTCGCGGATGTGATCGAGGAACGCGCGGCGTATTGGCAACCGATCCTCGCCGACCACCAGCAGCATCTGGTCAACGGCTCGACGCATCCGGGGCCGACGGTGCTTCTCGCACGGCACGAGGTGGAACAGCTGCTCGACGTCGCGTTGGAGAACGCGGTGCGCTACGCCGGTGGCGCGGCCACGGTGACGGTGTCGACGCAGCAGGGCGACGAGACCGTCGACCTCATCGTGAGCGACGACGGCACCGGCCTGCCCGAGGAGGACCTTGCCCGGGCGGCGACCCGGTTCTGGCAGGCACGCAACGACGGGGTCGGCACCGGCCTCGGGCTGGCGATCGCCGCCGAGATCACGATGGGACACGGTGGGACGATCGCGGTGGAGAAGGCTCCCGAAGGTGGCCTCCTCGTTCGGTACAGCCTGCCGTCGGCGGGTGAATCATCGTGAAAAGCCACCGATCTGGCGAGTTGAGCCGTCGCGCGTTCATGGTCGCGGCGACGCTACTCGCCGCGAGCTGCAGCATCCGCTCCGACCCGGAGGGACGCATCCGGCTGGCCGCGGGAGATCCGGGCGGGATGTACCTGGCGTTCGCGGAGATCCTCGCGAAACGGGTCCAGGCGCGCTATCCGGGCATCACCGTCGACGTCCTCGCCACCGAGGGCACCGTCGAGAACTTGGCCCGCCTCCGCGCGGGAGATGTCGACATGGGACTGGCTCTTGCCGATGTCGCCGAGCGGGATCGAAACGAAGGCCCTGCGGTGACGGCACCGCTGGCGGTGGCCCGCGTCTATGAGAATTACCTGCAGGTGATCGTGCCTGAGTCGTCTGCCGTCAACCAGCTTTCCGATCTCGAAGGGATGCGGGTGTCCCTCGGCGCGGCCCGCTCTGGAGGTGCCGCGACCAGCGAGGTGCTGTTCGAGGCCGCCGGGCTTCGCGGCAAGGTGGATGCGCAGACGTTCCGCCTGAAGGACGCACTCGCGCGACTGGCCGAGGGCAGCCTCGACGCGCTGGTGTGGTCGGGCGGTGTGCCGACACCGGCGATCGCCGACCTCAACGACACGCTGCCGCTGCGGATGCTCGACATCGGTCCGCTCGCCGCGCCGACGAGCACGCTCGCCGGGTTCCCCTACGTCGTGCGCCAGGTGCCGACGGGCGGATACGTGCCGCCAGGCATCCGGTCCATCGGCGTGCCGGACCTGCTGCTGTGTCGCCACGACATGCCGTCCGTTTTGATTGGCGCCGTCGTCGACGTACTCGCCACGGATGCAGCGCAATTGGTGCCCCCCTATGTCCGGGGTCTGCAATACCTCTCCCCCGCCACGATGATCCAGACGGGGCTCATCCCGTTGCACCGGGGTGCAATCGACGCGTATCGCAGGCTGCACGGCTGACCGCCACCTTGCGAGGGGTCCGCGAATCTGTGGATTGTGCAAGCAAACTCGGCCGCCGGGGCTGTTCGGCTTCCCGGCCGACGCCTTCGGCGCCACCATGGTGCAACCACACCAACGGAGGTGCCACATGGCTTCGAACGCAAAGTCATTGCTAGCCGCGACGATTGCAGGGCTGATGGTTGTGGGTGCCACTTACTGGTGGAAGCATCGCGGCGACGACTCCGGCGTCCCTCGGGCGGGGTGTGCCACCGTGGTGGTGGCGGCGTCGGTCGAAAAGGCCGACTTGATGGATGCGGCCGCCAACCGATACAACACCTCCGACCGTATGGTGGATGGCCAGTGCTACGGAATCAGCGTCACCCCAATGACTTCCGGGCTTGCTGAGACGAGGCTCGCCGAAGCCGGCTGGGATTCGGCATGGGGCGCAGCGCCGGACGCGTGGGCGCCTGCGGCATCGACGTGGTTGGCGCTGCTCCGCCACGACCGCAGTGAGCACGACCGTCCGGACATCCTGCCCGCGGAGGCGCTACCGGTGGCCTCCACGCCTATCGTGCTGGCGATGCCCGAACCGATGGCACGCGCGTTGGGGTGGCCCGACGCGAAGCTCGGCTGGTCCGACCTGCTGCGTCTCGCAAACGATCCGGCCGGCTGGGGCGCGAACGGACATCCGGAGTGGGGAGCTTTCAAGCTGGGCAAGACGAATCCCAACATCTCGACGACGGGGCTGTCGGCGACGGTGGGGATGTTCGTCGCCGCCACGGGCACGTCGAGCGACCTGACGCTGGAGACCCTCAAGGACCCGCGTGTGCGCGACTTCGTCGCAGGCGTGGAGGGGTCGGTCGCCCACTACGGCGACACCGCACTGACGTTCCTGACAAACCTGCAGAGGGCCGACGACGCGGGTGCGGCGCTGGGTTACGTCGGCGCGGTGACCGTTGAAGAGAAGTCCGTCGTCGACTACAACAACGGCAACCCCACCGGGGATCTCGAGGCCGCCGGCCGGCACGGCAAGCCGCGCGTGCCACTGGTCGCCGTCTACCCCCGCGAGGGAACTCTCAACAGCGACAACCCCTTTGCCGTTCTTAAGGCCCCGTGGTCGGAGACGGGGAAGCAGGCAGGCGCGCGAGACTTCATGGCGTTCCTGCGCGAGCCCGACCAGCAGAAGATGTTCACCGACGCGGGATTCCGCACCTACGACGGCCATGCGGGTGAGGCCGTCAACGGCAGCGACTATCTGCGCGAGGACATCGGTGTGCCCACGCTGGTCCCGCCGAGCCCGCAGGTCCTTTCCGCGGTGCGCGCCACCTGGGCCGAACTCCGCAAGAAGGCACATCTTCTGCTGGTGCTGGATGTCTCGGGGTCGATGGGGCTGCCGGCAGGGGCGGGCAAGACGAGGCTGGAACTCGCGCAGACGGCGGCGGTGCACGGCTTGGCGCAGCTGTCGGACGCCGACGAGGTCGGGCTGTGGGCGTTTCCCAGCGGGGACCAGGTGTATTGGCAGCATCTGGGCGCCGAGCGGCTCGGCCCGCAGCGGCAGGAGATGACCGCCCGGATCCAGGGGCTGATCCCGACGGGCGGCACACCGCTGTATGCGGTCACGAGGAAGGCGGTCGAAGAGGTCCGCGGGTCCGCGCGTGCGGACACGATCAACGCGGTCGTGGTGATGACCGACGGCATGAACGAGGATCCCGACGACACCGATCTGGACGGGCTGGTCCGTCAGCTCGAGGGCCAGGCCAACGAGGGGGGCGTGCGGGTCTTCACGATCGCCTACGGGGAGGACGCCGACGTCGGCACCCTCAAACGGATCTCCGAGGCGTCGCGCGCCGCGGTCTACGACGCGACGGACCCGCTGACGATCGACACGGTGTTCACCAACGTCCTGTCGAACTTCTGATGAAAGGCAACGGCTTTGGGCCGCGGCTATGGGTAGGCATGCGTCAGCCGTGGGCTGTGTTGCTGTCGGTCTTCGGCGGGGCGATGGCATGGGTGTTGGGCAGTTCGGTCCCGCTGGCCGTGGCCACCGCGTGCGTGATGTTCGCGACGGCGGTGGTGGTCGGCGGGGCGCCTCGCGCGTCGGCGCCGTTGCGCAGCGGGACGGAGCAGCACGGGCTGATCATGCTGTTCGACGGCCATGTGCGCTCGTTGCGGGGGTTGCAGGGCAAGGGGTTGCCGGATGTGGTGGGGCGCAAGGCTGACGATGCGCTGGCGGCAGCCGACGCGGCCCGCCCGTCCGTGGTGCGGACGGCGGCGGCGGTGGACGCGTTGGACGAGGCAATCTCGGCCGCCCGCAAGGTTTCCGGCCGGGGCGAGCACGCAACGGAGGCGATCGGCAGGTCGGTGGACCGGTTGCGGTCGCGGCGGCGCGGTCTAGTCGAGAAGCTGACGGCTGCGGTGGATGAGGTCGCAACGGTGTACGCGGGCCTGCTCGAGTTGTCGGCGACGGCACGCACGATGGGCGTCGGCCTGGACGACGGCGAGGTGGGCGCAGTCAACGACTCGGTCACCTTGCTGCAGATGACATTCGCCGAGCTGGAGGCCGACGCGGCGGACCTGGCGAACGAGGGCCTGGTGTAGTTGCGGAACCGGACGCCTTACATGAGATTCCCCGGGGCATTGGACCCCTTTTCAGTGGACCCAAGTCCCTTCGGTTCCGGAGCAGTCGGCAGTTAGCGTCTTGGTATGTCCGCACCCGAGAGCAGCATCGATCGCGCGCGGCGGATGGCCTGTCCTGGCCGGAGACTGTCCGGTGACAGGGCGCCGATAACGGGCCGCGGCTCATGAAGAAGCGGACTCTCGCCGCACTGGTTCCCGCGGCCACCGTGGCCGGAATCGCCTTGCAGGACTTCGTTCAAAAAGACCATGCGCTGCGTCGCAACTTCCCGTTGATTGCCCGGTTCCGGTACATGCTGGAGGCGATCGGCCCGGAGCTGCGCCAGTACATCATCACCAGCAACGACGCCGAGCGACCGTTCAGCCGCGATCAGCGGCGCTGGGTGTACACCTCGGCCAAGAAGGAGAACAACTACTTCGCCTTCGGCACGGACAACGACACCGAGAACTCCTCGTACCCGATCATCAAACAGGCCACGTTCTCCGACGTGGTGCCGGCCTCCCCCATCCACGGACACGACGTCGAGCTGCCCGGCGCGAAAGTGCTCGGCGGTCCACGCGCGCGCAGGCACGCGTTCCGGCCGGCGTCGGTCGTCAACGTGTCCGCGATGTCGTTCGGCTCGCTGAGCCCCCAGGCGATTGAGGCGATCAACGCCGGCGCCAAACTCGCCGGCTTCTGGCACAACACCGGCGAGGGTGGCCTCTCCGACCACCACCGCCAAGGTGGCGACCTGGTCTTCCAGATCGGCACCGGCTACTTCGGCTGCCGCGACGAGAACGGCAACTTCGACCTCGGCCGGTTGGTCGACGTCGTCGGCTCCGCTCCCGTGCGCGCCATCGAAATCAAGCTGAGCCAGGGCGCCAAGCCGGGCCTGGGCGGGCACCTCCCCGGCGCCAAGGTGAACGCGGAGATCGCCCGCATCCGGGGTGTTGAGCAGGGTAAAGACATCGCCAGCCCCTCCCGGCACACCGCGTTCCGCAACACTGACGAGATGCTCGATGTCGTCGAGCAGATCGCGGACGCTACCGGCCTCCCGGTCGGCATCAAGTCGGCGGTTGGGGAATTGGGGTTCTGGCACGAGTTGGCCGGGCGGATGGCCGACGGGCAGCGTGGGGTGGACTTCATCACCGTCGACGGCGGTGAAGGCGGCACCGGCGCCGCCCCGCTGGTGTTCGCCGACAACGTGTCTTTCCCGTTCCGGGTCGGCTTCGCCCAGGTGTACGGGTTGTTCGCGCATGCGGGCCTGAGTGACCGTGTCACGTGGATCGGGTCGGGCAAGCTCGGCTTGCCCGCCAACGCCATCGTGGCCTTCGCACTGGGCGTCGACCTCGTCAACGTGGCACGAGAAGCAATGCTTGCGATCGGCTGCATTCAGGCGCAGCGATGCCACACCGACCACTGCCCGACCGGCGTCGCGACACAGAACGCGTGGCTGGCCCGCGGGCTCGATCCGCAGCAGAAATCGCACCGGCTGGCCGGCTACGTGTTGACGCTGCGCCGCGACCTGCTGAAGGTCTCGGAGGCGGCGGGTGTCCGACACCCCGCGATGCTGGGCCCGAACGACGTCGAGATCCTCGACGGGGACCGCCGCCATCGAACGCTTGCCGAGGTATACGGCTATCACGACGGTTGGGGCGTACCCGGACCGGAGATCGTGCGAGATATCGATGTGTACATGTCGCGGACGTCGTGTTCTACGTGATGACCATCTTCAGCTATGAGCGCCTCACGAGTCAGCTCAGCATTGTGTCGATCTGCGGTGCCGTTGTCGCGGTCGAGATTTGAGACGTGCCGACAGGAGGTGCGCCATGGGCGAGCGTGTGGAGGCGTCGGCACTAGCTGCCGCCCGCGACCCTGCGGTGCGACACAGGCTCCAACGCTGTGTTGCCGTGTTGCGGCGAATGGTCGACGACGGCTGGTTCGTCGGCCATGAGGACACCATCGGTATGGAGATCGAGCTCGATCTCGTCGACCCGTTGGGCCGGCCGCGGCTGGTCAACGATGCGGTCCTGAACCGCCTGGGCCGTGCCGACATGCAGCACGAGCTCGGTCAGTTCAACGTGGAGTTGAACATAGCTCCGCGCCGGCTGTCGGGTCGCGTGCTGCGGGACAGCGAATCCGCCGTCACCGAGGTGCTCGACCAGAGCCGGGCCAGGATCGAGGGGCTCGGCGTCCGGATGGTTACCGTCGGCATGCTGCCGACGCTGGGCGCCGAGCAGCTGACCGTCGAGCGGATCTCCCACAACCCCCGGTACGAATTGTTGGTGCGGCGCATACGCTCTGCTCGCCACCGGCCGTTCGTGGTGAGCATCCCCGACGGGTGCGAGCCGGTGGAGTTCACCACCGATTCCGTGGCTCCCGACGCCGCCGCGACCAGCCTGCAGCTGCACCTACGGGTGCCGCCGGAGCGGTTCGCCGCCTACTACAACGCCGCTCAGACGATCGCAGGTGCGCAGGTGGCGGTGGCCGCGAACTCGCCGTTCCTGCTTGGTAATTGTGCGTGGCAGGAAACCCGCATCACCCTGTTGGAGCAGTTGCTCGACAGCCGCAGGCCCAGAGAGGTCCGGGCCGGCGCACCGGCGCGGGTACGCCTTGGCGACCGGTGGATCGACGACCCCGCGGAGTTGTTCGACGAAGTCGTCGCGGAGTTTCCGCCGCTGTTTCCGACGCTGGAGCCCGAAGACCCGGATGTCGCCTTCGAGTCCGGGCGCGTGCCGAGCCTGCGTGAGCTTCGGCTGCACAACGGCACGGTGTGGCGCTGGAACCGGGCCGTCTACGACGTCCAGGCTGGGCGTCCGCAACTGCGCATCGAGAACCGGGTGCTGCCCAGCGGACCGACCGCCGTCGACATGGTCGCCAATGCCGCGTTCTACTACGGACTGGTTCGCTCGATCGCCGACACCGACCCCGCGGTATGGGCGAACATGCCCTTCGCGATCGCCGAGCGCGACCTGCACCGCGCGGCACGGGATGGGTTGGCCGCCCGGCTTTCGTGGCGCGGCGTCGAGTACCCGGTCGACCGGCTCACCCATGAGGTCCTGCTGCCAGCCGCGGCGGCCGGGCTAGACGCGTGGGGCGTAGACGCCGACGACCGCGACCGGTACCTCGGTGTCATCGAGGCGCGGGTTCGATGCGGCCGCACCGGCGCTGCCTGGCAGACAGAGACGGTTCGCCGTCTCGAAGAGCGCGGGCTGGAGCGCGTCACGGCGCTGCATGAGATGACTCGCCGATATGTCGAGCACTCCCACAACGGCGCCCCCGTGCACGAATGGCCCGTGCCGTGACCGACTGACGCCACTCACCAGGCGTGGCCGCACTGCCCGCATGTCCAGTCGTCGTCGGTGACACAGCACCCGCGGGCGTCACGCCACGGTGGCAAGTCGTGACTCATCAACATCCCGAAGAGCGCCAGTCGAGTCTATTGAGCCCCACACGCCGGGCAGGCGGGATGTTGGGCCCAGCCGGTAGTCGACCAGGCTGGTGTATCCGTCCTTCTGCATGCATGCTGTGCAGCGCGCACACAGGGGCGCCCGGCCAGTCGGCCTTGGTCTCGGCGGAAAGCGTGTCACGTCGGTAAGCGTCGACGGTGTGAATGTGGATGTGCTCGCGCGCGTCATCGAAGTCAAGGTCCAGCCGCCGATCGCAACCAATACACCGTCCGCGGGAGTGCAACAGGATTCTGGCCGCGGCCACCGGGCTGTGCCCGAATCGCGTGTATTGGTCGCCTCCAAATTTGCAGTCGTCCAACGCCAGTGCCATCCGAATCGCCATCTCGCCGTGCAACACCCATTCGTGACGCGGGTCAGCGTCCCACCGGAAGCCGGTCATCATCACCAGTGTTTCGAGGTCGACCAAGCCGAGAGAGCGCAGCGGCGACGGTTCGATCTTGGCGCGTGCGGGATTGTCGTCGGCACCGACGCGGCCGAGCTCTGTGAGCACGGATGCCGGGTCGGTGTTCAGCACAAAGACGAAGGAAGGTCATCTGATCGAGGGGCTGCAGGACTGGGTTCACCTCTCTGAAATCCACACGATGTTTGCGTTCGACCATCACAGGCCAACACGGCCGGTCGCCGAGGCGCAACAACTGACGCTGCGCATGATCCGCGAACTCGTCACGGAGGGTCAGTCCATCCTCGGTGAACCAGACAATAAGCGCCCGTCCCGATTCGAAGCATGGGACATACCCCTCGATGAGGCGATGGCCGAGATCGAGCACAAGTACGTGACAAATTTCGGAGACCGGTGGAACTGGGTGACCTGCGCATGGTTGCAGCTCACCGAAAGAGGAAAGGCATTGGCGCTGCGGCTGTATCACGCCGACGAACCGTAAGCGATATCCGTTTGGCTCCGGTCCCGCTAGAGGCGGGTACTTCTCGATGTAGTCGCGCAGGGCGTAGCAGGCTTCGCGGGCTCACCAACACCCGAAAACGCGAGCCAAGCCAAGTCAGGTGATAGGCAGTCCTCAGGTACGCCTCAGCGGTAAGCGGTCTCGAAGTGTCAATCGAGAACCAAGATGTGTGATTGCGGAAAGGCGGCTGTCGGTCACCGGGGTGCGCAGTAGATGCAAGTAGAGCGGCAAGCGCCGACGGCGAACCTCTCCCGCGACCGAGGGGTTAGGCGCGCCCACTACCGCGCTGCGGATCCAGCGCCGCGGGCCGTCACCGGAAGCGACAACGCAGATCCCCGAGCCGGAGACCTAGCGCCGCTTTGAGCCCGGCAGTTGATCGAGCCAATCCGATTCCCCGTCGACGGGTCCGCCATCGATAACCACGAGCGGGACGCCGGGCTCGGGAAACTGGCGCAGGACCGCGAGGTTGTTGCCTGCGATCGCGCGGGCGTCGTAACCGATCGGCAGGCCCAGTCTGATCAGTTCTAGGGCCGGTGGGGGCGCGCCGACCCGGTTGGCCAGCTCGGCGAGTTGGTTGTTGTCGAGATCCGTCGGCCCTCCTTCTTTCGGCTGTTGTTCGGCCGAAAAGATCAGCTGGACGAAGCGCCACGTGATGTCGCTCGATCGCGACTGGTCCGCCACAACGAAGGCCGCGTAGATCGCCCGGCTGTCGTATGTGCCGCTGGCCGAGTATTTGTCGAGGAAGTCCACGAAGCGAAGGTTGACGCGCAGCGTGCCGTTCTCGATACGTTCACCGATCTCGTCGCCCTGCTCGCGGACCATCTTGCCGCTGAACGGGCACATCGGATCCACGTACAGATCGACCACCCCGAGGGCGTTCGGGTCGCCGACGACGATGGCATCCCCCGCAGGCGCCGCGACGGCCGCCTGGGCAACTCCTGTGACCGGTCCGCACATCAGCAGTGCCATCACCACACCCACGACCGCCCCGAGCGCACTCAGTGTCCGGTTCACCCGTGTTCCGTCCATGCCTCCCATCATGTCGTGCCGTCCAAACAGGGTGACTGCGCGGTCGCCGACGCGGACGAAGCGTCGGCCGAACGCGTCGGCACACGAGCCCCGTAAGCCTCGCAATTCACACCAGTCCCAGCCCGCCAGCAACACACCACAACCCGTTGAGCGCAAGGTGATTCCGCTGACGTCGGCAAACGCCGACGTGACCAAAATCCCCGCCGACACGGCCCGCCGCCGCGCCTGACATGTCGTCCCCGTGCCCTATGTTGGGGCCTCCAGACGAACCCACTGAATAGAGGCGAAGTAGGTGAACACCATCGCGGAGCTGTCCGCGTCCGAGCTGCTCGAAGTCAACCGCGACCTGCAGGGCTCCCGCGCGATCCGCCTGCTCGCCACCACCAACCTCGGCCTCTACGCGACCTTGATGGAGCGCCACCTCGCCGACGGCGCCCTCCCCGAGACCGAACTCGTCGTCCGCCTCGAACGCGACCTCGCCGCCCTCGACGACGCTCAGTCCGGCCTCGCGCTCATCAAGTCCTGGGCCGCCCAGGGTTGGCTGCACCGCATCGTCGACGAACGCCACGACCACAACGTCTGCTACCTCACCCAGGACGCCCGCCGCGCCTTGCATTTTCTGAGGGGCATGCGCCGCCAGGACACCATCGCCACCGGCGGCTCCATCACCGGCATCGCCTCCCGCCTCAAGCAGGTCGCGCTCCGGGTCGACAACGATCCCGCCCGCGTCCGCAAGCACATCGAAGCCGAAATCGCCGCCCTCCACGAAGAACTCGCCCAGCTCGACGCCGGCCAGCGCCCCCAGCCCGACGTCACCGACTGCTACGACGAGGCCCGCGCCATCGCCCTGCAGATGGAACGCCTCATCACCGACATCGGCCAGTACGGCACCATGATCGAGCAGGCCACGGCTGCCCTCAACGAGCCCATCGACTCCAACACCGAGTACCGCGACCGCCAGCGTCAGATGTATTCGGACTACCAGGCCGCCTGGGATTCCCAGGGCCGCGACTCCCACCGCGCCTTCCTGCGCATGATCAACGACCCCGACCAACGCGCGGAATTCGAAGCCGACGTGGCCGCCGTCGCCGACGCCCTGCCCGCCCTCGACACCGCCCTGCGCAAGGTCATGGCTGGCTTCTTCGAACTTGTCGGGCACCAGATCGACGAAGTCGAACGCATCCAGCAGCGCTGCGCCCAACGCGTCAAACGCTTCACCGCCTTCGGCACCATGGAACAGAGCCGCGGCGTCGCCCGCCAACTCAACGAAGCCATCGGCGCCGCCCGCGCCCTGCTGAAATCCTCCTTCACCGACTCCCGCCTAGACATCGACGTCCCACTTGCGCGCCACGCCATCAGCTCCGTCGGCGCACTGAGCTTCAAGATCGGCGACCTCTCCAACCCCAAACCCGCCAAACCGGCCGACGGCGAGGTCGACCTCGCCAGCTTCGCCGCGCTGGCCACCCAGGTCGACGCGCCCGCCATGTCCGAGATGCTCAACGGCGCCCTGCGCGACGGCCCCGTCTCGCTACCCGACGCCGTCGACCTGCTCGACACCGCCTACCTCGGCCACGTCATCGTGCTGTGGTCCTGGGCCCTCAAACAGCCCAACCCGGACGATACCGAGTCGACCACCGTCCGCTTCCGCTCCCTTGACGGCCACGACCGCGAAATCGCCGTTCCCCGTTTGACCTTCACCGAACCCATCGCCGGAGTTTCCATATGACCACCGATGCCGACATCGACTTCTCGTCTCTGCCGCAAGTCGACCAACAGACCGCCCGCCCGCCCGTCGCACGCCGACCGCGCTTCGACGGCGACGTCTCCGAACTGCCCGACCGCGCCTGCTGGGCCCTGCAGCACCTGCTCACCCGCCGCTACCTCAGCGCCGAAGCCGACGCCGACGTCTACAGCTGGGTCCTCGAATACCGCAAGGAACTGTCGATCCGGCTCTCCGAACTCGACCTGATCCTGCGCATCGTCGACGGCACCGACATCGCGTTCATCGAACAGGCCCGCTACGAATCCGCCAGGGGTATCAAGGTTTTGCGCCGCGAACCGCTCGGCACTTACGACTCCATCCTCGCCCTGCACCTCGCCCAGATGATGCGCGCCGCCGGCGGGCAGACCGTCCTCATCAACCGCGAGGAGATGCACGGCCTGTTCTCCGGCGTCCTCAACGACACCGACCGCGACGCCGTCACCTTCGCCGCCCGCATCGACGGCGCCATCGCCCGGCTCGCCGGCCTGGAGATCCTGCGCAAGAGCCGCGACGACGAGGACAGCTACACCATCTCCCCCGTCATCACCGCCATCATGACCGCCTCGGTCATCACCGAACTGCAGCAGCAGTTCGAACAACTCCTCAACGGCGGCACACCAGCAGAACCAGAGGAAGAATCCGACGTTGATTGAACAGTTCCACCTGTCCCGGCTGCAGGTCATCAACTGGGGCGTCTTCGACGGCTACCACTCCATCGGGTTCAGCGCAGGCGGTGCCCTGATCGCCGGCGCCTCCGGAAGCGGCAAATCCTCGCTCCTGGACGCGATTTCCCTCGGCTTCCTGCCGTTCAACCGCCGCAACTTCAACGCCTCCGGCGACAACACCGCCGCCGGTTCCAGCGCCGGACGCCGCACCGTCGACAAGTACGTCCGCGGCGCATGGGGTCAGCGCAGCGACGGCGGCACCAGCCGCGTCATGTACCTGCGCGGCGAGGGCACCGCCTGGTCCGCCGTCGCCGTCACCTACAAAAGCGAATCCGGCCGCACCGTCACCGGCCTCGTCCTCAAATGGCTCACCGGCGAATCCCGCAATGACTCCTCGAGCCGCTACGTCCTCGGCGACGGCGACCTCGACATCGAAGACGTCTGCAACCGCTGGGCCGCCGGCCGCTTCGACACCGGCGTCTTCAAAGAGGACTGGCGCTTTACCACCAAGGTCGAATCCCAATACCTCGCGCAGCTGTACGCCACGATCGGCATCCGCGCCTCCGACGCCGCCCAGCAGCTGCTCGGGAAGGCCAAGTCGCTGAAAAGCGTTGGCGGACTGGAACAGTTCGTCCGCGAGTTCATGCTCGACGAACCCGACAGCCTGGCCCGACTGCCCGAGGCCCTCAAGCAGATCGATCCGCTCGTCGAGGCGCGCGAGCTGCTCGCCGTCGCGCAGAAGAAACGCAAGATCCTGGGCGACATCGAGGCCATCCAGCAGCGCTACGCCTCCGAGTCCTCGGACCTCGGCATCATCGACCTCGTCGACGCACCGATGGTGCGAGCCTTCACCGACCACGTCCGCCTGGCGCAGTGTCCCACCCAGATAGAGACGCTCGACAGCACCATCGAGCAGCTCGAGAACGAGTACGAGGACGTCACCCGGTCGCTGAATCTAGCCAAGGCCGAAGCAGATTCGCTCAATGGGCAGATCAGCGGATCCAGCGCGAACATCGCGCCGTTGCAGTCGCAGGTCACCGCCGCCGAGACCGAGGCCGAGCAGGTCGAGCGCCGCCGCGCCGCCTACGAGGACCTGCTCACCGCCCAGGACATCGACGCCCCCGATACCGCCGACGAGTTCTGGAACCTGCGCGAGGAACTGCTGACCGAGGCCACCGAACTGCTCGCCAAGGTGGAACGCAACCGAGAGGCCTCCACCGACGCCGAGTACGCGCAGAAGTCGGCCCGCATCGCCCGCGACGACGCCGCCAAGGAACTCAAGCGCGTCGAGCACGTCGGCTCGGCGCTGCCGGAGTTCGCGCTCGCGATGCGCGACCACATCAGTTCCGAGGTCGGCGCAGCCCCCGCCGATCTGCCCTACATTGCCGAACTGCTCGACCTCAAGCCGGACCAGACTCGGTGGCGGCTCGCCGTGGAGAAGGTGCTGCGCGGCGCGGGCCTGCGCCTGCTGGTGCCCGACCGGCACTGGGAGAAGGTGTTGCGGTTCGTCAACGACACCGACATGCACGGCCGACTGCAGCTGCATCACGTCCGGACGAAGATGCTCGGTGCCGAACCCGTCGATCCCGAGTCGAATACGTTGGCGGGCAAGCTGTTCGCCGTCGATCCCGCGCATCCGTGTGCGGCCGAGGCCGTCGACGTCATCACCAACGCCGGAGACCACGTCTGCGTCGACACTCCCGACGTGTTCGCGCGCTTCCGCCGTGCGGTCACCGACACCGGTTTGTACAAGGACTCCGACCGGCTGGCCGTCAAGGACGACCGGCGGGCGGTCAAGCAGTCCGAGTACCTGTACCAGGGCGACGTCACCGCCAAGATCAACGCGCTGACGCTGGAACTGCCCGCAGCGGAGGAGACCTACCAGAGGGCGCGCCGCGTCGCCGACGACATCGCCGCGCAGCGCCAGCAGTGGCGCGACCGCGCCGCGGCGTGCAAGGCGATCTGCGAGCAATATCCGCAGTGGAGCCAGATCGACACCGAGACCGCCGACGGCCACGCCGACCGGCTACGCGAGCAGTACGAGCTGCTGATGGCCGAGAACCCCGACCTCGACGCGCTCAACGCCCGTGCCGACGAATGTTGGTCGCAGATCCAGAAGTTCATGACGCGCCGCGGCGCGACCCAGACCCGCCGCGACAGCCTCGACGAGCGCCGCACCCGGCTGCTGGAACTGCAGGAGCGGCTGTCGCCGGCCTTCGTGTCCGAGCCCCTGACCGAGCTGCTGCGCCGCTACGCCGCCGCGCTGCCGGTGCCGTTGGAGTTGCTCGACCCCGAACCGCACCGCGACGCGCTGTTCGCCGCGATCAAGAAGGAACGCGAACAGCTGCGGGAGAGCCGGCGCCGCTCCTACGACGAATTGGCGCGCATCCTCAATACATTCGACACGTCGTTCCCCGACGCGATCCCCAACGACAGCGACGACTTTGACGAGCGCGTACACGACTACGTCGCCCTGTGCAGGCACATCGACGAACGTGAACTGCCCGAGGCCTACGAGCGGATGATGCGACTGGTGACCGAACAGGCCCCCGACGCGATCCTCACGCTGCATCGCGTCGCCGAGCAGGAGACCCGGCGCATCGCCGATCAGATCGAGCGGGTGAACACCGGCTTGGGTGCGGTGGAGTTCAACCGCGGCACCCGGATGACGCTGCGGGCCACCCCGCGGAATCTGGCCGCGGTCGACGAGCTGACTGAGATCGTGCGGTCGATCTCACGGCGTATCGCCGAGGTGGGGCTGGGCGACAAGCAGGCGATCCTCGATCAGTACGCCGACATTCTGCGGCTGCGCAACCGGCTGGCCTCCGCCGCGCCGGAAGACAGGGCGTGGACACGCGACGCGCTGGACGTGCGCAACCGGTTCATGTTCGACTGCGCGGAATGGGCGGGCGATGAGCTAATCCGCACGCACAGCAATGCCGGCGACAACTCGGGCGGCGAGCAGGAGAAGCTGATGGCGTTCTGCCTGGCGGGCGCGCTGAGCTTCAACCTGGCCAGCCCCGAAAGCGACGACAACACACCGGTGTTCGCGCAGCTGATGCTCGACGAGGCGTTTAGCAAGTCCGATCCGCAGTTCGCCCAACAGGCACTGCAGGCGTTCCGCAAGTTCGGCTTCCAGCTGGTGATCGTCGCGACGGTGCAGAACGCGACCACCATCCAGCCCTACATCGACAGCGTGGTGATGGTCTCGAAGACCGAGGCCACCGGTCGCAACGCCCGCCCCGTAGCGACAGTCGCGACAAGGACAATCTCGGAATTCAGCTCGCTGCGGCAGGAGATGCGCGCAAGCGCGAAAGACCGGGTGCCTGCGGGGGTATGAAGCCGTCGGACTACTGGAGCTCGAGTCCTGAGCGCACCAGATTGACGCTGTCCGCGACGATCTGGCCGATGTCGCCGGTGGCGCCCCCGCGGCCCCAGTTCTCCACGGCAACGACGAGCGCCGCTGCCAGAGCAGCCCCGGCGACCTCTGCCTTCAACGCGATGCCGGGCACGTCGTTGTAGCGCGACCGGACGAAGTCGGTGAGCACCTTCGCGAACGACGCCTGCACCACCCGCAGGTGACCCGCTGCCCGCTCACCCCCAATCAGCTCCGCCCGCAGCAGCGCCGCCTGCCGCACAACCTCGAGGTCGTGCGGGAAGCTGACGACGCTCGCCAGCACCGCGTCGAACAGGTTCTCCGACGCGGGCCGCCGCGCAAGAGCTTCCGCCAGCCACTCCAGCTGCGTCTCGTAGTCCTCGAAGAGCACCGCTTCCTTCGTCGCGAAATGCCGGAAGAACGTGCGCTCGGTGACCCCGGCCTCCGCGGCCAGTTCCGTCACCGTGACATTCGCGAACCCGTCGCGCTTGAACCGCTCCAGCGCCACCCGGCGCAGCGCGTCCTTCGTCGCCTGGCTGCGCTGAGCATGCAAGTTCACGGGCATCGCCATAGTCCCGCGATCGTATCCCACAAATTCGTCAGAACTGCCGCAATTGTGTCAGCACTGACATATTCTGCCGAACCATGACTGACTATGACGCAATCGTCGTCGGCGCCGGACACAACGGACTGACCGCCGCCGCCCTCCTCCAACGCGCCGGCCTCAAGACGGTGATCCTCGAGGCCAACACCTACGCCGGCGGCATGGCCGCCACCGTCGAACTCATCGACGGCTTCAAATACGAGATCGCCGGATCCGTACAGTTCCCCACCCCCAGCGACATCACCAAGGACCTCGGCCTCGACACCCTGCCCACCGTCGACTCCGACGTCATGAGCGTCAACATCGGCGAGGCCGGCGAAGAAGCCATGATCTTCTACCGCGACCCCATGGAACTGATGACCCACCTCGCCGAGAGACACGGCATGGACGCCGTCACTGGCATGGCCGAACTCATCGGCTGGAGCCAAGGGCCCGCAAAAGCATTGGGCCGCTTCGACGTCCGCCAACCGCCCAAGACCATCGACGAGATGTACGCCTGCGCCGCCAACGAAGCCGAACGCCGCGCCATCCACGAGACCCTCTTCGGCTCCGCCATGGACGCCATCGACCGCTACCTACCCGACAAGAAAAAGCACGCCGTCATGCGCGGCATGCTCGCCTTCCTCGCCATCAACTCCACCTACCGCGGCCCCTACACCCCCGGCAGCGCCACCTGCCTCGCCTTCGCCCTCGCCGTCCCCGAAGAGGGCGGCCAGATGATGACCAAACTCGAAGGCGGCATCGGCGCGCTCACCGACCACCTCCTAGAGATGTTCGAAAGCCGCGGCGGCGAGATCCGCTACCGCACCAAGGTCGAGCAGATTCTCGTCGACAACAACAAGGTCACCGGCGTCCGCTGCAAGGACGGCGAGACCATCACCGCGCCCGTCGTCGTCTCCAACCTCTCACCCGACACCACGCTGGTCGAACTCGTTGGCGCCGATCACGTCTCGGCCCAACTGCTCGACCGGCTCAAGGGACGCGACCACCGCGCCTCATTCGTCCAGATGCACTTCGCGCTCGACGGCCTGCCCGAATTCGCGCCGCCCTACGAGTTCCTCAACGAGCCGGGCATGCAAACCTCGGTCGGTATCTTCGGCTCCCCCGAAGAACAACAGCGGCAATGGGAGAACGCCTGCCGCGGAATCGTCCCCGACAACCCGTCGCTCGGTATGCAGATCCCGTCCGTGCACGACACCGCCATGGCGCCACCCGGCATGCACGCCGCCAGCGCCTACGCCTACGCCTTCCCCGTCGAAACCCCGCGCGACCAGCACGGCCACCTCAAGAACGAGATGGCCGACCGCGTCGTCGAGAAGATCAGCCGCTACGCCCCCAACTTCAAGGACATCCAGATCCGCCACATCACCTTCGCGCCGTACCACATGAACACCATGTTCGGCGCCCCCGCAGGCGACTTCTGCCACGGCCTGCTGCACCCCGACCTGATGGGCCCGAACCGACCCGGGCCCAAAGGCTTCCGCGACCTGCCCATCGGCATCGACGGGCTCTACCTCGGCGGCGCCGGCTGCCACGGCGGCCCCGGCATTACCTTCATCCCCGGCTACAACGCCGGTTACCAAGTACTCGACGACCTCGGCTGAGTCGTCGTCACCGCCCAACGGATCGGTCCCCGCGGGAACTCGCTAGCCATAGTCAGATGATGACCGCAGGCCTCGCCATCGCGCCGACTGCCGGCGCAGGGTGTCACGCGGGTGGTCGAGGCCGCGCCAACACGACCTCGACCTGACGCGTTATCGGCCGCTTACCAGGCCCGGCCCCAGGGGTGGAACCAAGGCCCATACCCACCGCGCCAGCCGCCGCCGTACCAATCGCCGCCGTATCGACCACCGCCGTACCGACCCCCGTCGTGCCAACCGCCGCCGTGCCAACCCGCCGCCTCCACGGTTGGGGCTGCGGCAATCGTCGTCGGCTGGGCCGGAGTGGGAGCAGCCGCGGCTATCGGTGCGACACCGATAGCGACCGCAGCAGCGCCCGCCGCGAACATCGGTGTGATGCACTTCAATCCGAGTCGCATGATGGAACTTCCTTTCGCTGACATCTGTCTTGCCCCTCCAGGTTCGCGCTGCATCGGACCGTTTACATCACCGCAGCCACCCATTCGGTTCTTCCTGCTAACCGGTAGGCAATCTGTGAGCGATCGACGATGGCCCATACTCCGACGTGATACTTTGCATACAGTATTCGAGCGTCCTCGATCCGCTTAAGCCCTCCGAAAGCCGCTTCAGCCCATGGCCACTTTGCTTCTCCACCATCCCGTCTTCGCCGACCACAAGACCACCGCCGGGCATCCGGAGCGCCCTGACCGCTATCGAGCAGTGACGGCGGCACTCAGCCAGGCGCAATTCGACGCGCTCGTGCGCGACGAGGCCGAGCTCGCCGATCTAGATGCGACGCGCTACGTCCACACCAACCGATATGTCGATGCCATCGAATCCGCACGCCCAAGTGAGGGTTACGTCTATCTGGACGGCGGCGACACCATGATGGAGCCCTCGACATGGGAGGTCGTGCTGCGTGGCGTCGGCGCCACCCTCCAGGCGACGGGCAAGGTCCTCGACGGCGTAGTGCAGAACGCCTTTGTCGCTTGTCGTCCGCCCGGTCACCATGCCGGAACCGAACAGGCCATGGGGTTCTGCCTGTTCAACAACATCAGCATCGGCGCGCGCTATGCGCAAGAGAAGTACGGGCTGGGGCGGGTCGCGATCGTCGATTTCGACGTTCACCACGGCAACGGGACACAGGAGATCTTCTACTCCGATCCGAGTGTGCTCTACGCCTCGACCCATCAGATGCCGCTCTTCCCCGGCACGGGTGCAGCATCGGAAACCGGCGTCGGAAACATCTTCAACGCGCCTTTGGCACCCGGCGACGGTGGCGTCGAACTGCGCGAAGCTTTCGCGCGCAGAATTCTGCCTGCGCTCAACACGTTCAAGCCGGAGCTCATCATCGTCTCCGCCGGGTTCGATGCTCATGAGCGCGATCCGCTCGGTTCGCTGCGCATGACGGCCGATGATTTCGCCTGGGCGACGCGCGAATTGATGAAATCGGCTGAGAAGAACTGTCAAGGCCGTCTCGTCTCGGTCCTCGAAGGCGGTTACGACCTTCAGGGCCTTGCGGATTCGGTCAGCGCCCACGTCGGCGAACTGATGAAAGGCTGAACCCTGATCAGCTCTGCCGGCTGACCGGCGGCGCAGTGGATGGACCTTGAGCTTGGACAGCGGCGGCGCTCAGCACGTCGCGAGTCATTCGCTGCGTCGCCAATGCGAGCAGCTCACCGGCGCGGCTGATGGACTGCAGGCGGTCCGGTTCCAGGTCGCTCAGCGCGTAGACGCCGGAAAGCCCGGCAGCGGTGGCTTCGACCGCAGCCAGGGTCGACACGCCCGCAACCGCGTACGTCGGTATGCCATAAGCACCGGCACGGCGACAGATACCCACCGCAGCTTTGCCACGCAACGATTGGTGATCCAGCGAGCCCTCGCCGGTCACCGCGGCGCACGCACCCACCAGGTGCCTGTCGAGTTCGACGAGGTCGAGGATGACCTCGATGCCAGGGCGCATGCGCGCCCCCAGCACCGCAAGCGCGGCAAAACCGACACCGCCCGCAGCGCCCGCTCCGGCGGCGGTTCGGAAGTCGGTTTTCGTTTCGCGCTCGACGACGTCCGCCCAGACGCGAAGTGCGCGGTCAAGGTCAATCACTTCGTTAGGGTCAGCGCCCTTTTGGGGCGCATAAACGTTCGCCGCGCCCGATGGGCCATATAGCGGGTTGTCGACGTCCACAGCGATCGTGAAAGTGGCGGAAGCGATTTCGGGGTGCAGTCCAGCGAGATCGAGCTGCGCGGCGTCGCCGATGCACAGACCCCCGAGACCAAGGCGCGAACCACGCTGATCGCGCGCCACCGCGCCCAGTGCAGCCAGAAAGCCCGCCCCGCCATCGGTGCTCGCGCTGCCGCCGACGCCGATGATGACGTCGCGGCAGCCGTGGTCGAGTGCCTGCGCAACCACCGCTCCGAGGCCATAGCTGGATGCGCTCGTGGGAGCCGGTATGCCACCGGGAAGCCGCTGCAAGCCGCAGATCTCAGCCATCTCGACGACCGCGGTTTTCCCGCTGCGGGCATACGCCGTGAGGCCTATCTGGCCAGTCGGCCCCGCAGCATAGACCGGAATCCGGGTAAATCCCGCGCCCACAACGGTTTCGAGCGTTCCGTCTCCACCGTCGGCTACCGGGCACTCCACCGTCGTCAATGTGGGGTCCGCGCGCTTCACACCCACGGACATGGCCCGTGCGGCTTGCCGGGCCGTCAGCGACCCCTTGAACTTGTCGGGCGCGATCACCACGTGGCGACCTGTCGCAGGGGCGGTGCTTTGCAGGGTCATATCCGGTTCCTTCCGGTCTTCCATGATACGGAATGACTTATTCACGACTGTCGCCTTGGCAGCAGACCCACTCGGTCTTGACACGCAAGCGGTTCGAGGGTTCACTTACTCTATCTTGATAGTTTAATTCCGTAATACGGAATGGAAAAGCATGAACGCGCTGTACCTCGCACTAGCGATCCCTCTGGGGTGGGCCGTCACCGGCTACGCCCTCGTGTCGGCGCCGTGGCACACGGAAGCGGCGCTATCGAGGATCCGTTCTCGTGCGGGGAGGCGCGCCACCGCGAGCAGTCCCCTGTCGCTGACAGAACAGAAAGGTATGCCGTGCTGAACGTCGCCTACACCGTCAACTGCTCGATTCTGCTGACCGAGCTACCGCTGCTAGACCGGCCGCACGCGGCTCGAGACGCCGGCTTCGCGGCGGTGGAGTTCTGGTGGCCCTTCGCATCTCCGACGCCGACCGACGCCGAAGTCACCGCCTTTATCCGCGCCATCCAGGACAGCGGCGTGCAGTTGACCGGTCTCAACTTCGCCGCCGGCGATATGCCGGGCGGCGACCGCGGGATTCTGTCCAATCCCGCGATGACACAGACATTCCGCGAAAGCGTCGACATCGCCGTCGACATCGCCGAGACGCTGGGAACCCGCGCCTTCAATGCGCTCTACGGCAATCGCATCCCGGAATCCACTCCGGGGGCTCAGGACTATGTCGGGGCCGAGAACCTCGCCTACGCCGCGCATGCGGCGAACCGCATTAGGGCGACGGTGCTTGTCGAGCCGGTGAGCGGCGCACCACACTATCCGCTCAAGACGGCCGCCGACGCCATCCACGTCATCGATCGGGTGCAGGGGGAATACGGGGCGACCAACGTGCGACTGCTCGCCGACCTCTATCACCTCCATGTCAACGGCGACGATGTGGACGCCGCAATTCGCCACTACTGCAATCGGATCGGCCACGTGCAGATTGCCGACGCACCGGGGCGTGGTGAGCCCGGAAGCGGTGAACTCCCCCTGAACAGCCATCTCCAGCTGCTCGCCGAGCTGGGCTACACGGGATACGTCGGCCTCGAATACAAGGCGACGAGATCCGACACTTTCGACTGGCTTCCCGCAGACCAGCGCGGTATCACCGCGGAATCAGCACGTCAACACGCCGAAACGAGGATCCAATGAGCACAATCGCTTTCATCGGTCTGGGCATCATGGGCGGCCCGATGGCCGACCATCTGGTCAAAGCAGGCCATTCCGTCATCGGCCTTGACCACTCACCAGAACGCGTGGCTCGGTTGGTCGAAGCGGGGGGCAAGGCCGCCGACTCGATCGGACAGGCGGTCAAGGGCGCCGACGTCGTGGCGATCATGGTCCCCGACTCTCCCGACGTGCAGAGTGTGCTGCTGGGTGATGACGGTGTTTTCGCCCATGCCCAGCCCGGCACACTGGTGATCGACTTCTCATCCATCCGGCCGGACGTCACCGCGGAGCTTGCCCGCGACGCCACCGAGCGCGGACTCCGGATCATCGACGCGCCGGTGTCCGGCGGTGAGCCGGGCGCCAAGAACGCCACGCTGTCGATCATGGTCGGTGGATCCGAGGTCGACTTCGCCTCGGCCAAACCGATTCTCGAGATCGTCGGCAAGACCATCGTGCACGTCGGCCCCAACGGAGCCGGCCAAACCGTGAAGGCCGCCAACCAGCTGATCGTCGCGGGCAACATCGAACTCCTGGCCGAGGCGATCACTTTCCTGCAGGCCTACGGCGTTGATATCGACGCCGCCGTGAAGGTCCTTGGCGGCGGACTGGCCGGTTCGGCAGTGCTCGACCAGAAGGCCCAGAAGATGCTCGACCGCAACTTCGACCCCGGCTTCCGCATCGCCCTTCACCACAAGGACCTCGGCATCGTCACCGCGGCCGCCCGGGAGGCCGGCGTGGTGATCCCACTCGGCGCGGTGGTCGCCCAGCTCATGGCCTCTGCAATGGCCAACGGCGACAGTGGACTCGACCATTCAGGCCTACTGCTGGGTGTCGAGCGGCTGTCCGGGATCGACAAGGGGCAAGCGAAATGACCCGGATGCGGACGGTCGACGCGGCCGTCAGGATTCTCGAAATTGAAGGCGCCACCCAGGCTTTCGGTTTGCCCGGTGCGGCGATCAATCCCTTCTACTCGGCGATGCGCGCACACGGCGGAATCAAGCACATCCTGGCCCGACACGTCGAAGGCGCCAGTCACATGGCCGAGGGGTTCACGCGCGCCGCGGCTGGCAACATCGGCGTCTGCATCGGCACTTCCGGGCCCGCGGGCACCGATATGATCACCGGGTTGTACTCCGCCTCAGCCGATTCCATCCCGATCCTGGCGATCACCGGCCAGGCACCCGTGGCCAAACTCCACAAAGAGGACTTCCAAGCGGTCGACATCACCGCCATCGCCGCACCGGTTACCAAGATGGCCATGACGGTTCTCGAACCGGGCCAGGTTCCCGGTGCCTTCGCTCAGGCGTTTCACCTGATGCGTTCGGGGCGGCCGGGGCCGGTGCTCATCGACCTGCCCATCGACGTCCAACTGGCCGAGATCGATTTCGATCCGGATTCCTACCAGCCGCTGCCCGTGTACAAACCGGCAGCGACGCGTGCCCAGGCCGCCAAGGCGATTGACATGCTGGCCAGCTCCGAACGACCACTGATCGTCGCGGGCGGCGGCATCATCAACGCCGATGCGTCCGATCTTCTGGTGGAGCTGGCCGAGGTCCTCGGTGTCCCGGTGGTGCCGACGCTGATGGGCTGGGGCACGATCCCCGACGATCACCGCCTAGCGGCAGGCATGGTCGGACTGCAGACCGCCCACCGCTACGGCAACGCGACCATGCTCGAATCCGACTTCGTTCTGGGAATCGGCAACAGGTGGGCCAATCGACACACCGGCGGGCTCGATACCTATCGCAGCGGGCGGCGTTTCGTTCACGTCGACATCGAACCCACCCAGATCGGCCGCGTCTTCGCCCCCGACTTCGGAATCGTTTCGGACGCGAAGGCCGCACTCGAGCAGTTCGTCGCCATCGCCAAGGAGAGACGCGCAGCCGACACGTTGCCCGATTGGCGCGGTTGGGTCGAGGACTGCCGGTTGCGCAAGGAGACGATGCATCGCAAGACGCACTTCGACGACGTTCCGATCAAGCCCCAGCGCGTCTACGAGGAGATGAACCGCGTCTTCGGGCGCGATGCCCGCTACGTCAGCGCGATCGGGCTGTCACAGATCGCCGGCGGACAATTCCTGCAGGTCTTCAAGCCACGCAACTGGATCAACTGCGGCCAAGCCGGACCGCTCGGATGGACAGTGCCTGCCGCCCTCGGTGTCGCCGCCGCCGACCCCGACGCCACCGTGGTGGGACTGTCGGGCGATTACGACTTCCAGTTCCTGATCGAGGAACTCGCGGTCGGGGCGCAGTTCAACCTGCCCTATGTGCATGTCCTGGTGAACAACTCCTACCTGGGATTGATCCGCCAGGCGCAACGCAACTTCGACATGGACTACTGCGTGTCGTTGGCGTTCGACAACATCAACTCCCAGGAGACGGACGGCGATGTCCCCAAGGGATACGGCGTTGATCATCTGCGGGTCGTTGAGGGCCTGGGCTGCAAGGCAATTCAGGTCGTCGAACCTCAAGACATCGCTCCGTCGCTGGCACGGGCGCAACAACTTGCCCGCGAGCACAAGGTGCCCGTGGTGGTCGAGGTCTTCCTCGAGAAGATCACCAACATCGCGATGGGCACCGAGATCGACAACGTCGTCGAGTTCAACGACCTCGCCGAATCACTGGCAGACGCACCAACGGCCGCCGCACTACTCGTCGACTAAACCGCCGCCTCTTTGTCGAACTCCGAGGCGAGATCGCGAGCCACCCTTTTCAGCAGCGGCGCGACTTTCGTCGCCGATTTCAAGGTGAGACGCGACGCCGGGCCGGAGATCGAGATCGCGGTCAATGTGGGTGCGTCCGGCACCGGCACTGCGAAGCACCGCACACCGAGTTCCTGCTCGCCTTCGTCCACCGCATAGCCGCGGGACCGGCTGAGCTCGATATCGCGCATCAGCGCATCCGGAGTGGTGTGTGTGTTCTCGCTGGAGGCCGGCATCCCGGCTCGCTTCAGCACCGCGAACACCGCCTCGTCGGGAAGCTGCATCAGCAGCGCCTTGCCCACCCCGGTGCAATGCAGGTGCACGCGACGGCCCACTTCGGTGAACATTCGCATCGAGTGCGGCGACGGGACTTGAGCAACATAGACCGCCATGTCGTTATCCAGCACCGCCATGTTGGCGCTCTCGCCCGTCCGCTCCACCAGTTCGGCAAGGTGTGGCCGCGACCACGCGCCGATGAGTTGGGCTGCGCTCTCCCCCAGCCGAATCAACTTGGGTCCCAGCGCATAGTGCCGATTGGGCAACTGCCTGACGTACCCCATGTTCAGCAGCGTCCGCACCAGACGATGAATGGTTGGTTGCGGCAGTTCGGCACGAGCCGCCAACTCCCCGAACGCGATTGACGGGCCCGCGCTCGCCATGATCTCGAGCAGCTCGAACGCACGCTCAACGGATTGGACGCTGCCCTTGGTCGGCGAGCCATCCGCCATCGACGCCCTCCGATCCATCGAACTGGCTGCGCTTGGTGGCAGAATCGTTCCGCATTACGAAATTATCATGGACGGCGCGGCTACCCACGTTGCCACCTGGATTGCCCCCTGACGACCGTATGCTGGGTGGACGTCGCCGAGTGCGGGAGTACTGCATGACCAATCCGTCAGCCCGGACGCGCCTGGAGCGTCCGCCACCGCTGCGGCAGGCGGTATACGACGTTCTCGTCGAAATGATCGTCAGGCGTGAGTTGCAACCGGGTGCGCACCTGGTCGAGCACGAATTGGCGGTCCAGCTCGGGGTCAGCAGACAGCCTGTTCGGGAGGCGCTGCAGCGCATGCAGAGCGAGGGCTGGGTGGACCTTCGCCCCACTCTCGGCGCTTTCGTCCACATTCCGACCGATGCCGAGGCCGATCAGCTTCTCGCCGTGCGGACCCTGCTCGAGGCGGAGTCCGCCAGGCTGGCCGCCGGCGCCGCGACGCCGGAGCACGTCGAGCACCTCTGGGAGCTCCACCGCACCGGGGAGAAGGCGCTCGCCGACGACGATCAGGAAGGTCTTGTCGCCGCGAACGCGGCTCTGCACGCCGCTGTCGTCACGATGTCCGGCAACAACGTTCTGGCCGACCTCATCGGGTCGGTCGACCGCCGGGTCCGGTGGTACTACCTGCCCATCGCGCTGGCGCGAGGCAAGGACGCCTGGGACGAACACGCCGAGCTCATCCGAGCGATCGGCAGGCGAAGCTCCAAGCGGGCAGGCGAGTTGATGCGGCAGCACACCGAGCGCACCCGCGAGATCTACCACGAGGAAAGGCAGGAGACGGTCGAGGGGACTGCCTGACAGGCACTTCCCCTCGACCGCCCGAATTCCCGCTTGCGACCGGCCTTTTCAGTCGGCCAGCGTCGCCGCCATCGGCATTCCGACTGAGGCTGTGCTTGGCTCGGCCGCCACGGCGCGACCCGGCTGCCGCAGGAAGAACGCGATCCCGGCCGAGACCAGGGCACTCACCGCGGCGATCCAATAGGCGCCGGTATAGCCCCAGGCGTCGATGACGCTCGCACCGACGCCGATCCCCACGACCGACCCGAGCAGCTTGGAACTGTAGATCAGGCCGTAGTTGCTGGCGTTGTTGTTCTCGCCGAAGTAGTCCGGGGTCAGGGAGGCGAACATCGGGTAGAAGGCGCCGCCGCCGAATCCAACCAGGAAGGCGAAGAACAGGAACGCGATCTCGTTCTGCGCCTTGCCCGCGTACAGCAGGCCGACCAGTGCCACCGCCGATACCAGCAGCACAGCGAGCAGGGTCTGCTTGCGCCCGAACCGGTCCGACAGGTAGCCGGTCAGCGTGCGGCCGGTGCCGTTGATGATCGACAACACACCGGCGGACGACGCCGCGATCAACGGGCCGAAGCCGAGATCCTTTGCGAACGGCACCATGTAGCTGATGCCGAACAGCGAGACGCCTGCGCTGATCCCCAGTGACAGCCACATCAGTGGCAGCATGCCGGTCCTGATCGCCTGCATCGGCGTGTACTGCCGGACCGCGGGCGGGTTCTTCCGGAGGCTCTCTGCGCCCTTCTTGCTGGTCGCCCATTGCGCTGGGTCAACGTCGGACGGCCACCAGTTCTTCGGCGGGTCCCGGAACATCAGTCCGCACACAGCGACGACCACCAGCATGTACACGCCGACAAGGTCGAGAACCCACACGTAGGTGTTCGGATGCAGGGCGTAGCTGAAGATGAAGATGAATGGCACAGCGCCGTAGGCGAATCCGCCGTTGACGAACCCGGTCTTGCCACCTCGCCGTTCCGGGTACCACTTCCCGACGAGGTTGATGCACGTCGCGTAGACAAGACCTGCGCCGATGCCGCCGCACACCGAGAACCCCAGGTAGGCAATGACCAAGCTGTCGCTGTTGGCGATGCTGACGAAGCCGATCGCCGACAGGACAGCGCCTGCCAACATGGCCGCCCTGGCCGAGACGATGTCCTTCTCGCGAAGCTTTCCAGCGGGGAATGCGACACCTGCCTGGAAGAAGGCCCAGATGGACAGCAGCCAGAACGTCTCCGACATGGACCAGCCGTGCGCATCCCGTAGAGCTTCCTCTGCGGCGCCATAGCCGTACTCGTAGACACTGATCGCCATCATGGCTACCCACGGCAGCCAGACCATCCAGGCGCGGGACTTACCGAGGAGTTCACGGTCGGTCTCCCCGACGCGGTAGACGCGGTTGTTCGCGTCCGTGATCTCCCGATAACTTGCTTTCGTTTCCAACATCGTAGATTCTCTTTCTAGCGAGGGTTACAGACTCGCGCTTCTACCGCCCGTCGCGTCAGGTTTCGCGACAGACACAGGAAGCGCCTGCGCTGCACGGGAATACGGCCCCCGGGCAACGATCGGATGACACACGTCCGAGGCTCGGCGTGCGTCCCGTTTGTTCTGGGTCTCAGCCGTGGGCGACTACTAACGCCTCGTGGCGAGCGACCTTTCCAGCACCACCTGTGCTGCCGCGCGGATTCAACGCATAGTGATATCGCCCTTTCGCCGTAGGACCACTGACATGCTCAGATCGCTCCGGCAGTCCTGAACAACTCCAGTTGCTCAGGCGAGTAGCCAAGCTCGGTGCAGATCTCGTCGGTGTGCTCGCCGAGCAACGGCGACCGGACGATATCGACCGGTGAGTCCGACAGCCGCAGCGGAGAGCCGACGGTTTTGAACGGGCCCCGCTCGGGATGGTCGACGGTGACGATGGCGCCGAGATCGGCGAGCGTTTCGTCCTCGATCAGTTCCCTGGTGCTCAGCACCGGACCACACGGGACGTTGAGGGCATTCAACGCCTCCAACGCCTCCCACTTGGTGTGCTTCTCCGACCAGTCCTCGATCAGTGCAAAGACCTTGTCCAACTTGGGCAGTCGGTCCTCGGGCTGGGCCCAGTCAGGATCATCGGCGAGCTCTGGTTTGCCGATCAGCTCCGCCAGCGGCGCCCAGATCTGGGGCTGGACGATCACATAGATGTAGTCGTTGGGCCCGCCGCCTTTGGTTCGGACGGCCCAACCCGGTTGGCCGCCGCCGGATGCATTGCCCGATCGCGGGACCTCGTCGCTGAAGTGTTCGTTCGGGTATTCCACCAGCGGGCCTGCCGTTAGCCGTTGCTGGTCGCGCAGTTTCACCCGGCAGAGGTTGAGGACCGCGTCCTGCATCGCGACCTCGACACGCTGGCCACGACCGGTGTTCGTGCGCTGGTAGAGCGCGGCCAGGATTCCGGTGACCAAGTGGATGCCGGTTCCCGAATCGCCGATCTGCGCACCGGTTGCCGTTGGCGGCCCGTGCTCGAAACCGGTGGTGGCCATGGAGCCGCCCATCGCCTGGGCGATGACTTCATAGGCCTTGAAGTTGAAGTACTTGCCGGGTCCGAACCCCTTGATGGACGCATAGATCAGCCGCGGGTTGATCTCACGCAGCCGCTCCCAGGTGAACCCGAACCGATCGACGACCCCCGGCCCGAAGTTCTCGACGAGGACGTCGACGCGCGACACCAGGTCGACGAAGATCTGCTGTCCCTCATCGCTCTTCATGTTGAGGGTGATGCTGCGCTTATTGCAGTTGAGCATCGTGAAGTACAGGCTGTCGGCGCCGGGGACGTCGCGGAGCTGCCTGCGGGTGACGTCGCCGCCTGCGGGCGACTCGAGCTTGACGACGTCGGCGCCGAGCCACGCGAGCAATTGCGTCGCAGAAGGTCCCGACTGCACATGCGTCATGTCGAGGATCCGGACGCCGTCCAATGCCTTCCCGGCTGCATCACCCATGACAACAACTCCCTTCACTCGCTTCGGTGCGTGCTCGTGCGATCTCCATCACAAGATTGCATACGGTATGAGGTAGACAACAGTGTGGCGCACGTTACACCTCGTTGTCCAGCAATCCGAAGAGTTTCTGACGGGCGGCTATCGCGTGGGCCGCAGCCCGTGATTCCGAGGCCGGGTTGGCGCGCCGAGGCCTGGTTTGCACACAGCGAACTGCCAGCTAGAGCCAGCTGTGGATGCGGCGTGACCGCGAGGCCAACTCTGTTCTGCTACAAGGATTGTCGCCATCGGAGTGATCGATTCTAGCCCGCCTGTGCGGCAACGGCACTGGTCGTCGTTCGCGTACATCCCAGGAGATTTCCAGCGAATTGATCTTGCGCGTCCGAGGATTGTATGTAGTATACCGCGGTATGTGATCCCGGTTACTTTGCATAAGTCGAGTGACTGGATTCACAGAGATAGCTGTATGCAATATCCCATCGGCCGTGCGGACGGCGAGGGGCTGAGACGTCAGCCTCGGCAACAAGCTCAGCCTCAACGCAAAGGGGTCATCTCATGAATTCCCCCACCAACCAAAGAAAACCGTCGCAGGATCACATGGCACCAGGAGGTTTCACAGCATGAATTCGCCAGCGCAGCCGAAATACCGAGAGGTAGTCGACGACAACGGCAGGGTGTATCGGATCGGCGAGACCGACCGCGACATCCTGGGACGGTCACGGGCATCAATGGTGTGGCTCCCATGGATCGCGATGATGGCCATCAGCTCGTCCGAATACGCGTTCACCTCCGCCGAGGAGACGCTGTCAGATGCACACGGCTGGCACGGCGCCCACATCTTCTGGCTGCTCGGCGTATGGGTGCTCTTCCAGGCCGCGGTCGCGTTCCCCGCCGGTCGACTGCGGGAGAGCGGCAGGGTGTCGGCACGGTCGGCGATGATGATCGGTGCCGCCGGGTCGCTCCTCGGTTACCTCTCGCTGGCGTACGCCCCGCACGTCCTCCTCGCGTACCTGGGCTTCGGGTTCTTCGGCGGAGGCGCAGCCGGTTTCGTATACGCGACCTGCGTCAACATGGTGGGTAAGTGGTATCCCGAGCGCAAGGGCGGCAAGACCGGATTCGTCAACGGTGGCTTCGCCTACGGTTCGGTGCCCTTCATCTTCCTGTTCACCAGCTACATGGATCTGGAGAACTACCAGGGCATCCTGTTCGCGGTCGGCGTCTTCCTGGCCGCACTGGTCGCGGTGACCGGCTTCTTCTTCAAGGATCCGCCGAAGAACTGGTGGCCCCCGCACGTCGACCCGCTGAAGGTATCGGAAGACCCGCGGGTTCGCCGCGCCCTGCTCAAGAACCCGCCTGCGGTCAAGCAGTTCACCCCGATGGAAGCGGTCAAGACCGGGATCCTGCCGCTGATGTGGTTCCTGCTGCTGTGCACCGCCGGCATCAACATCTTCGGCATCGCCATGCAGGTGCCCTTCGGCAAGGAGATGGGCTTCGCCGGTGGGATCGTGGCACTCGCGATGAGCCTCAAGGCGATCATCAACGGCACCGGGCGAGGGGTGATCGGCTGGATCTCCGATCTGTACGGGCGTCGGAACACGCTCATCATCGTGTGCGCGGTGCTCGGCCTTGCCCAGTACGCGGTCTACTTCTCCGGCTCCATCGGCAGCATGCCGCTGTTCCTACTGGCATCGATGATCTCCGGCTTCGGTGGCGGCGCGATCTTCCCACTGTTCGCGGCGATGACCGCCGACTATTTCGGTGAGAACAACAACGCCACCAACTACGGCCTGGTCTACAGCTCGAAGTTGATTTCCGGGCTCGTCGGTGCGGGAATGGGTGCGGTCGTGGTCGACACGTGGGGTTACGGCACCGCGTTCGTGATCGCCGGTTCGGTCGGCATCGGCTGCGCCTTCCTCTCGTTCTTCCTCCGTCAGCCCAAACTGCCTACGCAGACGGAGCCGGCACCGGTCGTGGCGCCGATAAAGGAAAGGGCACTGGTAGTCGACTAGCGACGGCTGCTTGTTGTCCGCACCCCGGGTGTGGTGGTCCTGTTCAGGGCTTCCACGCCCGGGGTGTTTCGTTGCGCGGCGCGTCCGATTCAACCGTCCGATTCAACCGCGAGCAGCTATCGAACCGGATAATCGGGGTACTCAAGGTGAACGCACGCCGTGGTCGACACCTGCCTCGGCGTGCAGGCTATTGCATACGAAAAGCTGTATGTTTGTATCCGCCCGCTAGCAACGTGGTTTCCGCTAGCACTTGGTTAAGGAGCGCAGCGATGTCACTTCCCGCCCAGGGTTCGCGTAGTCGAGCCCCGGCTTCGAGGAACAGCGTGCTGGCAGACTCCGCAGCGCGCCGCGTGCAGCGCCCCGCCCCCCTGCGTCAGGCCGTTTACGAAGCGATCGTCGAACTGATCGTGCACGGAACTCTGAAACGGGGCCAGCACCTGGTCGAGAACGAGCTGGCGGAATACCTCGGCGTCAGCAGGCAGCCGGTGCGAGAAGCCCTGCAGCGCTTGCAGACCGATGGCTGGATCGAACTACGGCCTGCACAAGGCGCCTTCGTGCACGTCCCTTCCGAGGAAGAGGTAGACCAGCTCCTCAGCGTGCGAACGGTCCTAGAGGCATACTCTGCCCGGCTCGCCGCCGAGCGCGCCACCCCCGAGGACGTCAATCGGCTGTGGGAGCTGCAGCAGGACGGCTTGAATGCGTTGACGGCCAACGACCCGGAGGGACTGGTGGCGGCCAACGCGGCACTGCATGCCGCGATCACTGCCCTCGCGGGCAACGCCGTGCTCGCCGAACACATCGCACTCGTCGAACGAAAGTGGCGCTGGTATTACCTCCCGATCGCGCAGCCACGCGGCCAGGGCGCGTGGACCGAACACGCCGCGCTGATCAAGGCCATCGCGGCAGGCGACGCCGATCAGGCGACCGACATCATGACTCGGCACACGGAATTGACTCGCGAGTCCTACCACGAACAGCGGGTTGCCAAGTCCGACAACGAGTAGCGGTCGTCAGATCGCCTGCCGCCGATCGGTATCGGCACTTTCGTCGCGATCGGCGCAGATGCGCTCGACGCCGGAATAGATGTTCATCGACGATCCGCGCAGGAAACCGATCAGCGTCAGTCCCATCTCCCTGGCGAGATCGACGGCAAGCGAAGACGGCGCGGACACCGCGGCCAGCGCGGGCAGGCCGGCCATCACCGCCTTCTGCACCAGTTCAAAGGAAGCCCGGCCACTCACCATCAGGGTCGTGCCGCTCAGCGGCAGGTGGCCTGCGTCGAGCGCCCACCCGATGACTTTGTCGACGGCGTTGTGTCTGCCGACGTCCTCCCGCACGCATAGCAGCTGCCCGTCGGCGTCGAACAACGCGGCCGCGTGCAGTCCGCCCGTGCGGTCGAAGACCCGCTGAGCCGCTCTGAGCTTCTCCGGCAGCGTGGCGATCGTCGCGACGTTGAGCCGCAGCGGATCACGATCGACGTGCCACTTGCTGATGGTGCGGACCGCCTCGAGGCTTGCCTTGCCGCACAGGCCGCACGACGACGTTGTATAGAAGTTGCGTTCGAGCGACGGGTCGGGGGCAACCACGCCGTCATCGAGGAGCACGTCGAGCACGTTGTAGGTATTGACGCCATCGGCGGTCGCTCCCGCGCAATAGCGGATCGCGGCGATGTCCGAGTCGGCAGACACCACGCCCTCGCTCACGAGAAAGCCTCGGGCCAAATCGAAGTCGTCGCCCGGGGTCCGCATGGTCACGGTGAGCGGACGGCCGGCCACCCTGATCTCCAGAGGTTCTTCCGCGGCCACGGTGTCCGAACGGGAAGCTGCCACCCCGTCGGCCATGCGCACGACTCGGTATCTACTGGTTACGCGTCCCACTCCGGCTCCCGAGGTCGCTTCTGTAGATGGACAGGTGATCCAGGTCACGCTAGACTCTTGGCATACTGTATGCAATAGGAGTCTACATGTCCCCCATCAGCGCCCCAGTCGCCGTCGTCGAAGTCCGGGACCTCCACGGACGCTCGTACCGCGTCGGTGAGCGACCGCACGACATCATCGGTCACTCGCGGAAGTGGATGCTCTGGCTCTCATGGGCCGCCATGGCGGGGATCGGCGTGCTGCAATACGGCTACGGCGTCGCCATCACCGCGCTGCATGTGACTGACGGTTCGACTGTGACGGGCGCCCTCTGGATGCTCGCACTGTGGGTGGTGTTCCAGGCTGGCGCGGCCGCGCCGACTGCCGCGTTGAGCCACCGGTTTGCACTGGCCCCGTCGCGCGCCGTGCTCGTCGGAGCCCTGTTGTGCGCCGCAGGCCCATTGACCCTCGCCTATACCGACAGCTTCGCGCTTGCGGTGCTCGGTTTCTCGGTGTTGTCCGGTACTGGCGCCGGAATCGTCTATGCCACATGCACGTCCACCGTTGCGAAGTGGTATCCAGAGCAGCGTGCCGTCCGGGTCGGGTTCGTCACGGGGGCCTTCGGGTATGGTGCCGTGCCGTTCATCGCGCTCTTCGCCGCCGTCCTCACACCAGGAAACCGATCGGCGATCTTGGCAGGCGTTGGCGTCTGCGTCCTGCTCGTCGTCGGGATGTGCGGCGCGCTCCTGCGCGATCCGCCTGCGGGCTGGTGGCCACCCGAGATCGACCCCAAACTCTGGGCAATCGACAAGCGGGTTAACCGCAGCCTGCGCAACAACGTCGCAGCGGTGCGGCAGTACTCACCTCACGAAGCCGTCCGGACGCCTGCATTCGTGGTGATGTATCTGATCCTGGTTTTCGCCGCCGCGGCCTCGCTGCTGGCCATCGTCTATGTCCCGTTCGTGGCACTCGCCCACGGGTTTTCGCTCGCCGTCGGAGCGTCGGCGGTCGGTCTGCTCGCTGTCGTCAACGGCGCGGGACGCAGCGTCGCCGGTCGAATCTCCGACCGCTTCGGGCGCCGTGAGACGCTGAGCGCCGCGCTTCTGCTCGAGGGCTGCGCACAGTTGGGGCTCGTCTGTTCCGCATCGGCCGGACAGGTCGTCGCGTTCGTGGCCTTCGCTGCGCTGAGCGGGATGGCCGGCGGCGCGTTCTATCCGCTGTTCGCAAGCCTGGTCGCCGACTACTTCGGCGAGCGGAACGCCGTGCGCAACTTCGGCGTGGTCTATAGCGCCAAGGTGTTCGGCGGCATCATCGGCGTTGGTCTGCCTGCGATGGCGGTCGCATCGGACGGTCTCACGCATCTGTTCGTCGCCGCCGGCCTCCTCAGCCTGTGCGCCGCTGCCATGACGCGGATGCTCCACCGGCCCGGATATCCCGCGTTGCACCTCCCGCGGTAATCGCCTTCCCCCAAGGAGATCCGATGTCAAGCAGTGCGGAACGCGAAGAGCTCAACGAGCTGATCGGCGCCCTGTTGAAGTGCGTGACCTCGTTGGCGTCGAAGTGTGGCGACACGCCGGCAATGCGTCGACTCGTGAATGACGCCGAACGCATCCTCAACGGCGTCGACCGGCTCGACATCGACGTCGAAGAGCTCGACACTCCCCGTGGGCTCAGCCCGTCCGTCGAGATGATCCAGATCCCCGACACCCAGTACGACATCGACTTCTGGCGGGACGCCGATCACGAAGGTGTCGGCGGGCGCAGCGGCGCGTAACGCCGAAACCAACGTTTGGGTGCAGAAGTGCGAGTAGCACGCGCCATTTCGTCGATCTCGGCGCGTCGGAAGCCGCGGGTCTGAACCCGAGGTACTACCGCAGCAGGGCCGCCGCGGACACCGCCACGGGCTCGAAACCCGTTGCCTGCGAGTCGACGAGCTCGAAGAGTCGCCGTTTCATGCGCGGGTCCCAGAACCGGTGTACGTGGTCGGCGACCTCGGCAACCGCCTGCTCAGTGGGCAGGTAACCGAAATGCACGACGATCTTGTTGATCAGCCGGATCTCGGAAGCATCGTCGGCCGACATGTCATTCCACCAGTCCGGCGGCCAGCACACGGTCTGCGGCCGCGCCCTGCAGATGACCGAGCGGGTGCGTGAGCGTGACTTGGACGGCCGTCACCTTGTACTCCGGGCAGTTCGTCGCCCAGTCGGAATTCTCCGTCGTCACCACATTCGCCCCGGTGACCGGATAATGAAATGTGGTGTACACGACGCCTGTCGGCATCCGATCCGACAGCTGCGCACGCAGCGTCGTCTCGCCTACCCGGCTGCTCAATGTGACCTCGTCGCCGTCGGTGATACCCCGGCCCTCGGCGTCGTGCGGATGGATCTCCAGCAGATCCTCTTGGTGCCAGGCGATGTTCGCCGTGCGCCGGGTCTGCGCCCCGACGTTGTACTGGCTCAGAATCCGGCCCGTGGTCAGGATCAACGGAAAGCGCCGCGTGCTGCGCTCGTCCGTCGGCACGAACGGGGTCGGCATGAACCTGCCTAGTCCCCGTGTGAACGATTCGACGTGCATGATCGGCGTGCCATCGGGAGCGTGCTCGTCGCACGGCCACTGAATGCTGCCCACCTCGTCGAGCCGGTCAAACGATACTCCAGCGAATGTCGGTGTGACAGAGGCTATCTCGTCCATGATCTGGCTCGGGTGGTCGTAATGCATGGGATAGCCCATGGCCGTGGCGATCTGGCAGACGATGTCCCATTCGTGCTGGCCGCTCTTGGGCTTCATCACCGCACGGACCCGGTTGATCCGGCGTTCGGCGTTGGTGAAGGTGCCGTCCTTCTCGAGGAACGACGCGCCAGGCAGAAACACGTGGGCGTACTTGGCGGTCTCGTTGAGGAACAGGTCCTGGACCACCACGAGCTCCATCGCGCCGAGCGCGGCCAAGACATGCTTGACGTTCGGGTCGGACTGCGCGATGTCCTCCCCGTGCACGAACAGCCCCCGGAATGTGCCGTCGATCGCCGCGTCGAACATGTTCGGAATGCGCAACCCCGGCTCTGCTAACAGCGTTGTACCCCAGAGGTTTTCGAACACAGTGCGCACGGCGTCGTCCGACACGTGCCGGTATCCGGTCAGCTCGTGCGGGAAAGAACCCATGTCGCAGGCGCCCTGCACGTTGTTCTGACCGCGCAGCGGGTTGACGCCGACACCGTCGCGGCCGATATTGCCGCACGCCATCGCCAGGTTTGCCATCCCCATCACCGTCGTCGAGCCCTGGCTGTGTTCGGTCACGCCAAGGCCGTAGTAGATGGCTCCGTTCGGCGCCATGGCGTACAGCCGCGCGGCCGCGCGCAACTCCTCTGCGGGCACGCCGGTGATCGACTCGACCGCCTCGGGGCTGTGCTCGTCGCCCGAGATGAACCGGGCCCACTCGTCGAATCCCTCACACCGGGCCGCGACGAACGCCTTGTCGGCCAGGCCCTCGGTCACCACCACGTGGGCCATGGCATTGACCACCGCCACGTTCGTTCCCGGCTTCAACTGGAGGTGGTGGTCGGCCTCGATGTGTGGCGAGCGCACCAGGTCGATGCGACGCGGGTCGACTACGATGAGCCGGGCACCCTGGCGCAGCCGCTGCTTCATCCTGGACGCGAACACCGGGTGCCCGTCGGTCGGGTTGGCCCCGATCACCACGATGACGTCGGCCTGCGCCACCGACCGGAAGTCCTGCGTACCTGCCGACTCACCGAAGGTCTGCTTGAGCCCATATCCCGTGGGCGAGTGGCACACCCGGGCACATGTGTCCACGTTGTTGCTGCCGAATGCGGCGCGAACCATTTTCTGGACGACGTAGACCTCTTCGTTCGTGCACCGCGACGACGTGATCCCGCCGATCGCCCCCGCGCCGTGCCGGGCCTTGATGTCGAGCATCCGGCGCGCGACGGTTCCGATCGCCTCATCCCACTCGACCTCCCGCCACGGGTCGGTGATCTTGTCGCGAACCATCGGCTTGAGCACCCGGTCCGGATGGGTCGCGTAGCCGAAAGCGAACCGTCCTTTCACGCACGAGTGCCCCTCGTTGGCGCCGCCGTCCTTGTGGGGCACCATGCGGACCAGTTCGTCGCCGCGCAACTCCGCCTTGAACGAGCAGCCGACGCCGCAGTAGGCGCACGTGGTGATCACCGAGCGGGACGGCATCCCCAGCTGGATCACCGACTTCTCCTGCAGGGTGGCCGTCGGGCACGCCTGCACGCAGGCGCCACACGAAACGCACTCCGAGTCCATGAACGACTCGCCCGCGCCTGCCGACACCTTCGATTCGAAGCCGCGGCCCTCGATGGTCAGCGCGAAGGTGCCCTGGATCTCGTCACAGGCCCGCACGCAGCGCGAGCAGGCAATGCATTTGGACGGGTCGAAGTCGAAGTACGGGTTGCTGTCGTCGACCACGGCGTCGAGGTGGTTCTCCCCGTCGTAGCCGTACCTGACCTCACGCAGTCCGACTGCGCCCGCCATGTCCTGCAATTCGCAATCGCCGTTGGCCGAGCAGGTCAGACAATCCAGCGGATGGTCGGAGATGTAGAGCTCCATGACGCTTTCGCGGAGCTTGGCGACCTTCGGCGTCTGGGTCCGGACCACCATGCCGTCGGCCACCGGGGTCGTGCACGAAGCGGGAGTTCCACGGCGGCCGTCGATTTCGACCAGACAGAGCCGGCAGGACCCGAACGCTTCGAGGCTGTCGGTTGCGCACAACTTGGGCACATCGACACCGGCCAGCGCGGCCGCCCGCATGACGGACGTGCCTTCGGGGACGGCGACGCGCAGCCCGTCCACCTCGAGCGAGACAGACGCGGGACCGTCCTTCGCCGGGGTGCCGAAGTCGGGTTCCTTGAGCAACGTCATGGTGTGCCTTCCGTCCTCACGCTGATGGGCAGTTGCATGCCTGGCGAAATCGGTTGCCTGGCCAGAAAATCGTCGGGAAACTCCGTGATCGCGCTGCGGACCGGCATCGGGGTGAGACCGCCCATGGCGCACAACGAGCCATCGGTCATGACGTCGCAGAGGTCTTCGAGTAGGGCAAGGTTCTCGTCGGGGTGTTCACCCGCAGTGATCCGGTCGATCACCTCGACGCCGCGCACCGAGCCCACCCGACACGGTGTGCACTTGCCGCACGACTCCGCGGCGCAGAACTCCATGGCGAATCTGGCCTGGGCCGCCATGTCGACGGTGTCGTCGAACACCACTATGCCGCCGTGGCCGACCATTGCACCGGCCGCGACGAACGCCTCGTAGTCCATCGGAAGGTCGAACTTGGACGTCGGCAGGTACGCGCCGAGCGGCCCGCCGACCTGGACCGCACGCACGCGACGTCCAGAACGCGTGCCACCTCCGTAACCGTCCACGAGCTCACCCAGCGTCACCCCGAAGGCCAATTCCACGATGCCGCCGTTGCGGACGTTCCCGCCGAGCTGGAAGAGCTGGGTACCCCGTGACCGTCCCACGCCGAGTTCCTGATACGCCTGCGCACCGTCAGCAAGGATGGTCGGCACGCTGGCCAGCGTGAGCACGTTGTTCACCACCGTTGGCTTGCCGAACAGACCGTTGATGGCCGGGATCGGCGGCTTTGCGCGGACCATGCCGCGCTTGCCCTCGAGACTCTCCAGCATGGAGGTCTCCTCGCCGCAGATGTAGGCGCCGCCCCCCACCCGGACATGCAGGTCGAAATTCAGCGACGAGCCGAGCACGTTGGCCCCGAGCCACCCTTGGCCCCTTGCGATTCCGATGGCCGAGCGCATCGTGGCCACCGCGTCGGGATACTCCGACCGGATGTAGATGTACCCCTCGCTCGCGCCGACGGCGTATGCCGCGATCGTCATGCCCTCGATGAGCATGAACGGGTCCCCCTCCATGACCATCCGGTCGGCGAACGTGCCGCTGTCGCCTTCGTCGGCGTTGCAGCAGACGAACTTCAGTTCGTCGACGCATTCGAGGACGGTTTTCCATTTGATGCCTGCTGGGAAACCGGCACCGCCGCGACCGCGCAGCCCGGAGTCGGTGACCTCGGCGACCACGTCGGCCGGGGACATCGACAATGCCCGACGTAGACCGGCGATGCCGCCGTGGTCGAGATAGTCGTTGGGAGACAACGGATCGGTGACGCCGACCCTGGCGAATGTGACCCGGTTCTGCGTCGCCAGCCAGGGTAGATCCTCGACCACGCCCAGTCGCGACGGGTGCTGCGCGCCATCGAACATGCCAGCGGCCACGAGGTCATCGACGGCGCCCGGGGTGACGGGTCCGTAGCCGATACGTCCATCGGGCGTGACCACCTCGACCAGTGGTTCCAGCCACAGCATTCCGCGAGAACCGTTGCGAACCAACTCGATTGGCCGTCCTACCCGCGCAGCGGCGCGCAGCAGCGCGTCGGCGACCTCGTCCGCGCCGACCGATGTCGCGGCGGAATCCCTTGGCACGTAGACGGTCACCGGTGCCGCGCTCATTGCGAGATCGCCTTCTCGATGATCGAGGACAGCCGATCCTCGTCCAGCCGACCGTGTAGCCGGCCGTTCACCTGCGCGGCGGGCCCGAGCGCGCAGTTGCCGAGGCAGAAAACCTGTTCGGCGGTCAGCGATCCGTCCCGGCTCGTCTCCCCCATCGACACGCCATAGCGATCCCGCAGGTGAGACACCAATCCTCCGGCGCCGACAGCCTGACACGCCTCGGCCCTGCAGACGCGGACCGTCGCGCGCCCGGCCGGTTCGGTACGGAAATCGTGGTAGAAGCTGACGACTCCGTGTACGTCGGCCCGAGAAAGGTTGAGCTCATCCGCCAACACGGGGATGGCCTCAGGCGGCACATGGCCCAAGACTCCCTGAACCGCGTGCAGGATCGGCAGCAGGGCGCCGCGCTGCGTGCGGAGGCTGGCGGCGATGTCTCGGACCAGGGCTGCGACCGTCGTGTTGGCCTCCCCTGTCGTCGTGGGATTCATGGGCTTCCTCCGGCGGGCCAGGTGAACGGATGAGAAGTGGGTGGAACCGCCCCAGGATTCCGGCCAGGGGCGGTTCTCACTCGCACGGCCGGCTAGACGACGACCTTGTTCTTGTGGAACTCGGCGATGGTGTCCGCGTCGTATCCCAGCTGGGCAAGAACCTCGTCGGTGTGCTCGCCGAGCAGTGGTGCGCCCGTGATCTCGGGCTTGAACGCGGAGAACTTGATCGGGCTGCCGACGGTCAGGAACGACCCGCGGCCCTTCTGATCAACCTCGACGATGCTGCCCGCTTCGCGCAGCGCCTGGTCGACAGCGAGTTCCTTCATGCTCATCACCGGCGCACACGGCACCTCCCACTCGCGCAGGATGTCGACCGCCTCGTACTTGGTCTTGTCGGCCAGCCACTTCTCGATCTCGGCGAAGATGTCGAAGATCTTGTCCTGGCGGGCAAGGGCGGTGCTGTAGCCCGGGTCCTCGGCCCACTCCGGCCTGCCGATGACCTCGGCCGTGCGCTTCCAGTTCTGCTCCTGGACGGTGAAGTAGATGTAGGCGTTGGGGTCGTTCTCCCAGCCCTTGCACTTGAGCACCCAGCCCGGCTGACCACCCCCGCCCGCGTTCCCGCCACGGGGGACGGTGTCGCCGAACTCGCCGTTCGGGTACTGCGGGTACTCCTCAAGGTAGCCAACGGCTTCCAGCCTCTGCTGATCGCGGAGCTTGACCCGGCAGAGGTTCAGCACGGAGTCTTGCATCGAGGCCGAGACCTTCTGACCCTTTCCGGTCTTGTCGCGCGCGATCAGCGCGGTGAGGATACCGATCAGCAGATGCATGCCCGTGTTGCTGTCGCCGAGGGCCGCACCGCTTACCGTCGGCGGGCCGTCCCAGAAGCCGGTGGTCGACGCGGCGCCGCCTGCGCACTGCGCGACGTTTTCGTACACCTTGAGGTCATTCCACGGTGACGCATCGTTGAATCCCTTGACAGAGCCGAAGATCAACCGCGGATTCCACTCCTGCAGCTTGTCCCACGACAGGCCCATCCGGTCCATGGCCCCCGGTGCGAAGTTCTCGACCAGCACATCGGCCCCGCGAATCAGCTTCTCCATCACCTCCAGTCCCTCGGGTGACTTCGTGTTGATCGCCAACGAGCGCTTGTTGCTGTTGAGCATGGTGAAGTACAGGGCGTCGACATCGGGGATGTCGCGCAACTGACCCCGCGTCACGTCACCCCCGCCAGGGCGCTCGACCTTGAGGACGTCGGCTCCGAACCAGGCGAGCATCTGTGTGCACGCCGGGCCTGCCTGGACGCCGGTGAAGTCGATCACTTTGATGCCGGAGAGCGGTAATTCGGTCATGAGACGTTTCCTTTCCATGTTTTCGTCTTCGTGCTCTGTACGGTCAGGCGTTCACTTGTTGGTGATGCCCTTGGGATTGAGGTGAGCGATGTTGCCGCTCTCGGTGCCGTCGGAGGGGTCGATGACGCAGTCGATGAGCGCAGGCCTGCCCGATGCAAGGGCCTCCCGCAGGCAGGCGGCGACCTCGGTCGGCGTTGTTGCCTGATATCCCTTGCCCCCGAAGGCTTTGATCATGAACTCGTGACGTGCCCGCAGGGCGGTCGGTGCCGGGTCGGCGGACGCGGAGACGTCGTCACCGCGGTAGACGCCGCTGTTGTTGAGGATGACGGTGACGATCGGCAGGTTGTACCGGCAGACCGCCTCCAGCTCCATTCCGCTGAACCCGAACGCACTGTCGCCTTCGATCGCGACAACCGGCTCACCGGTCTCCACGGCTGCGGCGATCGCGTAGCCCATGCCGATGCCCATCACACCCCACGTTCCGCTGTCCAACCGGTGCCGGGGTACCTGCATGCCAATTGTGTTGCGCGCCAGGTCAAGCGCGTTCGCGCCTTCGTTGACCACATAGACCTGGGGATTGTCGTGCAGGACATCGCGGATGGCCTGGATGGCGCCGAGGAATTTCATCGGGTGGGCGGCCAGCGCGGCCTCGAGGCGGCCCGCCATCTTGCCGACGTTCTGCGCCGACTTCGCCGTCAGCTCCTCGCGCCACTCCGTTTGGACGGTGATCTGACCTGGTTTGGCCCGTTCGAGCAGCGCCTCCATCACAGAGCCGATGTCGCCGACGAGCGGAGCCGCGATGGGCTGGTTGCTGTCCATCTCCGCGGCGGCGATGTCGACCTGAATGAACTTGGCGTCCGGGTTCCACTGCGGCGCATCGCCGTGTCCGAGAAGCCAGTTCAGCCGGGCGCCGACGAGCATCACCACGTCAGCCCGCTTCAGCGCCAACGACCGGGCGGTGGCGGCCGACTGCGGGTGATCGTCGGGCAGCAGGCCCTTCGCCATCGACATCGGCAGGTACGGCACGCCGGTGGTCTCGACGAACTCGAGGATCTGCTCGTCCGCCTGCGCATATGCGGCCCCCTTGCCGAGCACGATCAGGGGCCGTTTGGCGTCGGCGAGCAGGGCGATCGCGGAGTCGACCGTGTCGACTTCAGGCAGTTGCCGCGGGGCCGGGTTGACGACCCGCCACAGCGTCCCCGCGGCCTGCTCCGCATCGATCACCTCGCCGAGCACCGCGGCCGGGATGTCCAGGTAAACCCCTCCGGGGCGGCCGGACACCGCGGTGCGGATCGCGCGCGCCACCCCGCGGCCGATGTCCTCGGCCCGAGATACCCGGTAAGCAGCCTTGGCGAACATCCTGGCCGCCGCCAGTTGATCCATCTCTTCGTAGTCGCCTCGCTGAAGGTCCACGAGATGGCGCTCGCTGGAACCGGAGATCTGCACCATGGGGAAGCAGTTGGTGGTGGCATTGGCAAGCGCCACAAGCCCGTTGAGGAAGCCCGGAGCAGAAACGGTCAGACAGATGCCCGCCTTCTTCGTCAGGAACCCCGCCGCCGCGGCCGCATGGCCGGCGTCGCTCTCGTGGCGGAAGCCGATGTAGCGGATGCCCGACGCCTGTGCTAGCCGAGCCAGGTCGGTGATCGGGATCCCGACGACTCCGTAGATGGTGTGCACGTCGTTGAGCTTGAGTGCGTCGACGACCAGGTGGATCCCATCAGTGAGAGTGCCCGTGTCGTCGGCACCCTGCGCCTCCGTGTCTCGCGTGGGAGCGACGGTCATGATGTGGACCCTTCCTAACTGTTCGAAGCCGAAGCTGATTCGAAATTTCCTTTAGCTACTAACACTTTTCACGCCGTCGGCCGGCGCGTCCAAGACCTGTCGTCAACGAGTCGATAAACGGTGGTTATCACGGACTTCCGCGCCGTCCCCGGCTGTCGCCGAAGCATCACTGCCCGCTCAGGTCGCCGACGAGGTGCGGCCCGGCCGCCACATTCAGAAACGCTCTTGCGGCGACCGAACCGGGGGCCGCCGCGTGAATCGCCATTGAGATTGGCGCCGTCGCTTCCGGCTCGACGAGCCGGATTGCCCTCGCGGCACTCGTCACCGGCATCGCGCGCAGCCAGGTGTGCGGCACCACGCTCGCCCACGCTCCGGTCGCCACGTGTGCGTAAAGGGAAGCGACCGAATCGGTTTCGACCTGAGGGGTCGCAAGCGCCCCACTGCTCGCGAACGCCTTGTCGATGAACTGACGAAATCTCATGTCCGGTGTCAGCAACGCCAGCGGCAGCTCCGCAGCCTGAGCCCACGTGATGGTTTGGGCGCCCGGCGCCAACTTCTCCCCTGACACGAGCAACACGTATTGCTCCTCGTAGAGCGGCACTACCGTCAGGCCCAACTGGTCATCGGGCCCGAAGTGGGCGATGGCGGCGTCCAGCTCGAAGTTGCGAAGCTGCCGCAGCAACTCGGTGGATGACAGTCGCGAGCAGACCTTCACCTTGGCCAGCGGGTGCAACGCACAGAATGCGGCCACGGGCTGGGCCATCGTCGTGGACACCGTGGGCCCGGTGCCAAGGCGGAGCGTGCCGGAGATGCCCGAACGGAGCGCGGCCGCCTCGGCCTTGAGGCCGTGGTGATCGGCGAGCAGTCGCTTGGCCCACACCACGAGCCGTTCGCCCTCCAGGGTCAGACCCTCGAAGTTCTGGCCCCGGTTGATCAGCGTGACGTTCAGCTCGCGTTCCAGTTTGGCGATCGCCGTAGAAAGGGCAGGCTGGGATACGTAGCAGGCTTCCGCGGCGCGGGCGAAGTGTCGTTCCCTGGCGACGGCGACGAAGTACTCCAGCTGGCGTAGCAGCATGGGCGCTCCTTCCCGTCATCGTTGATTGTATACAGTATGGCTTATTCGGTATGGTACTCATGGATCGACGGAAATGTCCACCGTGGAACGGCGATGTGGGGAGGCAACAAATGAGCGAGACAACGCACACAGTTCCGGAGAGCGCCGAAGGCGGTGTCACCTGGGCCTGGCTCGCCGCAGCGGCGGTGACCGAAGCGCCCGATGCCATCGTGGTGACGGATCCGGACGGAATCGTTCGGCTGTGGAACAACGGAGCGGAGCGGGTCTTCGGGTTTTCGGCAGCCGAGATCGTCGGCCAGAGCCTCGACGTGATCATCCCCGAGAAGCTGCGGGACCGGCACTGGAGGGGCTACCGGCAGACAATGCTCACCGGATACACCCGCTACGGCGACACGCTGTTGAGCGTGCCTGCCACTCACCGTGACGGGCGCAGGCTGTCGGTCGAGTTCAGCGTCGCGCTACTGCGGGACGACGCCGACCAGATCGTCGGGATATCGGCGATCATGCGCGAGATCAGCGAGCGCCGGGAAGCCGAGAAGGCGTTGCGCGCCAAGCTGACCGAACTCGAGTCTCGGGTCGGCTCGGCCTGAGCGATCCGGCCCATCACGGCGAGCAGACACAAAATCGCACTGCGAGCGCGTGTCTAGGGCGATTTTGCGTCTGCTCGCGGGCCGACTAGCCCGCACGATCAGTCGATGCGCAGCACGCGCACCGAGTCGGTGCACCCCGATACGCCGCTGCGGCTGCCTGACACCACCACGACCAGACTTCCCGGATGCCGCATGCCCATGGCCGCCAACCCCCGACTCACCTCGGTCGGCAGGGTTTCGGCCGTGGTCGCGGGTGCCAGCACTGCGGACTCGATGCCCCAGGAGAACGCCAATCGAGCCCGTACCGACTCGTCGTGCGCGAAGGCCACCAGCGGCAGCGGCGATCGCTGGCGCGCCAGGCGCAGGGCCGTGTCGCCGGTACGAGTGAAGCAGCACAGCACCTTCGCGCCGAGCTGTCGGCCCAATTCGCAGGCGGCCGCGGCGACCGCGTCGCCAACGCCGGCATCGCTTTCCTCGGCAGCCCACTCCGGTGTGATCTCGTCGCACGGCGCGTCTTCGGCCGCAGCGACAATGCGCGCCATCGTGGCCACCGTGTGGGCCGGATACGCCCCGACGCTCGTCTCGGCGGACAACATGACTGCGTCCGCCCCGTCGAAGATGGCGTTGGCCACGTCGGAGACCTCGGCCCGGGTGGGGCGCCGATCAGAGATCATCGAATCCAGCATCTGGGTCGCCACGATCACCGGTTTGGCTGCCTGGCGACACAGGCCGATGGCCCGCTTCTGCACCAGCGGGACCTGCTCCAGCGGCATCTCCACACCGAGGTCCCCGCGGGCGACCATCAGTCCGTCGAACGCATCCACGATCGCCTTGAGGTCCGAAACCGCCTCCGGCTTCTCGAGTTTGGCCATGATGGGCACCCACTTGCCGACCTCGTCCATGACGGCGCGCGCGAGCTTCACCTCCTCGGGAGCCCGGACGAATGACATGGCCACCATGTCGGCCCCGAGCTCGAGGGCGAACTTCAGATCATCAATGTCCTTCTCGGACAGGGGCGGAACGCTCACCGCGACGCCCGGCAGCGAGATGCCTTTGTGGTCGCTGACCGGACCACCCCCGATAACCTCGCAGGTGATGTCGTCGCCGTTGACATCGACCACCCGCAGGTCGATTTTTCCGTCGTCGACGAGCAGCCGATCCGTCGGCCGCACATCGGCGGCCAGCCCCGCGTATGTCGTGGAGACCCGGTCGTGATCGCCCCGACATTCGGCGGTGGTGATCACGATGCGCTCACCGGTGGCCCAAACCACCGGGCCCGCGGCGAACCGGCCCAGCCGGATCTTGGGTCCCTGCAGATCGGCGAGCACCCCGACCGGACGACCGCGTTCGGCGGAGATCTGACGGACCATGTCGTAGACGAGCGAGTGCTCGGCTTGGGTGCTGTGGCTGAAATTCAGCCGCGCGACATCCATTCCGGCGTCGATGAGTTCGGCCAGTCGCGGCGCGGTACTGGTGGCGGGCCCTAAGGTGCAGACGATCTTGGCGCGACGGTTCAAGGTTGGTCCTCTCGGGACATAACGGACGAATTTACTTCTGCGCGATAGCCTGCGACGATGCAGGCGCGCACGTGCGTGCGAGCAGTTCGGTGGCGGCATGGATGGTGCGCAGGGTGGGAGCGTCGGCGCCGGTCAGGTCTGCCATCTCCACCACCGCGGTCACGATGGCGTCGAGTTCCAATTGCTTGCCCGATTCGAGGTCTTGCAGCATGGAGGTCTTGTGGTGTCCCACGTTCTCGGCCCCGCGCAGCCGTTTCTCGATGGAAATGTCGGGGGTGCTGCCCACCCTGGCGGCGATGTCGAGCGTCTCCTCCATCAGCTTGATGACCACGCGCCGGGTGCCGGGGTGCTGACACAACTCGACCATCGTCGCTCTGGTCAGCGCGCTGAGCGGATTGAACGCGACGTTGCCCATCAGCTTGATCCAGATGTCGTTGCGCAGGTCGGCCTCGACCGGCGCCTTCAATCCGCCGGCAATCATCGCGTCGCTCAACGCCTTACAGCGCGCCGAGATCTCTCCCGACGGCTCACCGATGGAAAACCGGGTGCCCTCGAGGTGCCGGATCACTCCTGGCGCCTCGATCGTGGTGGCTGGATACACCACGCAGCCGATGGCCCGCTCCGGTGACAGCACGGCGCTGGTGGCTCCGCCGGGATCGACGGCCTCGATCCGACGGCCGCGATACGGGCTTGGCATTTGGTGGAAATACCACCAGGGGATCCCGTTCTGCGCAGGCAGCACCGCCGTGTTCTCGCCGAGCAGCGGTTTCACCAGGGGGCCGCAGGACGGATAGCTGTGCGCTTTCAGCCCGAGAAAAACGTAATCAACGGGCCCGATCTCGGCCGGGTCGTCCGTCGCATTCGGATATGCCACGAAGTCGCCACGCGGACTGATCACGCGCACACCGTTTTTCCGCATCGCGTGCAGGTGTTCGTTCCGTGCAATGAGGTGCACTTCGGCGCCTCCGCGATGTAGTGCGGCTCCCCAATAGGCGCCGATTGCTCCGGCACCCACGACTGCGATCTTCACGACTACCTCCTTGATCGCATACTGTATGCACTCGTCGATGCGGTGTCTATCACCCAATTGGGGGACGCTTGGCGGCCCAACGGGAAATGCGTACAGATCGAGTGCCCGCCTTGAATACTCGCCGAGATCGCACGCCCCCGCCGTCTTGATGCCGACCAGGCTCTGGTGGATACTGTATGCGATATGCTAGCGTGGCTCTGCCCCCGGCCTTGGCATCGCCGCAGCACCACATCGACGTGAACCGCCAGGAGCGTTCTGCCCGGCCACAGCCAGGAAGAGGACTATGACGCTTATCGGAGTGCCCCGGGAAACCGCCCCGGGCGAACGACGCGTTGCGCTGGTTCCCAAGATCGTCGAACGACTTTGCGGCGCAGGCCTTTCCGTCATAATCGAGGCCGGGGCCGGGGCCGGGGCGCTCATCCCCGACGCGCACTACGAAGAGGCCGGAGCCACCGTCGGTGATCCCTGGCCTGCCGACGTCGTGGTGAAGGTGAACCCACCGACCGACGACGAAATCACGTTCATGAAGCCCGGATCCATCGTGGCCGGATTCCTGGCACCACGCACTCGCCCCGACGTCGCTGACCGACTCCGCATTGCGGGCGTCACCGGCTTCGCCATGGAAGCGGTGCCACGGATCTCTCGGGCGCAGACCATGGACGCGCTGTCCTCTCAAGCCAATGTGGCCGGCTACAAGGCGGTGCTATGCGCTGCCGAATGCTCGACGCGCTTCTTCCCCATGCTCACCACGGCCGCCGGAACGGTGAAGCCATCCGCGGTACTGGTACTCGGCGTGGGCGTTGCCGGGCTTCAGGCGCTGGCCACCGCCAAGCGGCTGGGCGCCCGCACGACCGGGTTCGACGTTCGGCCCGAGGTCGCCGAACAGGTTCGGTCGCTGGGCGCCCAGTGGCTGGAGCTCGGTGTTCAGGCCGCAGGCGATGGCGGCTACGCCCGCACGCTGACCACCGAGGAGCAGGCCGAGCAGCAACTGCGACTCACAGAGGCGATCTCGGGTTTCGACGTCGTGATCACCACGGCCCTCGTTCCGGGCCGCCCGGCACCTCGACTCGTCACCGCCGAGGCGGTACACCGAATGCGGCCGGGCAGCGTGGTTGTCGACCTCGCCGGTGAAGCGGGTGGCAACTGCGAGCTCACCGTGGCCGGGGAGACCGTTGTTCGGCACGCCGTCACCATCGCCTCGCCGTTGAACCTGCCTGCGACGATGCCGGAGCACGCCAGCGAGCTCTACGCGCGCAACGTCGCAGCGCTGCTCGAACACATGCTGGCCGACGGCGAGATCGTGCCGGACCTCTCCGACGAGATCCTTTCCGCGTGCTGCGTGACCGCGACCAGCGACCAGTTGACGGAGGCCCGATGACACTCCTGTCCAACCTGGCGATCTTGGTGTTGGCCGGCTACATCGGCTTCTCCGTGATCTCCAAGGTGCCCAACACCCTGCACACCCCGCTGATGTCCGGGACCAACGCCATCCACGGCATCGTCCTGCTCGCCGGCCTCGTGCTACTCGGCCGCTCCGCGTCCGGGGTGTTCGAGCGGACGTTGCTGGTGATCGCGATCGCCTTCGGCGCCATCAACGTGGTAGGCGGGTTCCTTGTCACAGACCGAATGCTCGGCATGTTCAAGAAGAAGCCGGCTTCCGAATCGGGAAGGACGGCGGCCGTTCATGAATGAGCTCATCTCGATTCTCTACATTGTTGCGTTCGCCCTGTTCATCTACGGCCTGATGGGCCTGACTGGTCCACGAACAGCGGTGCGTGGCAACATAATCGCCGGCGTCGGCATGGCGATTGCGATCGTGGCGACCCTGCTGAAGCCGGGGACGAGCAATTGGCTGTTGATCGCGCTCGGTCTCGCGTTGGGGACGGTCATCGGCGTGCCGTCGGCAAGGCAGGTCAAGATGACCGCGATGCCCCAACTGGTGGCGCTGTTCAACGGCGTCGGCGGCGGTGCGGTGGCCCTGGTGGCGTGGGTGGAGTTCCGGGACAGCCACGGCTTCGCGACGGTGGCCGGATATGTCACGGTCACTTCGATTTTCGCCGCAATCGTCGGTTCGGTGTCCTTCTGGGGATCGCTGATCGCCTTCGGCAAGCTGCAGGAGGTGTTGCCGGGCAGGCCGATCACGCTCGGCCGGGCACAGCAACCGCTCAACGCGGCACTACTGCTCGTCTCCATCGGTTGTGCCGTCGCGATCGGTCTTGGCCAACGATCCGAGTTGATGATCATCGGTGTCCTACTCTCGGCAGCGGTGCTCGGCGTAATGGTCGTGCTACCGATCGGCGGCGCGGACATGCCGGTCGTTATCTCGCTGCTCAACGCGCTGACCGGACTGTCCGCCGCGGCGACCGGGCTCGCGCTGGACAACACCGCGATGATCGTCGCAGGGATGATCGTCGGCGCCTCGGGCACGATCCTGACCAACCTGATGGCCAAGGCCATGAACCGGTCGATCCCGGCCATTGTTGCCGGCGGATTCGGCGGGACCAGCTCGGCCGCAGGCCCGGCCGGCGGTCCCGTGGACCAGACCGTACGGCAGACCAGTGCGGCCGACGCGGCGATGCAGATGGGGTACGCGAGCCAGGTGGTCATCGTCCCCGGCTACGGCATGGCCGTGTCCCAGGCGCAGCACGCGGTGCGCGAGATGGCCGGCCTGCTCGAGGAACGAGGCGTGGAGGTCAGACATGCCATCCATCCGGTTGCGGGCCGGATGCCGGGCCACATGAACGTGCTCCTCGCCGAGGCCGACGTCCCGTACGAGCAGCTCAAGGAAATGGACGAGATCAACGGCGAGTTCAGCCGCGCCGACGTGGCGCTGGTCATCGGTGCCAACGATGTCACGAACCCGGCGGCCCGCTCGAACCCCGCATCGCCGATCTACGGGATGCCGATCCTCAACGTGGACCAGGCGAGGTCGGTCATCGTGCTCAAGCGCTCGATGAGCGCCGGATTCGCCGGCATCGACAACGACCTGTACTTCGACCCGAAGACCGCAATGCTCTTCGGTGACGCAAAGTCGTCGGTCGCCGACATCAGCCAGGAACTGAAAGCCCTGTGAATGGAGTGCGCAGGCGTAGCGGTAGGGGTAGGGAGATGACTTCATGACCGATCTGCCAGCCGGTCTTGGCGCGTCCGTGACCACGGGCCCGATTGCGGGCAGCACCAAGATCTACCGGGACCTCGCGGATGTGCAGGGCGGACGGGTGCCGTTTCGGCGGGTGAACCTGTCCAATGGTGAGCACCTGGACCTCTATGACACCTCGGGCCCATACACCGAAACCGACGCGATGATCGATCTTTCCGCGGGTCTGCCGCCACGGTCAGCGGTCAGGCGCGATCGCGGCACCCAGCTTCAGCGTGCCCGCGCCGGTGAAGTCACGCCCGAGATGGCATTTATCGCTGCCCGTGAGTGCGTGCGGCCCAAGCTGGTCCGCGATGAGGTGGCCCGCGGCCGCGCGGTCATCCCCGCCAACCACAACCATCCCGAGAGTGAGCCGATGATCATCGGCAAGGCTTTCGCGGTGAAAATCAATGCCAACATCGGCAATTCCGCGGTCACGTCGTCGATCGCCGAAGAGGTCGACAAGATGGTGTGGGCCACCCGCTGGGGCGCCGACACCGTCATGGACCTCTCGACCGGCCGCGACATTCACCTGACCCGGGAGTGGATCCTGCGCAACTCGCCGGTGCCGGTCGGCACAGTGCCGATCTATCAGGCGATGGAGAAGGTCAACGGCGACCCCACCGCGCTGAGCTGGGAGGTGTACCGCGACACCGTGATCGAGCAAGCCGAACAGGGTGTGGATTACATGACGGTGCACGCCGGGGTGCTGCTGCGCTATATCCCGCTCACGGTCAAGCGGGTCACCGGCATCGTTTCACGCGGGGGATCGATCATGGCGGCCTGGTGCCTGGCCCATCACCGGGAGTCCTTCCTCTACACCCACTTCGCCGAGCTCTGTGAGATCCTGGCGCGCTACGACGTGACGTTCTCGCTGGGCGACGGGCTTCGGCCCGGGTCGATCGCCGACGCCAACGACGAGGCGCAGTTCGCCGAGCTGCGCACGCTTGGAGAGCTGACCAAGATCGCGAAATCGGCTGGTGTGCAAGTGATGATCGAAGGCCCGGGTCACATCCCGATGCACAAGATCGTGGAGAACGTGCGGCTGGAAGAGCAGCTGTGCGAGGAGGCGCCGTTCTACACGCTCGGCCCGCTGGCCACCGACATCGCCCCGGCCTATGACCACATCACCAGCGCCATCGGCGCGGCCATCATCGCCCAGGCCGGCACCGCGATGCTCTGCTACGTCACGCCCAAGGAGCACCTCGGTCTACCCGACCGCAAGGACGTCAAAGACGGCGTGATCGCCTACAAGATCGCCGCCCACGCGGCCGATCTTGCCAAGGGGCACCCGCGCGCGCAGGAGCGCGACAACGCATTGTCGAAGGCGCGCTTCGAGTTCCGGTGGCACGACCAGTTCGCGCTGTCACTCGACCCGGACACCGCGCGGCAGTTCCACGACGAAACGCTGCCCGCCGAGCCCGCCAAGACGGCCCACTTCTGCTCGATGTGCGGGCCCAAGTTCTGCTCGATGCGCATCAGCCACGAAGTCCGCGACGGCATGGCCGAGAAGTCCCGGGAATTCGCCGAACACGGCAACCGCGTCTATCTGCCGCTCGACTGACATCCCTGGGCTGCCCGCTAAGCTCGGGTCGGGTGGGATGGCTACGCACGCACCTTTGCCCAAGCCGGTGCCTGACCGGCGGACGTGAAGGCGTCGCGGTTTGCTGCGGCGAACTGCTCCACGGTCAGCGCTGGAGTTCCGGTGATCACCTCGACGAGGTTGTTGGATCCGGCGAAGATGCCGTCGCGGTAGTCCTGCGCCACGTTGGTGATGTGCTGAACAAAGTAGTCGTCGTGGCCTTCCAGGCGGAGCACGTCGGCGAACGTGTCGAAGTCGACGGGTTCGTAGAGGACCGGGAAGCCGAGCACGGCCGCGACTTTCGCGGCGATGCCGTCATAATCGAGTTCGGTCGGGCCGTAGAGCGGATAGACCTGCCGGTCGTGAGGTGTGGGATTGCGCAGGATGGCGGCGATCACGCGGGCCTGGTCGACCGCCGCGATGGGGGCGTGCCGACCGTCGGCGAACGGCAGCCGGAACACTCCGATATCATCCTCGCGCGACCACTGCCAGGCCAGCCATTCGGCGAAGAACGTGGGTCGCAGGTGCGTAGTGGCGAATGCCGAGCGATCCAACAGCCGCTCGCCGAGCCAGTGATTTTGCGCGGCATGGCTTTTCGCGTCTCGTCGAGCGCTGATCTGGGACATGTTGAGCACGGCCGTCACGCCGGACTCGGTGGCCGCCTGGGCGAAGATGGCGGTGGCATCCAGGAGCCCCGGGACGATGGGGTAGCAGAAGTAGGCTGCGGTGACGCCAGCCAATGCCGAACTCACCGAAGCGAAGTCGAGCAGGTCGCCAGTGACGAGCTCGGCGCCCAGCTCCGCGAGCGCCTCGGCGCGGGCATCGTGGGTGTGGACGAGCGCCCGCACCCGCTGGCCGTCCTGGCGCAGGATTCGCACGGCGTTGGCACCGGTCTTTCCGGTGGCCGCGGTGATGAGGTAGAGGTCGTCGGTGCTCATGCTGGTTCCTTCACGTCGGACTGGACGATGTCGATGCGGCCGGTGTCGACGTCGTAGACGACGCCGGTGACCCGGAACCAGGCGGCGAGTTGCGGAACGCTCTGCAGGACGGCGATGTCGGATGCGACGGCCGCGCGCGGGTCGGCGACATGCCTGTCGGCAAGGGCCGTGGGGTCGACGTGGAAGTAGGCGGCCAGCATGGCTGGCGGATCTTGCAGGCGCGTGATGCCACAGTCGCTGTGCTGCATGACGATCAGGTCGATGACGGGAGCGGCAGAGCCGACCAGGGAGCTGGCTAGCCTTGCCAGCAAGGCAAGTTCGGCGAGTACGTCGGGAGTGACGCGACCGCCCACGTTGCGGATGACGGCGGCGTCGCCGGTTTCCAGCCCGAGCACGTGCGCGGGATCGACGCGCGGGTCGACGCAGCACAGCACGAGCGTCCGCAGCCGAGGAAGCATCGGCAGGCCAGGAACGAAGCGAGTTCGGGCGAAGTCGTCGTTGCGTTCGGCGAGGGCGTCGACCACGGTCATGTCGGTCCTTCCGGCTCAGCATCTGACTAACGATTTCGTTAGTCATCTGCATGCAATCATGCTAAGCTGACTAATGCAAGCGTTATTCAGAATGGAGTCGACCATGGAGTTCGAGCCCGCCTTGCGCGACCGGTCACAGTGGTGCATCGGCGACGCCTGCTCGATGACGCGCGTGCTCGAGGTGCTGAGCACCAAGATCGCGTTTCAGACAGTTCGCGAATTGTTCTTCGGCACCGTGCGTTTCGACGACTTCGTCACAAGAACCGAGAGTTCGGCGCCCGCGGTGTCGCGTTCGCTCAAGCAGCTGGAGGCGGCGGGGATCGTCGCCCGTGTCCCCTACCGCGAGCCCGGCCACCGTGCCCGCGACGAGTATCGCCTGACCGAGGCGGGCGAGGAGCTCCTACCGGTATTCATGTCGCTGGTGCAATGGGGCGACAAGCATCTACAGGACGGACGCCCACCGCTTTCCTTCCTCGACGCGAAGACGGGACGGCCCGTCACCGTTCACGTCACCGCGGGCCGCGGCAAGACACCGGCCCGCACGGGCGACATCGCGATCCAGGTGTCACGATCGCGCTAGCGGAAGCGCCCCCACCGACAAGGACATCGCCGTCTGTTGACGAGGCTTGAAAACCAGGCCAGTCGCGACGGCGTCCCTGGCCCCATCGTCACGCAGCCTCACCCATCTGGCGGCTCATCGACGCGCTCATCACCGTGCGCTCGCTCGGTCTACACAGCCATCGAACGCAGAAAAGCGCCTGAGACCCAGGACCATCCGACCTTCGCCGACGGACTCGAGCAGGTCCTCGTCGGCGGAGCAATCGCCCAGCGCGCCCGAGTCGGCCAGTGGGTCCCGGTCTAGCGGTGAAGCTGCGCGAACCCGGGTATGCGCGCGCCGCCGCAGACGATGTTCTGATGTTCCTCCGCTCCCACCTGTAAATCTCAGTCCGCGGTTACAGCGGTTGCCGCATCATTACTTTCGGCAGTCCTCACGAAACTACGAAAGGTGCCACAGTCACCGCCCTATCAGTTCAAACACGCCGACAACCATCGGTCTACGGCTGTGGTACCAGAGCTAGTTGCAACTGAAGGAGGGGTTCAAATGGTCAGAACACATACTGTCGTCGCGGGGGAAACGCTGTCGGCACTGGCGCTGCGCTTCTATGGTGACGCGGAGCTCTATCGGCTGATCGCCACCGCCAGCGGGATCGCCGATCCCAACGTCATCAATGTGGGGCAGCGGCTGATCGTCCCCGACTTCACGAGATACACCGTTGTCGCGGGGGACACGCTGGCCGGTTTGGCACAACGCTTCTACGGTGACGCGGAGCTGTATCGGCTGATCGCCACCGCCAGCGGGATCGCCGATCCCAACGTCATCACGGCGGGGCAACGGCTGATCATCCCAGATATCGCGAGATTCACGGTTGTCGCGGGGGACACACTGTCGGCATTGGCGCTGCGCTTCTATGGTGACGCCTCGCTTTATCCGCTGATCGCCTCCGTCAACGGCATCCCCAATCCCAACTCCATCAACGTCGGACAGGTGCTGGTCATCTTCGTCGGGCGCGGCGACGGATTCGGGCTGCGGATCGTGGACCGCAACGAGAACGACCCTCGCCTGTGGTACTACCGGTTCCAAACCGACGCGATCGGCTGGAACCCCGGTGTCAATGTCTTGCTTCCCGACGACTACCGCACCAGCGGACTCCGCTATCCCGTCCTCTACATGTTCCACGGCGGTGCCGCGGACTTCCGCCAGTTCGACTTTCTGGGCATCCGCGGTTGGACCGCCGGAAAGCCGATCATCGTCGTGATGCCCGACGGCGGGCAGGCGGGCTGGTACTCCAACCCGGTCGGCTCGTTCGTCGGCCCGCGGAACTGGGAGACGTTCCACATCGCCCAGCTGATCCCGTGGGTTGAGGCGAATTTCCGAACGTACGCCGAGTACGACGGCCGTGCGGTGTCCGGGTTCTCCATGGGTGGGTTCGGTGCGCTGAAGTACGCAGCCAAGTATTACGGCCACTTCGCCTCGGTGAGTAGCCACTCCGGCCCGGCGAGTCTGCGCCAGGACGGCGGCCTCGTCGTGCATTGGGCAAACCTGAGCTCGGCCGTTGTGGAACTGGGCGGCGCCACGGTCTACGGTGTGCCGTGGGACGAGGCCAGGGTCAGCGCCGACAACCCGGTCGAGCGCATCGACAGCTACCGCAACAAGCGGATCTTCCTCGTCGCGGGCACCAGTCCGGACCCGGTCAACTGGTTCGACAGCGTGCAGGAGACCCAGGTGCTTGCCGGCCAGCGGGAGTTCCGCGAACGCCTCAGCGCCGCCGGCATCCCACATGAAGCGCATGAGGAGCCGGGCGGCCACGTCTTCCGGCCCGACATGTTCATCCGCGACCTCGACGGCATCATCGCCCGGCTGCGCAACGCCAGCAGTTCTGCGTCCGGGAGTGCGTCCGATGGCGGCGATTAGGTACATGCCGCCGAAGGCGGGAACGTTTCACCTGTCGTCTCCATTTGGTCCGCGCGTCCGTCAGATGCATTGGGGGCAAGATTTCGCGGCCAACGACGGCACACGGGTGCCGACGGCGACAAACATGACCGAGAGGGCCTCCACGCCTCGATCCTGGCCAGCGGCATGCCCAGCTTCATGCGCGGTTCTTGCACGTGAATTCAACTCGGGTTCGGCGGTCGCCGCCACCACCACCTGGCCGCAAAACTGATTAGCTTCGCTCGATTGTGAAGGACGTATTGTTCCGGTGCGCAGCGGGTTTCAGCGAATCAGAAATTGCATCAGGCTGACAGCCGCCACCCATTGCCACGCCTTGCCCGTGGGAGGACGATGAAATGGTCCGGCGGCGCCGTCGAGACGCTGCCCCACATACAACGGAGGCAGATCACGTATGCACGAAGCACCACAATCCAGGCGCAGCCCGAATCAATCGACGCCGGTATTACGCACATGCGCGATAAGGTGATGCCCGCGCTCGAGGCCATCGACGGGTGCGTCGGCCTGTCCTTGTTGGTCGACCGGACGTCTGGCCGCTGCATTGCCACCAGCTCCTGGGAGTCCGAGGAGGCAATGCGCGCGAGCGCGGAGTCCCTCCGGCCGATTCGTGACCGGGCCGCGGAGCTATTCGGTGGTGGTGGCGCCCAAATCGAGGAATGGGAGATCGGTGCCATGCACCGCGAGCATCGCGCGGGCGAGGGCGCCTGTGTTCGAGCCACCTGGGTCAAGGTCGATCCGGATCAACTCGACGGAGGCATCGAGTTCTATAACGCGACCATCCTGCCCGCGCTCGAGGAACTGGACGGATTCTGTAGTGCCAGCCTGCTCGTCGACCGGGCCTCCGGTCGCGGAGTGGCCGCGGCGACCTTCGACAACGCCGAAGCCATGGAGCAGAACAAGGACCAGCTGGACAGGATCAAAGCGATGGGCAGCCGGGAAGCAAACGCAGAGGTACTCGACCAGTGCGACTTCGAGTTGGCACTCGCGCACCTGCGTGTGCCCGAGATGGCCTGACGGTCAGCGTTTGTTGGCCCACGGGAAGAACCGCCGAACCGCGGTGGCCATCACCCGCTGATACCCCGACCCCGAGAGCCGCGACAGCACGTCGAGGGCTTTGGCCTCCCAGCCGATCACCACCCGCGCACGGCCATCGCGGACACCGTCGACGATGGTCGCCGCGGCCATCTCCGGCGAATGTAGCGCCAGGTACTTGTCGAAGAACTCCGCGAACGTCTGCGCATCCTCGCTGTCGCAGACGGTCGCATTGCGCGCGACCGCGGTCTTGATGCCGCCGGGATGCACACACGTCACCTTCACCGGATGCCCCGCCACAAGCATCTCCTGCCGCAACGCCTCGGTGAAGCCGCGGACCGCGAACTTCGCTGCGTTGTAGGCACTTTGCCCCGGCACCGCGATCAGGCCGAAAAGGCTCGATATGTTCACGATGTGCCCGTCTCCTGACGCGATCACATGCGGCAGAAACGCTTTCGTGCCGTTCACCACACCCCAGAAGTCGACGTCCATGATCCGTTCGAAGTCCTTGAAATCGGAATCCTCGACGTTGCCGTTATGGGCGATGCCCGCGTTGTTGTACACCTGGTGCACCGTGCCGAAGTGCGCGACGACGTCGTCGGCGTAGGCCAGCACTTCTTGGCGTTCGGCGACGTTCAGACGGTCGGCCTTCACCTGCGCCCCAAGCACTTCCACCGCACGCACCATCTCCGCGAGGCCATCGGCGTCGATGTCGGAGAGCGCCAGCTTTGCGCCCCGCGCCGCGAGATCGAGCGCCAGCGCCCTGCCGATACCCGAACCCGCGCCGGTGATGACCGCGACCTTGCCCTCGAACGAACTCATTTCACTGCCGCCTTTTCGGTCATCAGGGTGCGCAGCCGCGCGCCCATGTCGTTGATCGCCTCGTCGGCCTCGGCGAGAACGCCTGCCTGCAGATGAAAGTCGTGCCACAGGTCGTCGAACCTGCGGTGTTCGACGGCCCCCGCTTCGGCGGCGGCCTTCTCGATCCTGTCCGCATCGATGCACAGCGGATCGTCGCCTGCCGAATGCAGCACGATCGGCGGCAGCCCCGCCATGTCGCCGTGCGCCGGCGAGATGCCTGGCTGCCGCGGGCATTGCTCGCCGACGTACCTGGGCACCCACTCGGCGGCCATCGACGGATTGATCAGCGGATCACGAGTCTTCGGCCGCCCACCGTCGATGTCGATGGCGAGGTCGGCCCACGGGCAGATCAAGCCGACCGCCGCCGGGCTAGGAATCCCGCGATCCCGAAGAGCCATGGCCAGTGACAACGCCAGTCCTCCGCCCGCCGAATCGCCCACGATGACAAGGCGTTCCGGCCCGACCCCACACGCAATCAAGGACTGATAGACGCCGACCATCTCCTCGAGCGCAACCGGGTAGCGGGCCTCCGGCGACCGCGAGTAGTCGGGCACCAGCGCCGTCATCCCTGCCGCGTCGGCCAGCCGCGCCACCACGCCGCGATAGCCCTTGGCACTCCCCAGTGCATACGCACCGCCGTGCAGGTAGAGCAGCGTCGCGCCGGCGGGGTCCACCCCCGCCGGTCGCACCCCCTCAACCGGCACACCCGCGATGGTGATGCCGTCGTAGCCGGTACCCGTTGGCACCCGAGCGACCCGCGTGAAGAGGTCGTACATTCTGCGCTTGCCGCCGACCGTCACCCGACGGGAAGCCAATAGTGGTCGGCAGGCGCGCAGCGCGACGCGGACCACGGCTGGATGGATGCTCACGCCAAGGCCTCCACCCGCGTCGCGTCGAACGACAGCACGCCGTCATCGACGGGGTCGTCGAGCAGCAGCCGCGAGTCCTTCTCGTAGTGCATCAGCACCTGCCACGGCAGCTTGGCACCCTGGCGCGGCATGACGTCCTTGCCGCGCTGCACGTAGCCGGACTGCAGTTGGTCCAGCATGCCCTCAGCCGTCGCGCAGCCCTCGACGTCGCGGGGCGTCGCCACGCCGAACCCGTTGTCGTCCATGTGTCGCATCAGCCGGCACAGATACTCACCGGCCATGTCGGACTTCAGCGTCCACGGCGCGTTGGTGTAGCCGAACATGAAGGCCATGTTGGGCAGATCCTGCAGCAGCACCCCTTTGTACGTCATCGCGTCGGACAGATCGCGCGTCTCGCCGTCGACCGACAGCGCCATGCCGCCGAGCATCTGCAGGTTCAGGCCGGTCGCTGTGACGATGATGTCCGCCTCCAGCTCGCGGCCCGATTTCAGCAGAATGCCTGTCTCGGTGAAGGTTTCGATCTGGTCGGTGACGACCGACGCCTCTCCGGAGGCCAGGACGTCGAACAGGTCGCCGTCGGGCACCGCGCAGAGTCGCTCGTCCCATGGCATGTAGTTCGGGGTGAAGTGGCTCATGTCGACCGACGCGCCGACGCGACGGCGCACCTGCGACAGCAGGAATCGGCGCATCGTCTTCGGAAAGCGCTTGCACGCCTTGTACATCGAACGCTGGACCACGATGTTGCGCTTGCGCCCGAGCTTGTACACCGTCTCCTCGGACAGGAAACGGCCCAGCGCCTGTGAGATCTTGTCGAACGCCGGCAGCGAGAACACGTACGACGGCGAGCGCTGCAGCATGGTCACGTGCGCCGCGTCGCCCGCCATCGCGGGGATCAGGGTGACTGCCGTCGCTCCGCTGCCGATCACGACGACCTTCTTGCCGGTGTAGTCGAGGTCCTCGGGCCAGTGCTGGGGATGCACGCAGCGGCCCGCGAACCGCTCGACGCCGGGGAACGTCGGCAGATAGCCCGCGTCGTAGTTGTAGTAGCCCGTGCAGCTGACGAGGTAGCCACACGTGTAGTGGCGCGTCTCGCCCGTCGCCTCGTGCACCGCGGTCACCGTCCAGCGACTCTCGGCGCTCGACCAGTCCGCACGGGTGATCGTCAGCCCGTACTGGATCTTCTCGTCGACGCCGTACTCGACGGCGGTGTCGGCGATGTACTGGCGGATCGACGGCCCGTCGGCCAGCACCTTGAGCTGCTGCCACGGCCGGAACTTGTAGCCGAAGGTGAGCATGTCCGAGTCGGAGCGGATGCCCGGGTAGCGGAACAGGTCCCAGGTGCCGCCGAGGCGCTCGCGGCGCTCAAGCACTGCCAGCGTCTTGTGCGGGAACTCGGCGGTCAACTGAGCGGCCGTCCCGATGCCCGACAGCCCGGCGCCGATGATCAGGATGTCGAAATGCTGTGCGTTCATGACTAGCAGAATGGCCGTCGGCGACACCGCAGGTCTTGACATTTTCCGACAGCTTTTTATCATTTCCCGACAGGTGATGTGTCATGGGCAGTCTGCTGCGCACCCCGGCCCTGCGCGGTTACGGCGATCTGGTGCGCGAACTGGGCGGCGACCCGCAATCGTTACTGGCGCGCTTTTCCATCCCCGCCGACGCCGAACAGCAGGCAGACGGCTTCGTCGCCGTCGACGCGTTCGCCCGCCTGCTGGAGGCCAGCGCCGAGGACCTCGGGTGTCCCGATTTCGGGTTGCGCCTCTCCAGATTTCAGGGGCTGGACATCCTCGGGCCCATCGCGGTGATCGCCCGCAACGCCAACACCGTGCTGGGCGGCTTCGAGGCGATCGCGCGCTACCTGTACGTGCACTCCCCCGCGCTGTCGATGACGGTCAATCGGGCATCGGCACACGCCGACGTGCGGTGCACGTATGACGTGACCGAGCCCGGCGTTCCGTACCCGACGCAGAGCTACGAGCTCAGCATGGGTATCGCCGCGCGCATTCTTCGGCTCCTCGGCGGTCCGCACGCCCGGCCGCGAATGGTCTCGTTCATGCACAGCCAGCACGGACCGCAGGACGCCTACCGTGCGGAACTGGGCTGCCCGGTGCGCTTCAATCAGACCTGGAGCGGATTCGAGCTGGCCGCGCACATTGCCGACAAGGCCATCGACGCCGCCGATCCCGAGACCCGACGCATCGCGACGAAGTACCTGGAATCCACCTACCTGCCCAGCACTGCCGCGTTGTCCGAACGCGTGACCGAACTGACCAGGCGGCTGCTGCCCACCGGCCAATGCAGCGCCGAGGCCATCGCCGACCAGCTCGCGCTGCATCCGCGGACCCTGCAGCGACACCTTGCCGTCGAGGGCGTGCGCTGTCACGACATCATCGACGGTGAGCGCCGAGCGCATGCGGCGCGTTACCTCGCGGTGCCGGGACTGCATCTGCAGCAGATCGCCGGGCTGCTCGGCTATTCCGAACAGAGCGCGCTGAACCGCTCGTGTCGTCGCTGGTTCGGCCAGACGCCGCGGCAATACCGGGCCAGCCGTTCGGCGCCCTGAGTACCGCGGTCGACGTCAGTGGGTTACGCAGCCGCCGAGTTAGATGAGAAGCCCAGGGCACTAGGCGAATTCGGTCACCGCGTCGGAGCGCTGCTGCGCCGAGGTCTCCACAACGCTGAAGCGCCGCAACCGGATCGCCGGGTTCTTCTCGCGCACGCGCGCGATCCGGGACGGATCGAGTGTCGCGGTGGCGAGCCCGTCCTCCTCACCGAGGGACGCAAGAACGACGCCCATCGGGTCCACGATCATGCTGTTGCCTGCACCCGAACGCCCACACTGGTCGGCGGCGGCCAGATAGACGGTGTTCTCGATCGCGCGGGCCCGCAGCAGCGTCGTCCAGTGGTCTTCCTTCAGCGGTCCGGGCACCCACTCGGCCGGCATCAGCACCGCGTCCACTCCGGCATCCACCAGACGGCGCGTCACCTCCGGGAAGCGCAGGTCGTAACACGTCTGCATACCGAATCGCAGGCCCTCGACCGTGAACGTCTGCGGCGGCTCGACCGGGCCGGGACTGACCAGGCTCGACTCGGTGTATCCGAAGGCGTCATACAGGTGCAACTTGCGATAGGCGGCGACGACCTCGCCATGAGTGTCGACGGCCAGCAGCGTGTTGTGGATACGGCTGCCCTCGTCGGTGGCCTCGTTGATACCGCACACGATCGCGATGGCATGCGCCCTCGCGAGCTCCTTGAGCTGCGCGACGAACTGGCCGTCGACGTGCTCGGCCGACTCCAGGAAGCGTTCGTCCATGACCGGAACGGTGAACATGGAGTACTCCGGAAACACCACGAGGGCACTGCCCTGGGCGGCGGCCTGCGCGACCAGCCGCCCGATCGTGGATAGGTTGACCGATTTGTCGTCGCCGGGCGCGAACTGGGCGACAGAGCAGACGACCATGATTTCTCCTCAGGGTCAGGCGGGGACGGGCGGCGGGGCCATGCGGTCCATCCGTCCGAGAACCACGGTATAGCAGACTATTCCGGCAAGAAGCACCACGCCGGTGACGATGAACGCGCCTGCGAACGATCCGGTGCGATCGACGACCATCCCGGTGACGATAGGTGCAGCGATGCCGATCAGGTTGGCGACGAAGTTGACGATGCCGCCGAGCGTTCCTGTGAGGCCCTCGGGTGCGATCAGCGAGACGATGCTGGAGCCCGCGGGCACCGAAACGGCAAGTCCGGCAGCGCCGATCGAGATGAACACGATCGCGGCCCCGATGGTGTCGACGTAGGCCGCACCGGTGACCGCTAGCGCCGCGAGCATGCTGACCACCAGAACGATGCGACGCACCTTGGTGACCTGGCCCGTGCGAGCCACCCACCGATCCATCAGCAGACCTGCGATGAGGAACTGTGCGATCACGGCGACCAGCCACGGGATCATCGAGTAGAGCCCACCCTGCAGGAGGTTGACGCCGAACTCCTTCTGGAGGTAGCCGGGCAGCCAGGTCAGCAGCACGTAGTAGGCGTACGTGTAGGACGCATACCCGAGGGCCAGGCCCCAGGTCTTTCGACGGCGGAGCAGGTGACCGACGCCGCGCAGCGAGCCCTCGGAAAGGTTGTCCTCATTCTCCGCATCGCCGGCCTTGACGTACGCATGCTCCTCTTCCGACATCCGGCCGTCGGCAACCGCGGCCGACGGCGTGCGGTAAAGCAGCCACCACGCCACGAGGTAAAGCAAGCTCAGCGCGCCGGTGAAAAGGAACGCGGCGTGCCAGCTGAACGTGGACACCAGGAACGCCATGATGGGAATGCCGATGACGTTGGAGATCTTGGCGCAGCCGTCGAAAATGGCCGTGGCCGTGCCGCGTTCCTGCTTGGGGAACCACTGGCCGATGGCCTTCCAACCGGCGGGCACGGTCGGCGCCTCGCCGACGCCGAGGAGCAGTCGGGCGACGATCATCAAACCCAGTCCGCCTGCGGCTGCCGACAGAAACGATGCGACGGCCCAGAGGAAGACGCCGACGCGGTTCACCCAGGGCACACCGATCTTGTCGATGATGGTGCCGATCGGCATCTGCAACATCGCGTAGGTCCACAAGAAGGCCGACGCGAGGACGCCCATCTGCGCGGCGCTGAGGCCGAAGTCGTCCATGATGGCCGGGGTCGCCACCGACAAATTCACCCGGTCGATGTAGTTGACGAACATCCCGGCGCCGAGCAGGCCGCCGATGAACCAGCGAGTGCGGCCCCTCGGCGCGGTCAACTGAGCCGAGGTGTCAGTCGTGTGTTGCGTCTCAACGTTGTTCATGCGCTGCTCCCGGTCAGCGCGCCGCGACTGTCGAGATCGCTGATCTCGGCGTGGGCCGCGGTGAGGCCGGCCAGGAGGGCGCCGTGTTCCATCACGACCGCCATCTGGTCGGCTCCGTGTTCGACGGCGAACCGCTTCTCCTCGGCACTCCACGCCGGCAACAGCCACGGCTTGCCGGCGTTGCGAGCGGCCGTGGCGATGCGGGCCAGGTCGGCGAAGTCGCCTTCCGTGCGCGAGTATGCCCCGCGGTCCCGTCGCAGGGACAGATCCGATGGCCCGACGAAGACGCCGTCGACGGTGTCCAGCGCCAGGATCTCTTCGATCTCGTCGATGGCGCCGGCGTCCTCGATCATCGGGTAGCAGCGCGTCCGGCTGTCCTGCGCGGCCACCCATTCGTCGGTGAAACCGCCGTAGGCGGCCGTCCGACCACCCGCGAAGCTACGGTCACCGCGCGGCGGGAACTTGGCGAAGCCGGTGACGACCGCGGCGTGCCGGGCGTTCTCCACGTGCGGGATGGCGACGACGTCGGCGCCGAAGTCGAGGGCCTGCTGGATGGGGCCACGTTCGGGACCCAGCACCTTGGCGATGACCTCAAGGCCGATGGCCTTGGCGAATGGGATGAAGCGCTCAAGGTCGGCGAGGTCAAAGGTGCCGTGCTCGATGTCGAGAACAGCGGCGCCGTAGCCGACCTGGCGGGCGATCTCTGCGGCGGCGACGTTGGGTCCGGACAGCCATATGGCGTAACGACGATTGGCTTCCACGGTTTTCTCCTCTGCTTGAAAGGGCAGGTACACCGCTGGCGACGTCGATGGCCAAAACCAGCGTGGGCTGACAGGCACAATTCGTACATTTCTTGTATACATAAGATATGCCTGAAGTGTCCAGTACCCTGAGTGCAACGAAGGGAGCGGAGATGACGGTCGCCGTCGACGGCTCTGATGCCCCACAGTCGGCTCGCGACCGGGTTTACGAGTGGGTGCGCGACGAGATCATCAAGGGCGCGCTGCCTGCGGGCCGTTTCCTCGACGAGGCCTGGATCTCCGAACTCGTCGGCACCTCGCGGACGCCGGTGCGAGAGGCTTTCCACCGCCTGAACTCCGAGAGGTTCATCGACCTGCTGCCTCGTCGCGGAGCCCAGGTTCGTAGCGTCACGGCACGCGAACTCGAAGAGGTGTATGCCTCACGCCGGCTGATCGAGGGCCACGCCGCAAGAACGCTGTGCCTTGCGAACGCCGGTGCGCCGAGCCAACTCGACGAATTGGCCAGTCAGATGGAAGAGGCGGGACGGGCACAGGACTGGTTCACAGTGGCCCGGCTGGACCGCGCCTTTCACCGGTCGATCGTCGACGCTAACGGCAACTCGATCCTCACTGAACTCTATGACGCCCTGCGATCTCGGCAACAGCGGGTCGCGGTGCGCGCCTTACAGATTCGACCGCAACGTGTGCCCGAGATCGATCGTCAGCACCGCGCCATCATCGCCGCACTGGCGAACAACGACGTCGACGGTGTGGCAGCGCTGCTCGAAGAACACCTGCGGCCCATCCCGGAGATCACCGCTGCGCTGGGCTGAGCTGGTGCAATCAGCCGACGAGCTCGGCGAGCAACTCACGAAGCGGCACGGTCGCGAGGCCGATGGCGGCGTCACCGATCCCGTAGGGAATCACCAACGTCTCGCCGTGCACCAACCCACCGCAGGAGTAGACGACGTTGGGGACGTAGCCGTTCTGCTCATCGGGGGCAGGGCTCAGCAGCGGCCGCCGCAGTTGACCGATGATGCGGGTCGGCTCCTCGAGATCCAACAGGATGGCCCCGATCCGGTAGGTGCGCATCGGGCCGACGCCGTGGGTGAGCACCAGCCATCCGGCATCGGTTTCGATGGGCGGCCCGCAATTGCCGAGCTGCACCGCCTCCCAGGCCTGCGTGGGCTGCTGACACGGCGCGGAGTCCGGCCAGACGAACGGATCGTCGGCATAGGCAACCGAATTCGATTCGCGGTCCGCCCTCGACATGGCAGCAAAGCGTCCGCCGATACGACGCGGAAACAGCGCAAGGCCCTTGTTGGCCGCGGCCGTCCCGGCCATCGGCGCCGACGTGAACGACCGGAAATCCGTCGTCTCCAGCAGCTGCTGTCTGATGTGGGTTCCGCTGTAGGCCGTATAGGTGGCGTAGTACCTGACCGACCCATCGTCGTCGACAAAGCGGACGAAGCGGGCGTCCTCCATGCCTGCCGCCTCGGCGTCTGTCGCCGGGTACAGGACCCGCTCGGAAAGCGGTATGTCGTCAGCGAATTCGACGGCGTAGAACCTTGCGCCGATGGCCCGAATCAGCGAAATCGTCTCCCGCGCGCGTCCGCGGGTACTCCGATGCCTCTGCAGCGCGTCGAGTTGTTCGTCGAGGTCGGCTTTGGTGAATCTGTCGCCGAGTGCATCCAGAACGTAGTCGGCAGCCTCGCCCTCGTCGCGAAGCCGCGCGAGCTCGCTGCGGAACACGGCGGCGTCGAGCAATGTCGACCCGACCGATCCGACGGTCGCGTATCGACTCGGAGCGTCGACGATAACGCCGCCCTCGGCGTCCACCACGCCCGACCGAAACCCGATCGATGATAGGTGCCCTTCGCCGATACCCCGCACGCTCATCACGAATCGCAGGCTGCCCGCGGCCACGCCCACTTGATCCGGATCGGCGACGATGCTCGGATTGCACAATGCCGCCGCCTCGATGGCGTATTCACTGGTGAATGTGGCGCCCAGCAACAACATTCGTGACTGCGACCGCTTGATGTCAGTATCCAGGCGATCAGCGAGCTCACCCGCATGCCGGTGGAAGGTGCCCGCCAGATCTCGATGCCGTCCGTTGAAGCGCATGACGACATCGTCCAACGCCCACTGCACGTCTTGCTCATCAAGGGCAAGAATGCGTTCCAGCACGGCTCCCGCCCGGGTGTCCTGGTGTTCGAAGCCTTCATGCCCGGGAACGAAAAGCCGGGTGATGACCCTCGAAGAGTCGGCGGCGAGCCGTTGCGGACTTCGTGTGACGAGTCCGGCCCGCACCGAAGTCACTGTGGCACAACGGCGAAGCGGTGCACATGCTGCATCGTCGAGATCACAGCCAGGGTCGACTCCGCACCCTGGTTCTGGTTCACCCCGTCGATGTGAAGTCCGTCGAACCCGCCACCCGTCTCCGGGTCCCACATGACCTGTCCCGCATCGTTGACGCCCTGGAACCATGCCGCAGCGGCGGCGACACCGTCGGGCCAGGTTGCAGCCGGGTCGACGGCTGCTGCACGCGCACACGCATCGGCCATGGCCGCCACCTCGATCGGCTGCTGATCGAAACCGGGCCTGACATCGTCGGGCCCTCTGCCCGCCACCGGGGTGGGGGACAAATGACCGTCAGCCGATTCGTAGTCGAGCAGCCAGCCCAACAGTTCCAGGCCACGTTGCTGCAATGCCATGTCGTCCAACGCAACTCCCGTGGCGATCATCGCCTCGGGAAGCACCGCGTTCGCGTAGGCCAGTCGCGGCTCGGGCCACGGCCACGAGCTGTCGCCGCTAGGCTCGGCGAGCGAAACCTTGTAGTCGGTGATGAGCTTTCGGGCCGCCTCGTGCTCGGGGTTGACGACGAGAAGTTCGGCGGCTCCCAGTGCGGCGTAGGCCATCGCGCGCGGCGCCTTCGACCGCGTCTGCGCGGCGCGCTCGAACTGGATCACCGACAACTTCTGAATGATGCCCACTTCGCTGTGGGCGGCTGCCGTACCGAGCCCCCAGAGGCATCTGCCCCAATGGTCGTCGGTGGTCGGCTCGTCGGTCCAGCGGCCGATGCGGTCCATCCGATTACGACATGCACCGCTATATGCCTGGGCCTCGTTCAAGAATCGCACCGCGAGCCCGGCGAGACCCTTCACCGGGCCTTCGGCGCCGGGTTCTCTGGCAGCCACGACGAGAACGCGGGCCATGTCGTCGGTGCAGTACCCGTCCTCGGGCCGGGGCTCGGTGAAGCACGCATGCTCGAAGGTGCCGCGACGGTCCGTCAGCTGCAGCAGATGGTCGAAGTTGGCAGTCGGCGTCGAGGCCGTCATGGGGGCGGCTGTCATACCAATGCCCTTCGCTCGGTGAGCAGTCGGTCCGCCAGATTCAGATAGGCACCCGCCACCACCGACCAGGCCATCTCCGGCGCCAACCGGCGGGCCTCCCCGGCCATGGAGCCTGCCAGACGCGGCTGCGTCAACACCTGCCGCAGGGCAAGCGCCATGGCATCGGGATCGTCGTGGTCGACGACGATGCCCGCCCCGGTACTGAGGAGCTCGACGGCGTGCGGAAACGCGGTGGCCACCACGGGCCTGCCACACGCGATCGCGTCGACCAGAACACCAGAGGTGACCTGGTCGGTGGAGTCATAGGGCAGGACGACGACCGAGGCGGACTGAATGAGGGCAGGCAACTTGGACACGCTCCAGTAGCGGGAGTCGAAGTTCACCGAATCGGCGACTCCGCGGCGGCGCGCCTGGTCCTTTCGGGCATCGCGATACGCCTCACCATCGTCGGCAAGGACCTTCGGGTGCGTCTGACCGGCGACCAGATAGTTTGGCCGGCCTGGCAGGTCTTTCAACGAAGTCATCGAGTCGATCACCCGCTCGACACCCTTCCCGGGTCCCAGCAAACCCCACGTCAACAGGGTGGGTCTACTCGGGCGCTTCTGTGCAGGGCCACTCGGGAGGGCCGCGCCATGCGGGATCGTGATGACTTTTCGGCTGTCGACGTCGAATCCGTCACACAACCGACGCCTGGCGGCCTCGGACATGACGACTACCCGATCCGCCATCGCCGCGATCGACTCCAGCACCGAACGCTGGTGTGGCGTCGGGTGTTTGAGGACCGTGTGGGCGACGACGATCGACGGCACCCGCAGCCCCTCGATGACATCCACCACGTCGTCTCCGTCGACACCGCCATAGATTCCGTACTCGTGCTGGATGACGGCGACGTCATGTTGGTTCAGCAGCTCGCAGGTCGCTGCGATCGATCTCGCCGAGCCTTTGACCAGCTCACCGACCACCCGGTCGCGCGTTGAACGCCCACCGTCGGCCACGCGTACCACACTGACCTCGGTGCCATCCGCGCAGATGGCGTCACACAGGGCAGCGGTGAATGTCGCCAGGCCGCAATGCGTCGGCGCATAGGTGCTCAGGACGCCGACACTCAGTGGTCGCAAAAAGCGTTGCGCCTCAACAGGATCGAGGATCGACGTATAGGGAGAAGAAATGGACGGAGAGAAGGTTGGAGCGGTCAAGGTAATCCCGGGTGACGGTTGTTACCTGCATGTCCGGTTTGAGCGGTTGCTCGGCAATAAGCGGAAGACGGCGAATGCGTTCCGGACTGGCTGGGTTACCAACACCCCCACAATACACCCAGCGGCTTGCCGTGGCAGCGTCGGGACGATGCAGCGGCGGGACGTCGCAGGCGAAAAGCATTTGCAAATATTGAAGTTCGCTCGACTTCACGGGCTATCACGCGACAGTCCTTTGCAGAAATTTGTCGCACAGACCGCTGGGCTTCCGACGCGAGGCTGCGGACGCTCGCGGGCTCCGACGCGCGGGAATGAGTGATTCTGAGCGGACCGCCTTCGGGCGACAATGTCGATATTGGTTAGCCCACTGTTGGTTTCGGCGACAAAAAGTCGCCGTGAGCCGGGCAATCCCAGCCGCTATCCGGCGTCCAGGTGGACGACCCCCTGGCGCTCCGGCCCGGCCCGGCCCGGCCAAAATCAGCCCCCGCCGTTTCCGACGCCGGCTCAATCAGCCCTCGCCGCCACCAGGGACGCGTCGAGCGATGGTTGCATCGATGACATCGCGCAGAGCGGGTACATCATCGAGCAACCGGTGTAGGTCATCGCGGTCGATGTGCAGCACCTCGGCGCGGCCGGTGGTCGTGACGGTCGCACCGCGCAATTTGCCGCGTTTGAGCGCGGATTCGCCGATCACCTCACCCGCCTTCACGGTGGCGATCTTGTCGTGGCCGACGTACACCGCCGCCTCTCCGCTGAGCAGGATGTAGCACGCGTCCGACACCGTCTGCTCCCGGATGAGGGGCCACGGCCCCGACGTCGAGGTGCGATGCGATGCCTGAACGACACGCTTGAGGTCGGCGTCGGAGAACTTGGCGAAGTCGTCGAACTCCCGCAACTGGCTGGCGTCCTCTTCTTCTTGTTTGGTGATGGCGGCAGCCTTCTCACGCGCGATCTGACGTTCGCTCATAGTGGCCTTTCCCCGATCCGCAGTGTGGTCTGACAACGGGAGCGTAGCGAAAAACAACGTCCCATCAGCCCAAACCGCAAAACCACCGGAGCTCGTGACGCGGCGTTAAGACACCCCGAGGGCCTGCGCTGCGGCCGTCGCGACGTCTCCCCGCAGCTTCGAGGCCGGTGGACTGCCTCGCGTATGGATGGAATTCGTCAGAAGCACCACATATGAGTCCGAACCCGGGTCGATCCACACGCTGGTGCCCGTGAAACCCGTGTGGCCAAAGCTACCGATGGGAAAGAGTCTGCCTCGCGGCTCCGACTGGCCCGTGTCAATATCCCAGCCGAAGCCGCGCAGGTTCTGTCCCTTGATCGCCGGATAGTGCGGAGCCAGCAGCGGGTCTGCGGTGTTCGGTTTCGTCGCGATGGCATCCCGCTCGGCCAGGTTGGCCGCTTCGATCTGTCCGTCGCTGTGTCCCGGCTGCTGCGGGCTCGTCATCAACTGCACGGTCTGCTGCTGCAGGGGGAACGGGCTCGGCCGGCCCGCCAGCCGGTCAAGCAGGGCTTGGGCATAGATGCCGACATCGTGTGCCGTCGAAAACACACCGGCATGCCCGGCCACCCCGCCCATCCGCCGCGCCGTCGTGTCGTTCACCGTGCCACGGAGCAGGTGATCGATATCGGGATTCTTGTCCGGCTCCGCTCGGCCCTCTTCGTCCCGCGACGTCGGCGCGATGCGCGACAACAGGCTCGTGTTCCATGTGCCCGCTGCGCAATCGGCAGGCACGTCCGCTGCAGGCGCCAAAGCGATCGCCGCTCCCCTCATCGTGTGCGGACCGCACGCCTTGGCCGCGGGGAGATAGCGCGTCTCCGTCATGCCAAGCGGCCCAAAGACTTTCCGCTGCACATACTCGTCTTCCGGTTCGCCGGTGAGCTTCTCGACGATCTCGCCAAGCAGAATGAAGTTGATGTCGGAGTAGCGGAACGCCGCGCCGGGCGTCGACTCCAATGGCGTCGTCACCGCACGCCGAAAGCCTTCTTCCCTGTCGACCTGTGCCAACCCCCACGGATCCTTGAGCTCGACGTCGCCCGGCAGGCCCGACGTGTGGGTGAGCAACATGCGCACGGTCACCGCTGCACGCACAGGATCGCCGACCGTGTTGAAGTCCGGCAGATACTTCTGCACCGGGTCGTCGAACTGAACCTTCCCCTGTTCGTACAGCTGCATGACGGCAGGCGCCGTCGCGAACGGCTTCGTCAGCGACGCCAAGTCGAAGATCGTGTCCTCGGTCATCGGCTCCGCGGGTGCGGGCAATCCGTTCAGGCCCGGCTCCCCCGCGAGCTTGCGTTCGCCGTACGCCCGGCGGAAGACAACCTTGCCGCCGTGCCCGATCAGCACCACGGCGCCGGGCAGCTCATTGGCCGCGATGGCATCGTCGATCAGCTTGGAGACGGTGCCGAAGTCATACGGGGAAGGCGCAACGGGCGGCAACGTCGTCGCGGGTGCGGGTGCGACGGGAGCAGGCGCCGCCTGCGAGCTGTGGGTCTCCGCGGTCTGCGCCGAGTCGCCGGGCGAGCACGCCGCCGCGATCGTGAGCACCCCGGCCGCGATGGCCGTCCGCGCGCACTGCTTGCCGAACATCGATTACGGCGACAACACCGGCGTTGTCGCGGGTGCTTCCACGGCACCGCCACCGCCGCTGGATGATCCGCTCCCACTCGACGGCGCCTCCGGTAGCACGGGAGCAGGAGCTATCGCAGGAGCGGGCGCGGGGGCAGGCGCTACGGGAGCGGGCGCCAGCGCTGGTGCTGGCGCCACCGGAGCAGGTGCGGGCGCAGGAGCCGGGGCTGGCGCCACGGGTGCCACCGGGGCGGGAGCCGGTGCTACCGGAGCCGGCTCGGGCGCGAGTGCGGGCGGCTTGTATTCGGGCTCTGGCGGCGGCTGGGGCTTAGGCTGCGGGGCCAGGATGACCGGCGGCGGTGCCGAGGTGGTCGTCGTCGTGGTCGTCGAGGACGACGTCGTAGTTGTGGTTGTCGTAGTCGTGGTGGTCGTCGTGGTGGTCGGGCTCGTCGTTGTTGTCGTGGGGCTCGTCGTCGTGGTCGTCGGCGACGTCGGGGTGATCGTCGGCCACGGGAACGTCGGCATGGGGAACGGGTTCCACGGCGGGAAAACCGTCGGGGGAATCGGGACCGGCGGCACTTCAGGGATCGGGACCGCAGGCACCTGCCCGGGCTGCACCGCCGGTGGCGCAGGCACGTTGGCAGGCGCCGGTACCTGGTTGGTCCTGACCCGCGGCACGGCCGGAGCCGCAGGCTGCGGCGACACGACCGCGATCGGCAACGCCACCGGATCGGGCTCGTGCGGCACCACAGGCAGGTAACGCCCCGGCACCGTCTCCGACTGGATGGCCGGTACCGGCTGCGCTTCTGCGTCGGCGACCGGCCGGATGTTGACCGCGACCGCGACGGCCAGCGTCGTGAAACTCATCACCACGAACGCCATCGCGCTGCCCATCAGCAGTGTCCTCGGCGGTGGCGGCGCGATCACCGCGGTGTATGCCGCTTCGTCCTCCTGCTCCGGAACGAACTCCTCGAGCGATTCGGCGGACATCTCGTAGTCCGGCTCTTCCTGCGAGTACGCCAGCAGCGGCCCAACTACCCCATCGGAGGCCGGAGCCATCTGCGTCGCATCGGCGGCCGGCGCCATCTGCGTCGCCTCGGCGGCGGCCGGGGCCATCTGCGTCGCGTCGGCGGCCGGCGCCATCTGCGTCGCCGCGCCCGCCGCGGCGAACCCTGGATCGGCGGCCGTCTGCGCGGCACCTCGGGCGATCGCGAAGCCCGGATCCGGCGGCACCTCCACCGGTGTCGTCGAACTGAGCTCGGCCGCAACCGAATCGAGGTCCACGCGTTGCCCGACCAACATGACCCGGGTGGTGGCCTCCACAGGCAGCTGCTGCAGCACGACGGCGCACGCCGCGGCCACACCGGCCGAGCCGATGGGCACCGACGCCAGCACCGACGTCGACTCCTCGTCCTCGCCGACCACCGTCAGCGCGACGGTGTCGTCATCGGCCAGCAGTAACGCGGCATCGGCGCCGACACTGCGGGCCAGGGCCGCGACCGCCTCGGTCTCCGCCACCACTTCGACGTTCTGCACGCCTGCGTTCGACACGGTCTGGCGCAAGGTCTCGGCCTGGGACGCGTCGGGCAGGCAGAGCCGTGTCGCCGCTACCCGATTGCCCGACTCGGCCACCGCGCGATAGGTGCCGACAATGGTCTCGGCAAGGTCGGACGTCGCGTCGTCGGCAAGGTCGAGCGCGTACTGGTCGAGAACCTGACCGCCCGAGGCGGGCGAACCGATCATGGCCAGGCGCGCCACCCGACCTGTGACCGCCACCCCGAGGGCTACGTCCACAGGTCCTCTCCTTGCCTCTCGCGGCCACTCGCGGCCTCTCGCGAGGTTCCAAAGCTACCGCACAGATTTGGCGTCTCTCGGCGGCCGGTTCGACGCCCTGTTGCTTGTGCACGGAAGCAAAAATGACCACGCTGGGGTGGCGGCACCCCTCGAACAGCCACCCATGAAAGGAATCGTCACTTGAGCGACCAGCGTTACCACGCGGACGACACCGCCGTGGTCGCGACCGCGGCTGCGGCCGTCATCGGCCGGTCGCCCCGGGTCGGCTACGTGCCCGCGCGCGCCAACCTTGTGCGCGACGGGGTCGCGGTCGCGCTGCTGATTCTCGCGCTACTTCTGCCGTGGAACCTCGACTTCGGCCTTGGCGTTCCCGGCACCGACGGCTCGCTGTTCGCCGTCATCGCCGCCGTCACGCTGCTTGCCATGCTCGCCGCGCTGGCGCCGCACGTCGGCCCGTTCCGGCTCGCCGCCGCCGAACAGAATGTCCGACGCACAAGCCGGATTCGGCTGCTGCTGGGCGTCGCCTACATGGCCGTGGCAATCGCGTTCGTCGGGTACCAGCTGCTCGAGACGTGGCGCGGCGGCGGAACCGGCCTCGCGCCGCCGGGGGTCGGGCCCGGCCTGCTGGTGGGCCTGGCGGGCGCGCTGCTGGCTTCGCAGCCGCCGATCACCAGTATCACTATCCAGGACAACGGCTTTCGGAGCTGGTATGCCGCCGCGCGGATGCTGGGTGCGCTATCGATCGCGCTCGCGACGCTGGCCGTCGCCTTCAACGTGTACTGGCGGCTGCGCTATCTGTTCCTCACCAACGACGCCTTCAGCGGCTCGGACGTCGCCGTCATCGTCACCACGCTGCTCTACGGCGCGGAGGCGATGATCGCGTTGGTCATCGCGTCGCGCTGGCTCACCGAGAGGACCGCCGCCGCGCGGCTGGCCACCGCTGCAATCGGCGCCTCGGGAGCGCTGGCGGCCACGCTGATCTGGGTCCTTCCCATCGGCCGCGACGTCGACGCCTTCCACGGCATCGCGCAGAACACCTCGACGGCCGCCGTCGGCTACGAGGGTTACCTGTTCTGGGCGGCCGCGGCGGCGATCGTCGCGCCGACGACGCTCTACGCGATCTTCCTGGTCAAGCCGCCGACATTGGGGGCCTACCGCTCAGCCGCCGAGAAATGCCTGACGCTCATCGCGTTCTGGGCGTTCGCCGCGGCCGCGCTGCGCGTCGTCGACTATCTGATCGCCTGGACACTGGATCTCCCCAGCGCCCTGTACGACACCGTCGCAATGACGGTGTTCAACCTGATCACCGGATTGATCGCGCGGTGGCTGCACCGCCAACTCGTCAGGGGCGAGGTCGCTCTGCCCGTCATCTCGGCGTTCAGCGGGCTGCTGTTCGTCTTCACGGTCGCGAACCTGGCCATCGGGGTCGCGCTCGCACCGCGTTACGCCGAGCCCTCGCCCACCGCCGTCTACGGCAACAACCTGGCCCAGCAGATCACCAGCACGTTCGACGTGACCGTCTGCTTACTGAGCCTCGCCGTGTTGATCGCGATGTTGTTCACCGGGCCGCTGGCGGGCTACCTGGTCCGCCGCCACGACGCCCGGGTCGCGGCCCCCGTTCCCACGCCTGAGCCATCGATTTCCGCGCCGCCGATCTCCGCCCCACCGACACTCGCGCGGCCTCCGCAACCCGCCGCAGTGCCGAGAATTGTTCGGCTGAGGGAGGATTCGACGGCGGTGCTCCCGGCTCCGCCGACAGAGGAAATCGCCGCGCCTACCGCCGGGCTTCGCATCCTGCGTCGCGAACGGGCATCCGAGCCGACGATTGCTCTGCCGACGCCGCCGGACGACGCTTGAGACACGGAGCGTTTTTGCCCGCCTTCGGGCGACTTTGTCGCACAAGGGTAGGACGCCTAACCACGGGCGACAATGTCGGTGTGAGGCGGGCACCTACGAAAGTCCTCGACGGCCGCGGCCACGCCCGCCCGACCGATGTAACTAGCCTTGACGCGTGCATGACTCGCTGTGGAACGCCGCGACCCGGCACCCGTTTCTCGACGCGGTGCGCGACGGCACAATCACCGCTTCCGCATTCGACCGATGGTTGGTGCAGGACGCGTTGTTCGTCGCAGACCTGCTGACCTTCCAGGCACGCCTGCTGGCTCGCGCGCCGCGGCGGGCGCAAGCGGTGCTCGCCGGCGGCTGCGGCGCGCTGGTTACCGAGCTCGACTGGTTCGAAGACCAGGCGACTCGCCGCCGGCTGCAGCTGGAATCCCAGCCGCTGGGAGCGACGCTCGCGTACCGCGAACTCCTGCAGCGACTGGATGCCGCACCGTACGTGGCCGCGGTAACCGCGCTATGGGTGATCGAACAGGTGTACCTGCTCGCGTGGACCTCAGCCGCGTCAGACTCCACCCCGTTCGGCGAGTTCGTGGAGCACTGGTCCACGCCGGAGTTCGCGGCCTATGTTGCCGCGCTCGGCGAGCTGGCCACGCCGGACGAGCACGAGGAGCTCGTCGGCGACGTGCTGGCGCTCGAGGTCGCCTTCTGGGACATGGCGCTGAACGTCGGCTGACGGGACTACGACTCCGCGGGCGGAAGCCGACGGCGCCCTCCGCTGGCGGGAACCTGCGCCGTGGGCGTCGCATCGATCCACTGCTCGGCGGGCTCAGCCGTCTCCTCTGCGGTCACACTCACCCGGTGGCTGCGCCGAAGGCTGAAGTGGATCTCCTCCGTCTCCTCGAAGACCTGACGCGCACCGCGCAGCGGCCTCGTCGTCGTATCGATGGCGCTCGCGACGATCGGCGGCACAAACGGACGTACCCATCGCACGGCTGCCCCTGCGACGTCCGGCAGCGCCGGGATCAGCGAGCGCTTCTCGGCCGCCGCGGGTTCGGTCAACGCGGGCAGGTGGTCCGATTCAGCCGACGATTCTCCAGCCGACGGATCGGCCTCCAACTCGGCAACGACCTCGGTGACCCGTTGCGACGACACCTGCGTCGGCGCCTCGATCGCTGCGGCGACGCGACGGCGCTGCTCCTCCCGATCGATCTCGTTCTGCGCCTCGATCTCCAGGCGTGCACTGGCCAGCTCCTGCTCGGCCCGCATCGTCTCGATGGCCGCGCGCACCTCGGCCTTCTTCACCGCAATCGCGGTGTCGGCCTCCAGGTCCGCCCGTTCGCGCACCGTCCGTGCTGCTGTGCGGCGGTCCTCGGTCGTCTTCGCCCGCGACAGCCGCAGGAGCAACGGGAACAGGAACAGCAGCACGAACAAGCCGGACAGCAGCGCGCGCAGCACGGTCGCGGCCGGGCTGGCGAGGGTGTGCGCGTTCATCGCCAACCACCGCGCCCCGAACCCACGGTCTGCGCTCGCGACCGCGGCGTCGCGCGCCTGCGCGAGCTGCTGTGAGGCATCGGCAACAGCGGCGTCGAGTGACGGAGCAAGGCGATGCCGCTCGACGACCGCCTTGTCGAGCTGCCCCTGTGTGTCCGCGAGAAACTCGTCGGCCGTGCGGTGCTCGGGTCCGGCGCCGGGCACGCCGGTGATGTGGGTCTGCGGGCAGGCAGGCGACGGGTTCACCTCGCAGCGGGCGACGACGAGCGCCTCGTCGCGCTGACGACTCGCGTCCAAGACCGCGGAATCCAGAGCGGTGCGCGCCTGTCGCGTCCGCTCCAGATCCGAGGACGCGGCGACGACGGCGGGTGTGGCATCCGCGTTGCGCGCGGCCTGCTCGTCGAGGCGGCGGTCGCTGGAACCCGCGAAGATCAGCATGGCCGCGAGCTCACCGACGACGACACCCATGACGACCGCGGCGATCGCATACGCCAGGGCGCGTGGCCACGACACAACGGCACTGAAAGGTTTGGCAGACATCGGAACTCCACAACTTGGGTTACGTGGGGACGCGGCGGATCAGTCACGCCGGCGTGGATGCGAACATCGTCTCACACGGGCGTCCGCCACCGCACATTGTGAGACCGGTGCGACGTTTAGCGCGCCACCCGGTAGCGGTGGTAGACGATTTTCGAGCTGAAGATGCGGGTGTCGACGAGTTCGAGATCCACCCTGCGCTCGTGCTGGGGAAAGTACGGAATACCACCGCCAAGGAGCACCGGGCAGACCCTGGCGCGGTACTCGTCGATCAGGTCCAACGCGGCTGCCTCAGCGGCGAGGGTCGCGCCACCGATTGCGATGTCACCCTCCCCCGGCTCGGCTCGCAACCGCTCGATCTCGTCTGCCAGCCCGCCCGAAGCCAGGCGGGTGTTCGTGCCCTGCACCGCCGACAGCGTGGTGGAGAACACCACCTTGGGGAGCGCCTTCCAGATCACGGCGAACTCACGCTCCAGGTCGTCGAGCGATGGATCCGACTCGGCGGTCTCCCAGTACAGCATCGTCTCGTAGAGTCGTCGTCCCAACAGGTGAACGTCGACCCCCCGCACTTCGTCGGTGGCGAAGCGAAAGACCTCCTCGTCGGGCGCCCCCCAGTCGAAGTCGCCGTCCGGCCCGACGATGTAGCCGTCAAGTGAGACGCTCAACGAATAGGTCACGCTGCGCACCGGAGGTCCTCCTCGCCCAAGGGGTTCGACAGTACGACCGCCGGAGGCAGCAGAACTCATCGCGGCTCCTGCAGGACACGATCTACGGCCGACGGCTACTGACGACAGATTCGGCGGTGAAGCGCACCCAGCGGCCTGTGTCGCCGTGCCCGGCCGACTTCTCCCAATCGACGACCGCCCTGCCCGACATCTGCAGTGTGCGCCCGCTCTCGAAGTCGACGAACAGCAGCGCGGCGGTCGGATCGATCTCGAGATTGCCGAAACTGTTGAACATGTTGTTGCCGGGATAGTCCGGCCACTCGACGGTGTTGTGGTCGGCGTGCACGAATCCTGTCGGGCCTCCGCGATGCGACGCGTCGTTTCCGCGCTCGGGATGAGTGGTGCCCAAGAAGAAGGTATCCGCCGAATGGATCAGCGCGATGTCGTCGGCACCGAGGGAAGAGCTCTGCTCGATATCGGAAGCGGTTGCGGTAGCGTCGCTTTCGGCACTGATCCGCCGAGGGTGAATGTACTGCGGACAGTTGCCGTACGCCTGGACGACATCCACCGCAAGCCCACCGCCATCGGTTGCGGCCAACGTTCCGTTGATGCGGACGCGTCGCTTGGAGGCGAAGTCTATCAAGACTATTCCAACCGGCTGGCCTTCGGGAAGATCGTGCAGCGGGTCACCGACGGGCAACAAGTTGCGCAGTGACAGTCGCGTCGGCGTCGTCACCGCCATGAATCCAGGCGGTCCGATCAGCGGGGACGTCCACAAGCGGCCGTCGCGATCCCGCGCGCCGATTGCGGCGAACGACGCGTGCGCCACAAATGCAGGGGCACCCCCGCGAAGCTCGCCCGGGGCCATCATCGGCCGCAGCCGCGCGGCTTGCGCCTCGACTCCGGCCCGCCGCTGCACGGCAAGCTCGCCACTGTGAAAACCGACGGCGTTGGTATGGATCTGCTGACTCGACATCACTAACCCCTAAACCGCGTTTAACCGGTGTAACACGGGGGGTTCGTCGTTCATTCCGCGAAGGTCACCGCCGTGCGCTGCAAAGACGGCGAAACCCATGAGGCCCGTTGGCGACGGCCCTTAGAAAATCACCCGTAGGTGGCTGATGTGCACGACGTCGCTATCCAACAGCACCCGGCGGGTATGCAGCATGAGCTTGTCGCCGTCCCCGACGAGCATGTCGCACCGTTCGGCGGTGACGAACATCGGCGGCTCGCCACGCTGATTCCAGCTCAGCAAGATATTGCTGGACACCCGAAGTGCGCCCATGTCCTCCGCTTCTTCGACGCGCACATTGGAGATGAACCGTCGTGTCCGCACCGGCGGATTCTCCGCGTAGGCCGACCCCACAAGCTCGTCGGAGAGCCGATCGATCCACAACGCGATCGTCGGCTTGGACTCCACGGCCAGCAACCCCTGTTCGGAGTATCGCGGCCGCCCGGCGCGGCCCGACGTGACGGGAATCGGCACCTCGTAGCGGAAGTCGTCGTGCAGCCATTCGAACCAGTCCGCCAGCTGGCTGGCGTCGAGCTGCGCGGCCTCTCTTCTGTACGCCGCCTCGACCCGGGCCAGCCGCAGCAACTCGGCAAGCGCGAGGTCCGCGCCGATGACGGTCATCGTTCACCCGCCATGGCCGGGACGCGATGCGCCCATTCCCGAAGGAAGGCTCGTTGCAGCACTTCGGTGTTCAGCGGCGCGACATGTACCCGGCCGGGCAGCCGGAATCCCTCGACCTCGGCCTGCGGTTGCACATGCGCACCGCCGAGGAACAAGAAGTCGTTCTCACCCGCGCGGGTGCCGACGTTCACTGTGGAGACCGAGACGGCGTTCGCGAGATCATCGGGCTCGAAAGTGCCACTGACACCGAGGGTTCGGACCAACGACTCCTGCGACAACCGCTTCCACCGCGGCTCCGCGTCCCGGGGCACCAGGATCCACATCCAGATGTTGGTCTCGGTGGGCCCCACCGGTTGCGCCATCCTCAGCATAAAAGCCGCGACGGGCGGCGCATCGGGATCGCCTGTGGTGTCGTGGACGAGCTCGATGAAACTGAAGTTCGGGAACAGGTTTCCCTTGCAGACGACGTTGTTGCTCGCGAACCATTGCTGGGCGGGACTGCCGTGCCTCCCGAAATCCTCCACCAGCGCAGGCGGATAGCCCGGATAGACCGGCTCACCCGTGCTCGGCACCTTGGTCGCGGTAACGCCGTGGCCGCCAGCGGTGACGACGGTGTAGGAAGTCGGGTTCGCGTCGCCGGTTCCGAAGACGCCCAACTTGATCGGGTTGGCGTGCAGGGTATCCAAATGCAGGCTGTCCAGCGCGAAATTCTCCACCGACAGCTTCCAATTGCACCGTGTCCGCCATCGCAGCGGTTCGCCGACCGCCTCCCAACCGGCGGAGCATCGACCCAGCATCGCGTCCAGGTAGAACGCCATATCGCCGAGCCACTCGGAGAATTCGGGCACGTCTGCACTCCAGGTCGCGAACACCAGGCCCAGATACGAGGCGACCCGCGCGGTGGAAAGGCCGTGTCGGGAGACGTCGACCTCGGGCGGGAACAGCCTCCTGTTGCGGATTCCGCGGAGATTCCCGTCAGTGTCGTACACCCAGCCGTGGTACATGCAGCGGAAGTTCGTTGCCGAACCGCTGTCAGTTCGGCACAACTGAGTGCCGCGGTGGGCGCAGGAGTTCAACATCACCCGAACGTCGCCGCCCTTGGATCGGCACACGATCACCTCGTCGTCACCCATCGGCCTGACAACGAAGTCGCCGACGTCGGGGATCTCGGATTCGTGCCCGACGAACAACCAGGACTCCCCGAAGACGTGTCGCAGTTCTTCGTCATAGACCTGCGGGTCGAAAATGTTTCTACGACGCAGTCGGCGAAAGTCATTGGTCCGCTGCTCAGTTGACGTCATCGGCAGCTCCTCCTCGAGTGCTGGCGCGCTCAGCGACGGCTCAGCACTTGCCGTCCTTGATTTTCGCTTGGGCGTCGGTGAGATTGGCACTGGTGATGGTCAGCGAGTCGACCTCGACGAATCGCTCGGCCGGCTTCTTGTTCTCTCGTAGATAGTTGATCAACACCTGGGCACCCTGGCGACCGGTGGCATAGCCGCACAGACTGATCGTCATATCCATGGTCTTGGCGCCGACGGCCTCGAGCGCAGGGGCGCCGCCGTCGGTTCCGATGATGACGATGCTGTCCATCGGCCTTCCGCGCTGCTGGACGGCCAGGATCCCGCCGAGGGCGATGTCGTCGTTGTCGAAGTAAAGGGCGTTGACGTCGGGATGGGCGGTCAGTACGTTTTCGGTCGCGGTGAGGCCGGCATCGGAGCTGAACTGCCCGGCGTACGGCCCGTCAATGAGTGTGATGCCGGGGTTGGCTGTGAAGACCTCCTTCGCGCCTTCCGCCTGACGCTCGCTGAACGTGAGCCCGCGGATGCCGTGGACATAGCCGACAGTGCCGCGCCCGCCGAGCGCGTCGACGATGTATTGGGCCTTCTGCCTACCCAATTCGACATACTCCTGTCCGACGTGAGCCAGCTGCGATGAGTGGCCCGCCTCGTCGATATCATTGGCCATCGTGACGACGGACACGCCGTTGCTGGCGGCCTTCTGGATGACCGGAATCAGTGCGGACGGATTCACCGGCACGATGAGCAGCCCGTTGGGCGACGTGCTGAGGGCGTTCTCCAGCTGGTTGTACTGCAGCTGCGGATTGGTGTCACCGTAGGTCACGTCGACCTTGGTGTGGCCGTCTTCGTGTGCGACGTCCTGCACCCCGCGAATCATGTCCTGGAAATAGGGCAGTGTCCGCGAGTACACGTTCATCGCGAGCTTCAACTCGGAGTCGACACCCGCCGCTCCGCCCGAGTCGCTCGAACCGGAGTCGTGGGAGCAGGCTACCGTCAATAGAACGGCGGAGGCCAATGCCGTTGCGGCCCTGGCGATTCTTGCAGGTGTCATCGTGCTTCTCCTCGGTTGGCGGCGGATCCACTTACCAGCTGTTGATCATCTGTCGCATCGGTTTCGATCCCGCCGGGTTCGACGGTCGCCGACTCCCTTCTGGACCGCACGAATCGACGGCGAAGGAAGTCGACGGACGCCGCCGCAATCAGCACGACGCCGACGACGACGTTCTTGTAGTCCTCGCTGATGCCGCTGATATCGAGCCCGTTGCGCAACACCGCGATCAGGAGCACGCCCCAAAGCGTGCGCACAATAGATCCGCGTCCGCCGTTGAGGCTGGTGCCGCCGACCACGACCGCGGCGATCGCCTCCAGCGCGAGGGTGGCATTGGCGTTGGGCTGCCCGGACTGGACCCTGATCAGCAACGCCATCCCCGCAAGCGCAGAGGCCACGCCCGTGATGAGGAACACCAACATGGTGATTCGCGGAATCGAAATGCCCGACAAGCGAGCCGCTTCGGCGTTTCCGCCCACCGCAAGAACCTGATACCCGAACACAGTCTGGCGCTGCAGCCACCACAGGATCAGGAACACCACCGCCGTCATCCACACCAGCAGCGGCAGGCCTGCGACACGTAACGTCGACAAGGACCGGAAGCCATCGGGGAGGCCGGTGATGACACCCCCGTTGGTGAGTGCGAGACCGATCGCCCCGCAGATGATCATCGTGCCGAGGGTGGCGATGAACGATGGGACTTCCAGAAACGTGACGATCACCCCGTTGAGCAGCCCGAGCACCACTCCTGCGGCAAGACAAACAGCGATTCCCTGCAGCGCCGATCCGGTGTGCACCATCGCCATCGCGCCAAGCACACTGATCAGGGCCGAGGCGGTTCCCATCGACAGGTCGAGCTGTCCGGCCATGATGACGAACGTCGCGGCGAACGACACTATCGCCAGGATCGACGCCTGTGTAAGGACATTGGTCAGGTTCATGCGGGTCAGGAACGCGTCGTCGGTGACCCCGAGGTAGGCGACGAGCACTAGGAGCACTCCAGGCACGAACGCGGTGTCGAGCATCTCCCCCGCCGTTCGACGTGGACGGTCGGTCGTGGTGCTCACGATTCACCTCCATGGCTGACGGACACGGGGTGCACTCGTGACCCCGGCGTGGATCCGTCGTCGCCCATTCGGTCGCCGACCACCAGAGCAGCCAGCTGATGTTCGGTCAGCTCCGCCGTCGGAAGCATGTGGGCGAGTGCGCCATGACGGAACACGCCGACGCGATCGGCAAGGGCAAGCGCTTCGGCGAGGTCGGTCGAGTAGACGATGACTGCGTTGCCGTTGGCGACGAATTCGCGTAGCAGGTCATGGATTTGAGCCCGGCCACCGATGTCCACGCCCTGCGTCGGCTCCTCGACGGCCATGACGCGGACGTTGGACGCCAGCAGCTTGGCGAGCATGACCTTCTGCTGGTTGCCACCGGAGAGCGTGGCGGCGGATGCATGGGGTCCGGCCCACTTGATGTCGAGTTGATCGCGGTAATCCTGCGCGCGACGGATGAGCCGCCGCCGCGACAACAAAAAGCCCGCCCGCGCCACCCGGCCGAAGGACGCCAGAGAGATATTGAACGCACAAGACTGCGCGATGACGAGACCACGAGCCTTGCGGTCCTCTGGGATCAGGCCGATGCCCAGTTTCTGTGCGTCCCGGACGGAGCGGATCGACGCTGGGCTGCCCGCGATCTCGCAGTGTCCGCTCAGCGGCACGTCGCCGCCGACCATCGCGACCACGGTGGCTGCCCCCGATCCCAGTAGCCCCGTGACGGCGACGATCTCGCCTGCGTGCACATCGAGATCGATGCCGTCGACGCCGTCGACGACTCGCAGCCCCCGCAGCCGCATCAGCACGTCATCGCGTTTGGCGGTCGGACGTCTCGACTGCGCCACGGCCCGGTCGCCGATCATCATGGTGGCCAGCTGTCGCGCGCTCGTAGCGGCAAGGGGTCTGTGCTCGACACGTGCCCCGTCGCGAAGCACCGTCACCTGGTCGGCCGTCTGCACGACTTCATCGAGGCGGTGCGACACGAACGCCAAACCCAAACCCTGGCCGCGAAGTGTCCGCATGAGGTTCAGGACCTGTTGTGCAGCAGCCGGTTCAAGCGCGGCGGTCGGTTCGTCGAGGATGAGGAACCGGGGTTCGAGCAGCATGGCCCTGGCAATCTCGACGAACTTGCGCTGTGCCGCGCCGAGCGAGCCGACGAGCGAACGCGGATCCAGGTCCACACCGAGACGGTCGAGTAGCCGCCGCACGTGCTCGCGCCAGCGGCTGTGGTCCACCGCGCCAAGCGTGCGGGCACTGCGCGGCGGTCGGACGGCTCCGGCGAGCAGATTGTGCTCGACGGACATGTCGGGGAAGAGGTTGTAGTTCTGGTGGACGACCGCGATTCCCGCGGCCTGGGCAGACTGAGGCGTCGCCCATGACACGGCCTGCCCGTCGAGGACGATCGTGCCGCTCGTGGGTTTCGCGACACCGCTCAGCACTTTGATCAAAGTCGACTTGCCCGAACCGTTTTCGCCGACCAGCGCGTGGATGTTGCCGCCGCTGATGTCGAAGTCCACATTCCGCAGCACCACCACCCCCGAGTAGTCGTGGGTGGCGCCCCGGACTCCGAAATGCACACGCGGGTCTGCCCCGGTGACCGGCGCACCGGTGTCGGTGTCAGGGGCGGCCGACTTGGTCATTACTCGGCCGCTCCGTTGACGCTGGCGCCGACCTTCTCGTACTTGCGCAGATCGTTGACCATGTCGGTGCGCATCTCACGCGGCCAGTCCAGCTGCGTCTTCGGCAGTTCGCCGCCCTCGAAGACGCGTTCGTAGGTGAGCAGTTCCCAGCCGTACTCGTGGGGTAGATAGTTGTTACGGATGAACCGCGTCCGGATGTCCTCGGGGAAGGTCTGCACGGAACCGTTGAGGATGACGTGGGTGACCTTTCCCGGTGTGTACAGCACCCTGATGTCGGCCAGCGGGTCGCCATCGACGACAATGATGTCGGCGAGCTTGCCCTCGGCGAGGACTCCGACGTCATCGGGCAGATTCACCACCGCCGCACCGTGTTTCGTGCCGGCTTGAATGGCTTCCAGCGCCGACATCCCGGTGTAGAGCATGAGTATCTCGAGTTCCCGCGCGTGAAACTGGCCGTAGGGCACGGTGGCGAACCCGGTGTCGGTGCCCATCGCGAACTTCACCCCTGCGGCGTATGCGCGGTGCAGGCTGTCCATGGTCGCCTCGTTCATCCGGGCGGTGGCGTCCACGATCGACTGCCGATGTCCCGAGATATCGGCGAATTCGACAATGTGATGCATGAACAGCTGCGTTGGCGCCAGCGGTATCTGTGAGGCCGCAAGCTTGGCGATGGTCTCGTCGTTCATGTGGTTGCCGTGCATGATGTGGTCGAATCCGGCGGCCACGGCGGCGGCCACCTCGGCGGATCCCCGCGCGTGGATGGTGATCCTCTTGCCCAACTGGTGCGCGAGGTCGGCGCACACCTTCATCTCGTCGTTGGTGAAAGCCTGATAGTCGCCGTACGGGCTGTCGGCGAGCTTGATGAGGTCGACACCGGCCTTGACCTGGCGGCGAATCTCGTCGACCATCTCAGCCGCGGTGTTGGTCAGCTTGCCGATGCTCGACTCGGGGTTGCCGGTCGCGTCCGGGAACCAGTCGGTGAGGCCGTTGCTAGTGGTGAGATACCTTCCTGCACTGGTCATCCTGGGCCCGTGCACGAGGCCCTGTTTGATGCCTTCTCGCAGGCCTACACCGATGAAATAGCTTCCGCCAGGCTGCGAAATGCTGGTCACACCCGCGGCCAGCACCTTCTCCACGTTCGCGGCGGCGATCAGCGTGCGCAGTTCCGGTGGTGTGTAGATGCTGATTTCTTCCTCGGTGCGCGCCAACCCGTAGGTCATGTGGCAGTGCACGTCGATCAGCCCTGGCATCACTGTCTTGCCGCCGGCGTCGATCACCGTCAACTGCGCGCCACGGGGAATGTCGGCTTCGCGGTCGACGGCACCGAGTTTGACGATGCGGGCGTTGTGCACCAGAACGGCGCAGCCCGGCATCGGCGGGTTGGCATCGCCGTCGACGACGGTGCCGTTATCGATCAGTAGCCAGTTGTCGGTCATCGAACACCTCCTGTACGACGCAGAGCGTCGACGTAGAAGTCGGACACGACACCGACGAAGGTGTCGGGATCTTCGAAGTACGGAGCGTGCCCACAGCCGGGCATGACCTGCAGGACAGAACCCTTCAGCAGCTCGTGTGCGGCACGTCCCATTGGCAGCGGCGTCCACCGGTCGTCCTCGCCCCACACGATCAGCACGGGTAACTCGGGACGTTCTCGCATCAGCCGATCGCCCTGAAGATCGGTATTGGCTTCGGAGTTGAGGTAACCCGCAGCGGTCAGTAACGCGTCGCGCGCGCCCGCCGACGAGTTGATCATCGACTCCTCACGCACCCAGGCGTCGGTGACCATTGCCGGATCGGATACCAAGAACCCGAACTTCTTTCGCACCGCTGAGACGCTGCCGTCGGCGACGCCTTCTGGCGCGACCATGTTCACTTCAGGGAGCTCCGCGATCCCCGTGGTTCCGATCAACACGAGCCCCGCGACGAGATCGGGGCGATCGCATGCGAGCCGGGCCGCTACATGACCGCCGAGCGATGTCCCCGCGACAATCACCTCCTCTAGCTGCAGCTCATCCAGCACCGCGCCGATGAACTCGGCGAAACCCCTCGGCCGGTAGTCGATACCGGCGACCTTGTCGGCGAAGCCGTGACCAGGGAAGTCGATCGCGTACACGTGGTAGCCGGCCGCCACGAGCCCCGGTATCGCCGGAATGAACCGGTCCGCACGCGAACCGACGCCGTGAAGAAAAACCAATGGCGTTGTCCCGTCGAGCGATTCGACCACTCTTGTTCGGATGCCGGAAGCGGTCACGGGGTAGGAGATGACGTGGTCGCGTCCGTAGTTGAAGGGGATTGCGCGCTTGTCGGCGGTCATCACGCGTCCCTGGGTTGCGCCAGGGCTTCGATCTCGACGACGAACTCCTCGTGTACCAAGCCGGCGACCACCAGCAGGGTGTTGGGTGGGTACACACCGGCTGGATAGATCTCGGCGAACACCTTCTTGCGTTCGGACATGAACGGCGGGATGGTTTCTCGACCCACCACGAAGGTGGTGAACTTGATGACGTCTTCAAAGCCAAGACCCGCGGCGGCGAGCGCCTTACCGACGTTGGCGAACGCGCCTCGAACCTGTTCCTCGGGAGACGTGCCGTCCGTACCGAACTGACCGGCGATGGCAACCACACCGCCGGCGACCGCGACCGGCGAGTAGTCGCCAAACAGCGAAAGTCCCTCTACCGTCGGCATATAACGTACGCTCATGCTGTCTCCTCTCCCATTTCGTGGTTATTCCGGAAGCGTCGGGGCGACGTGCTCAACGGTCGAGCGAAGGTGGCGTCGGATCGCAGCCTCCATCGCGTCAGCATCCCCGGCCCGTAGGGCATCGAGCATTTCCTGATGCCCGTGGACGGCATCCAACGCGGGCGGTCTGCTCGAAACCAGGATTCGTACGTAGAACTTGGCGCGTGCGGCGAGCGTGCCGATCAGGGCGACCAACTCCACGTTGGCGCACGGGGCATAGATGGCCGCATGGAACTGCTGGTTCAGTTGCGCCCACGCGACGGGGTCATCCACTGCGGCCATCCGGTCGTTGATGGCGGCGATCTCGCCGATATGGGTGGTGTCGGCGAGTGCGACGACCTTCCGTCCCGCATACACCTCGAGCTGCTCGCGGATCTCATAAAGATCCAACAGCTGCTTCACGGTGGGCTTGGTCACCACGGCGCCGCGGCGGGGATCGATGGTCACAAGACCTTCACTGGCCAGCCCGTGCAGCGCCTCACGCAGCGGTGTCCGACTGACATTGAGACGTGCGGCGAGCTCATCCTGGCGCAACGGAACATCGGTGTCCACACCGCCGCTGATGATGAGATCGCGTAGCGCGTCGCGGACGGCGTCGCGCACGGTGCTGCGCGATATCGGTGCGATCGCGTCCATTCCCCCGGCGAGCCCCTCGGTTCTTGTTGTCATTGATCTCCTCCCGCCCCAACGGTGTTCACGAGAGTGCCCAACCCGGAGATGGACATCTCGATGACGTCCCCGGCGCGCAGGAAGCGCGGCGGGTCAAACCCGATGCCGACCCCCGGCGGAGTGCCGGTGGCGATGATGTCGCCGGGTAGCAGCGTCATGCCTGCACTGATGGTGGCGATCAGTTCCGGTATGTCGAAGATCAGGTCGACCGTCTTGGCGCTCTGTCGTAGTTCGCCGTTGATGCGGGTTTCGATGAGAACGTCGCGGTAGTCGATCTCGTCGGCGGTCACCGCGTAAGGCCCCATCGGGCACAGACCGTCCTTCGACTTGCCGAGAAACCACTGCCGGTGGGCGTGCTGGATGTCGCGGGCGGTGACGTCGTTGACGATGGTGTAGCCCCACACGTGTGACATCGCGTCGTCGCGGGAGATGTTCTTGCCAGTATTGCCGATGATGACGGCGAGTTCGGCTTCGTAGTCCAGCGATTGGGTCAACTCATCATGGGCCGGGATCACGTCGTTGGGACCGATGACCGTCGTCGGCGCCTTGGTGAAGACCACCGGTCGATCTGGAATCCCCCGTCCTGCAGTGGCATTGAAACCCGAAGCGTCGAATTCGACCGAGTGCGCCACGTAGTTCTGGCCGATGCAGATGATGTTGCGGCGGGGTACCGGTATCGGTGCGACGAGCTTCACTGAATCCAGCGGGACTTCCTCCCCCGTTGTGACGGCGTCGGCGCCACTGGCGATGTGCTCGAGCAGACCGGTCGGCTGCCCGGCCCAGTCGACCGAATCGCCGCCGCTGAGCGGGAGAACAGCGCCGTCGCGCACCACGCCGGCGACGATGCCGGTCGGACCGAGAAACGACGCGTACTTCACCTGCGGGCCTCCTGATGTCTGGGGAGTTCACGTACGAACGGGGTCTAAGCGCGCGCCGGCGGGTACCGTGCGTGCGCCCTTGTTCAGGGCGTTCTGGAAGGCTCGTGTGCCCGATACCGACCGCAGCATGCGTGCGCGCACAGGGTCGAGTCGCTCCGGCACCTTGGCGAGGACGAATCCGTACAGGTACGACCACCACTGCACGTGGTCGGAGAGTCCTCGACATTCCTTCTCCCAGCGGAGAAGTGCGGTGGGAATGTCGGATTCGCCTTCGAGGATCATGGCTAAAGCCATGGCGTTGATGAACGCGGTGTTCGCCGCCTGCCCAAGATTCGGCGGCATGGCGTGGGCGGCGTCGCCGATCACCGCGGCGTGGCCTTTGGACCAGTGCCGGCAACGCACGTTGACCAACCGATCCCAGCGGCTGGCTTCGGCGAATCGTTCGACGAGGTTGGCGGCGATCGGGAACGCGGTGCTCCACAGGTCACGGTCGACGGGCATTGTGCTGGCACGTTCATCATCAACCGGGGCGCTGAGGAAGATGTAGTCCTGGCCGTCGGTGCACGGGTTGTAGAGGAGCCGGCGTCGGCCATGCCAATACTCGATGATGGTGTCTTCGGGATCGCCGTCATTGCGGTCGATCAGCATGCGGATGCCCGCCTCCACGCCGTAGTCCACCCATCCGGTCGCCAGAATCGATTCGCGCAGCCGCGAATACGTTCCGTCGGCGGCCACGACGAGGTCGGCTTTGTGTTCGGTTCCGTCCAGCATCTGCATGACGCCATCAGGGGTGATGCTGACCGCCGTCGAGGACGTCTGGATGTCGACGCCGAAGTACCCGGCCTGGGTGATCAGCGCTTCGTAGAGGTCAGCCCGCGGCGGCAGCAGCAGGCGGTCGCTGGGGGTGGTTGGCCGGGACATCAAGGTGCGGCCATTGCGGTCGGCTATCCGCCATTCCGCGATTGTCCGAGCCCGGGCGGTCGCCCGGTCGTAAGCACCGACGACCTCAAGAGCGCGCAGTCCGCTTTCCCAGATCCAGATCCCGGCCCCGAACATGCGCAGATCTGCGTTGCGTTCGTGCAGGCGAACCGTCCATCCGAGTTGAGCCAGCCTGGTCGCCAGAAGCAATCCCGACAGGCCGGCGCCCGCGATTTCTGCAGTTCTTCGCATGATCTCCTGCCGGGAGGCGAGTTCGGATCTCGGATCCAGGATTCAGGACCCTGGATCCGAATGATGCTATTCCCCGCTGTTGAAGGCTGCAATAGAACTGTTGTTACGTTCTTGTTGACTGGCTGCGCAGCACGGCGGTGACCGGTGGCCGCCATGATCACCGCGATCTAAGGGTGAAGACGACGATCAGTCGTCGCCCACCTCGACCACGTGGACCTGCACGCCCGCCGCGGCGATGTGCTCCAGCTGTCGGGGATCGGCGGTCGTGTCGGTGACCAGGTGGTCGATCTCGCTCAGCGACACCATCTTTGCGAGCGTGACCTTGCCAATCTTCGAACCGTCGACGGCGACGACGACTCGTTGCGCGTTGGCGGCCATGGCGATCGCGGTGCGGGCTTCAGCCTCGTCGTACGTGGTGGCGCCGACCTCGGCCGACATCCCATCCGCACCGAGAACCGCGGTGCCGACGGTGATGACCTGGAAGGCGTGCTCGGACATCGGGCCCACTGCCTCAAGGGAATTCGCCCGCACCAACCCGCCGGTCGCAATCACCTTCATGTGCGCGTCGACGGCGCAGTCGGCCGCGATCGTCAGCGAGTTCGTCACGATCGTCATCTGCGGGCGGCCCTTGAGCGATCGGGCCACCTCGCCCGTGGTGACCCCGCCTGTCAAGGCGACCGCCTGCGGACCCGCGGGTATCAGCGCAGCGGCGTGCTGCGCGATCCGCCGCTTGATGGCGACCATTCGATGATCGCGAAGCCGCACCGGGATCTCACTGCCACTGGGATCGAGCGCCCTGGCCCCGCCGTGCGTGCGCACCAGCAGTCCCTGCTCCTCGAGTTCGCTGAGGTCGCGACGCAGCGTCGCCGCCGACACCCTCAGTTCTTTGCGCAGCACCTGGGAGTCGACCTCGCCGCGCTCGCGCAGGAGCGACAGCACCTCACGCATCCGGTCGGTGCGCCTGATCGACATGACGGCGACTCCTCGTAATCAGTGCAAACGATCAGTTTTAGTGATCGCTTGGCGGCTATCCGTTGCGCACTATGAGCGAGCTTCTCATGATCGGTGGATGTTGCAAACGTCCGGCTGGCTGGCGGACACGATCAATCGCCACAAGGCCGGTGAGCCCGTCGGCGTCTACTCCGTCTGCTCGGCCCACCCCACCGTGGTGGAGGCGGCCATCGCGCAGGCCGCCGACGACGGCAGCTACGTCCTGATCGAGGCGACGTCGAACCAGGTCGACCAGTTCGGCGGGTACACCGGTCTACGTCCAGCGGAGTTCCGGGATCTCGTGCTCGGCCTCGCCGACCGGCTCGCGTTTGCGCGAAACCGCGTCGTCCTCGGTGGCGACCACCTCGGCCCAAATCGCTGGCGACGCGAATTCGCAAGTGCGGCAATGGCCAAGGCCGAGGCGCTGATCGTCGCCTACGTCGACGCCGGCTACACCAAGATCCATCTGGACTGCAGCATGTCCTGCGCCGACGACCCGACGGTCCTCGACGACGAAGTCGTCGCAGGTCGGGCCGCCCGCCTGATGCGGGTCGCCGAAGACGCGGCACACCGCGGCGGCACCGATGGACCGATGTACGTCATCGGCACCGAGGTGCCGGTGCCCGGCGGAGCGCATGAGACGCTCGACCACCTCACCCCGACGCCTGCCGACCGGGCGCGAAAGACGATCGCCGCGCATCGGACCGCCTTCGAAGAGGCTGCGCTGCAACACGTCTGGCCGCGCGTCATGGCCCTCGTCGTGCAGCCCGGCGTCGAGTTCGACCACCTACACGTCATCGACTACGAGCGAAGCGCGACCGTCGAGTTGCGGCGCGTTCTCGACAACGAGGACCACCTGGTCTTCGAAGCGCATTCGACCGACTACCAGCGGCCTGCGCAGCTGCGGGAACTCGTGGAAGACCATTGGGCTGTCCTCAAGGTCGGGCCCGCGTTGACATTTGCGATGCGCGAAGCGCTGTTCGCGCTGGCACTGATCGAGGCGGAGCTGATCCCGCGGCCCTCCCGGTCAAACCTGATCGAGGTCGTCGAACGCAGGATGCTGGCCAACCCCGAACACTGGCGGAGCTACTACGAAGGCGACCCGATCACCCAACGCACGGCCCGCCGTTACAGCTACAGCGACCGGCTCCGCTACTACTGGGCCGACGCCGAGGTCGACGCTGCGCGCCGGGACCTGCTGGCGAACCTCGACCGCACGGGCATCCCGATGCCGCTGATCAGCCAGTTCCTGCCCTATCAGTACGACCGGATACGCGCCGGTGAGCTCGAGCCCGTCGCGCAGTCCCTCGTCCTCGATCGAATTCGCGACGCGATGCGCCCCTACTCCCGCGCCTGTCGTAGCACCACCGCCGATGCCCTCGCCTTCACAGGAGCAGCCGAATGACCATCTCCACGCCCGCCCAGCAAGACGGCGGCGCAACGATTCTCGAGATCGGACAGCAGCCCGACGTCTGGCGTGAGGTCGCGGCTCGCGACGACGAGGCGGTGACCGCGTTCCTGCGCGACGTAATCGCCCGCCCCGACATCCGGATCGTCCTGACCGGGGCAGGCAGTTCGGCGTTCCTCGGCGAGATCGCGGCGCCCGCCCTTCGTCGCCATCTCGGGCGGCGGGTCGAAGCCATCGCGACGACGAGCATCGTCGCCGGCCCTCTCGACTTCCTCGAGCGCCACACCCCCACGCTGCTGGTGTCGTTCGGCCGGTCGGGCAACAGCCCCGAAAGCCTCGCCACCACGGCGCTGGCCGACGAACTCGTCGACGACGTCTGGCATCTGATCCTGACCTGCGATCGCGACGGCCAACTGAGCCGCGCGCACAGCGGCCGCGCCAACTCCTGCGTCGTCTACATGCCGGATCGCACCAACGACACCGGCTTCGCCATGACGTCGAGCCTCACCTCGATGCTGTTGACATGTCTGCGACTACTCGGGCCCGCCACCGCGGACGACGGTGAAGCGCTCGCCCGCGCGGCCGAGCACGTCGCGGGTCTGCAGCCCGACATCCGGACGCTTGCCAAGACCAAGAAGCAACGGTTCGTGTACCTGGGCAGCGGACCTCTCGAGGGACTCGCACACGAATCGGCGCTGAAGATGCTTGAACTGACCGCCGGTGAGGTGGTCACCTACTTCGACTCGCCGCTGGGCTTCCGGCACGGACCGAAGTCCGCGCTCGACGGCGACACGCTTGCCGTCGTCTACGTCTCCACCGATCCCTACACCCGTCGCTACGACCTCGACATCATCACCGAGATCCGCGCGCAGTTGGGCCAGGACGCCGTCACGGTGATCAGCACCGCGCCGATTCCCGAGACGCACGGACCCGCTGTGACGCTGCCGGGGCTCGAGGGTCTCGACGACACCCTTGTCGCGCTGCCGTATCTGGTTTTCGCCCAGTATCTGGCGCTGTTCACCGCGCTGGAACACGGCAAGACGCCCGACAATCCCTTCCCGTCCGGTGAGGTCAACCGCGTCGTGCAAGGCGTCACCATCTATCCGATGACAGGGAACGGAGGGTAGACATGGCCCGGTATCTCGGGGTCGACGGCGGGGGCTCGAAGACGGCGCTCGCGCTCATCGACGACGCGGGCAGTGTCATCGCCCGCGCCGCCGCGCCGACGTCCTATTACTTCAACGACGGCTTCGACGTCGTTGAAAAGTCGCTCGCACAGGGCGTTACGGACATCTGCACCCAGGCTGGAATCGCGACCTCCGATATCGACGCCGCGTTCTTCGGACTCCCCGGCTACGGCGAGGCCAGCGGCGACATCGAGGCGCTCAACGCCGTCCCGCGAGGCGTGCTCGGCCATGACCGGTACAGCTGCAACAACGACATGGTGTGCGGCTGGGCCGGCTCACTCGCAGGCGAGGACGGCATCAACGTCATCAGCGGGACCGGGTCGATGACCTACGGAGAGCGCCAGGGCGTCGGCCACCGGGTCGGCGGCTGGGGTGAGCTCTTCGGCGACGAGGGCTCGGCATATTGGATTGCCGCCCAAGGGCTCAACGCGTTCTCCCGGATGAGCGACGGCAGGATGCCGCCCGGCCCGCTGCACCAACTCATGAAGGACCGCCTCGAGGTCGGCGGAGACCTCGACGTCGTCAGCCTGGTGATCGACACCTGGAAGGGCAATCGCAGCAAGATCGCCGCGCTGGCCACGACGGTCACCGAGGCCGCCCGCGCCGGCGACGACATGTCGAAGCGCATCCTGTCCGCGGCGGCCGACGAGCTCGTCACATTGATCGAAACCACCCGGACTCTGGTCGGATTCACCAACGACGAAACCGTCCCGGTGTCCTACTCGGGCGGAATGTTCTCCGACGAGGGCTTTCTCAAGCTGTTCGTCGCCGCTCTGCATGGCGCTCAAGCCAAGTACGACCTGCAACGTCCGAGGCTCGACCCGGCGGTGGGCGCCGCTTTGTACGCCGCCAAGCACAGCGGACATCCGTTGACTCCGGATGCCGTGCAACAACTCTCCGACAACGACTCGACGAGGTGAAGTCACGATGACCGATACACCGACTACAACGCGGACCCGTAGCTGGATCTTCTACGCCGCCCTGCTCATCCTGTTCTGGGGCGTCTGGGGCGCGTTCTCCGCCCTACCCGCCACGAAGTACGAATACCCCGACGAGATGATCTACAGCATCTGGGCGCTGACGATGCTCATCCCTGCCGCCGTCATCCTGCGCGGCCAACGCTGGGACCGCCGCCCGGCCGCAACGATCTACGGGCTGCTGATCGGGCTGACCGGCGCAGGCGGCCAGCTCATCCTTTTCCAGGCGCTGACGATGGGTCCGGCGTACCTCATCTTCCCGATCATCTCGATCTCCCCCGCGATCACCGTCCTGATGGCGATGGTGCTCCTGCGCGAACGGCTCAAGCCGCTGGCAGTCGTCGGCCTCGTCATGGCCTTGGCGGCCATCGTGTTGTTCACCATCACCGGTGGCGAAACCGAAGAATCGAAGGGTCCGTGGCTGCTGCTGGCGATCCTGATCTGCGTGGCATGGGGCGTACAGGCCTACTTCATGCGCAAGACCGCGACCATCGGCGTCAACGAAGCCACCACATTCGGATGGATGACGATCAGCGGGCTGCTTCTGATCCCCGTCGCGCTGATCATGGTCGGCGGCCTTCCGACCGACTTCCCCTGGCAGGCACCGGCATTGACGGCAGTCACCCAGGTGCTCAACGCGGTCGGCGCCCTGTTCCTCGTGATGGCCCTCGCCCGAGGCAAGGCCTCCATCGTGGCGCCAACGACGAACGCGCTGGCGCCTGCGCTCACCGTGATCATCTCGCTGATCGCCTACCAGACGCTGCCCACCCCCTACGGCGCGATCGGTATCGTGCTGGCTCTCGTCGGCTCGACGTTGATGGTCTACAGCGACGAGAAGCGCGGCGAGGCCCTCACCGAAGCGGTCGTGGCCGATGCACCGGCGAGCTCGAAACGTCGGGCGGTGCAGTGAAACCCACCATCGTCATCATCGGCGCGGGCAGCGTCGAGTTCACCCGCGAGCTGCTCGGCGACATCCTGTCGTTCCCCGAGCTGGGCTCGGTTCGGGTGGTGCTGCACGACATCGACGATGAACGGCTGCAGACGGCCGAGGCCATCGCAAGGGCCACCGCGCACGCCGCAGGCGCTGCGCCGGAGGTGGTCGCGACAAGCGACCGCAGACGCGCACTGGACGGCGCGAACTACGTCATCAACGTCATCGCGGTCGGTATGCACGAGGCCACGGTGCGCGACTTCGAGATCCCGGCGCGCTACGGCCTGAACCAGACCATCGCCGACACCATCGGCGTCGGCGGAATCTTCCGCGGCCTGAGGACCTTCCCGGTCCTGGCGGGTATCGCCCGCGACATGGCAGCGGTGTGCCCCGACGCGTGGCTGCTGAACTACACCAACCCGATGGCCATGAACGTCACGTTCCTCCATCGCGTCGCGCCACAACTGAAGGTGTTGGGTCTGTGCCACTCCGTCTACTGGACGATGGTCGGCCTGTGTGAGCTCATCGACGTGCCCTACGACGAGGTGTCCTACTGGTCGGCAGGCGTGAACCACCAGGCATGGGTGTTGCGGTGGGAGCGCGGCGGCGAGAACCTCTACCCGCTGCTGGACCAGCGCATTGCCGCCGACCCGGAACTACGCAGGCGGGTACGGGTCGACATGTACCGGCGGCTGGGTTACTACCCGACCGAAACGAGCGAGCACAGCAGCGAGTACGTCGGTTGGTACCTGCATCGCCCCGACGAGATCGAACGGCTGCGCATCAACGTCGGCGAGTACGTCTCCATCAGCGAAGCCAACATCGCCGAATATCGCAGGGTGCGAGCGGAATTAGCGGACACGCAGTCGCTGACGATCGATACGAGTTCCACGGAATACGCGCCGCAGGTGATCCACTCGTTCGAGACCGGCACGCCGCGGGTCATCTCCGCCAACGTGATCAACGACGGGCTGATCACCAACCTGCCCGACGGGTTGGCCGTCGAAGTGCCGACGCTGTTGGACTCCCTTGGCGCACACCCCATGAAGGTCGGCGACCTGCCGCCGCAGTGCGCGGCGCTCAACCGGAATTTCCTCGGGCCCGTTGACCTGGCCGTTCGCGCCGCGGTCGACGGCGATCCCCGGCTGGTGCGTGCGGCGGCCATGGTCGACCCGAACACCGCAGCGACGCTGACCGTCGATCAGATCGCAGAACTGTGCGACGAATTGACCTCCGCGCACGGCGACCTTATTCCAAAGGAACTGCGTACCCGGCCTGATGTCGCCGCCGGGGCGGCTCCAATCCTCGCCCGAGATATCGCCAACTAAGGAGTGTCACCGTGATTAGACGTAGGTTGTGGATCGCACTGATCGCCGTCCTTGCACTCGTCCTCGCCGCGTGCGGTGGCGGGGGCGGCAACGAGCCATCCGGCCCCACCGAGATCCAGGTGTGGCACGGCTACCAGGACACCGAGGGCGAGGCCTTCAAAGGCCTGGTCGCCCAGTACAACAAGGATCATCCGGACGTCAAGGTGTCCGAGTTGTACTCCTCCAACGACCTTGTGCTGCAGAAGGTTCTGACCGCTGTCCGCGGCAACAGCGCACCCGACGTCGCCTACATGTTCGGGTCATGGGCACCGAACATCGCCAAGATCTCTTCGCTCGTCGACATGACCGAGGAGGTGGCGAAGCCCGACTGGAAGTGGGACGACTTCTACGAGGCGGAACGCAAGGCCGCGACCGTCGACGACAAGGTCATCGGCGTGCCTGCACTGGTGGACAACCTCGCGATCGTCTACAACAAGAAGCTGTTCGCCGACGCCGGTGTCGAGCCGCCGACGCCGAACTGGACGTGGGACGACTTCCGCGCCGCGGCCAAGAAGCTGACCGATCCCGCCAAGGGCCAGTACGGCTGGCTGATCCCCGCCGATGGCAGCGAAGACACTGTCTGGCACTGGCTTCCGATGCTCTGGGAGGCCGGCGGCAACATCCTGAACTCCGACAACACCAAGGCCGACTTCAACTCCGATGCAGGCGTCAAGGCGCTGACGACGCTGCAGCAGATGGCCGTCGACGACAAGTCGCTCTACCTCGACACCACCAACGAGAACGGCCCGAAGCTGATGAACAGCGGCAAGGTCGCGATGCTGGTCACCGGACCGTGGGATCTCAGCCAGCTATCCGACATCTCCTACGGCGTCCAGGTGATGCCCACCTACCCCGGTTCGAGCGGCGGGCATCAGACCATCGCCGGACCCGACAACTGGGTGGTGTTCGACAACGGCGACAAGCGCAAGCAGGCGGCCATCGACTTCGTGAAGTGGTTGTCGGCGCCCGAACAGGTGAAGGCGTTCTCGCTGCAGACCGGCGACCTGCCCATCCGCACCTCGGTCGGCGACGACAAGACCGTGCTCGACGAGCTCAACAAGAACGTCCCAGGCACAGCCGAATTCGTCGAGAACCTGAAGAACGTCCACACCGTCAGGCCGCAGGTCGAGCAGTATCCGGCGATGTCGGAAGCGCTCGGGCAGGCGATCGTGTCTGTCATGCTCGGCAAGGATCAGCCGAAGGCCGCCCTTGACGGCGCAGCCAAGGCCGCCGACGAGAAGCTGGCCGAGAAGTAGGGAGATGCCTGCACTGCTTGCGCGGCTGAGCCGCACAGACACCGTGTCGGGATGGGCGCTGGTCAGTCCGGCGGCCATCCTGATCGGGATCTTCGGCCTGCTGCCGGTGCTGATGTCGCTGCAGTTGTCATTCCAGAAGTCCGACCTGCTCAGCGACGAGACGCCGTGGGTCGGCTTCGACAACTACCGCAAGCTGGCCGACGATCCGGTCTTCCTGGAGGCGATCAAGCACACCATCGTCTACACGGCGCTGTTCGTGCCGGGCACGATGATCGTCGGCTTGTTCATCGCCGTCGCGTTGAACCGCTCGGTGCGTTTCATCTCGGTCTATCGCACGGCCGCCTACATCACGATGGCAGTGTCGACGATCTCGCAGGGCATCATCTTCCTGTGGCTGACCGACCGTGACTACGGCCTGGTCAACGCGGCACTGAACGCGGTGGGCGCACCGTCGCAGCCGTTCCTCGCGTCACCATCACAGGCGCTGTACGTGATCGTCGCGATGACGATCTGGGGCTGGACGGGCTTCTCGGTGATCGTGTATCTAGCTGCGCTGCAAGGTGTTCCGCCGGAACTACACGAGGCGGCCGCGATCGACGGGGCGTCCGCGTTCACCCGGTTCCGCACCATCACCGTGCCGCTGCTCGGGCCCGCGAACCTGTTCATGGTCGTGTGGCTGACCATCAACGCACTGCAGCTGTTCGACGAGGTCTACGTGACCACACGCGGCGGGCCGCTGCGCGCCACCACCGTCATCGTCTACTACCTGTGGGACCGCGCGTTCGTGCAATTCGACGCAGGGTACGCCGCGGCGATGGCGTACGCGTTGTTCGTCGTCATCCTGGTCGTCACCGCCCTACAGTTCCGGCTCGCCCGCAGGCAGGCAACCTCATGACGACCACTGCGATGCCGCCCGTATCAACGGTGGCGCCGGATACCGAGTCGCCTGATCCGACGTCTCGGCGGTGGCTGCCGTTCAGCCCCTGGCACCTGGTTCTGATCCCGTTGACGTTCATCCTGATCGTGCCGCTGCTGTGGATGCTCATCACGTCGCTGGAGACCGAAGGCGAGGCGAACCGCTTTCCGCCGGTGCTGATTCCCGATTCGCCGCGCTTCGAGAACTACGCCGACGCGTGGGCGTCGGCGCCGTTCGGACACTTCTTCGTCAATAGCGCGTTGGTGACGCTGGTGGTTCTCGTAAGCAACCTGATCGTCTGCAGCCTTGCCGGCTACGCGTTCGCGCGGGTCCGATTCCTCGGCCGCGGAGCGCTTTTCGTCACCCTGATGGCGACGCTGATGGTGCCGTTCCAGGTGACGATGATCCCGGTGTTCCTCATCGTCAAGTGGTTCGGCGACAACATCTGGGAGGGCCTGGGCATCGACCACATCGGCGCGCTGATGCTGCCGAACCTGGCGACGGCGTTCGGCATCTTCTTCCTGCGCCAGTTCTTCCAGACCGTTCCCGTCGAACTCGAGGAGGCCGCAAGGGTCGACGGGACGTCGCGTCTCGGCGTGCTGTTCAAGATCATCCTGCCGTTGTCGTTGCCCGCGCTGTCGACGTTGGCCGCGCTAACCGTGCTGACGTCCTGGAACGATTTCCTGTGGCCGCTGATCGTCATCACGTCGCAGGACCAGATGACGATCCCGTTGGGGCTCAGCTACTTCCAGGGGGCGCACCGGGTGAAGTGGCCGCTGCTGATGGCGGCCAACGTGATGAGCCTGCTGCCGATGCTGCTGGTTTTCATCGGAGCGCAGCGCTACTTCGTGCAATCGGTCGCGAGCACCGGACTGAAAGGCTGAGCATGGCAGAAGTCGAGTTTCGTGACGTCACGCGGCGTTACCCGGGTGGCGTGGTCGCGCTGAACCGCCTCAACCTGACCGTGGCGGACGGCGAGTTCCTCATCCTCGTCGGCCCGTCGGGGTGCGGGAAGAGCACCGCCCTTCGCCTGTTGGCCGGGCTCGACAAGCCGTCCTCGGGCGAGATCAGGATCGGCGGCACGGTGGTCAACAACCTGGCCCCCGGCGACCGCGACATCGCGATGGTGTTCCAGAACTATGCGCTCTACCCGCACATGTCGGTCTACCGCAACCTGGCATACGGCCTTCGGCAGCGACGGACGCCGCGCGCCGAGGTCGATCGGCGGGTGCGCGAGACGGCTGCACTGTTGGAGATCGACCAGCTCCTCGACCGCAAGCCGGGCCAGCTGTCGGGCGGCCAACGCCAGCGGGTCGCCATGGGTCGCGCGCTGGTGCGCAAGCCACAGGCGTTCCTGCTCGACGAGCCGCTGTCGAACCTCGACGCGAAACTTCGCAACCAGGTCCGCGGCGACCTCAAGCGTCTGCACCGCGAACTACCGGTCACGTCGATCTACGTCACCCACGACCAGGTCGAAGCGATGACGCTCGGCGACCGGCTGTGCGTGATGGCGGGCGGCGAAGTGCAACAGATCGGCACCACCGACGACATCTACAACCGGCCTGCCAACACGTTCGTCGCCGCGTTCATGGGCAGTCCGCCGATGAACCTGCTTCCGGCCGAGGTCCGCTCCGGGGTCCTGCACGTCGGCGACGCCGTCCTGACGGCGGTTCCGTCAGCGGACGGGCCGGTGACCGTGGGGGTGCGCCCCGAGCACCTGCGGCTGCACGGCAGTTACGCCGAGGGGATGGTGCCCGCCCGCGTCGACTTCGTCGAACCGCTTGGCAGCCACGTCCTGGTGACCGCGCTGGTCGACGTGCACGATGACGACTCGGCTACCGCGCCGAAGGAGGCGCGGGTGATCATCCAGGCGCCCGCGGGCACCGACTTCGACTCCGGCACCCGAATCGGCCTCGAGATGCCGCAGGAGCGGACGTACTTTTTCGATGCCGATACCGGGGATGTCCGAACCAGCCGCGAGCGAATCGCACTCTGACACGCCGCTGCCGGCGCATCGTTCTGCCCGCCTCCGAGCGAATATTTCGCTCACAACATTGAAACCGCACACTCGCCCAACGCGGCACTTTGGACACTCAAGCTCGGGCCATTGGTCCCTACTCCCTGCCAGCCACCCGAGCAAGGGTGGGTTCGAGAACATAAAACCGTTGGAAAGCATGCATGAGGCGCCCGCGTCGTACACCTTCGTTTCGAACGCCCGCGGGCGAGATCGTGCCAGGAAGTGTCGCTGAAGTCGGTTACTGTCGCCTCGGTGGCGTCGACCAATGGGTGATGATCCGCGGCGAGAATCTCGCCAACCCACCGCTCATCCATCTGCACGGCGGGCCGGGTTTCAGCGAGACCCGTCTGTTGCGTCACTTCAATTCCGATCTGGAGAAGCGATTCACCGTCGTCTACTGGGACCAACGCGGCGCGGGGAAATCTTTCGATCGGTCGCTTTCTGAATCGTCGATGACAGTCGACCAATTCATCGCCGACCTCGATGAGCTGGTCGACATGGTCTGCGCCCGCGTCGGCCAGGAGCAGGTCGTGCTCCACGGACATTCGTGGGGGTCCGCGCTCGGCGTGCTGTATGCCGCCCGTTACCCGCAACGGGTCGCCGCCTACGTCGGCACGGGCCAGATCGGCGATTGGCCGGCCGCGGAGTCGGCTTCCTACGCCTACGCGCTCGCCGAGGCGCAACGTCGCAACAACCGCACAGCCCTTAAAGCCCTGCGCACCATCGGCCCGCCGCCGTATCCCGCGTCCAGCGTGTTCAAGGAGCGGACCTGGGTGCAGCGCGTCGACGGACAATTGGGTCCGAGAGCCTTATGGCGATTCGGACGGATCGCGCTCGGCGGCACCGAGTCGACCCTTCTCGATCTGCCTCGTCAGGTCCGCGGCTTCCGCTTCTCGATGACCGCGATGTGGGACGAGGTGAGCTCCCTCAATCTCCTGCAGGACGCTCCCGAGTTGCGCGTGCCTGTCTTCTTCTTCCTCGGCCGACACGATCACTGGGTGCCACCCGAGACGAGCATGGCGTATTTCGATGCGCTCAGCGCAACCTCTAAAAAGGTTCTCTGGTTCGACGAGTCCGGGCATGAACCCTTCGTGGACGAACCAGACGAGTTCAACCAAGCGGTCGCCGAGATGGTACGACCTCTTGTAGCGCGATGACTTCACCGCCGACGACGGAGGCAGGCGCCTTTGGCCCAGTAACCAAGCGAATGTAGTCGGTGTATGACCGCAGCATTTCGCTGAGCGGGCCCGCGACGACCCGTAGCATCCACCGCGTGCCGACGGATGCTCCTGCCGATAGGGACCATCAATACGTCTCGGGCCTGGCGGCCGTGATGACGGTCATCGCCATGGGCCTCGGCTATGCGATCTCGATCGGCGACCCGACCATCCTGTCGGCCAACCTGCAGGTCGTCTCGAAGGGTCTGCAGATCTCGGGTGCCACCTCGACATTCGTGGCCAGCCTGGCCACTTTGACGCTTGCGGCCGCCGTGCTCAGCGCGGGCGCTCTCGGCGACCTCTACGGCATGCGACGCATGTACTTGATCGGGTTGGCAGGCGCGGTCGCGTTCAGTGCACTGGCCGCCGCCGCGCCGAACGTGGCGGTGTTGATCGTGGCCCGCGCAGGTGCCGGGGTGGCGCTGGCGTTCCTGGTCGGACTGTCGCTGGCGATCACCAACGCGGTGTTCCCGCCGGGTCGGCGGGCCGCGGCAATCGCGGCCTACTTCGGCGTGGGATACGCCGTCGCAACCCCGCTGCCCGCGCTCGGCGGCGCGCTGGCTCACGCCATCGGTTGGCGCGCATGCTTTTTCGCCGTACCGGTCGTCGCTGCCATTGGCTTGGTCATCACGTGGCGATTCGTGCCAGAAACGGTGCGCGCCAGCCGGCGCCTCGACCTCGTAGGACTGGCGCTGTTCGCTGTCGCGCTGTTGGGAATCATCTTCGGTACCTCGCGAATGGAGACGGGCATCGACCTCGTCGGCCTGGTATCCATCACGGTCGGCTTGGTGGCCGCAGCCGCGTTCGTGATGCAGGAACTCCGCACCCCGGCTCCGGCACTGGACATGCGGGTCTTCCGCTCGAGCCGGTTCAACGCGGCCGTGACCGCCGGGGTGGTGTTCAACATCGTGCTCGGCGGGTCGATGGTCCTGCTGGCCTTCTATCTCGTCACCATCCGCAAGGAATCACCCGAGCTGATGGGTCTGCTGTTGATTCCCGCCACCGGGATGGCTGCGCTGGCGGCGTTCTCCGTCGGCCCTGTCGCGAATCGGTTCGGCGCCCGCACGGTGCTGGTCGGCGGGCTCGCCGTCATGCTCGCCGGCCTGCTGGTGCTGAGGTCGTTCGACCTGCACACGTCTCGACCGGTGGTGTTCATCACCACGGCGCTCATCGTGGTCGGCGGCGCACTCGTCACGACACCCCAGGCCACGATCATGATGAGCAGCGCGCCCGCTGAGCTCGGCGGCGCCATCTCGGCCGTCAAGAGCGCCGTCAACGAGGGCGGCTACTCCCTCGGGCCTGCGCTCTTCGCGCTTGTCGGGATCAACCTCTTCCTCACCGACAGCGTCCACGACCTCTCCGGGTCCGGGCTCACCCGCGCCGAAACACGCGAGGCCCTGCTGACCGTGCACGGCGGCCGAGGAGCGCATCTGGTCAACCCGGAGCAGGCGCGGCTGGTGGTCGAGCAGGCGCCGCACAACGCGGTCGACGCGATTCACACGTTGAGCCTGATTATGGCCGTCGGCCCGATCGCGGCGATCATCCTGGCTCTTTGGCTGATCAAACCGGGCGCCGACGCCAGGGCGGTGCAGCCCTAGATGCCGTACCGTGTTCGCCCCTCGGGCGCGCTGTCGTTGCACCGTCATCGCGTCGTGAGCACCAATCCCGGATAGCCTTGGGCCGCAATATCGTCCAACGATCTGCGATAATTGCCGAACCCGCCGATGTAGGGCATGAACACGCGCTTCTTACCGTCGATGTTGGAGCCCAGGTACCACGACGACTCGGCCCTCGGGAACAGCGTGCGCTCCGCGGCCTCGGCCACGTGCGCCGTCCACGCCCGCGCGGCGTCGCGGCGCGGCTCCACCTCGGTGATCCCTTGATTTCTCGACTCGACCATCAGCCCGACGGCCCAGTCCACCTGTACCTCCGCATGCAGCACCATGTTCGCCAGCACCGAGGGGCTGCCCGGCCCGCTGAAGTTGAACAGGTTCGGCAGCCGCGGCACCATTACCCCCAGGAAGGTGACCGGGCCGTCGGCCCAGATCTCCGACAGCCGCTGCCCGTCCTGGCCTGTCGGGTCGATCCGCGTCATCGCGCCCGTCAGCGCGTCGAAGCCGGTCGCGAACACCAGCACATCGCACTCGTAGTTGGCCTCGCCCGTTCGCACACCGTCTGGCGAGATCGCCTCGATCGGCTCGCGGCGCAGGTTCACCAGCAACACATTGTCGCGGTTGAACGTCGCGTAGTAGCCCGCGTCGGTGCAGATGCGCTTCGTCCCGATCGGATGGTCGGTGGGGATCAGGTCCTCGGCGACGGCCGGGTCGTCGACGATCTCGCGGACGCGGTCCTCGGCGAACTGGCGCGCGATGTCGTTGGCCTCGAGCACCGACGTCTGGTCGGGGAACGTCTTGCTGAACAGCACGCCGCCGTCGCGCCAGCGCAGCCACATCGCCTCGTCCCGTTCCTCGGGATCCGTGTCGAGCGCGTTCTTGTGATACGTGCCGTGCGGTGTGCCTGCGGGTGCGTACGCCGAGCGCTGCCTGCGGTCCGGATACTCCCGTTTGATGCGCGCGACGTCCTCGCCCGACCACGGGTGGTTCGGCATCGGGATCGTGTAGTTCGGCGACCGCTGGAACACCACCAGCGACTGGGCCTGCTCGGCGAGGATCGGCGTCACCTGGATGCCCGACGAGCCCGTGCCGATAACGCCGATCTTCTTGCCGCGCAAATCTGGATCGCCGCGGGGCCACGCCGCGGTGAAATACACCTCCCCCGCGAAATCGTCGAGGCCGGGAATGTCGGGCCGGTTCACTGCCGAAAGGCAGCCCGTCGCGCACAACAGAAACCGGGCGCGGTGTGTCTCGCCCGTCGATGTCTGCACCACCCACTCGCCCGCATCGAAACGGGCACCGACGACCTCGGTGTCGAAGAGGTAGTGCCGCCGCAGGTCGTACCGGTCGGCGACGTGGTCGAGATACGCAAGGATCTCGGGTTGCGCCGCAAAACGCTCCGTCCACGTCCACTCGTTCTGCAGGTCTTCGTCGAAAGAGTATGAGTAGTCGACACTTTCGACGTCGCAGCGCGCGCCGGGATAGCGGTTCCAGTACCAGGTGCCGCCGACGCTCGGTGCCGCCTCGATACCCGTTACAGACATGCCCTCCGACAGACAGCGATGCACGGCGTACAGCCCGGCGAAGCCCGCGCCGATCACGATCGCGTCCGTACTCACGCTGACACCTCCACCGCCGTCGCGAGCAGCCCCCGCATATCGGCCCATAGCAATTCTCGGCCCGCAGCACCGGCCGAGAACGGCATGATTGTCATGAACCCGTGAAACAAGCCCGGGTAATCACGATGCACCACAGGCACATTCGCGAGCCGGAGCCGTTGCGCGTACGCCACGCCCTCGCTGTGCAGCACGTCGAACCCGGCGGTCACCACGATCGCGGGCGGCAGGCCCTCGTGCGATTCGGCTCGGGCCGGTGCCACCAGATACTCCGGCGAGGGCATCTTGTCGTCGAGGTATTGCCGCCAGTAATACTGCATCGCATCGCGGGTGTTGACATATCCCGTCGAGTACTTGCGATAGCTCTCGGTGTCGAAGAACGGCTCGATGACCGGATAGATCAGCAGTTGCCCGGCAGGCATCCGCGCACTGCGTTCGCGGCATATCAGGGCGGTCACGGCGGCGAGGTTGCCGCCCGCGCTGTCGCCCGCGATCAGCACCCGCGACGGGTCGACGCCGAGTTCGTCGGCCTGCTCGATCGCCCAACACCACGCGGCGAACACATCCTCGACGGCCGCGGGCGCCCGATGCTCCGGCGCCAACCGGTAGTCCACCGACACAACGACCGTCTCGGTGAACCGCGACATCGCCCGGCAGAAGCCGTCGTGTGAGTCGAGGTCGCAGAGCACGAACCCGCCGCCGTGCGCGAACACCACCGCCGGGCGCGGCTGACTGTCGCCGTGCGGTCGGTAGATCCGCACGGCCAGGTCGCCAGCGGGGCCGGGGATGAGGAGGTCCTCGGCGCTCGCCACATCGTCGAGGTTCGCGACGGGAATCCGCCGACCGGCGATCGCGGCCCGCGCCTGCTGCGGCGTCATCGTCTCGACCGGTGTACGTGCGTCGTCCATGGAGCGCATGAACTCCTGCACGCCGTCGTCCATGATCGGCACCGTAATGCACGAACGCTGGCTACCATCACGAAAAGGTCCACCCGAGGAGTTCCGCATGAGCCCATCCGTTCCTCACCTGCGCGAAGCCCCGCCCAACCTGCCGCCCGGCTTCGACTTCACCGATCCCGAGATCTACGCGCACCGGTTGCCGACGGAGGAACTCGCCGAGGTCCGCCGGGTTGCGCCGATCTGGTGGAACGAGCAGCCGGCCGATGTCGGCGGGTTCGGCGACGGTGGGTTCTGGGTGGTCAGCAGGCACCGTGACGTCCGCGAGGTGTCGCTGCGCAGCGACGTGTTCTCGTCGGCGGCCAAGACCGTTGTCCCCCACTTCAAGCCGTCGGTGGACGTCGAGGGACAGATCAAGGCCTCCAAGCTGTCCATGCTGATGATGGACGACCCCGAACACGCCCGACTACGCAAGATCATCTCCCGCGGGTTCACGCCCCGCGCCGTCGACCGGCTTCGCGCCGAGCTCGACGAGCGGGCACAGCGCGTCGCCGCTGAAGCCGCCGCCAAGGACTCCGGCGACTTCGTCCTTCAGGTCGCGCGCGAACTGCCGCTGCAGGCCATCGCCGGGCTTCTCGGTGTTCCGCTGGAAGACCGCAACAAGCTCTTCGAATGGACGAACCAGATGATCGGTGGCGACGACCCCGAGTTCGCGGAATTCGACTCACTGGGTGCAACGGGCGAGTTGATCTGGTACGCAATGCAATTAGCGCAGCGAAAGGCCGAGGAGCCCGGCGAAGACATCGTCAGCACGCTGATCGACTCCGAAGCAGACGGGCAGCTGACCGAGGCCGAGTTCGGCATGTTCGTCGTGACGCTGACGGTGGCGGGCAACGAGACGACCCGCAACTCGATCACCCAGGGAATGATGGCGTTCACCGACAACCCCGAGCAGTGGGAGTTGTTCAAGGCGCAGCGACCGAAGACCGCCGCCGACGAGATCATCCGCTGGGCGTCGCCGATCACGGCGTTCCAGCGGACGGCGCTGGTCGATACAGAGCTCGGCGGCGTAGCGATCAAGAAGGGGCAGCGGCTGGTGTTGTTCTACCGGTCGGCGAACTTCGACGAGGACGTCTTCGACGACCCCTACACATTCGACATCATGCGGGATCCCAACCCGCACCTGGGGTTTGGTGGCACGGGCGCGCACTACTGTGTCGGCGCCAACCTCGCCAGGATGACCATCGACCTGATGTTCAACGCGATCGCCGACCACATCCCCCACCTCACGCCCGTCTCCGCGCCGGAGCGGCTGCGGTCGAGCTTCATCAACGGGATCAAGCACTGGCAGGTCGAATACCGGTGAATGCGCCGCCCTTCGGCGAGGGTGCCGTTTCGTACGCAACACGCCGCGGCAAGTCAAATATTTCGGCGCGCTGTGGATGTCGGAGCTCGCGCGTCGCAACCCGCAGCTGCGGCTCGTCACTGTGAGCCCGGGAAACACGGCTGGCACCGACGTCTTCAGAGACATGGGCACAATTCTGACGCCTTTGATGAATCGGATCCTCATGCCGTACGTACTGCCAAGGCTCGGCCTCGCTCATCCGGTCGATACGGGCGCTCGTCGACTGGTCCACGCCTCGGTGACAGATGAGCTCGACAGCGGCAAGTTCTACGCAAGCGCCGCCAAGACGTTGACGGGGCCGCTCGTCGACCAGGCCGGTATCGTCGCCGACTTCGCCGATCCGACGATCCAGCGCCACGCCTACCAGGCCGTTCACCGCTTCCTGTAGCCCCGCTCCCGTGGCTGCCGCTCCCACAACACGCCATCGCCGGCCGTAACGCCTTCCTGGATCAGCGTGCGCTTGAGGATCTTGTTGGTCGCCGTCTGCGGCAGTGCGTCGTTGACGCGAACGTATCTCGGCCAGGCCTTCGGCGACAGGTCGGGTTGCGATGCGAGGAATTCCTCGAACCGCTCGGGCGACAGGGAGGCTCCCGAGTTGACGACGACGGCCGCCATCACCTGGTCGCCGACGCGCTCGTCCGGGACGGCGTAGACGGCCACGTGGTTGATCTCGGGCAGCCGCTGCAGGACCCGTTCGATCGGGCCCGCGGCGAGGTTCTCCCCGTCGACCCTCATCCAGTCGGCGGTGCGACCGGCGAGGTAGATCCAGCCGTCGGCGTCGCGGTAGGCCAGATCGCCCGACCAGTACATGCCGTGCCGCATCCGCTCCTCGGTGGCGGCGGGGTCGTTATAGTAGCCCGTGAAACCGCCGACCCCGTAGGTGTTGACCAGCTCACCGACCGCCTCGTCGAAGTTGGCCAGCGCGCCGTGCTCGTCGAAAACCGCTGGCGCACATTCGGTCACGGTGTCGGCGTGGTACACGCTGACCCCCGGATATCCCTTGCCGATGGACCCCGGCGGACAGCCGTCTTCGCGCATGACGACGACGGCGAACTCGCTCGAGCCGAAGCTGTCGACGACCTTGCAGCCGAATCGCCGCGCGAACTCGTCGACGTCGCGCTCGGTGGCCTCGTTGCCGAACGCCGACCGCAGCGTGTTGTCGGCGTCGTCTGGCTTCTCGGGTGTGCCCAACACCAGCGCCAGGGGCTTGCCGACGTAGTTCATGTATGTCGCCCCATAGCGGCGGACGTCGGGCAGGAACCGCGACGGCGAGAACTTCGCGGGCACCATCGTCGCCCCGCATGCGAGCGCGACCGCCCAGCCCGCCGCCACCCCGTTCGAGTGGAACAGCGGCATCGACAAGTAGCACACATCGTCGGCGGTGAGCTCGAACCGTTCGGCCAGGCTTGCGCCGCACAGCACCGCCATCGCGTGGGCGAACCGCACCGCCTTCGGGTCACCGCTGGTGCCCGACGTGAACAGCATGACGACCGGATCCGCACCGGCTGCCTCGCTGTGCGGCTCAAGCGGTTTCGCCTCGGCGATCGCGTCGCGGTACACGGGGCCGTCGACGTCGAGCACCGTTGCCCCGCCGAGGTCGAGACCGTCGAGCAGCGGCATGTGCTCGGCGTCGATGAGCACCAGCTGGCAGTCCGACCGCTTGATGTCGGCAGCAAGTCCGTCGCCGCGCCGCGTGGTGTTGATGCCGCACAGCACGTACCCGCCGAGCGCGGCCGCCGCCATCGAACGCAGCATCGTGGGCGTATTGCCCAGCAGCGCGCCGACATGCATCGGACACGTCGGGTCCGCGATCGCGATCAGCGCCGAGGCCTCGGCCGCCGCTTCGCCAAGATGCTCACGCCAGGTCCAGGTTCGATCCTCGTGCATCATCGCGATGCCGTCGTCGTCCATCCGCGACCGCAACAGCTGCTGCAGCGTCTCAAACATCGTTGTCCGGCCGGTAGCGCAACAGCGTGATTCCCGCGTCGGGCACGTCGCAGAACACCGGCGTCACCCGCATCCCGATACGGATGTCGTCGGGTTCGACGTCGACGAGTTCGGTGCTGACCCTCGGGCCGGCGTCCCATTCGACGACGGCCAGCAGCTGCGGCAGCTTCTCCGCCCACGGCGGGCCGGTCGGCCTGCGCGCGACCGTGTAGGTGTAGAGCGAGCCCGTGCCGTCGATCTCCCGCCACTCCAGGTCGTCGGCCAGCGTGCCAGGGGCGAGCGTCCGCGGGTAGAACACGTATTGCTTTGTCGACGGTGAGTACTGGATGAGAATTCGGTGCTCGCGCAACGCATCCCAGAACGGCTGCGACACCGGCGTCGGCTCAGGTAGCGGAACGCTCATCGGTCACCGGCCAGGATCAGCGCGACCTGCTCGCTCATGATGCCGCCGTTGCCCGTGACGAAGGCCGTGTTGCAGTCGCGCACCTGCGCATCGCCCGAGCGGCCCATCACCTGGCGCGCACCGTCGACGACATGGTGCATGCCGCCCGCCATGCCTGCCTGCCCGTACGACAGCTGCCCGCCTGCCGTGTTGACCGGGAAGTCGCCGCGGAAGGTCAGGTCGTGCTCCGTCAGCCACTTCATGCCATCGCCCTTGCCGCAGAAGCCCGCGTCCTCGAGCGTCATCAGCACGGTGATCGTGTAGCAGTCGTAGATCGACGCCATGTCGACGTCTGCACGCTGCACTCCCGCCATCGCGAACGCCCGTTCCGCCGCGCGGGCGATCGGCGTGTGGATGAGGTCGTCGGCATATGTCGGCGTCTTGAACCGGATATGCTCGCCGAACCCCTTGATCCACACCGGGCGATGACGAGCACTGTGTGCCACGTCGGCGTTTGCGATCAGCACGCCCGCGCCGCCCTGCACCCGCATGACCGTCTCGAGCATGTGGATCGGGTCGGCGATCACCGGGCTGTTCAGCACGTCGCCGACGGTGATCGGCTTGCCGTGGAACACCGCGCCGGGATGGGCGCAGGCGTTCTCGCGCTGATGAACCGCGATACGTGCCAACGCCGCTGCGTCGTAGCCGAATTCGTGCGCGTACCGCGCAGCGATCTGCGCGTAGGGGCCGTTCTGCCCGACGTTGCCGTACGGGATCTCGAACTCGGCCTGCGGCGAGCCGTAGTTGTTGCTCGACGCGCCGTACCAGCTGAGCTGCCGCCCTGGCTTGGCCTCCGACCGCGGAATCTCGGTCGAGCCGGGCATGACGACGAGGACCGCGTCGCACTGACCCAGCTCGACGGCCGCGGCGGCCCGCCACACCATGCCTGCCGCGGTCGCACCGCCGAGGTCGACGCGGTCGCCGAAGTCCAGAGGCAGGCCGAGATATTCCGACAGCGTCGCGGGTGCGAACATGTTCGACTCGGCGATGCCATGTGTCGAAAGGCCGTTGACCACAGTGGGATTCACTCCGGCGTCCTCGATCACCATCTTCGCCAGCCGGGCGTATTGATCGAGCGTGAACGACGGCGGCCCGCTCTGCCGCTTCTCGGCGGGCAGTTCCGCGATCCCGACGATGGCCGCCTCGCCGCGCAGGCCCGTCATGCCTCACCCCGCCGCGGCAGTGCGACGGTCGCGGTGCCAGGCATCAGCACGTCGTCGCCACGTTTGCAGAAGACGTCGACGTCGACGAGGCCGTCCGGCCGCTTCGCTGTGACGACGCCGCCAAACGTCAGCTCCTGGCCGGGCAGCGCGATCGCGCGGTTCTGCACCGAGAACGCCACCAGCCGCCCGTCGCCGCCGATCCAATCGGTGAGCGCCCGCGACAGCAGCGCCGCCTGCAGCGGGCCCTGCACGAGCACGTTGTCGTAGCCTTCACGGTCGCGTGCCCATTCCTTGTCGTAGTGGATGCGATGCCCGTTGTAAGTGGCGGCGCTGAAGAAGAACATCTGCGTCTCGTCGACGGCGACCGTCAGCGCGGGGATCGCGTCGCCCGTGTCGACGTCCTCGAAGTACACCTGCGTTCCCTCGCGAGCAGACGCAAAAGTACCCGTTTCCCCCTCCTCAGGGGTACTTTTGCGTCTGTTCGCGGGTATGTGGCTCGCGGGCATGTGGTGAGTCATGCGGGCCTGGCGATCATCGACGTCGTCGCCTCGGCGAGAAGCTCGCGGTGCTGGTTGCGGTACTCGGCTCGCCAGGTCACCAGCACGAATCTGCCTGAGCGGCCGTCCTTTTCGACGATCGAGTCGACGGTGCGCGTCATCTCGACCTCATCGCCGTGATACGCGGGCAGGTGAAACACCGTGCTTTCGCCGCCAGCCATCCGTCGCGGGGCGCGCGGGAACGCCATGCTGCCCGTCACCGCACCCGACGATCCGTCGGGCCGCAGGCCTCCCAACGCCGCCACCCCGAGGATCGCGTACTGCAGATACAGCGGCGGGCACACGATGTCGCGGTACCCGTGCCCTCGCGCATATACGGGGTCGAACCACAGCGGGTTGTGGTCGCCGACGGCGGCGGCCCAGCGCTGCCAGTCCCGTCGGTATACCTCGCCGGTAGCGACAGCGACGACCTGACCGATCGTCGCGGCGGACTCCGGGTCGACGAGGCTGTCGGCCGTCATCGATTGGCCTTCCAGTCCATCTCGCCCTCAAGCCATTTCGCTGCGACGTCGGCGCCACCGCCGAGCGTGGACAAGATGCGAGCACGCTCGGAGAACTTGTACAGGCCGGTGTCGACGACGTAGCCCATGCCGCCGTGCAATTGATGCGCGTCCAGGGTGATCTTCTTGACCTCGGCGGCGCGCATCCGTGCGACGGCTGTCTCCCGCGTTGCGGCACGGCCCCGTCCGATCCAGAACACCGCCGACTGCGCGGCGAGCCGAGCCGCCGCCAAGGCGATATGCATGTCGGCCACCAGGTGCTGCGCGGCCTGGAACGACGCGATGGGCCTGCCGAACTGCTCGCGCATCCTGGTGTAGTCGACGGTGCGATCGATCACCGCCTCGCCGACGCCGACCAGGTCCAGACAGTCAAGTGCCACAATCGCATTCGCGACTCGGCGCAGCTGTTCGTCAACGGCGGGCATCGGCTCGTCGACCACCACTTCGTCGAACCGGACCGTGGACGCCGCGAACCCGCCCATCATCGGCACGGGTTCGATGGTGACACCGGATGTCTTGGTGTCGACGGCGACGACGCCCGCGTCGGCGGTCGTGACGATCACGTCGGCGACATCCGCATCGGCGACGAACTCCGCGACGCCATTCAGCAGCCAGCGGTCACCGTCACGTCGCCCCCGCAACCGCGGCGTCACGTCGGACGCGTCGCGCGGATTGAACAGCGCACAGCTGCCACGCACCTCGCCGGAGGTCAGTCGAGGCAACCAACCCGACCCGACACCGAGAAAGTCGACGGCCATCGCCGCGTACACCGTGCTCTGAACGACTCTGGGACACAACGCTCTTCCCGCTTCGACGCAGAAGACGCCCACGTCGCCCAGGCTGCCGTCGATGACCAACCCGAGCACGCCCGCCTCGGCCAGCGTCTTCCACTGCGCGTCCGGCTCGAGTTCGGCGGCCAGCACTCCGCGGCACATCGCGGCCAGATCGCGTTCGTCTTGAGAGGGAATCACTCGCAAGGCGTCACCGACCGTACGACGGCATCTTGTGGCCGCGCTGGGCGATGACGTCGCGCAGCACTTCGTTGGTGCCGCCGCCGAACCGCATCAGCGGAGACACCCGGTACAGCCGCTCGAAGAAGTTCCCGATGCGAAGCCCGTCCGGCCCCAGCAGGTCGATCGCCAGGTCAGCGATCCGCTGCCGCAGCTCGCTGGTGAAGATTTTCTCGACGCTGACCTCGATGCTGGGAATGCGACCGCTGTCGAGCAGAGACGCCGCCTCGTAGCCCATCAGCTTGGCGACCTCGACGTCGGCCTCGGCCTGCGCGAGGCGCCTGCGGAACACCGGGTCAGGCGAGCCCGCCATCGCGATCAGGTCGTCGAGCGCGCGCCGCAGGTCGCCCGCGTTGGTCAACGCGCCGCGCTCGAGGTCCAGCGCGCCGGTGATGTAGGTCCACCCGGCGTTGACTTCACCGATCAGGTTCGTCACCGGCACGCGCACGTCGTTGAAGAACGTCTCGTTGGTGCGGTATCCCGACCATGCGATCAGCGGGTGGATCTCGATACCTTGGCTATCCACCGGCACCGCGATGACCGAGATGCCGCGGTGCCGCGGTGCGTCGGGATCGGTTCGCACGCAAAGCCATTCGTGCGTCGACCGCTGGGCCCCGCTGTTCCAGATCTTCGACCCGCTGATCACCCACTCGTCGCCGTCGCGGACCGCGCGGGTACGCAGGCTGGCCAGGTCCGTCCCGGCGTTGGGCTCGGAATAGCCGAGCGCAAACACGATCTCGCCCCTTGCGATTCCGGGCAGAAACTCTTTCTTGTTCTGCTCGGTGCCGTGCCGCATGATCATCGGCGCGATCGAAGTCACCGTGAGGTCGGGGCCCGGCACACCGGCATACTCGAACTCGCTCATCAGCAGGTGCTGGTGCGTCGGGGTGAGGCCGAGGCCGCCGTACTCCGTCGGCCAGTTCAGCCCGAACCAGCCCTTCTCGCCGATCTTGCGGCGGAAGGCCGTCAGCTCGCCGCCCTGGTACTCGAGTCCGTGCTCGGCCATCTCGGCCTTCAGCGCCGGGGTGACGTTCTCTGCGAGGAACTGCCGCACCTCGCCAACCCATGCCCGCTGCTCGTCGTCGAGCTCGAAGTCCACGCAGGCGACACTATCGAGAAGTCGTCCACGACAGCGAGCGAACGGGTGACGTCAACGCGGCTCGTCGAGCCCTTGTGATGAGCCATGCCATGTCGCCGGTGGCGCAGACCATGTGACGGGGAGCCCGCCTAACAGCGAATTTTTCGCTGGTACTGAAAGGTCGACGAGTCGAGCGAAACTTTCGCTCAGAGGCGGGCGCTTAGAGTGCCGGCCATGTCGCGGCGGCGTTAGGCGTGAAGAACGTCCCGCCGGTGCGGGGCCGGCGACTGTTCGACGGTCGCGCATCGACGGCTCGCCTGCCTCGACATGCGAGATCGGAGAACCTGCCCGATCCTTGGTCAATGACGGCGTCAACGAGTACCGCCCCGAAGAAGCGGGTGCACCCGGTCGACGAGGTGCTGCCCCTCCCCAAGCTGGCAACCTACGGCTTCCAGCACGTGGTCGCGTTCTATGCCGGCGCCGTTCTGGTGCCGATCCTCATCGCCGGCGCCATCGACCTGCCAGGCGAAGACCTGGTCAAGCTCATCACCGCCGACCTCTTCACGTGCGGCATCGCCTCGATCATCCAGGCGGTGGGCTTCTGGAAAGTCGGCGTGCGACTCCCACTCCTCCAAGGCGTGACCTTCGCAGGCGTCTCGCCCATCATCGCCATCGGACTGGCCCACGGCGGCGGCGCACCCAGCCTGCTTTACGTCTACGGCGCCGTCATCGTCGCAGGCATCTTCACATTCCTCATCGCGCCGATCTTCATCAAGCTGCTTCGCTTCTTCCCGCCCGTCGTCACCGGCACGCTGATCACCATCATCGGCCTGTGCCTGGTGCCCGTCGGGGCACACGACGCCGTCACCAACCCGCACACCGGCGAGGTCGACCCCACCAACGTGCGTTGGTTCCTCTACGCGCTCGGCACCATCGCGATCATCGTCGCCATCCAGCGAGTGTTCCGCGGCTTCCTGGCCACCATCGCCGTCCTGCTCGGCCTCATCATCGGTTGCGCGGTGGCATTTGCGTTGGGCGACATGAACTTCGAGAAGGTCGGCACGGCGTCGGCGATCGGCTTCACCCAGCCGTTCCTGTTCGGCATGCCCAAGTTCGACTTCGTCGCCTGCCTCACGATGATCATCGTGCTGCTCATCACCGCTGTCGAATCCACCGGCAGCACATACGCCACCGGCGAGATCGTCGGCAAGCGCATCAAGGCCTCCGACATCGGCAACGTACTGCGCGCCGACGGACTGGCCACCATGATCGGCGGCATCTTCAACTCGTTCCCCTACACCGCGTTCTCCGAGAACGTCGGCCTCGTCCGCCTCACCGGGGTGAAGAGTCGTTGGGTCGTCGCCGCTGCAGGGGTCATCATGATCGTGCTCGGCTTCCTGCCCAAGGTCGCCGCGATCGTCTCGTCGATCCCCAACCCCGTGCTCGGCGGCGCCGCCCTCACCCTCTTCGCGACCGTCGCCGTCGTCGGCATCCAGACCCTCGGCAAGGTCGACTTCACCGACCACCGCAACCTCATCATCGTCACCACCAGCCTTGCGTTGGCCCTGTGGGTGACCAGCTATCCCGACGTCGCCAAGGCCATGCCCGCAGGCATCGACCTGCTCTTCGGCAGCGGCATCAGCATCGGCGCGGTGGCCGCGATCCTGCTCAACATCGTGTTCTTCCACATCGGCACGCGCGGTCCCCGGGTGGCCGGCGGCGGCACCATCACCCTCGACGAAGTCAACGCCATGACCAAGGAGCGCTTCACCGAGGTCTTCGGAGACGTCGTGCAGAACGTGCCGTGGGCCGTCGATCGGGCCTACGAACAACGCCCGTACGCCGACACCAACGCGCTTCGTGAGGCTTTCCAGGACGCGGTGCTCACGGGTTCCTCCGAGCAGCAGCTCGAGCTCATCAACGCCTTCCCCGACCTCGGCGCCGAAGACGAGACCGGCCAGGCGCTGGCCGTCGACCACGTCGTGCTCTCGCACCTCGACGAGGAGGACCACAACGACGTCGTCGGCCTCGCCAGCGCCTACCGCGAGCACTTCGGCTTCCCGCTGGTGATCTGCGCCCGCGAAACCAGCCACTTCGACCGGGTGCTTCGCAACGGCTGGTCCCGGATGGACAACTCGCCAGGCGCAGAGAAGGCGTTCGCGCTCATCGAGATCGCCAAGATCGCCAACTACCGGTTCGAGGATCTCGTCGCCGACGCCAATCCGATCGCCGCGGCCCGGTTCGGCCGCCTCGACGAGCTGTCGGCGTAGCTTCTGCGCATGCCTGCTCATGCGGCGCTCGGCCTCGACGGCTTCAACCGCCTGACCGACCGCCAACGGATGCATCTTCTCTTCGAGGTCTGCTCGTCGACGATCTGGGCCCGACGCGTGCTGGCGGCCGCGCCGTTCCGCGACGTCGACGCGCTGCTCGACCGCGCCGACCGCGTGCTCGCCGAGCTGCCCGACGCGGAGATCGACGCCGCGCTCGACGGTCACCCCCGCATCGGCGGGCGGGTCGACAACCCGACCTCGGCCCGCGAACAGGCATCGGTGGCGACGGCCGGCGACGACGTGCGCGCCGAGCTGGCCGCGAAGAACCGCGAATACGAGGACATGTTCGGCTACGTGTACCTGGTCTGCGCCAGTGGGCGTACCGCCGAGGAACTTCTGGCCATCCTCACCGACCGGCTCGCCAACGACGCGGAAACCGAACGCCGCGTCATGCGCAGCGAGCTGGCCAAGATCAACCGCTTGCGCCTGCAGCGGCTGCTATCGAAGGAGACCGCGTGATTCGCCCCGCGAGCGTGCGCAGAATGCCAATTTTGGGCGGCGTGTCGTGTGCAGACACGCACGCTCGCGGAGCGAATGGGGCGCGGCGATGACGCACCTGAGTACTCATGTGTTGGACGCGACGACTGGGCGGCCCGCCGCCGGCGTGCCGGTGACCTTGACCGACGCAGGCGGTGAAACCGTCGCCGTCGCGATGACCGACGACGACGGCCGGGTCGGCGACCTCCACACCGGCGCACCCGAGGGCGTGTACCGGCTGATCTTCGACACCGCGGCCTATTTCACCGCACAAGGCGTCACCGGCTTCTACCCAGAGGTCGCCATCACCTTCGAAATCACCGACGCGGCAGCGAAGTATCACGTCCCGCTGCTGCTGTCGCCGTACGCGTACTCAACCTATCGAGGGAGCTGACGATGTCGGAGATCATCCTGGGCAAGAACCAGTACGGCAAGGCCGAGAACCGGGTGGTGCGGATCTACCGCGACGCTCCCCGCCACGAGATCCACGACATCAATGTATCCACCTGTCTACGAGGCGATTTCAGCGCTGCGCACCTGACCGGCGATCAGGCCGACGTGCTGCCAACCGACACCCAGAAGCAGACCGCCTACGCGTATGCCAAGGAAAAGGGCCTGCTGTCCATCGAAGACTACGGCCTCGCCCTGGCCCGCCATTTCGTCGGCGACGTCGGTCCCGTCGAGGCCGCCCGCATCGAGATCGACGAATACGCATGGGAGCGCGCCGTCGTCGACGGAAACGAGCACAACTACACGTGGATCCGAAAGGGCCAGGAAGTGCGCACCGCGGCCGTCACCGTGGACGGCGACGGCGAATGGGTGGTCGGCGGGCTGAAGGATCTCATCATCCTCAAGTCCACCGGTTCGGAGTTCGCCGGCTTTCTCGAGGACAAATACACCATCCTCGAGCCGACCCACGACCGCGTCATGGCGACCTCACTGATCGCCCAATGGCGTTTCACGACAACCGATGTCGACTGGAACACCGTGTATGGGGGAATAAAGCAACACCTGGTCAAACAGTTCGCCGTGGTGCAGTCGCTGGCCCTGCAGCAGACCCTTTACGAGATGGGCAAGGCGGTGCTCACCGCCTACCCGCAGATCGCCGAGGTGCGGCTGTCGGCGCCGAACAAACACCACTTCGTCTACGACCTATCGCCCTTCGGGCTGGAGAACAACAAGGAGGTCTTTCACGCCGACGACCGCCCCTACGGGCTGATCCAGGCGACCGTCACCCGCGACGACGCGCCCGCACCGGGGCCCGCCTGGGACCTTCAGCAGGGCTGGCTGGCCTGAGCGCAGACTTCTCGGCCCTGCACGTACACCCGGGTGATCGCCTGCTCGCGCATCCCCATCAGCAGCGAGAACAGCAACCGGTCGGAGTCCTCCACGTCGATCTGCGCCAGCATCTGCGGCAGCAGCGGCTGGCGTTGCGGATCCAGCACAAGGAAGTCAGCCTCCTTGCCCACGTCCAGGTTGCCGATACGCTCCTCCAGATCCAGCGCCCGCGCGCCCGCCAGCGTTGCGCTGAACAACAACTCGGCCGCCGACAGCGAAACCGCGGCATCACCCGGCTCCGACATGTGCACCTTGAACGAGTCGTTGAGCACCCGCGGGATCAGCCACTCATCACCGGCCGACACATCGGTACCCATCGCCACCGTCACCCCACTGGTGGTCGTCCTTCGCCACGGCATCGTTCCCGAGCCGAGGAACAGCTGCGACGTCGGGCAGTGTGAGATCGACGTCTCTGTGTCGGCCATTCGGGCCAGCTCCGCGCTCTCGCAGTGCACCGCGTGGGCAAGCACGCTGCGCCGGCCAAGCAGTGTCTTACCCGCCTGTGCCGAACCCGCGCCGAACTTGCCGTCGTAGGTGTCCAGGTAGTGTTCGACATTGTAAATCGAACGCACAGCGTCGATTTCGGCGACGTTCTCCGACAGATGACTGTGAAAGTACACGCCGGCATCACGCACGCCGTCGTAGATCTCACCCAGCGCACCCAACGTCTGCGCCGTCACCGACAGCGCGAACCGCGGTACCACCGCCGCGTGCACCAGCGCCGTCGATGAGTCACCCGTGTCGGCTGCATGCCACCGCGAGATCTCCTCCCCGGTCAACGCGATCGCCGTCGCCTCGTCGGTGATCAGCGCCGCCGCCGACTCCGGGCCGACCGTCTGGATGCCCCGGCCCGAGATCGTGCGCAGCCCGAGCGAAATCGATTCGGCGAACAACGCGTCCTGCGCGTGGGGGAAGGCCGATCCGAACACCAGCGCGGTGGTGGTCCCGACATCGATGCGGCGGGCACCGAAGTTGCGCGCGGCGACCTGCGCGTATTCCGGGTCTGCGAGCTTGCTCTCGGCGGGAAAGATGCAGCGCTCCAACCAATCCAATAGCTGCCCGCCACCGTACGAGTCGGTGCAGTAGGTCTGCGGGAAGTGAATGTGCGTGTCGACGAAGCCCGGAACCAGGAAGCCCGGCCTGTGATCGACGACCTCGGCGTCGGGCGTGGGCATTCGCCGGTACTCGCCGCTGTAGACGATCCGCCCCGAGTCGTCGACGACAAGCACCCCGTCGGGTTCGCTCACCAGGTGCTCACGCGCGTCGGACAGCATGGGGGCACCGCGGACATGCATCAGGTGTCCGCGATAGGCCTTCATCTACCGATTCTCGCCGCAACGGCGGCGCCTCGCATCTCGGCGCCGATCTGCAGAGGGTCGCCCGCGCGATTAACCTCTCTTGATGGACCTCAACACCGTCGAGGTACTCAGCACGCCGACGCGCCGTGACGAGCTGTGGCCGCTCGGCCACGGTGATGCGATCCTCGCGGGCGGGACTTGGCTGTTCTCCGAACCGCAGCCACAGATACGTCGCCTTGTCGATATCACCCGCCTCGGTTGGCAGCCGATGACTCTGAGCGACAACGGAATCGAATTCGCCGCCACCTGCACACTCGCCGAGGTCTCCGGGCTGTCACAGAGCCTGCCCGCCGTCCGCCCTGATTGGACCGCGGCCCCGCTGTTCCATCAGTGCTGTACCGCCCTGCTGGCGTCACCCAAGATATGGCGGACCGCTACCATCGGCGGCAACATCTGCCTTTCGTTCCCCGCGGGCTCGATGATCTCGCTGGCCTCCGCACTCGACGGGGACCTTGCGGTGTGGCGCGCCGACGGCACCCGCTACACAAGCCCGATCACCGAGTTCGTCACCGGCTCGGCAACCAACGTGCTGCAACCAGGTGACATTCTGCGCTCGATCTTCCTGCCGGCCAGCGCATTACGGGCCCGCACCGGTTACCGCAAACTTGCTCCGTCACCGCTGGGGCGATCCGGCATCGTGGTGATCGGCCGCCGCGACACCGACGACGACGGCGGCCGCTTCGTACTGTCGTTCACCGCGGCCACCGTACGGCCGTACGTGTTCACCTTCGGGGCGATTCCCGACCCGTCGGAGGTGGCCGCGGCGCACGCCACCATCCCCGACGACGCCTGGACCCGTGATGCCCACGGCGATCCAGACTGGCGTCGCGGCGTGAGTCTCGTGCTCGCCCAACAGATCCGCTCCGAGATGGCATGACCTTCACCGTCAACGGGGTCGAGGTGCGGTCCGATCCGCGTCCGGGTCAGTGCCTGCGCACATACCTGCGCGAACACGGCCACTTCGAGGTCAAGAAGGGTTGCGATGCCGGCGACTGCGGAGCGTGCTCGGTATTGGTCGACGGCGCCGCCGTGCACTCGTGCATCTTCCCCGCCCACCGCGCCGCCGGGTGCGCGGTGACGACTGTGGCGGGGTTGGGCACCCCCGACGATCTTCACCCCGTTCAACGCCGCTTCGTCGAGGCGGCGGGATTTCAGTGTGGGTTCTGCACGGCCGGAATGGTGACGACGGCGTCGTCGTTCGGCGACGCGGAGTTGGCTGACCTGCCCCAGCAGCTGAAGGGAAACCTGTGCCGGTGCACAGGCTACCGCGCGATCGTCGATGCGCTGGCGGGCACCGTCAACACCGAGAAGGCCAACGGTGCGGCCGCGGGCCGCTCGATCGGCGCGCCCGCCGGTGTCCGGGTGGTGACCGGCACGGAGCCCTACACGATGGACTGCGCGCCCGCAGGCCTGCTGCACATGGCGGTGCTGCCCAGCCCGGTGGCGCATGCGCGCATCGCCGCGATCGATACATATGCGGCCGAGGCGATTCCCGGCGTGCACCTGGTGCTCACCCACCGCGACAGTCCGCAGGTGGCTTTCTCGACCGCGCGCCACGAGGACCGCAACGACGACCCCGACGACACCGTCGTCCTTGACGACACCGTGCGGTTCGTCGGTCAACGCGTCGCCGCCGTCGTCGCCGACAGCCTGGCAACTGCCGAAAAGGCCTGCCGGGCAATCGTGGTCACCTATGAGGAGCTACCCGCCGTGTTCGATCCCGAAGCGGCGACGGCCCCTGGCGCGCCGCTTCTGCACCGCGACAAGGGCACCCAGGCGCGCATCGGCGATCCGGCACGCAACATCGTCGCTGAACTCCACGGCGGGGTCGGCGACATCGCCGAGGGCCTCGCCGCAGCACGCGCGGCCGGTGGCGAGGTCGTCACCGGCCGGTTCCACACCCAACGCGTCCAGCACGCGCACCTGGAGACCCATGGATGCACGGGTTGGCGAGACGATCACGGGCGGTTGGTGATTCGGACCAGCTCCCAGGTGCCGTTTCTGGTCCGCAAGGAGCTGTGTCACGTGTTCGGGCTCGCCCGCGACGAAGTCCACGTGTTCACCGGACGGGTGGGCGGCGGATTCGGCGCCAAGCAGGAGATGCTCGTCGAGGATCTTGTCGCGTTGGCGGTGTTGCGGCTCGGCATGCCGGTGCGCTTCGAGTTCAGCCGCAGCGACGAGTTCACCGTCGCCCCGTGCCGCCACCCGTTCCGGGTCGACGTGACCGTCGCCGCGGGACCCGACGGTGTGCTGACGGCGCTGGGCGTCGACGTGCTGATGGATGCAGGCGCGTACGGAAACCACAGTCCCGGCGTGATGTTCCACGGCTGCGGCGAGTCCGTTTCGGTCTACCGATGCCCGAACAAGCGCGTCGACGCGCGGGCGGCTTACACGAACAACCTGCCGTCCGGCGCATTTCGCGGGTACGGGCTCGGCCAGGTCATCTTCGCGGTCGAGTCGGCGCTGGACGACCTCGCGCAGCGGTTGGACATCGACCCGTTCGAACTGCGCCGCCGCAACGTCGTCGTACCGGGCGACCCGTTCGTGGATTCCCATGTGGCCGAGGATGACCTGGAGTTCGGCAGCTACGGGCTCGACCAATGCCTCGATCTCGCCGAGACCGCGCTTGCCCGTGGCAACGGCTCCGATCCGCCTGCAGGCGACGAGTGGCGGGTCGGTGAGGGGATGGCGATCGCGATGATCGCCACCATTCCGCCGCGTGGTCACTTCGCCGACGCGGCGATATCCGTCGACAGGGAAGGGATATACGCGCTGTCGATCGGAACCGCCGAGTTCGGCAACGGAACAACGACCGTGCACAGCCAGATCGTCTCGACCGAGTTGAACACCGACGTCGACCGCGTGGTCATCCGCCAGTCCGACACCGATGCCGCCGAGCACGACACCGGTGCGTTCGGCTCGGCGGGCACGGTGGTGGCCGGCCGGGCCGTGCAGCTGGCGTGCCGCGATCTGCGCGGTGCGCTGATACAGGCGGCGTCGGACCTGTCGGGTTGCTCACCGGCCGAATGCGCATTGGGGCCACACGGCGTGCAGTGCGGCGACGAGTTGATCGAATTCGGCTATCTGCCAACGCCGTTGGTCGGTCACGGAAGGCACGACGGCACGCCCCGGTCGGTGGCCTTCAACGTGCAGGCCTTCCGGGTCGCGGTGAACACCGAGACCGGTGAGGTGGTCATCCTGCAGTCGGCACACGCCGCCGACGCGGGCGTGGTGATGAACCCCCAGCAGTGCCGGGGACAGGTCGAGGGTGGAGTGGCACAGGCGATCGGCTCGGCACTGTTCGAGGAGATGGCAATCGGCGCCGACGGCGCAGTGCTGACCCGCACGTTGCGCGAGTATCACATCCCCCAGCTCGCGGATCTCCCGGTGACCGACGTCTATTTCGCCGACACGTACGACGAATTGGGCCCCCTTGGCGCCAAGTCGATGAGCGAGTCCCCGTACAACCCGGTGGCGCCCGCGCTGGCCAACGCGATCGCCCGCGCGTGCGGCGCGCGCATCCGGCGGCTACCGATGACGCCCGCGCGAGTGTGGCGGGAGATCACCGACGGCATGGCTGCTCGGGAATGGCCATCACCGGGATCGTCGAGTGCGCCATGACGGCCGCCGCGACGCTGCCCTGCAGGTGCCCGACCAGCCCGCTGCGGCGGTGCGGCCCAAGCACGATCAGGCTCGCGTTGCTCTCTTCGGCGGCCGCCAGGATGCCTTTCCACGTCGGCGCCGCCTCCACGGCCACGGCGTCCGCGTCGAACCCGGCTCTCGCGGCGAGCGAAGCGCCGTGTGCCGCTGTGCTCTCGGCGGCCCGCCGCACCTCGGTGGCCTGGTCGGCGTCGAAGTGCCTCTTCTCCACCGGGGTGAACCCGACGTGGGCCGGCTGCCACACGCACACCACCAACGCACACCGTCCCGGCGGCAGCTGGGAGGCGGCCTGTTCGATCGCGCACGCAGCCAGTTCGGACCCGTCGTAGGCGAACAGCACAGGACCGACCGACGTCGGCAGGCGCCGAGGAACCGCAGCCGTCACACGTTCACGATGATCGATCCCGGGAACCGGTGACGGCAGGCCGGACCGGATGCGGGCCAACAACGGCGGCGAATACCACGCGGGCGATTCGCCGTCGAGAAACTCGTCCAGGTCCGGCTTCTGCGGTCGCGCCCCGCTCAGCACGTAGATCGCCACCCCGAAGACGGCACCGCCGATCGCCAGCCCGAAACCGATCCACAACGTGGTGCCCGTGCCTGCCGCCAGATCGCCGGGCAGTGCATCGGCGACATGCGCAAGGATGGGTGCCACCATGAACGCCGCCACCGCCCGCAACAGCTCGATGATCGCGAACACCCGCTGCAGGCTGGCCGACTGCAATGAGAAGCCCGCGACGAACAACGCGGGCGCCACCGCCGCGCCCAACGCCAGCCCCGTCAACGCCGAGCCGACCATTGCCAGCGACTGGTTCGCCGGAAGCGCGTAGGAGAACACCAGGATTCCCGCAGCCAGCAGCGCCATGCCGACCAGCGGCAGGTAATGCATCGCCTTGCGGGAGATGACGAACCCGAACACGACCGCCATCACGACGGCCCCGCCGAGCTCGGGCAGATAGATCAGCCCGACCTGGACAGGGCTGAAGCTCTCCAACAACACGTTGGCGGTCAGCGCCGTCGCCGCGACCGACGCCGCGGCGGCGAACAGCGCGACGCCGACCCCGGCGACCGGGATCGCGCTCGTCAACATCGTGCGGACCGTCAGCAGGGGCCGCTTGGCCCTGAACTGGTAGACGATCAACACCACGATCAGCGCCAGGCCGCCGAACATCGGCACGCTGGCCGCCGGGTCGCGCAACGCGTGCGTGGTGAGTTGCGCCGCGCCGACGAACGCGGCCGTGCACCCGACCGTCGCCAATGCGATGGCCAACAGGTCGCGCGGGGCGTCGGGATCAGCGGGTGGCGCGTCGTCAAATGTCAACGCCGCCATGACAAGAGCCAGCATCGCAATCGCGGCGATGATCCAGAACAGCGGTCGCCACTCATGCGCCTCGGCCTGCGCGCCCCCGATGAACGGGCCGAGCGCCACCGCACCGAAGACGCACATGTTCATGATCACCGCGGTATTGCGCAGTTTGTCCCTCGGGAACCCGATCGTCAGCGGCGGCGCCGCGGCGATCAACAGCATGCTCGTCGACAGCCCCTGCAGCACGTGCCCGCCGATGTACATGCCCGCGTTCAGCGCGGCGGCGGCGAGCACCGAACCCGCCACGAGGAGCACCGCATACCCGAGCAGCATCCTGCGCTGCGGGAGGTGCTGGGCGAACTGGACGGCAAGGACCGTGCCGACGGCGTAGGCCGCGTTGCCAAGACCCGACGCCAGCGTCATCGCCTGGGCGCTCATGTGCAGGTCTGCGGTGATGATCGGGGCCAGCGGGTCGATCGCCGCCGACAGCGCGAGATAGGGAATCAGGGCGAGTGTGACCATGGCAGCAACCGCCGGATAGCGTCCGGCGAGGGGTCCTTGGCGCACGCGTCGCTGAAACTGAGCCCAGATTGAATTTATTCCCGTACAGCAAACGCTCAGGAAGTCAGCGCCGCAGGCGGGTCCTGATCGTCTCGACGACGCTCCAGCCGACAAGCGTGCCGAGGGCGATGGAGAAGATCGCGGCGACGCTGGTGCCGAGCGTGGCGACATCGTCGCCCCCACTTTGGACGGCTTCGCCGAGCGACTGGAAGCTCAGCGAGCCGGGGACCAGCGCCCAGAACGCCGCAAGCATCATCACGATCGCAGGCGGTGACGTCTTGATCTGCGCCCCGAGCGTCGCGAACGGCACCACCAGGAACGCGCCGACGGCACCGGAGTGCGTCGGCGACATGAAAAGGCCGCCCACCTTCTGCCCCACCAGTGCAACACCGACCGCCAGCATCAGCCACAGCAGCGACCTCGTCGGCGCCGACAGATAGATGTACAGCCCGATCGCGATCACCACGACGGCGACGTACAGCGACCATCCGCCCATCTGCGGCGACGGCGCCTGCGGCGCGACCCGGCCCGCGACATGGATGCCCAGCCCGACCCCGAACACGAGCAACATCAGTTGTGTCACACCGTAAATCAGCCGGCTGGCCCCGCTGATGATCTGTGCGCTGGCCAGCTCCATCGAGGCGATCGTCAACGCGAGGCCGGGCAGGATGGCCACCAGCGGCGGGCTGATCACCCGCAGCAACCCGTCGTTGGCGGCGTCGGCGACAAACCACGTCGCCAGCATGGTGACCACCATCGCCGCCAGCGTCGGAAGCACCGCGTTGAGCGTGGGAAACGGCCGACCGAGGATGACGATGGCGCCGACCACCGCGCCGAGAAACGCGTAACCCCACAGCGACGCCCACGTCGGGTTGATGACCATGCCGAAGCCGAGTGTGGTGATGACGTAGCCGATCACCGTCGTGACGGGCCCGAATCGCGGCTTCATGGTGCGCGCGACGGCGGCCTCGCGCGCCGCGTCGGCCGGGGTGATGGCACCGACCTCGGCCAGCTCGGCGATCGCGTCGATGCGGCCCGCTAGGTTCAGCTGCGTCGTCGGGCTGACGACCGTCTCGACCTCATAGGCGATGTTGCCGACCTGCACCACCAGCGCGGTCGGCAGCACCACCACGCGGACGGTCTCGTGCGTGTACTGCTTGGCGATCGCCAGCAGCCGCGCCCGGACGAGCTGCACTGGCTGCTCGCACTCGATCAGCGCGATCCCCAGCTCGCGCAGCATCGCGGCGACCTCGACATCGTCGTGGTCGCGCGCCTGAACCGCTTCGGGGATCTCCTTGCGAATCGACTGCAGGAACCGCTGCGCCCGGCTTTTCATCGCCCCGCGCGGATCGCTTCAACGACCTCGTCCGTGGACACGACGGCAGCATAGTTCGGCAGGTTGACCTCCAGCGCGGCGTGCATGTGGTCGTCGGAGTAGCTCGTCGTCGCGTCCTTCACGACCGTGACCTGGTAGCCGAGCTCGGCACCGTACCGGACCGTCGCCTCGACACAGGTGTGCGCGATCAGGCCGATGACGATGAGCTCTCCGATCCCGTGCTTCTTCAGCAGCAGATCCAGATCGGTGTTCGCGAATCCGCTTGAACACCAATGCTCTTGGGAAACAATGTCGCCCGGTTGCGGCTTGAACTCGTCGCGCAGCTCGCCGCCCCAGGTGCCGAACTCGAACGTCCTGCGATCCCACGCGGCCTTCTGAATCGGCGCGACGTACTTCCACGTCTCGTAGTCGCCGGGCCGGTAGCGGCGGTGCAGCGCATAGAACACCCGGATATCGGCCACCCGCGCGGCATCGAGCACCTGCTCCATGTGGGGTATGCAACCGTTGGCCTCGGCGACCCCCTTCAGCCGGTCCCACACCTTGCCGCCCTCGGAGATGAAGTCGTTGTAGGGGTCGATCACCAGCAGTCCCGTGATGCCCGGCGCGAACGTCATGGGCCCATCTTGCCGGGCGCGACGTCCGGGTAGGGCAATCGGTCACGGTCGGGCGCCAGCGGGACCGCTGCCAGCCCGACCAGGAGCGACGTCAGGTGGCCCACCTCGGTGAAGGTCGGCCGCAGGGCCGCATTGGCGGTCAACGCGGCGACGGCCGTCGCCTGACTTCCGGCGCGCCACCGCGGCCGGACATATCCCGACAACGCGCCCGCCACCCCGAGGACGAAGTAGCTCACCCCGACGTCGCGTGCGTTGGTCAGTCGCCTCGGCGCCTCGCCCTTCTTCAACGACCACCTCAGAAAGCCCTGGCCCGCGAAGGTGCCGACGGCATGCGCCGCCGATCCGACGAGAAGCCAACGCCACCAACGCAACCGACGCTCGGCAGGGGCGACGACCCCGACGAACATCGGCACGTACGGCCACCACATGCGGCCGTCGAGCCAGAACAGGCTGGCCGCAAGCACCCGCGACGGTTCGCTGCTCAGCCTGCGCAGGTTGGTCGAATGCCTGCGCTGGATTCGCTTCGCCCCCCGCCGTCCGGCCGACCGCTGAACCCGCGTCGTGACGAACAGGACCAGCAGCCAGCCGAAGGTGAGCGGGGCGCTGGCTACCGCCCGAACCGTGCCGTCCAGCTTCGCGTCGTCCACCCCGTCAAACCTAGCGCCCGGTTGTCGTGACCGTGTCCGTCATAACGTGGGCGCCGTGACCGCAAGACCGATCGACGGCGCGCTCCAGCGGCAGCTCGACCAGTGGGACCTTCGGCTCGACGGCGATGTCATCGAAGGGCACGGCTCGATCATCCAGCCGGTGCGCACCCCCGACGGAGCGCCTGCCATCCTCAAGATCGGCGGTTCCGACGCGGAATCCGAACACGAGCACCTCGTGCTCCGGCGGTGGGGCGGCGAAGGTGCCGTCCGGCTGCTGAGCGCCGATCCACCACACCGCGCCCTTCTTCTCGAACGGCTGCATTCCGCGACCCTGCGCAGCGTACGCGACGTCGACGCATGCGACGTCGTCGCCGGGCTCTACGGACGCCTGCACGTACCCGCGATGCCCCAATTACGCTCGCTGGTGAGCGAACTCGACGGCTGGACGCGCCGATTGCAATCGCTTCCCCGCAGCGCGCCGATCCCGCACCGTCTGGTCGAGCAGGCGATCGCGCTCGGAAGGGACCTGAGCACCGAACCGGCCACGGTCGTGCTGCACGGCAATCTCCACTACGCAACCGCACTCGCGGCCGACCGCGAGCCCTGGCTGGCGATCGCACCCGCGCCGGTCAACGGTGACCCGCACTACGAACTCGCCCCGATGCTGTGGCACCGCTGGGACGATGTGGCCGGTGACGTCAGAGACGCCGTGCGAAGGCGCTTTCACCGTCTTGTCGACGCCTCAGGGTTCGACGAGGACCGTGCGCGCGCGTGGGCTGTGGTCCGAGTCGTCCTGCAGGCAACGCGGGACCCGGCGAACCTCACGACCTACGTCGCCGTTGCCAAGGCCGTCCAGCAATGAGTGACGTGGGCGGTGGCCGTCGGGCTCAGCGCACCTTTTCGGGAATCGAATTCAGCGCCTGCAGCACGTGCACTGCCAACTCGTTCGCGGCGTCGCCATCGAGCTTGGAATGTGCCTTGATGGCGTCTTTGACTATGTCGACGCGAACGTCATAGGGGGTGCGGAGGGTTGTTGGCGAAGCCATCACGTTTTCCTTCTTAGTCAGACATGTCCGCTCGCAACCGAGCTGCCCGATACCTTTGACAATACGCCGTTGCGCGTCATCGGGATTCGCGCGCCCGCTTGCCGCGGCGGGCCCGAGCCCGCAACGCCGTGCCGAGCCCGGTCATCGGGTCACCTGCTGCTGACGTGGGTTTGGCGACGAACATCCGCTCAGACGCGGTCTCTGGCGCGTCGTCGGCGGTGGCCGTCAGGAAGCGGTCGGGAAGTGCCAGCTTGTGGATGGTGCGCAGGGTCAGGAAATACTGGCGCACAAGAGGACCGGTCGTATAGGGCAGGTCGTACTTGTCGCACAACGCCCGAACCCGCACCGCGATCTGCGCGTAGCGGTTACTCGGCAGGTCGGGGAACAGGTGGTGCTCGATCTGATAGCACAAGTTGCCGGTTGAAAATGCCAGCAGCGGACCGGCTTTGAAGTTCGCGGCGCCAAGCATCTGCCGCAGATACCAGTCGCCTCGGGTTTCATTGTCGAGCACGTCTGCGCTGAATTTCTCCGCGCCGTCGGGAAAGTGCCCACAGAAGATGACCACGTATGTCCAGAGGTTACGCACAAGGTTGGCCACCGCGTTGGCCCCAAGCGTTCTGCGCCACCGGGACAAGCTCAGCGCCGGGAAGACCACGTAGTCCTTGACGGTCTGGCGGGCAATCTTCTTGGTCAGTTTCAGCCTCGCTTGACCGACCTTGGCTGCATCGGGGCTCAGCCGGTCCCGCTCGGAATGAATGCCGTGAAGTGCAATCCCCCACTCGAAAATACTCGCCAGCAACAGGTTCCGAATAGGCTGGAACAGATGCTCGAGCCGCCACGGCTCGTCGCGGGTCACCCGTATCACGCCAAATCCGAGATCGTCGTCCACGCCGACCACGTTGCTGAACACGTGGTGGCGGTAATTGTGGGAATACCGCCACTGCGACGAAACGGCCACCATGTCCCACTCCCACGTGGCGGAGTGAATTTCGGGATCGTTCATCCAATCCCATTGGCCGTGGCTGACGTTGTGGCCGATTTCCATGTTCTCGACGCATTTGGCAAAGGCCAGCGACATGGTTCCCAAGGCCCAGCCGACTCGTGACCGGCTGCAGCCGATGAGCAGTCGCGACGCGACCTCGAGCGTCCTTTGGAACCTGATGGTGCGCCGGATGTAGGCGGCGTCCCGCTCACCGAGCGACTCCTCGATGTCGCACCGAATGGCGTCGAGTTCGTTCCCGAGGGCCTCGATGTCGGATTCAGTCAGATGCGCGTAGGCAGCGATGTCGGCGATGGCCATGGATGTCCTGTCGATCCGGTCCGGCTGGGGAGGGGCTGTTGTGACAACCCAAGTTATTGCGGATCACCGGCCGAAATCGAAAGAGGACGGCAGCGCGTCGGCGTATCCCCAGCTTACGGGCCATCACGCTCGGCGGCAACGTGGTGTTCGCCGGCGGCTGCCGGGCAAACCGAAGGGGTAAGGTCAAACGAATCGGGACCACCCAGGCCCCCACGATCAAGGGGCGAGCGATGTCTGATAAGTCTCCTCGACAAGCCATGTCCAAGAAGTCCGGAAAATCACTGAAAGAGAAGCGCGCCGCCAAGAACGAGAAGTCAGCGGCCAAGGATTCTGCCGCCCAGGCTCTGTTTCATGACAAGAAGCGCTGACGAGCAACAGCTTTCGCTTGGGGTCCTCGCTCGTTCGCGTAAGCCGAACGAGCGCAGGCTGCCCATTCACCCTGCGCATCTCAGCAGGATCGATCCCCGGATCCTGGCGCGGGTATTCCTCGAGCACGGGTACGGCTCGGATTTCGGCGCGACGGATGGCGAACTGGCTCGACTCGTCGGTGGAATCGGCACCAGAGAACAACTAATCGCCGAATGCGACGTCGTTCTGTTACCCAAGGTGCAGGCCGAGGACCTGGCGGAATTCAAAACGGGACAGATCGTCCTCGGCTGGCCACATTGCGTCCAGGATTCGGCGCTCACGCAGATCGCCATAGATCGACGGCTCACGTTGATCGCCTTCGAGGCGATGAATCACTGGCAGGGCGACGGTGGTTTCGGCCTGCACGTCTTCCACAAGAACAACGAGCTCGCGGGCTACTGCTCCGTGCTGCACGCCATGCAACTGATCGGGATCACCGGAAGCTACGGCCGACGGCTGCGCGCGGCCGTCATCGGTTTCGGCGCCACCGCTCGCGGTGCGGTCACCGCGCTGAACGCGCACGGCGTCGACGACGTGCGCGTGCTGACCAATCGGGAGGTGGCCGCCGTAGGTTCGCCGATCCATTCGACCCAGATCGTTCAGATGGGGCGCGACGACGAAACGCCGGAGCGGACCTGGGCGGACACCCCGGACGACGGTGTCATCCCGGTGGCCCGTTTCCTCGCCGACAACGACATCGTCGTCAACTGTGTACTTCAGGACCCCGACGCACCACTGATCTTCGTCACCGAGGACGACCTGGCGTCCTTCACCCCTGGAAGCCTGATCATCGACGTCTCATGTGACACCGGTATGGGATTCGACTGGGCGCGACCGACCTCGTTCACAGAGCCGATGGTCGAGATGGCGGGCGGTATCCACTATTACGCGGTGGACCACAGCCCGTCGTATCTGTGGAACTCGGCGACGTGGGAGATCAGCGAGGCGTTGCTACCGCACATCGACACCATCCTCGCCGGGCCCTCGGCGTGGAACGCGACCCCGACTATCGCCAGGGCAATCGAGATCCGCGATGGCGTCGTGCTCAATCCGAGCATCCTGTCGTTTCAACACCGCGACGATGCCTATCCGCACGAGGTCATGTCGCAGCCGGCCGCTCGGCGATAAGCCGTTGCGCCACACGTAGATACTCACCCGCCACCACCGGCCAAGCCATGTCTGGCGCCAACCCGCGGGCCTCGGCGGCCATCGAGCCGGCGAGGCGTGGCTGCGTCAGTATGTCCCGCAGCGCCGTCACCAATGCGTCGGGATCGCTGTGGTCGACGAACGTGCCTGCGCCGTTACGGAGGACTTCGACGGCGTGCGGGAAAGCGGTGGCCACGGTGGGCCTGCCCGCCGCGATGGCGTCCGCCAGCGCGCTAGAGCTGACCTGGTCGGCGGAGTCGTAGGGCAGAGCGACGACAGCCGCAGACTGGATGAGCGCAGTCAGCATCGCCCCGTTGAAATAGCGAGCGTCGAAGACCACCGAATGCGCCGTTCCGGCCCGACGAACTTGCTCCACCAGGGCGTCGCGGTACGCCTCGCCTTCTTCGGCGAGCACATCCGGGTGCGTCGGGCCGACGACCATGTATCGGGGCCGGCCCGGCAGGTGATGAAGCGAACTCATCGCCTCTATCACGCGCTCGATGCCCTTCCCCGGCCGCAGTAGTCCCCACGTCAAGATAGTTGGTCTGCTCGGGCGCTTCACCGCGGGTTCGTTCGGGACGACCGCCCCGTGCGTGATCGTCGTGACCTTGCGCCGATCGACGCCATAGATTTCACACAGCCGCTGCTTGGCAACCTCGGACATGACGACCACTTGATCGGCCGCGCCCGCGATCCAGGCAAGGACCGAATGTTGATGTGGCGTCGGTGTTTTCAGTACGGTATGCACGACCACGATCGACGGAACGCGCAGCCCGCGGATGACGTCCACCACGTCGTTCCCGTCGATACCTCCGTACACGCCGTAGTCATACTGGATGATCGCGACGTTGCCCCGGTTCAGCAGGTCGATACACCCCGCGACCGACGTCGCCGAGTCGTTGACCAGCTCTGCGACCACGTCAGCCTGAGACGACGGCAACCCGTCGGCCACGCGGATCACGTGGACGTCGGTGTCGTGCGCTCTCAACGCTTCGGAAAGGGCAGCGCTGGACGTCGCCAGCCCGCCAAGGGTGGGCGGATACGGAGTGAGGATGCCTATATCTGCGCGGCGAGACGCGTACTGCACTCGAACAGGGGGAACCAGCGATGGAAGCAGGCGCGGAGCGCTCAAGGTAACTCCGATGACGGTTGTTACCGGCGTGTCCGACATGAGCGGTTGCTCGGCAAATCAGCGGATGCCAGCTGATGCATTCCGGACTGGCTGGGTTTCCAACCTATTCAACGGTACACCCGGGGCATCGGAACGCCGCCTGCGGGTCCTCGTGTCGCGTTTTTGCTTGCGCCAGCGCATATTTCACCGTCGAAGTGAGCACGCCCCCCGCCGTGACGGGTCAGACGGCGCGCGCTCGGTATACCCGCAGGTGTACCGTCGATAGTGCACCAACCGCACGCATTCGCGCGTCGGGCCCAGCTCGAAGTGAGGGAATCGCCCATGGATCGCGCTGGCTCGAGTACGAAAACCTCTGCGCACGAACACAATCGGCGGCAAATGTCCGGCCGCACGCGGCTCACGCTGGTATCCGAACTGGGCGGCGCGCTGGACGGTGGCTGGTGGCCGTACACATCGTCGGTCGCCAAGGAACTTCCCGAGCTGATCGAGGCGCTGGAAAGTCGACTGGGCCAAGTCATCGATATCGGCGTCAACTGGTCACCCTTGGAGGGTGTGCCCGATCTCGACTCGCTCAACTACCGCGGTAATGCCGCCGTTCGCAGCCGCAACACCCGCCCGCAACGCGTGATGACCGTGACCGGCATTCGTGCCTGCGCGCGACTCCTGGTGGTGCCGTGCCAGACCAGCACAGCGCTCGCCGTCATGTTGCTGCGACGCGCCGCCGGGCTGGCAGTCTTCTCGGTCCACCGGGACACCGACGCGTTCAGGACGGCAGAGGACATCGTCCTCGCCGCCCGCGCCGAGCACCCGATGTTTGCGAGGTCGGCGTCCGGCTCAGCGTGAAACGCTGCGCCGACGGCCTGCGGAGTTGCGATGCTGACCGCGCGCAGCGCCGCCATTACCCGCATTACCTGAAGCGCGCCTGCGACGCGGGCCGCCGGATGTATTCGCGGCAGTAGCGTTCGCGGGCGGGTTCGGACGACGCGGAGGAGCCTTGAACGGAGCGACCTCGCCGACCAGCGCGGTCACCGGGGCCGAATTCGCGACGACCTCTTGCGGGCGGACGTTGATCCCCGCCTTGCGCATCAGTGCGTTCAGGTCCCTGCGCTGCTCAGGCAGCACGACGGTGACCACATCGCCCGAATTTCCGGCCCGTGCCGTCCGGCCGGACCGGTGCAGATAGGCCTTGTGCTCGACCGGAGGGTCAACGTGCACGACGAGTTCGACGTCGTCGACATGCACACCGCGCGCGGCGATGTCGGTGGCCACAAGCACACGCGCTTCGCCAGTGCTGAACGCGGCCAGGTTGCGATCGCGTGCGTTCTGAGAAAGGTTGCCGTGCAAGTCAACTGATGGCACCCCGGATTCGGTGAGCTGCTTGGCCAGCTTGCGGGCCTGATGTTTGGTGCGCATGAACAGGATCCGCCGTCCGGTACCGGAGGCGAGCTGCTGCACCAGTTCCTTCTTGGCCGCAACGCCCGTCACGTGGAACACGTGGTGAGTCATTTCCGGCACCGGAGAGTGCGCCTCGTCGATGGAGTGCGTCACCGGGTTGTGCAGGAACCGCTTGACGAGCTTGTCGACGCCGTTGTCCAGCGTCGCGGAGAACATCATGCGCTGCCCGCCCGCGGGTGTGGCCGCAAGGATCCGGGTCACGCCGGGCAAGAAGCCGAGGTCAGCCATGTGATCGGCCTCGTCGACAACGGTGACCTGTATGGAGTCGAGGTTGATGACGCGCTGCCGCATCAGGTCTTCGAGCCGGCCCGGGCAGGCCACGACGATGTCGACGCCGGAACGCAGTGCCGACACCTGACGGTTCTGCGGAACGCCGCCGAAGATGGTGGTGACCTTGAGCTGATGGGCGGATGCCAGCGGTTGAAGGGTCGCGGCGATCTGGGTCGCCAACTCACGAGTGGGCGCGAGCACCAGCGCGGTTGGCCGACCACGCCGCTGCATGGCTGCAAGCCGAGTGACCAGCGGGATGGAGAATGCAAGCGTCTTGCCGCTGCCGGTCTTGCCGCGGCCCAGCACATCTCGACCGGCGAGCGTATCGGGAAGCGTCTTCTCCTGAATCGGGAAAGGGGTGAGGATTCCGCGCGCGGCCAGCGACTGGATCAGCTTGTCGTCGACGCAGAGATCAGCAAAGGATTGTTGAGTAGTAATTGCGAGTGCCTTTCAGGCATTGGGTTGCACTTCGCTTGCGCGATTGATCGGCACGAGCGAGCACAAGTCTGGCGAGATTGCCGGTGGGCAATATCGATCGCCGTGAGAAAACCTTGTGCTGTGTGCACGATTGGGAAGTGATCCACGACGCTGTTGGCAAGCTTCGTTGAGCGCCAACGTTGCCTCTAAGAGTACAGGGTGGCAACCAGTCGGCGAAATCAGGCGCCGTCGTACGTCGCGTCTAGCTGATCGCGCCGTTGATGACCGGTTTGGCGATCATGCCTTTGTCCACACCCCATTTGGTGGCGATCGCCTTGTACTCGCCGGTCGACATGACGTGCTCGAGTGCCTGCCTCAGCGATTCGGCCAGCCCCGAATCCTTTTGCACCGGCCAGCCGTAGGGCGCGGTGTCGAACTGCTCGCCAGCGGGTTCCAGCGCGCCACCGCTGCCCTTGATGGCGAACCCGGTAACCGGGGAGTCCGCCGACATCGCGTCGATCTCGCCGTTGATCAGAGCCGAGGTCAGTTCGTCCTGCCTGGCGTAGGTGACGGCCTGCACCGGCGGCAACCCGGCCGCGACACACTGATCGCTCTTGGCGGGAATCTCGACGGTTTCATGGGTCGAGCCGGGCGTCATGCCGACCCGCAGCCCGCACGCCGCGTTCGGGTCGACGCCCGACCCGGTGCGCTGCGCCCACAACGTCCCCGCTTCGAAATAGGTGACGAAGTCGACCTGCTCCTGACGCTCGAGCGTGTCGGTGAACGACGACATCCCGACATTGATCTCCCCGCGCTGCACCGTCGGAATGATGTCCTCGAACAGGAACTCCCGATACTCGGGAAGGAGTCCAAGCGTCTTGGCCACCGCGTTGATCAGGTCGACGTCGAAACCGACGATGTCGCCTGCCGAGTTCTTGAATTCGTTTGGCGCATAGGGGACGTTGACGCCGATCGTCAGCCGGCCCGAGTCCCTGATTTCGGCAGGGAGTGTCGCCGCGATCGCAGGCACCAGCCCGTCGTCGGATGGCTGCGGCGTCGCCGACGTCGACGGCGGCTCCGCGGATCGGCCACCGCCGTCACGGCCGCCCCACAGCTGCCACGCCCCGAACACCAGCGCCACACCCAGCAGGACCGCGGCACCCAAGATGGCGAGGGTCTTCGCGGACACTCCACTGCGAGGCGGCTTCTGGTTGACCCGGCTCGCCGAATGCCTGCCGGAGCCGGTTGTTCGCACCGGCACGCTCAGCGCCTTGCGCGCTGCGGCGGCCATCTCACCCGCGGTCTGATAGCGCCGACCCGGCTTCTTCGACATGCCCTTGGCGATGACCTCGTCGAATGCCGCCAACCTGGCGTTGATGGCAGAGGGTTTCGGCACCGGCGCGCTGATGTGCTTGGCGATCTGCTGCTCGAGGCTGTCCACGGGGTACGGCCGCTGGCCGGTCAGGCACTCGTAGAGGACGCAGGTCAGCGCGTAGACGTCCGAGCGAGGATCGACCTCGCCGCCCTCGAACCGCTCGGGCGACATGTAGGCCATCGTGCCAAGCGTGCTGCCCGCGGTGGTCAAGCCTTGCTGGCCCGCGGTGCGCGCCAGGCCGAAGTCGATCAGGTAGGCGAAGTCGTTCTTGGTGACCAGGATGTTGGAAGGCTTGACGTCGCGGTGGATGAGGCCGAGTTCGTGCGCGGCGTCGAGAGCCGCAGCGACCTGGTCGATGATCGACACCGCCAGCGCGGGTTTGAGCGGCTTTTTGTCGTCGTCCTCGCCCAACATGGCCCCGAGGTTGCGGCCGTCGATCAGCCGCATATCCAAGTAGAGCTTCTCGTCGATCTCGCCGAAGCCGTGGATCGGCACCACATGCGGTTCGTTGATACCCGCTGCGGCCTGCGATTCACGCCGGAATCGCTGCTGGAAGACAGCGTCGCGGGCCAGGTGTGACGGCAGTACTTTGAGCGCGACGATCCGGTCGGTCCTGGTGTCGAAGGCCCTGTAGACCTCGCCCATTCCGCCCCGGCCGATCAGCTCCTGGAGCTGATATTGCCCGAATGGTGTCGCATCCACCGCGTTTACTCCTCGGCACGCGAACCCGCGCTGATGTGTTGCTTGAAGCTACACCACGTTTGCCGAGATTGTCTGCGCGTGTGTCAAGGCACCGATCAGGTCTCGTCGGCGACCTGTTCTCGGGTCTGATGGCCGCCCGGAGCGTCCGGATCGTCGTTCTGGTGGTCGAGGTCCTCCTGCAGCTCCCGCTGCTCCTCGGTCGCCTTGGACGCGTCCTTCGGCGTGGCCGGTGGATCGTTGGGTTGTCCCATGGCGCGAGGGTCGCCCGATCTCGGCGGAGCTAAACAGTCCGATCTCGGCGCGGTTACCCGTCCTATCCCACGGAGTTGAGCAGATGAGTGCCCGGCTCTTGGCGACAAAGTCGGTCGAATTGAGACGGGCTAACCGCGGGCGACTTTGTCGCCGTGAGGCGGGCACCTGACGACCGCAAGTTCGCGGCGGCTCACCGCGACCCGTACTGCAGCGCCGGCTCGTCGGAATCGACCCCGCCATTGCTGAGGATCCGGAGGCGGTCGGGCCGCACCTCGTAACGGGCGCCATCGGCCGGATTGGTGACGTTGAACCCGCCGCCGGCGGGCGTGGCGTTGTCGAGCTGAATGTTCGCCCCGTCGCGCAACCGCTCACCCCGGTACTGATACGTCCCCGAGGACGTCTCGCACACCACCGCCATGGACTGTGCCGTCTGGATCGCCGTGACAAGCGAACTGCCCGGGTCGCAGCGGGTCGTGTGGCCGACGAAGCCCTGGCCGTCTGTCCCCGTCATCCCGGCCAGGGCCGCCGCGCTCGTCGTCGGCGTCGTGCTCGACGTGGGGGTCGGCGTCGTGCTCGACGTGGGGGTCGGCGACCCGGACGTCGTGGTGACCGTCTCGGTCGTCGTGGTCGCCGACGGCGGCACCGCCAGCGTGGTCGGCTGGGTCGCGCCGCTGTCGTCGCCGCTGGAGATCAACAGCGACGCCAGCACAGCGGCCACCCCGAACAGCACGATCACCGCGGCCGCCAGCGCCACCTGTGTCCTGCCGAAACGCCTCCGCCGGGGGGCGGGCGGCCTCGGCGGCGCAGAAGGCGGCAGCTGCGCCGGATAGGGCGTGAACCCGGTGCCCGACGGATTCTCGTAGATCGCCGAGAACTGCCTCGTGTTCGTCGGCGGGTTCGGCACAGGAAGCGGCGGCCGCGGTACCTCCACCGCACCCACGGCCGCGTTGGCCGCCTTGGCCAGCGCCCCGGCCGTCGCGTACCTGTCCGATGGCTTCTTCGCCAGACCTCGGGCGATGACGTCGTCGAATGACCGCGAGATACCGCGTCGCATGATGCTCGGTCGTGGTGGCGGCGAGAACATGTGCGCGCTCATCAGCTGTCGCAAATCGCCGCCGGTGTCGAAAGGCGCCCTGCCGGTGAGGCATTCATACAGCAGACACGTCAACGAATAGATGTCGGCCGCCGGGCCGACGCGGCCGCCCGCAAACCGCTCCGCGGCCATGTACGCACACGACCCGATGATCAAGCCTGTCGACGTGACGCTCGCATCGCCTTCACCGTGCGCGATCCCGAAGTCGACGAGATATGCGAAGTCGTCCGGCGTCAGCAGCACGTTCTCCGGCTTGATGTCGCGGTGCACCAGCCCGTCGGCGTGCGCGGCGTCCAGCGCCGCTGCCACCTGCGCGATGATCGACACCGCTCGCCGCGGCTCCAGCGGGCCGTTCGCCTGCAGCTCGTCCTTCAGGCTCGCGCCCTCGACCAGCCGCATGTCGATGTACAGCGTGCCGTCGATGTCGCCGAAGTCGTGCACCGGGATGACGTGCGGTTCCTGCAACCGCGCGGCCATCCGCGATTCGCGCCGGAATCGCGCCTGGTAGCTCTTGTCCGCAGCCATCTCCGCGCGCAGCAGCTTCACCGCGACCATGCGTTCCTTGACGGTGTCGTACGCGCGGTACACCTCGCCCATGCCGCCGACACCGATCAGCGCCTGCAGCTCATACGGTCCGAATCGCGTGCCCAGCCGCGAGCCGCCCTGCGCGGAGGTCATTCACAATCCTTCCCGTTTCCCGACATGCGATGGCGCCACGGTTCGATGTGCGGCTATGGATATGTTCCCGTTTCGCACGCCCGCTTAACGTTCTACCCGCCATGACAAATTACTTCGTCATCGAAGTTAGCTGTGGTGCAGCGTGTTCGGCGGTTCGGCACACCACGCGCCCGTGAGGTCATACCGTAGCGCCATGACAGATCAGTCGCCTGCGGTCAGCATCTCGCACCCGCCTGAGGGGCTCCTGAGAGCCGTCAACCCCGCCGTGAAGTTCCTGCTGGGTACGCCGTTGGGCGGCAGCCTTCGGCGGCAGATGATGGTGCTCAATTTCACAGGCCGCAAGAGCGGGCGCAAGTATTCGGTTCCGGTCAGTGCACACCAGGTCGACGGCACCCTCTACGCGCTGGCCAGCGCAGGCTGGACGGCCAATTTCCGCGACGGCGCCAACGCCGAGGTGCTCTGGGACGGGAAGAAGACCACCATGCGCGGCGAACTCATCCGCGACCCCGCGACCGTCGCCGACCTGGCCCACCGTGTCGCAGAGTCCTACGGAGCGAAGAAGGCGCAGCGCATGATGGGGCTGCAGTTCCGCGACAACAGGATGCCGAGCCTCGAGGAGTTCACCGAGGCGGCGCGGCGTGACGGCATGCGCGCCGTCAAGTTCACCGTCTAGTACGTCCCAATACGTCGCGGCGGCGAGCTAATACGTCGCGGCGGCGAGCTCGAGGATCTCCGACCGGTCCGCCCGCACCAGGTACCCCGCGCGGATCGTCGCGTCGAGGGACTCCGTGAAGCGTTCGAGGTATTCGCCCTTGCCGCCGGGATACAGCCGGTCGCGCGTCGCTTCGTCGAACGGCTCCCCCGAACCGAACAGGTGCGCCAGGACGTTGTCGCTCTCGGCGACCCCCGAAGTCCGGGCGATCGGCACGTCGACCCACGGCGTGCGAACGCCGCCCTTGGCGATCCCGTTCGCGTCCAGGAGCAGCGGCGGTGGATCCCCTTCGCCGATCTCGATGCGGGGCGCGCTCGGCGGCGCGGTGCCGGTGCGGACCCAGTTGTCGAGGCCGGCAATCGCCGCCTGCAGGACGTAATGATGCGCAGGGGCGAAGTTGATGTAGTAGCCCATGTCCTGACCCATCAGCATCTGGGTCGGGGCATACGCCGCGGCGAGTTGGTCGATGGGCGCAGAACCGTTGTCGATGAAGCCGACCGCGATGGTGTAGGCGTCGGCGTGCGCGGTGCCCGGGATCTCCCACGTCCGCAGCCGCTCGTTGTCGGGCTGCCTGGACCGGTAGTAGCCCGCCAGCACTGCACCGACGAGGTCGGTCTCGGTGATGACGTTCATCACCGGAACACGCAGATCAGACCGGAACGGCGCGGGATCCGACGTGCCCTCTTGCAGAGACTCCAACGCGGACACACCGTCCAGCGGTGCCGCGACGCCGAAGCGGGAGTGGACCAGGAAGCCGTCGTACTCGCCCGCGATCCGGTCCACCGTATTGATGTACGTCGTCAGGAACATCGCCGACTGCGATTCCCCCACCGCGACAAAGCGTTCGGGCTCGAGCCGACCGAGGATATCGGCCTTCGCATCCCGCACCAGTTTGCCCGCCTGGCTGAAGATGTCGTAGGCGTATGCGTCACCGGGATGGTTGAGACTCGAATACCGTTGCGGATCTTGCTTTTTCAGCGACATGTCCATGCCGGTGATGGTTACCCCTCCGTCGACGCCGACCTTCTGCGCCGAGACCACCACGTACGCATAACTCGCGCGGGCAATCTCGCGGTGCGCCATCATCCAGACGGCGGGCGTGTCGATCCCGCCGCTCACGTTGAGCCACTCGACGAGGACGGTGCCGTTGAATGCCGATTCGTCGATCGGCGTCAGCGCAACGATCCGGGTCGTGTACTCCGCCTCACCGGCGGCGCCTTCACCCGCATAGGGCGACGCTGTCCCGGAGATGAAGAACTCGCTCGCGGCGTAGCCGAGGTCAGCGAGGTGGTAGCCGCCGATGAGCAAATTGGGCTTGCCTGCGACAGGCGTGACGGTTGGCATGAGACACGACACTAGTCATCAGGCGATACTGAGCCGATGCCGGATCTGAACGTGCTGGGAACACCGATGGAGCCGTGCGGCACCGACCCGCTCACAGGCTTCTATCGCGACGGCTGCTGCTCTTCTGGACCCGAGGACGTCGGCCTGCACACCATCTGCGCGGTGATGACCGCCGAGTTCCTCGAACACCAGGGCCTGATCGGCAACGACCTGTCGACGCCGCGTCCGGAATACCGCTTCCCCGGCCTGGTGCCCGGCGACCGCTGGTGCGTCACCGCCGCGAACTGGCTGAGGGCCTACGAGGACGGCCGCGCCGCACCGGTGGTGATGGCGTCCACACACGAGCGCACCCTCGACGTGGTGCCGCTGGAGGCCCTCGCCGAGCACGCCGTGGACGTGCCGGACGACCCGAGCGACCTCTGAGCGCGAGGTGGCGCGTCAGCGGCCTTGACCGCGGCCTGCCCGCTTCGCCTCGTACATCGCGCGGTCCGCGTCGCGCAGAATCGCCTCCGCGCTTCGGCCGTCGTCGCGCTCCACCTCGACGATGCCAACGCTCGCGCGGATCGACACGGACGTATCGACGATGGCGACGGGCGCCGCGAGCCGGGCCCGTAGCCGGCTCACCAGATGGTCGAGCTCAGCGCGGGTGGCATCGCCGTAGATGAGGAGTACGAACTCGTCGCCGCCGTGCCGCCCCACGACATCCGTCAAACCGACGGCCTGACGCAAACGCGTCGCCGCTGCATTCAGCAGTTCGTCGCCTGCGTCGTGGCCCAGCGTGTCGTTGGTGGTCTTGAGGTCGTCGACGTCAATGAACAACACGGCACGCAACTGCCCGCAATCGGGGGACGCCAACGCCTCACTGATCTTGCGCAACACGAACGCGCGATTGGGCAGTCCCGTCAACGGATCGTGATTGGCTTGGTAGACAAGGCGATCGAAATCCTCACGCTCCGCGGTGATGTCGGAGAACGAGACCAGCACATCCGAATCGGGGTCGCCGGAATCGAGTAACCGCACGCCGGTGCGCAGCCACTTGCGCTCGCCGGTGGGCATGTCGACGCCGTACACCTGCCCGGAGCACTCGACCACCTTGCCTTCGAAGCGCACCCCTGGACGCAGTTGGGGCGCTACCGGGTTACCGCGCGCGTCGTAGACGGCCACCGCCGCGGCCTCCCTTGCGAAGTCACCGACAGTCGCATCTGCCCCGAGGCCGTAGATCCGGATCGCCGCCGCATTGATGAGCTTGATTCGGCCGTCGAGCCGCACCACGATCACGCCTTCATCGAGCGACGCCAGGATGGCGTCGAAGCGTCGCGTCGCCACGAGGGCGCCGCCGTCGCGCAGGACGATCTGGTGGGCCGGCTCGCCGCCCCATAGCGTCAGCACCGACACCGCCTCGACGGTCAGGATCGCTCCATCGCTACGCAGCAGCTGCGTTTCGTAGGGATCGGACGCCTCACCGATCTCCCGCAGCACGGCGTTGGCCGACCGCATCTGCGGTATCGCGTCCGGTGCGAGAACTCCAGTGATGTGACGTCCGATCAACTCGTCGCTAAACTGCGCGCCCATCCATTGCACCGCAATGGCATTCAGGTAGCGGAGGCGCTCGTTTGCCACCACCAGGATGGCGTCTGGGGCATGCTCTACCAATCGGCGGAACCACTCTCCGGTCATCCGGTGGTCGATCTGCTGGCTCTCCAGCCTTCCTCCCTGCGATAGCCGTTCTTGCGCACCCTGTGCGGAAACATTTGCTCGGATGCAGTTGAGCATAGGCCCGGAAGACGGTGTTGCACCCGGCTTTCGGCGGCGCATCCGTGACGCACGTCGGCAATGCGATTAGCTGGAATCCAGCGCAACCGCCGGCCTAGCCAGAATTGACGCTGCTGCAAGTTCTTTCTGTACCACTTCAGCAACGCGGCGCACGTTTGCGCGATCTACTGATTGCCGCGACGAGTCCACCAACCTGGGCCGCAGGTAGCACACGTCCTGCAGTCGTGGGAAGGCGTGGCAAAGATTCGCTGCAGCGCTCGCGGCCGCTGACCGTGCCTCAACCGCCTGGTTTTGGCGCCCGTTATCGTTGGGCCATCAGGGATTATCGGCGAATCGCCAACATGGTGGTGCTGACCACCATGAGTGCCACCCTGTTGCAGTGCCACCCTCCGGCCGCACCGCAGCAGGCAGAACCGACCTCGTCGCCCACCACGACGACACGGTCGCCGACCTTGCCACCTCCCCCGCCGACGAGCACGTCGCCGGCACCGATGCCTGCGGCCGTTCACCGGGTCACTGCGGCCGAACTCGGCGCGACGTGGCGGCCCGGCTGCCCTGTCGGTCCGCAACTGCTGCGTCGGGTCGAGGTGGACTACGTCGGCTTTGACGGGCAGACGCACCGCGGCGAGCTCGTCGTGCACCAGGACGTGGTCGACGACATCATCGCGATCTTCTCCCAACTGCACCGAATGGGCTATCCGATCGCGAAGATGCAGGCGGTCGCCCGCTACCCCGGCGCCGAGGACGAGCTGTCGATGGAGGACAACAACACCTCGGCGTTCAACTGCCGGCTGCTGCCCTCCGGTCGCGCGTGGGCCCTGCATGCCTACGGCCGGGCGGTCGACATCAACCCGCTGATCAATCCGTTCATCGACAGCCGAGGCGACATCCAGCCGAAGACGGCCGGGCCGTACCTCGACCGCCGTCGCACCGACCCGGGAATCCTGCACGCGGGTGACCCTGCCGTGCGAGCCTTCACCGACCGCGGCTGGCGCTGGGGTGGCAACTGGCGAAACCCCAAGGACTATCAACATTTCGAGCGCCGCTAGCGCTCACATCGAATGCAATGCAGGCTCACCGTCGCCGACGACGAACGACGCCCCTGTGCGGACCGGCGCGCCGGGCCGGGAGACATAGGGCACCACCCTGAAGTCGGCTCGCAACTCGTCGGAGGCGACGCGCATCCGGACGTAACCGCGGCGGCCGTTGAAGTAGCGGATGTGCGGGTTCTCGGCGAGCACCGCAGACGTCTCGTCGCGCCCGTCGGAACCGTCGCCACCCGAGCTGATCGAAGTCGTCACCAATTCGGTCGCCACTACCGGTGACGACGGGTCGTCGGCCTTCTCGTGCACCTCGGCCGCCCAGTGCGAATGGACGTCGCCGGTCAGAACGACGGCGTTGCGAACCGGTGAGTCGACGATGCCTGCGACGATCCGGTCGCGGTTCGCGGTGTAGCCGTCCCATGCGTCGGGGTTGACCCCGCGACCCTGGCCCGGCGTCAGGTCCACCTGCGAGAAGAACACCTGTTGCCCCAGCACATCCCACCGTGCTCGCGACTGCTGAAACCCGTTGAGCAGCCAGCGTTCCTGCTCGATACCGGTCAGTGTGCGAGCCGGATCGAGTCGCTCGGTGCAGTCGGTCCGGATCTCGTCGCCGCAGGCTTGGTCGTCGCGGTACTGGCGGGTGTCGAGCATGTGGATCGTGGCCAGGTCGCCCCAGTGCACGCGTCGATAGAGCCGCATGTCGATGCCGACGGGCATCGCAGACCGGCGCAGCGGCATGTTCTCGTAATAGGCCCGCAACGCTGCAGCCCGTCGATCCAGGAACCCGGGCTGGGGTACCGACGGCGCGTCGCCCGCCCAGTTGTCGGCCACCTCGTGGTCGTCGAACACCACCAGCCACGGCGCGGCCGCGTGCGCCGCCTGCAGATCCGGGTCGGTCTTGTACTGGGCGTACCGCTGCCGGTAGTTGGCAAGCGTCACCGTTTCCGGCCCGACATGTCGACGCGGGCCGCCGCCGCCACCCGCCGCGTACTCGTACTGGTAGTCGCCAAGGTGCACAACAAGATCCGGGTGGTCGTCTGCTAGCCGGCGGTATGCGGTGAACCAACCCTGTTCATAGTTCGAACACGACGCGAAACATATTGTCATCGGCGCCAGCGACCCCGGTGCCTGCGCGGTGCGTGTCCGACCCGTCGGCGAGACATGGCCTGCGGCGCGAAACCGATAGAAATAGTGCGCGCCGGATCGCAGACCTGTCAGCTCGACGTGCACGCTGTGCGCCAACTCCGGTGCTGCCGTGGCAATTCCACGCTGGGCCACGCGGATGAAGCGGTCGTCGGTGGCGACTTCCCATTCCACGTCGACGGCGCCAGCCGGCATGCCACCAAGGCCGTCGTCGGCCAATGGCGATGGTGCAAGCCGAGTCCAGATCACCACGCCGTCGGCCGTAGGCTCGCCCGACGCAACGCCAAGGGTGAACGGGTCGGCAAGGACCGGGCTGCGACGACGCTCGGTGGTGAATCCCGCGACGGGCAGCACCGCAAGGGCAATCGCGCCCTTGAGCACCGTGCGGCGGGTTGGCGACACAGACACGGCCGAGTGTCGTCAAGTCGCCTTTCGGGACAGTGACGGCCAGGGGTACGGTGCCCCGCCAGTTCGATGACGTTACGCAAACAGGCTTCCTACGTTGGCTTTCCGCGTCATCTACAGATCGACTCGAGCGCGAAAGACCACCTTTGTACGTGGTTTCCCTGCGTGTCGCCGTGCTCCCAGGTCGCTCGCGGTGCTAGCCGGTCGGGTACATCGGCTGCGGGTCGTGGAACCTGTTGATGATCGGGATGCGCTCGATGATCTTGTCGCGTAGCCGCGGCTCCGGCTGCACGGCGGGGACCTGCGGCTGCGGCGGAACATATGCCGGAGGGGGCGTGTAGGCAGGGGGCTGCGGCACATATGCGGGCGCGGGCGGCAGCGCGGCGGGCGGAGCGGCATCCGGAACCGCTGCCGGCGCCGGCGGGGCGGCCACCAT
>NZ_RARC01000015.1 GCF_003719305.1 Mycolicibacterium stellerae
GTCCTCGCCGTCGGTGGCCAAACCGCCGGCATGGAAGGAGCCGAGCGCGGCCACCCGGTTGGGATGGGCGGCGGCGATCTCCCAGCCCAGGCGTTGCCACCGCCCCCACCCGATGTCGCGCCCGTCGACGGGACCCCACCCGATGTCGCGCCCGTCGACGCGACGGCGCCTCGGCCATGATCCCCGCAGTCGAAGGAATGAGACCGTGAAAGACAACCTGGCAGGCGCTGTGTGGAAGTTCAGCGTGTTCGCCATCGTGTGCTTGTTCGGCGTGTTCGCCCTTTTGGCGATATTCGCTCAACTGCGGTTCGACGACGAAACGGTCTACCGTGCGCACTTCGCCAATACCAGCGGATTGAAATCCGGTGACTTCGTACGTATCGCGGGCGTGGAAGTCGGCAAGGTCAAGAAGATCAGCATGGAACCCGACGCGACACTGACCGTCGAGTTCGGCACCGACCGGTCGGTCGTGCTCACCGAAGGCAGCCGTGCGGTGGTCCGCTGGGACAACCTGATCGGCGATCGCTACCTCGGGCTCGACGAAGGTGCCGGTAGCACCAGGACGCTGCCTGCCGGGGCCACCATCCCTCTCGACCACACGGCGCCTGCACTTGATCTCGACGCGCTGATCGGCGGGTTCCGTCCCTTGTTCAGGGCCCTCAATCCCGATCAGGTCAATAGCTTGACGGCCGATTTGATCGCCGCATTCCAAGGTGAGGGCGACACGATCGGATCGTTCCTGTCTCAGACCGCGTCGGTCACCAACACGCTTGCCGACCGTGACCAACTCATCGGGCAGGTCATCGACAACCTCAACACCGTGCTCGGTTCCCTCGCCGACCAGAGCCAGCAGTTCGACAAGGCGATCACCTCGCTGTCGCAACTCGTCGACGGCCTGGCCGCCCGCAAGGACGGTATCGCCGCCGGAATCGCCAACCTCAACGGGGCCGCCGGGACGGTTGCCGACCTGCTGGCCCAGGCGCGTCCGCCCGTCAAAGAGATCCTCGCCGAGAACGACCGGGCGTCCGGAATCATCGTCGCCGACCACGAGTACTTCGACAACCTGCTCAAGACGCTGCCGGACAAGTACCGCATTCTGGGCCGCGAAGGTCTCTACGGCGACTACTTCGGGTTCTACCTGTGCGATCTGAACCTCAAACTCAACGGCAAGGGAGGACAACCCGTGCTCGTCAAGGTTGCAGGTCAGTCCAGCGGGCGGTGCGCGCCGAAATGAAATCCTTCTCCGAACGCAGCCCCGTTGCCATGGGTGCGGTCGGCATCGCGCTGACCCTCGTGGCGGTGTGGCTGACGGTGTCGTACAGCAGTTTGCCGTTCGTGAACAGACAGAAGGACTACGTCGCGTACTTCAGCGAGGCGGGCGGCCTGTCACCCGGTGCACCCGTGCAGGTTTCGGGCAATGAAATGGGCAAGGTCTCCGGCATCACGCTGGACGGAGACCGCGTTCGAGTCGATTTCAGCGTCGATTCCAGTGCCCACCTCGGTGACCGGACAGAGGCGGCCGTCAAGACCAAGAGCCTGCTGGGGGCGCGCATGCTCGAAATCACCCCGCGCGGCAGCGGCGATCTGAGCGGGCCCATACCCCTGGAGCGGACCACCCCGCCCTACCAACTGACCGATGCCCTCAGCGACCTGACCTCGACCGTCGATCAACTCGACACCGGACAGCTGTCGCAGTCCCTCGACACGTTGGCGCAGACGTTCGCCAACACCCCACCCGAGTTGCAGGTTGCCGTCCAGGGACTCGGGCGATTCTCTCAATCGCTGAACAACCGCGACGATCGGTTGCGCACCCTGCTGGCACACGCCAAGAAGGCCACCGACGTGTTGGCCGGGCGCACCGATCAAGTGGTCACCCTGATCAGGCAAACCAACGCGCTGCTCGCCGAGCTACGCTCCGAAAGCGCTGCACTCGACCAGGTTTCGGGCAATCTGAGCAAACTATCTCAGCAGGTGTCCGGATTCGTGGCCGACAACCGCGAGCAGGTAGGCCCCTCGATCGACAAGTTGAACGGCGTGCTGACCATCGTCGCCAACCGTAAGACCCAGTTGCAGGACTCGATCAAGCAACTGAACTCCTTCGCGATGTCACTCGGTGAGTCGGTGTCGACCGGCCCCTGGTTCAATTCCTACGTCGCCAACCTGTTGCCCGGACAGTTCCTGCAACCGTTCATCGATGCAGCGTTCTCGGATCTGGGGTTGGACCCCAACGTCAAACTCCCGTCGGAACTCACCGACCCTCAGGTCGGCCAACCGGGCACCCCGGCACTGCCTATTCCCTTCCCTCGCACCGGACAAGGTGGTGAGCCGCGGCTCACCGTGCCCGACGCCATCACCGGTAATCCGGGCGACCAACAATGCGGACCGCCGGGCGTGCCGTTGCCCGGTCCGGGGTGCTACCCCTACCGCGAACCTCCACCCGCGCCACCACCCGGCGGTCCGCCTCCAGGCCCGCCGCTGCCAGGGGCCGAGGGCGTGGACCCCACCCCGTCACCGGTCTACGTACCCGCGCCGAACGAAGTTCCGCCGTCGGGAGGGACGACGCCATGACATTGTCCAAGAATGCCCGAATCGGCCTGGCGTTGCTGATGGTCGTCGTGCTGATCGGTGGGATCGTCGCCGTTTTGCGATCCACAGGCCCAACAAAGAAGACAACGCTGACTGCGTACTTCGAGAGTAGCAACGGAATCTTTCCCGGCGACACCATCCGGATCCTCGGCGTGCCGGTCGGCAAGATCGAATCCATTGAGCCACAACCACAACGGTCGAAGGTGACCTTCTGGGTCGACGGCAAGTACAAGGTGCCCGCCGACGCCCGGGCGGTGGTCCTTTCGCCAACACTGGTCAGCGCTCGGTTCATTCAACTCACGCCGGCCTACACCTCCGGGCCCGCCATGGCCAGCGACGCGGTGATCCCTCTGGAGCGAACCGCGGTACCCGTGGAATTCGACGACTTGCGTATCCAGTTACAGAAGCTGACCGACACCTTGCAGCCAACCCAGCCGGGTGGAGTGTCGACGATGGGGGCGTTCGTCAACACCGCGGCCGACAACCTGCGCGGTCAAGGAGCCAGTATCAGAGACACTGTGATCAAGCTGTCCCAATCCCTTTCGATTCTGGGAGATCACTCCGGCGACATCTTCGGCACGATCAAGAACCTCTCGGTGTTGGTGTCGGCTCTGCATGACAGCGCAGATCTCATGCGTCAGCTCAACCAGAATCTGGCCGCGGTCACCGGCTCACTTGCCAACGACCCCAACGAAGTCGGTGCCGCGGTAGCAGATCTGAACAGCGCGTCCAGCGACTTGAGCGCCTTCCTCGTCGAGAATCACGACCGCCTCGGCATCACTTTCGACAAGCTCGCCGAAATCACCCAGGCCCTTGGTGACAGCGCTGGTGACTTCAAGCAGGCATTGCACGTCTTTCCGACGACGCTGTCGAACTACCTGAACATCTATCAGCCGTCACAGGGCACTGTCACCGGCGCGTTGTCGGGCAACAACTTCAGCAATCCAGTCAACTTCGTTTGCGGCGCAATCCAAGCCGCGTCGCGACTCAACGCCGAACAATCGGCCAAACTGTGCGTGCAGTACCTGGCGCCGATTGTCAAGAACCGGCAATACAACTTTCTTGGTCCGCTCGGCTTCAACGGCTCACCGCTGCTGCCGTTCCTGCCGATCGGCGAGGCTGCCCGGCCCAACGAGGTGACCTACAGCGAGGATTGGATGCGCCCGGACTACGTCCCGCCTGGCGCGCCGACGCCGGCCGCCGCCCCGGCCGGGCCGCAAACCCCGCTGCCTGCCGAGGCGCCGCTGCCCGCCGAAGCGCCGTCGCCGTCCGCGTCGCCCGCAGACGCCGTCCCGGCACCCGCGGCGACGACGGATCCCGCCGCAGGCCTGCCAGGCTTGATGATGCCGGCGGGAGCGGGCTCGTGAGGGCGTCGAAACCGCGGACCGCTGCGGTGGCAGCCGTCGTCTTCGCAGCACTCGTCGGCGTCCTGCTGAGCGGGTGTCAGTGGCGGGGCCTCAATTCGATCACGATGCCGGGCACCGAGGGCAACGGCCCTGGATCCTTCGATGTGCAGGCGCAATTGCCCAATGTCAATAATTTGCAACCGAATTCGCGGGTGCGCGTCGATGATGTGAACGTCGGGACGGTGACCAAGATCGAAAGGCAGGGCTGGCATGCCTTGGTCACGATTCGCCTCAACGGCGATGTGTCGCTCCCGGAGAACGCCACGGCCAAGCTCGGCCAAACCAGCCTTCTGGGATCGCAACACGTCGAACTGGCGCCGCCTGCGGGGGTTCCGCCGACGGGGCGCCTACGTCAAGGTTCGCTGATCCCACTGCAGAACGCAGGGGCATACCCCACCACCGAGCAGACCTTGGCCGCCGTCTCACTGTTGTTCAACGGGGGTGGAGTCGGGCAACTGCACGACATCGTCGAGACGTTGAGCACGGCGTTGCGCGGCCGAGAAAAGGACCTGCGTAGCTTGATCGAACAGCTCGACAGGTTCGTCGGGTACGTCGACGGGCAGACCGGCGACATCATCGACGCGACCACCAGCCTGGACCGTCTTGCCGGAACGTTCGCCAACCAACGACCGGTGGTGGACCGCGCGCTGCAGACCATCCCGGATGCGCTCTCGGTACTCAAAGACGAGCGTGAGCACCTCGCCGAGGCCTTGGACCAACTCGGTAAGTTCAGCGCGGTGGCGGCCGACTCGGTCAACCAGACTAAGGTGAACCTGGTTGCCGAGCTGAAAGACCTCGCCCCCGTGGTGCGATCGCTGGCCAACGCCGGTCCAGCGCTGACCCGGTCACTGGGGATGCTGGCAGCATTTCCATTTCCCATCGACACACTGCAGAACTGGTTGCGCGGCGACTACGGAAACCTCTCGGTCACCATCGATCTCACATTGAGCCGCCTGGACCAGAGTTTCTTCACCGGCACCAGGTTCGAAGGCGACCTCACAAAACTCGAATTGCAGTGGGGCAGAACGATCGGACAGATGCCGAGCCCGTACACCTACGGCAATCCGTTGATCGCCCCCTACCACCTCGACCAGGGGCCCTGATATGCATCTGACTCGGCGGATCTACGCACAACTAGCGGTGTTGGCCGTCATCGCCTTGGTGGCGGGCACCGTGATGGCGCTCGGATACATCCGACTGCCCGCCATGTTCGGCATCGGCCGCTACACCGTGGCGCTGGATCTGCCGACGTCTGGCGGCCTGTATCCGAGCGCCAACGTGACCTATCGGGGAACCAAGGTCGGCAAGGTCGAATCGGTGGACACCGACGGCCATGGCGGGGTACGGGCCAATCTGTCCCTGCAGTCGGGCATCGACATTCCCTCCAACCTGCAGGCCGAAGTCCACAGTCAGTCAGCCATCGGCGAGCAGTATGTCGCGCTGCTACCACGCGACGCCACGTCGCCACCATTGCGCGACGGCGACGTGATCGCCAAGCAGAACACCTCCGTTCCGCCACCGATCGACAACCTGCTCGACAGCGCGAACCGTGGGTTGCAGGCCATTCCGCACGACAGCCTGAAGACCGTTATCGACGAATCCGATATCGCTTTCGGCGGCCTTGGCCCCGAGCTGTCCCGAATCGTCAAGGGCAGCACCCAGATCGCTCGAGATGCCCGTGCGAATTTAGAGCCCCTCACCACGCTCATCGATCAATCCGCCCCGGTCCTGGATTCACAATCTGACACTGCAGACTCGATCCACGCATGGGCGGCACACTTGAAGACGGTCACCCAGCAGTTGCGTGACAACGACGGCGCAGTCGCAGGGCTGATCGACAACGGCGGCCAGGCCGCAGCCGAGACGCAGCGCCTGCTCGATCGCATCAGTCCCACCCTGCCGGTGATCCTGGCCAACCTGGTCACCGTCGGCAAGGTCGCGCTCGAATATCAGCCCGCGGTCGAACAGCTCCTCGTGTTGATACCGCAGGGCGTCGCCGTCACCCAGGGGACGGCGGTGGCCAACGCCAACTCGAACCGTCCCTATCCCGGCGGGTACCTCAGCTTCAATCTCAACTTCAACCTCCCACCGCCATGCACGACCGGGTTCCTGCCCGCACAACAGCGCCGCACTCCGACATCGACTGACTGGCCCGCCCGCCCAGCAGGCGACCTGTACTGCCGCGTGCCCCAGGATTCGCCGTTCAACGTCCGCGGCGCGCGGAACCTGCCATGCCTGACGGTGCCCGGTAAGCGAGCCCCGACGGTGCAGATGTGCGAGAGCAACGAACAGTACGTGCCGCTCAACGACGGCTACAACTGGAAGGGCGACCCGAATGCGACGGCGTCGGGGCAAGCCATCCCCCAATTGCCCACCGAACCAGCGGCGCAGGGGAATTCACCACCGCCCAACGGTCCGCAGCCCCAAGCGCAGGCGCCACCCCCGCCGTTGGCTGTCGCGGAATACAACCCCGCCACCGGAACCTACGTAGGCCCAGACGGGCACACCTACAAACGTTCCGATCTGGCTGACAATGCGCCGAAGGACAAGTCATGGCAAGACATGCTGACACCGCCGAACTGACCGACTCGCCGGCTTCGGCCGACGGGCCCGAGGCCGGCGACAGCGTCGAAGTGGGTGACCTGCCGCGTCAACACACTCCCGCGCGACGCGTCGTCGCCGCCGCAATGGCGGCTGCCGTTGTGTTGGCCGCCCTCGGCGGCTGGCTCGGCTACCGCGACTACCGGGCCCACCAACGCCAGACCGAAGAGCAGAGATTCGTGACGGTCGGTCGACAGGCGGCCTTGAACCTCACCACGATCGACTACACACGGGCGGACTCCGACGTGGCAAGGATCCTCGATTCGGCAACCGGCACATTCCAAGACGACTTCCAGAAACGTGCGAAACCGTTCGTCGATGTCGTCAAGCAGGCGAAGTCCAAGTCAGAGGGCGCGGTCACCGAGGCCGGCCTTGAATCACTTCAAGGCGACCACGGCCAGGTGCTCGTCTCAGTGCAGGTAAAGACGTCGACGAACGACGCACCCCCGGGGGACGCGCGCACCTGGCGCATGCGCATCGACGTCCAACGGGTGGGCGCCGATCTCAAGGTCGCCAACATCCAATTCGTTCAGTAACAACATAATTCGAGGACATATTGAATGACTGCGACCAGTGATCTCGCCGACAGCGAGACCGACGCGGAGGACGACGCCGCAACGGCGGCCGAAGTGGAACATGACAATTCACAGCGTGTCACGGCCGATTCCCGGTCGGGCGCATCGCGCGTCATGCGCAAAGTCGGGTACGTCGCTGTGCTGGCACTGCCGTTCGCCCTTGCCGTCATCGCCGGATATCTGAAGTACGTCGGCGCAGTGCAGGGCGAATCCGCCTCTGCTGCTGACGAATCCGTTCGTGCGGCCAACGACGCCGCGGTCGCGATGCTGTCGTATCACCCCGACACGGTGCAGAACGACCTCGACGCCGCCAAGGATCGGATGACCGGCACCTTCCGCGACTCCTACTCCTCTCTTGTCGACGATGTGGTGGCACCCGCCGCCATCCAGAAGGTGATCACGGCCCAAGCGACCGTCCCCGCCTCAGCATCGGTGTCGGCGACCTCTAACCAGGCCGTTGTCCTGCTCTTCGTCAACCAGTCCGTCACCGTCGGAACGGAACCGCCGACGAGCACCAACTCCAGCGTGCGCGTCACCCTCGACAGGATCGACGACCGCTGGCTGATATCGGGATTCGACCCGATCTGAACCGGCGAATCCCGTAACCGGAGTCGCCCGCCTGGGTCTGCCGTCATCAAACGGCCTTCCCGCCGTGAACGAGGCTTGTCGAGAACGGAACTCGTGAAAACGGCGTTCGCGACTTCGCGGCAGTCGAACCGGCTTCGCTCGGTCGATGATGGTACGAGCCGACGGTCGGACGCGGTGTTGCGCTGCTCGCATTCGGCACGGCCACATGACGCCGGCCAACGGCGAACTCCCGGCTACGCGAAGGACGGCAATGAATCCCCAAGGGACCCTTCCGCTGAGTGACCTACGGGTCATCGATCTCACCGACGGGGTCGCAGGCGTCGCAGGCCGCGTGCTGGCCGACATGGGTGCCGATGTGATCCTCGTCGAGCCGCCCGGCGGCGCAGCCACCCGCCGACAACCACCCCTTCACCGCGGACACGGCCTGCGGTTCGCCACCACGCACAGCAACAAGCGGGGAGTTGTCATCGACCTGGACTCCGCGCAGGGGCCCGATCGGCTACTCGGCCTCATCGACGGGGCGGACCTTGTGCTCGAGTCTTATCCGCCGGGGTACCTCGAACGGCGTGGCGTCGGACCGGACACCATGCGGGAACGCCACCCGGGTGTAGTGGTCACGTCAGTCACCGATTTCGGTCAGACCGGTCCCTACCGCGACTACACGGCGAACGACGCAGTGCTCACGGCGATGTCGTCGGCGCTGACACGGTCGGGAGCGCCCGGCCGCGAGCCGCTGCTGCCGCCGGGAGAGTTGGCTAGTCAAACAGCGGCGGTGCACGTGGCGTTCGCCGCCCTGTTGGCGGTCTATCACGCTCGCCGCACCGGGCGGGGCGACTACGTCGACTGTTCGCTGTTCGACCTCGCCGTGCAGGATCTGGATCCGGCGCTCGGCATGGGCGGGACCGCCACGATGGGCCAGCCCCTCACTGAACTCCCGCCGGGGCGCCCCGACCGGCGGATGCTCTATCCCGTCCTTCCGTGCGCCGACGGCCACGTACGCATGTTCATCGGGTCGGCCAAACAATGGCGCGCGGTGTTCACCTGGCTGGGCGAGCCCGAGTCGCTCAGTGACCCGTCGCTTGAGCAATTCTTCACGCGCTTTCTCAACTGGGACAAGATCCGTCCCGCACTGGTGGAGTTGTTCGCCGACAAGTCGCGCGACGAGATCGTCACCTACGCCTCTGAGCAAGGCGTTGCCGTGGCGCCGTTGAGCACCCCCGCAGAGATTCTGCGCAGCGACCACGTCGAGCAGCGGCGATCGTTTCGGACGGCCGAGGTGGCGCCAGGGCTGGTGGGAGCGATCGCGAACGGATTCGTCGAGTTCGATCGCCAGCGGGCAGGCTTTCGGCACCGAGCACCCGAACCCGGGGAACACGACCACCTTCTGCAGGCCGAGACGCGTTCGCGTCGTGCGGTCGAACCCGCGCGTCCCGCCCGGCGCCCGCTGGAGGGCGTCCGCGTCCTAGATCTCGGCGTGATCGTCGTCGGCGCCGAAACCGGTCGCTCGCTGGCGGATCAGGGTGCCGACGTGATCAAGATCGAAACCCGTGAATTCATGGACGGGGCCCGTCAATCCGACGGCCCCGACAGGTGCGGATACTCCTTCGCGCTCGGCAATCGCGGCAAGCGCAGCTTCGGGCTGAACCTTCGTGCCAAGGCAGGCAAGGAGGTCTTCCGACAGCTGGTCGCCAAGTCCGACGTTGTGCTGACCAACTTCAAACCCGGCACCTTGGAGTCGTTGGGGTTGAGCTACCAAGAGCTGCGGTCGGTCAATCCGCGGATCATCGTCGTCGAGAGCAGTGCGTGGGGTGCCTCGGGTCCGTGGAGCAAGCGGATGGGCTACGGACCGTTGGTGCGCTCGACGATCGGACTGACCCAGTTGTGGCGCCACCCCGGCGCATCGGATGAGTTCGGAGACGATCAGTTCGGAGACGATATGACCGTCTACCCCGACCACGCCGCGGGCCGTGCCGGATCGACGGCGGTGATGGCGGCGTTGCTCGAGCGGGAGCGCACCGGTGTCGGACGCCGCATCGAACTGGCCCAAATGGACACCGTGTTCGGACAGCTCGTCACCGAATTCCTGCGCGAATCCCTTGAGCCGGGCTCGCTGGTCGCTTCCGGAAACTGCGCTGAGTTCGACGCCCCCTCAGGGCTTTACCGCTGCTCCGGTGAGGACGCCTACTGTGCGGTCGCCGTCGACGGCGACGACGAATTCGAGCGTCTGGCCGCCGCGACAGATCGACTTGATCTGGCCACGGACCCGCGGTACAGAACAGCTGCCGATCGGGTCGCGCACCGCGACCAACTCGACGAGGCCCTCGGCGCGTGGATGGCAGGTCTGATCCCTGTGCAGGCACAGGATCGCCTGCAGGCGGCAGGCGTCGCGGCGGGCGCAGCGGTGCACGCATCCGAATTGCCTGACAACCCGCAGTTGAACGCCCGCCGCCAGTTCGGCTCCCTCCCTCAGCCGGGATACGACGAGCCGCTGCAGGCCGAGATGGGTCCGGCGCTGTTCGAGAATATTCCCGAACCCGAGTTGCGGCCGGCTTCGCTGATGGCCGCCGACACCGTCGAGGTGTGCCGCGACATCCTGGGCATGTCCGACGCCGAGGTGGACAAGCTCGTCGCAGCCGGTGTGCTCGAAGTCCGCGAGGCCGCTACCGTCACATCGCGGTGATGCCGCCCCCATCGGTTCCCCCAGCGAGCGGCGGCGAGCGCCGTCAGCTGCCCGTGCGGGCGTGCGGGAGCCGCTTGGAATCACGATCGCGCGGGCTGAGACCGGACAGGACGAGCGCAAGCCATCGGGCGCGCGCCGCGGGCGGGTGATCGGTGGGCGCGGTGGCAAAGAGTAGATAGATGTCCGCCACACTGACGTCGGAATGCAGGTCGCCGTCGGACTGGGCGGCCTGGATGAGGGTCGTCAGGGCCGCGCTGGCGCGGTCCTCGTCGGCCTTGTTGTCGGGGATGGCGCCCAGCGCCTCGGTGGCGGCCTTCACGGCGTGGTTTGTCGCCACCTCCTCGGTGAGCCGGGTCAGGAAGGCGGTGATCTCGTCCCACGCGTTGGCCCCCGCGGCCACGCGTGCGCAGGCGGCCTCGGCGTCGTCGGCCATCTGTGCCACGAAATCCCCGACCACGGCTGCCACCAGATCGGTCTTGGTGGGGAAGTGGCGGTACAGGGTGCCGACGGCCACTCCCGCCGCGGCGGCGATCTCGTCCATTCCGACGTCCGGACCGTGCGCCGTCACCTGGTCACGGGCGGCGGCGAGGATCTTGCTGCGGTTGCGCACCGCGTCGGCCCGCGGCGCCCGGCCTTCGGTCGTCATCGTCTCTCCCAGATCACACTTGCAAAAAACTGAACTCAGGTTCATGATAGTTTCATGAACCGCAGTTCATCTTAATCCCCAGGGGCGCCCATCGCCCCGCGAGCGTGGAGGAAGACAACCATGAAAGCAGCGGTGTACCGCCAGAACGGCGGCCCCGAGGTGCTCAGCTTCGAGGAGATCGCCGACCCCGTGCCCGGCGACGACGAAGTGTTGATCAAGGTCGAGGCGATCAGCCTCGAGGGCGGTGACCTGCTGAACAGGCAGATGTTGCCGTTGCCGATGAGCCCCCACGTCGTCGGTTACGGCAGTGCCGGAACCGTGGTCGCCGTTGGCGCACAGGTGACCGATCTGCGGGTCGGCCAGCGGGTGAGCGCCTTCGGCGAGTACGGCTCACACGCAGAACTCCGGGCGGTGCGCGCCGACCACTGCTGGGTCCTGCCGGACGGTGCGGACGCCGCGGCGGCGGCGTGCGTGCCCGTCGCGTTCGGAACCGCTTACGAGGCGCTGTTCGAGCAGGCGAACGTCACCGCAGACAGCACGGTGCTGGTGCAGGGCGCCGGTGGAGGTGTTGGCCTGGCCGCGGTGCAGCTGGCCGCCAAGGCCGGTGCGCGGGTGATCGGAACGGCTTCCAGCCGCGAGCAGCTCGACGCGCTTCGGCGGTTCGGCCTCACCGACGGCATCGACTACCGCACCGAGGACGTGCGACAGCGCGTCCTCGAGCTCACTGACGGCGTCGGCGTCGACTTGGCGGTCGATCCCGTCGGCGGTCCCATGACGCAGGAGCTGGTCCTGGCGACGCGCCACGGTGGCCACGTGATCCTGCTCGGCGGTTCGGCCGGCGCACCCACGACGATCGATGCGACCACACTGCCCCGCGGCAACCGCACCCTGAGCGGTTTCATGCTCAGCGGAATGTTCGGCACGCCTCGCGTTCATGGCTACGTCGCCGAACTCATCGGCCGGGTCGCCGACGGCGAACTCGAGGTGGTCATCGACCGGGCGTTCCCGCTGTCCGCAGCCGTCGACGCACACCGCTACGCCGAGCAGCGCGGTCGCATCGGTCGCGTGGTGATGGTGCCGTAGCAGTTCCAGTCCGGCGACGACGACCGTCGTCGCCGCCCAACCAAGGAAGGCAGAACAATGGCGTTGCCCATGCAGACCCGAACAGATGAAGAAACCAGCATCAGCGCGGTGACCGTCGACATCCCCATCGACGCCAGCGCAGAGTTCACCTGGGATGTCATCCGCGACATCTATGCGGTGAACACCCGACTCATCCCAGGCTTCGCGGTTGCCGTCGAAAAGGGTCCGAACAGCAGAATCGTGACTTTCGTCGATGGCATGAAGGTCACCGAGCGCATCGTCGAAGTCGACGACGACGCTCGACGCATGGTCTACCAAGTGATCGACGGTCCCGTGACGCACCACCAGGGCAGCCAGGTCGTGCGCGAGGACGACGCGGGTGTCCATCTCGTGTGGACGACGGAGTTCGCCCCCGCATCGCTTCTCGATCTCACCAGCAGGAGCATGGAGGTCGCCGCGGAACTCATGAAGACGACGATCGACACCGCGTACGCCAACCAGCGATGAGCTGTGTCGACCACTGAGCGATTCCGAGTAACGATCGCTGACTCTGTGTGGTCGCGGGCGGCGGTGGCCGGCACGCCGAGCTAGATCTCGCGAAGGACGCGGAACCCCGAATGCAAGAAAGGCGATCGCACAGCAACATCTGGCAGCTGCTCGAAGGTCAATTCCGCCAGCGTTTGTGCGGTCCGAGATCACACCGAGAGGCATGCGACGCTTCGCCGGCCGACGATCGTTTCCGGTGCGGCGTACCCACAATAGAATTGCGACCGAACGCCATGGACGGACAGAGGCGGTGCACTGGTTGGGTAAGAAGGACGACATCCTGGCACCCGACCATGGAGATTCCGTAGGCCCGTATTACGACGAACGTGCCGCGCTGATCACTGCGGCCGAAGAGGTGCTCGCGCGCGGCGGGTGGTGGGGTTTCAAAGTTGAGAGTGTGCTCAGACAAGCGCGTTTGTCGACTCGGAGTTTCTATCGCCAGTTCGAGACGAAGGACGATCTGCTAGCAGCGGTACTCGAACGCCATCTGCTGCGGATTGCGGTCGCCGTAGAAGGGATCATCGACACGACGTCACCGATCCAAGAACGCCTCTGGCAGTACGTCAACGCCTTGATCGCGTGGGGTTTCGACCGTGAGTTCGCCAAGCCCGCAGCGCTTTTCGCCGCTTCATTACGAGGTCTAAGACCTCAGCACGCAGAGCAGGTCGAACGTTGCCTTAGCGCGTTGACGGCCCCACTGGTCGAGGTCTTGGTAGAGGGAAGGCGACACAACGTCATCACGACGGACGACCCACCAGGGGATGCGAGGATAGTGCTCGTCCTAATCGGCTCAGCGCTTTACGACGGGCCTGCCACCGACGACGAAGCAATCCGAGAGCACCTTGGACGCGTAGTCGTCCCATTCATTGCGCGTTCGTTCGGCGTCGACGTGCCGGCGTCCGGCCTTCCCGCGCTGTTGACCAAGTAGTGGTCGGCTTCAGGACAGTGCACTCACGGCTTGATGATCACCTTGAGCGCGCTGCGGTCACTCATCGCGCGGTAGCCGTCCGGGACGTCACGCAGTGGTACGAGACGGTCGAACACGCGGCCCGGATCGATCGTGCCGTCGAGGATGTCGGGCATGAGAGTGTCGATGTAGGCCCGGGCGGGGGCGGCGCCGCCGGTCAAGGTGATGTTGCGCGCAAACGAGCGCAAGCCCATCGGTACCTGCTTGTACTGGGAGACCCCCAATCGGCTGACCACACCTCCGGCGCGAGCCACCCGGAGCGAGGTGTCGATCGACACCTCGGTGCCGACGCACTCGATGACGGCATGCGTGCCATCGCCGCGCGTCAGCTGGCGCACCATCTCGACGCCCTCGGGGCCGCGTTCGGCGACGACGTCGGTCGCCCCGAAATCACGACCTAGATCGGTGCGGTCGGTGTGGCGGCCCATCAGAATGATCTGCTCGGCACCGAGGCGCTTGGCGGCGAGTACGGCGCACAGCCCCACCGCGCCATCACCAATCACGGTGACCGAACGTCCGGGCTGGACCCGAGCGGTCACGGCACCGTGATGGCCGGTGCAGAACACGTCCGACAGCGTCAACAGTGAGGGCAGCACGGCCGAATCCGTCGAGACCGGCAGTTTGACCATGGTGCCCTGCGCCTGCGGTACCCGCACTGCCTCACCCTGGCCGGCGTCGGCGCCCTCCGTGCCCCACACGCCGCCCTGCCGACAGGAGGTGTGCAGACCTTCCTGGCAGAAATCGCACGAATTGTCTGACCACAGGAAGGGGATGACCACCAAGTCGCCCCGCTGAAAGCCGACCACCTCGCTGCCGATGTCCTCGACCACGCCAATAAACTCATGACCCATTCGCTGACCCTCGTCGCTGGCGGGCATCGAGCCGTAGGGCCATAGATCGCTGCCGCAGATGCACGCCAGGGTGACTCGCACGATCGCGTCCGTCGGCAGTTTGATCTCCGGGTCGGGCACGTGCTCTACCCGTACGTCTCCGGCGCCATACATCACAGTTGCTTCCATGATGGTCAGTCAACACTTCGTCAACGGTGCTGGGAACTCCTTGAAGCACGTGAAAGTTGCATTCTCCGTCCCGGGGTCGATGGAATGCGTTCTGTGCCGCCCCAATTGGCGGCCACGCCGATCGACGTGGTCCGCCGACGCCGGACAGGTAGCGCGGAGTCCGTGGGTGCCCAGCGAAAGGTGCACTGGCACAGGGTGCGTCGGCTGACACCCTCGGTGAGCGCGGCAGAACCGGTCAACGTCGGGCCGTTCGAGAGAACGCCCTTTTCAGTCGCGGACCTACCAATAGCAGCGAAATACGTCGACGCTCTTGTTTGGCGACTCCGAAAGTGAGTGAGTGGTGGTTAACCGACCGGCAGGTTGGGCGCCACCGCTTCCAACTGCGAAAGGTAGGCGAGCATGCCGGGCCCGCTTCTAGGATTGCGCGTGGTCGAGCTGGCCGGCATCGGACCTGGACCGCACGCGGCAATGGTCCTAGGTGACCTCGGTGCCGACGTGGTGCGCGTTGAACGACCCAACGGCGGTGGCGGCTCCGTTGGCGATCGGGATTCGACGCTGCGCAATCGTCGTTCGGTGGCCGCCGATCTGAAGAACGACGAAGGCCGCAAGCTGGCGCTGGCTTTGATCTCAAAAGCCGACGTCCTGATCGAGGGCTACCGTCCCGGTGTCACCGAGCGCCTTGGGCTCGGTCCGGAGGACTGCGCGAAGGTCAACGATCGTCTGATTTACGCCCGTATGACGGGGTGGGGTCAGGACGGGCCGCGGGCATTGCAAGCCGGCCACGACATCAACTACATCTCTCTGAACGGCCTGTTGCATGCCATCGGCCGCAAGGACGACAAGCCGGTACCGCCCCTGAACCTCGCCGGTGATTACGGTGGCGGCTCGATGTTCCTCCTCGTCGGCATCCTGGCCGCGCTGTGGGAGCGGCAGACGTCCGGTAAGGGGCAAGTGGTCGATGCCGCGATGATCGACGGTTCGAGCGTCCTCATTCAGATGATGTGGGGAATGCGCGCAACGGGAATGTGGAGCGACGTGCGCGGCACGAACCTGCTCGACACCGGAGCGCCGTATTACGACACCTACGAGACGTCCGACGGCAAGTACGTCGCGGTCGGCGCCATCGAGCCTCAGTTCTACGCGCAATTGCTCGAGGGCCTCGGGTTGGACCCGACGACACTGCCCGACCAGAACGACGTCAGTCGTTGGCCCGAACTGCGCAAGACCTTGACCGACGCCTTTCTCGCGCACGACCGCAGCCACTGGGCCAAGACGTTCGAGGGCACCGACGCGTGCGTCACCCCCGTGCTCAGCTTCGCCGAAGTCGAAACCGAACCGCACATCACTGAACGCGGCACCTTCTTCTACGACGGGGACAATCTCGAGCCGATGCCCGCTCCCCGGTTCTCCCGTAGCTCACCGCCGACACCGACGCCCCCGGGAGTGCCGGGTGCCGACAACGACGCCGTACTGCGCGACTGGATGGGCGAGTCGTCCTCATCTTGAGCGCTTCGTGTTCCGCAACAACGAAGGGAATCCAATCTTGGACATCAAAGACGCCGTAGCCGTTGTTACCGGCGGCGCGTCGGGCCTCGGCTTGGCGACCGTCAAGCGGCTGCTTGACGCCGGAGCAAGCGTGGTGGTCATCGACCTCAAGGGCGAGGAAGTCATCGCCGAGCTGGGGGAGCGCGCCAAGTTCGTCGGCGCCGACGTCACCGACGAGGCGGAGGTCGCCAACGCGCTCGACGTCGCCGAGTCGCTGGGCCCGCTGCGCATCAACGTCAACTGCGCGGGCATCGGCACCGCGATCAAGACGCTGAGCAAGAACGGCCCGTTCCCGCTCGACGAATTCAAGAAGGTGTTGGAAGTCAACTTGATTGGGACGTTCAACGTGCTGCGGCTCTCGGCCGAGCGGATCGCCAAGACCGAACCGATTGGGGAGGAGCGTGGCGTGATCATCAACACCGCGTCCGTGGCTGCGTTCGAGGGCCAGATCGGGCAGGCCGCCTATTCGGCATCCAAGGGTGGCGTTGTCGGCATGACGCTGCCGATCGCGCGCGACCTCTCGCGTGAACTGATTCGGGTCTGCACGATCGCGCCAGGACTGTTCAAGACCCCGTTGTTGGGTGCACTGCCCGAGGAGGCGCAGCGCTCACTCGGTCAACAAGTGCCGCACCCGGCCCGCCTCGGCGATCCCGACGAGTACGGCGCGCTGGCGGTGCACATCGTGGAGAACCCGATGCTCAACGGTGAAGTGATCAGACTCGACGGCGCGATCAGGATGGCACCTCGATGAGCGACACGTCGAGCGGTACGGAGGCCGCCGTGGTGGAGCGCCACGGCAACACCCTGCTCATCACGATCAACCGGCCAGACGCACGCAACGCCGTGAACGGCGCGGTCAGTAGGTCGGTGGGTGACGGGCTCGAACTTGCACAGAAAGATCCCGAGATCCGCGCCGTGGTCATAACCGGTGCGGGTGACAAGTCATTCTGTGCGGGAGCAGATCTCAAGGCGATCTCCCGGGGGGAGAATCTCTACCACCCGGATCATCCCGAGTGGGGATTCGCAGGCTTCGTTCGGCACTTCGTCGACATACCGACCATCGCGGCGGTAAACGGCACTGCGCTCGGCGGCGGCTCGGAGCTCGTCTTGGCCTGCGACTTGGTCGTGGCGTCGGCGACCGCGACCTTCGGACTGCCGGAGGTGAAGCGAGGCCTCATAGCCGGGGCGGGGGGCGCGTTTCGAATCGTTGGACAGTTGCCTCGCAAGGTCGCGAACGAGCTGCTTTTCACCGGTGAGCCGATAAGTGCCGCCGAGGCGCTGCGGTGGGGCCTGATCAATCAAGTCGTTCCCGCTGGAGGTTCCGTGACCGACGCCGCGCTTGCGCTCGCCGACAGGATCACCGTCAATGCGCCCTTGGCGGTTTCTGCGAGTAAGCGAGTCGCCTATGGAGCCGACGCCGGCGTCATCGGCGAGGAAGTAGCGAGCTGGGAGCGGACCGATCGCGAGTTCGCCGCTCTGTTGAAGTCCCAGGACGCGAAGGAAGGACCGCTGGCTTTCGCCGAGAAGCGTGCACCTGTCTGGAAAGCACGGTGACGGATGACGTGGCTGCGTGTCGAGCCCAATGCGGAGATGCGTGAAGAGCAGGAAGCAAAGATGACGATAACGACGAAGTTCACCGAGATGTTCGGGATTGAGCACCCGATCGTGCAGGGTGGTATGCAGTGGGTCGGCCGCGCGGAACTGGTTGCGGCGGTCGCGAATGCGGGCGGGCTCGGGTTCCTCACCGCACTGACCCAGCCGACGCCGGCCGACCTGGCCAACGAGATCGCCAAGACGCGGGAGCTGACGGACAAGCCGTTCGGCGTCAACCTGACGATCCTGCCGTCGATCAACCCGCCGCCATATGACGAGTACCGCCAGGTGATCGTCGACGCGGGCATCAAGATCGTCGAGACCGCGGGGTCCAACCCCGCTCCGCACCTGCCGATGTTTCACGACAACGGCATCAAGGTGCTGCACAAGTGCACATCGGTCCGGCACGGCGTCAAGGCACAGAGTCTAGGCGTCGACGGCATCAGCATCGACGGATTCGAGTGCGCCGGTCACCCCGGCGAGGACGACGTCCCCGGCCTGGTGTTGATTCCGGCGGCGGCCAAGCAGATCGAGATCCCGATGATCGCCTCGGGTGGCTTCGCCGATGCCCGCGGGCTGGTGGCCGCGCTGGCACTGGGTGCGGACGGCATCAACATGGGCACGCGGTTCATGTGCACCATCGAGTCGTGCATTCATCAGAAGGTTAAGGGCGCCATCGTGGCCGGTGACGAGCGGGGCACCGAGCTGATCTTCCGGTCATTGCGCAACACCTCTCGGGTCGCCAGCAACGCGGTCGCGCGTGAGGTCGTGGAGATCCTCTCCGACGGTGGTCAGTTCGAGGACGTCAAGAACCTCGTCGCCGGTGTGCGCGGACGACGCGTGTTCGACGAGGGCGACCTGGATGCGGGCATCTGGACCGTGGGCACCGTCATGGGTCTCATCGATGACATCCCGACGTGCGACGAGCTGATCTCGAGCATCGTGTCCGAGGCCGAGGAACTCATCGCGGGGCTGAACGAGCGTGTCCTTCACACCCAGCCGCGTGTGCACGCTCGGGAGTTGGTGCATGACTGACTCCATTCACCGGCAGCGTCAGCGCGCGCACCAGCAGCAACGACATCGCACCGAGAGGAATCCGTATGAAGCGGCAGGTATTTGACGCCGAGCACGAGGCGCTTCGTGCCACCACCCGTCAGTTCATCGAGCGCGAACTGATGCCCTACGCACAGCAGTGGGAGGCTGACCGGCTCGTCGACAGGTCGGCCTTCGTCGCCGCTGGCAAGTACGGCCTGCTCGGCTTCGGCATGCCAGAGGAGTATGGCGGCGGCGGCTCGGACGACTTCCGCTTCAACGCCGTGATCAACGAGGAGCTATCCGGATACGGTGGGCCTATCCCGGCCCTCGCGCTCCAGAACGACGTCGTGGCACCGTATTTCAAGCATCTCGGCAACGAGGAGCAGAAGCGCCGGTGGATGCCGGGGATCGTGACCGGTGAGACCGTGCTGGCCATCGCCATGACCGAGCCGGGCGCCGGAAGCGATCTCGCCGGCATCCGCACGTCTGCGGTCCGCGACGGCAGCGGAGAAAATGCAGACTGGATCGTCAACGGCTCCAAGACGTTCATCACATGCGGCATCAACTCCGATCTCGTCGTCGTCGTCTGCCGCACCGATCCCAACGCTGGACATAAGGGGTTCACGCTGCTCGTGGTCGAGCGCGAGATGGCCGGCTTCACCCGCGGGCGAAAGCTGGACAAGATGGGCCAGCACCACCAAGACACCGCCGAGCTCCACTTCGAGGACGTGCGCGTGCCCGCAGCCAATGTGCTTGGCGCCGAAGGCCGTGGCTTCTACCACCTTATGGAGAATCTTCCGTCCGAACGCCTCAGCATCGCGATCGGCGCGGTGGCCGGGGCTCGCGAAACATGGCGGCAGACATTGCAGTACGCCAAAGATCGCAAGGCCTTCGGGCAATCCATCGGCGCGTTCCAGCACAACCGCTTCCTGCTGGCCGAGATGGACACCGAACTCGACGTCTCCGAGCAGTACATCGACCGGTGCTTGCGCGCCGTCGTCGACGGCGACCTGACTGCGGTCGAGGCAGCGAAGGCCAAATGGTGGTGTACCGAGACCGCGAAGAAGGTCATCGACGGCTGCGTGCAGCTTCACGGCGGGTACGGGTACATGATGGAATACCGCGTAGCACGAGACTATTGCGACTCTCGCATCCAAACCATCTTCGGTGGCACCACCGAGATCATGAAGGACATCATCGGGCGCGATCTCGGGTTGTAGGCGACCGGCGTTGCTGAGAATCCGGTTTTCGAAGCCAGTCGCTTTGAAGACTTACGCTCGTTGGAGCCACATTCGCATCGATCGGCGGAGGATGACATGGTCGCTACCCGTGCCCGTGCGAATAGTCGACATCGGCTGTCAGGGGCCCTCTTTGGGATACTCAGCGCAGGCGTCCTTCTGGCCGCACCAACCGCCCACGCAGATAACAAGCGGTTGAACGACGGCGTCGTAGCGAACGTTTACACGATCCAGCATCAAGCCGGGTGCACCAATAAAGTCAGGATCAACCCGAAGCTACAGTTGGCCGCCGAGTGGCACACCCAGGACGTACTGGCCAACCGCTCACTGGACGGCGACATCGGATCCGACGGAACCTCCGTGTCAGAGCGTGCACGCAACGCAGGCTATGTGGGCCACGTGTCGGAGACCGTCGCGATCAATCCCGCGCTCGCGATCAACAACCTTGACATCCTGAATCAGTGGTTCTACCAGCCGGATTACTACGCGATCATGTCGGATTGCAGAAACAACGAGATCGGTGTCTGGTCCCTGAACAGCTTGGACCGTAGCGTCGTCGTCGCCATGTACGGCCAAGGAGATCGTTAGTCCGCCCAGATCACTTGGGCGCGAACCGTTGTGCTCCGTCGAGACGCAGTACCTCACCGTTGAGATACTCATTTCTCAGCAGGAAGGCTACGGCGTCGGCATATTCTTCTGGAAGGCCCAGCCGCTTAGGGAAAGGAACCCCTGAGGTCAGCTTGGCCAGCATGTCCTCGCCGACCGACTCCATGATCGGCGTCTTCATGGTCCCGGGCGCGACGGTATTGACGCGAATTCCGTTCGCGCCGAGGTCGCGAGCCGCCACGAGCGTCAGTCCGATGACGCCCGCCTTCGCAGCCGTGTAGGCGGCTTGGCCGATCTGCCCTTCGTAGCCGGCGATGGAGGCGGTCATGACGATCGAGCCGCGCTCGCCGCTGGGCGCGGGGGAGCCGGCGGCGATCTTGGCCGCTGCAAGGCGCAGGACGTTGAACGTCCCGTTCAGGTAGATGTCGATGGTCTTGACGAATCCGTCAAGGTCTGCCGGGGATCCATCCCGTTGAACGATGCGTTGCAGGACACCGAATCCGCCGTGGGCGATGACGCCGAAACGGAAGTCTCCAAGAGCCGCTGCGGCATCGAGTGCGGTGGTGATGCTTTCCGGATCCGTCACGTCGGTTCGTACGAAGGTTGCGCGTTCACCGAGTTCGTGGGAGAGCGCTTCGCCCTGGTCGGTGGCGAGATCTGCGATCACCACGCCCAGACCTTCCGCGTGTAGCCGGCGCACAGTTGCCGCTCCGAGGCCGCCCGCGCCTCCGCTGACAATGGCTGAGGCTCCGTCGAAATGCGCTGCGGTCACGGCAATGACTCCCTTGTCGGTGATGTTGGTAGAGGGCATTCAGTCGCTCGCTGGCAGCGGTTTGGCGTCCTTGACGCTCATTGGGTTTGCGCCGACGCTCAGCGTGCCGGCGCCGGCCTTGGTCACCAGTACCTCGGCGCCGATGTCGTCGACGTAGCGCTTACCCATCACGTTGCCGCCGACCAGGCCGGGGTCGATGACAGGACCGTCGGTCCGGGCTGCGCCGACCGGCTGCATCACTGCGCCGCCGCACCGTAGATCGTCGAGTTGCTCGCCGGTCCTCACCACGATGACCTGTGTGTCGCAGACCTGGCTCTGCAGCCGAGTTCCGTTCTTGTGCATTGCATTCTCCTCATCGTGCGTGAGTACTGGACTGCCGTGTGTTCAGCCGTGTGACGCAGCTTTCGTGCGCTCGTCGAGGAGGCTGGTAACAATGTCGCGTCGCACGACCTTGCCCGTGGGCGTGACCGGCAGCTCGTCGCGGAAGACGATGCGGTCCGGAGTACGCGATCCTCGCAGTGAACCGCGGACGAACTCACGCAACTCGTCGGCATCGGGAGCGCTCGCCGGTTCAGGCACGACGACGGCGACGATGATTTGTCCCCATTGAGGGTCCTCAACCCCGACGACTGCCACCTGGCGGACGTCGGGATGCTCGATCAGCACGTCTTCGATCTCGGCTGGGGCGATGTTCTCCCCGCCGCGGATGATGGTGTCATCGGATCTGCCGACGATGTAGAGGTATCCATCGTCGTCAACGGTGGCCAGATCTCTTGTCGGAAACCAGCCGGACTCGTCGAGCACGGATCCGAGGCCGGCGTATCGGCCGGATACCTGATCGCCGCGCACGAACAGCTCACCCGTCAGATTTGCGGCAACCGGCGTACCGTCCTTTGCGCGCACCTGGATCTCGACACCCGGCACGGGCCTGCCGACCGACCCGAGTCGTTTGGCCACCGCGGGTTCTGTGGATCCGAGCGCTTCGCGGTGGTCGTCAGGTGTGAGAACCGCGATCGTGGAGCTGGTTTCGGTGAGGCCATAGGCATTGACGAAACCAACGTCTGGCATGAGCTGCAGTGCCTTGCGCACCAGTGGTAGCGCTACCTTCGATCCGCCGTAGGCGAGGTTGCGCAGCGCCGGAAGTGTGGTCGGGTGGGCGTGGAGTTCGGCAACGATTCGATCGAGCATCGTGGGAACCACGGTGGCGGTGGTGATGTGCTCCTCCACCGCGAGACGCAGCCACTGCCCAGCATCGAACTGAGGAAGATATACCACCCGCCGTCCGGCATAGAGGTTCGACAGCGGCGCATTGACCCCTGCGATGTGATAGGGCGGGACGCATACCAGCGCAGCGTCGGTCGGCTCCGCGGAGCTGAACTCGACGGTCTGTGTGATGTAGCTCGTCAGATTGGCATGCGACAGTTCGACTGCCTTCGGCTTCGACGTGGTGCCCGAGGTGAACAACACGATGGCCACCGAGTCCGGGTCGGCGAATTCGGCGTGAGGTTCACCGGCTCGCGCGGTGAGGAGAAATTCGTTGCAGTCCTGTGCGGGCCGAAGTCGGTCGCCGACGACTTCGCGGTAGCCCGGGTCCACGATCACCAGCGGATCGTTCAGTCGGTCAAGTAATTCCTGAACGCCCTCGGCGGCGAGCCGGTAGTTGACGGGCGTGTACGGTACGCAGGCACGGGCCGCGGCGAAGATGAGAAGTGGTTGCAGATGGCCCCCGGTGCCGACGTAGGCCACATGCCGAGCACCGGATCCTGCGATGACTCCCGCTGCGCGGTCGGCGAGGTCGCTGAGTTCGCTTACGGTCAACCGGGTCTCACCAGAAGTCACGGCGAGTCGATCCGGATGCTCGGATGATGCCATCTCGAGGAGCAGCGAAATGCTCATCCGTTAGGGTCCTTCCCGCAATGATCGTGCGCCGATAAGCTCGGCATCTGCTTCTACCTGTGTGTCTAGCGCGGCAGACCCAAGACCTGTTCACCGAGAATGTTCTTCATGACCTCGGTAGTGCCCGCTGCGATCGTGCTGGACCGACTGAACAAGAGTGCGTCGACCGCGCCCGGGGCAAGGCCTGCGGCCGCGGCCGCACCTTCGAGGTCGAATATGAGTTCGGCGTAGCGCTGGTCCACTTGACTCCACGCGAGCTTCACCACCGACTGGGCAGGTCCGACTGTGCCCGAACCGATTTCGGCGATCGATCGCTCCGCGAGCAGACCCAAGACCTCCGAGTCGACGTACAGACGCAGGGCATCGTCGCGACGCGAGTCGGGGATCGCCGAGGCTCGTTCGCGTAGCGCGCTTCGCACCAAACTGCGTGTGCGCGTCGCCAGCAGCAGAGCAGCAGCCCGCTCGTGAGCCAGGGCGCTCATGGCCGACCGCCAGCCGTCATCGAGAGGGCCCAGCAGCGAAGTCGCCGGCAAAGGCACGTCGTCGAAGAACAATTCGCAGAATCCGGAGTCCCCGTTGAGTTGTTTGATCGGAGACACCGTCACCCCGGGGAGATCCAATGGAACAAGGAACATCGACAATCCGCGGTGCGACCGCTGGCCCGTCTCGACCGGGGTCGTCCGCGCCAGGACGAGGCATTGATCGGCGTGCGCCGCGTATGAGGTCCATACCTTTTGGCCGGAAAGCGAGAACCCGCCGCTCGTCGAAACGGCTCGAGTGCGCAGACTTGCCAGGTCGCTGCCCGCCCCGGGCTCGCTAAACCCTTGGCAGAAAATGAGACTGGCGCTGCGGATGCCGGGTAGATGTCGCTTCTGCTCGTCAGAACCGAACGCCATGATGGCCGCAGCCACGGTGTTGACGCCGATGAAGCCGGCGATCGGTGGCGCCCCGCTATCACTTAGCACGGTCTCGCACGCAACCTGCGTGTCGAGGTCCAGCGCGCGGCCGCCGTGTTCGGCCGGCCAGTTCAAGCCGACCCATCGCCCGCGATCCAGGCGAGTCTGCCAAGCTCGCGCAGCGGTGAAGTCCCGGCGATCGCCGTACTCGGCTCGAAAGCTCGGGAGTTCGATGTCCAGGAATTCGCGAAGCTCGCCAACCAGTGACATGTCGGTCATCGTCGCGGCTCTCTGGGCAGGCCGAGAACGCGTTCGGCGAGGATGTTCCGTTGGATCTCCGAGGTGCCGCCACCGATCCGCAGGCCAAACGCCTCGAAGTACGACTCGAGGTGGGCCCGGTCTTCAAGTGCTGCGAACTTGTGCACCGCGTGGTTCAGCTCGGTTGCAACGAGTTTGAGCGCACTACTGGTGGGGCCTGGTTCGTCGCCGTTCTCCTGCTCGGACACCGTCTTGTAGAGCAGCGCCCGCACCGCCATGACATCGTCTGAAAGTTCCTGCACCCGATGAGCGCGAACAGGGTCGTTGCGGTGCTGCTCTGCCAAACCCGCGACTACTCGTTGCAGCCCGATGATGGTCGCCGCGAACGCCGTGCTCCGCTCGAAGAGCAATGTCGTGGTGGCGACGTTCCACCCCTGACCGACCCTTCCCATGACGTTGGTCAGGGGAATGCGCGCGTCGTCGAAATAGACCTCGCAGAATTCGGGTCGACCGGTTATCGCGGTAATTGGACGAACCGTGATGCCGGGCGTGTGCATATCCGCCATCAGGTAGGTGAGGCCGCCGTACCGGTCGCTCGCGTCGGTACGCACGAGCAGCTCACACATGTCTGCATGCTGAGCGCGGGTGTTCCAGATCTTTTGACCGTTGACGATGAGGTGATCGTCCTCCACGACGGCTCTTGTCGAGATCGATACGAGATCCGATCCGGCGCCGGGTTCGGAGAAGCACTGTGCGAAAAGCAGGTCGCCGCTGAGAATTCCGGGCAGCCATCGCTGTCGCTGATCCTCGGTTCCTTCGGCGATGATCGTCGGGCCGGCGTGAGTAAGGCCTACGAAGAAGGGCTCACCACCCAAGCCGCCCGCGCGCTGATGCTCCTCGTGGAAGATCAGCTGGCGATGCGGCGAGGCACCCTGCCCGCCGTACTCGATCGGCCATGAGAGGCCAGCCAGACCGGCCTGCATCAGGCTCTTCTGCCATTGTCTCTGCCCGGCAATATATTCGGCGTCCACGTCCTGACCTACCGCGCGCAGAGGAGGTAAACAAGGTGCGGGATTGTCGATGAACCACTGCCTTAGACGGCTTCGGAATTCGTCATCACTGAGGTCTGCAATTGCAACAGTGTCGACGATCGTCATGACGCCTGGCCCCTCACCATCCGTGCGACGGCGTCGCGGTCGACCTTGCCCGTCTCGTGCCGAGGGATGGCATCGACGAGGCAGACGCGCCGCGGAAGTTCGTACGGGGCGAGGCGACTTCGGAGATCTCGACGAATCTGGTCGGCATCGAATTCCGCGCCGGGGACCAACAGAACTGCTGCCACGGGAATCTCACCGAGACGGTCGTCGGGAATCCCGGCGACGGCGGAGTCAGCGACCTGGGGCAGCTCGTTGAGTGCCGCTTCGACCTGCGCGGGGTAGATGTTGAAGCCGCCGCAGACGACCATGTCACGAACCCGCCCTACGACATACAGGAAACCATCTTCGTCGAGCCGCCCCAGATCGCCCGTGCGCAGCCAGGTCCCGGGGTCTGCGGGACTGCCCTCGGAGTCGAGGTATCCCGACATCGCCGACGCCGCACGCGCGGTGATCTCGCCGACTTGCCCGACCTCCAACGCGGTGCCCGACGGATCCAGGATCTCCACTTCCACGCCGGGGGCGAGACGGCCCACGGTCCCGGGCGGTCGCCTGCCCTCGGCAACGTCACTCGGTCGCTCGAAGGCGATGGCACCGGCGAACTCCGTCTGCCCGTAGTTCCGCAATATCGGTATGTGGTAGCGGTTTTCGAACGCCAGTCGGGTGGCCTCGGGCAGCGCGGCGGTCCCGACCGCCACGCTGTCGACGTTGGGCAGGGTGCGCGGCGTGCGATCCTGCGCGAGCTCCCAGATCATCGCCGGGGTCATGCCCAGCACGCCGAGACGGTACTTCTCGGCCAGCGTGAACACCCGCTCAGTCGTGAACTTCTCGATCAGCAGTGCCGGCTTTCCGAGCCACCACGCGGTGAGCACCCCCAGGAAGCCACCCATGTGGGCGATGGGTAGGAGCACGATCCGCGGCCCGCGCGCGGGATGCGTTGGCGCACGGCCGTCTTCGGGGAGGCCGTTGCCGGTGGCCAGGCCGGCCAGACTGCCGCGCAGCGCCGAGAACGTCAGCGAGGCCCCCTTCGGCACGCCCGTCGTTCCCGAGGTGAACATCACGACGGCTTCACCCGAGGGGGCCGGTTTGCGAGCACCGGTGTCGACGACGTCGACGCCGAGTCCGTGGCCGCCGCTCGGGTTCAGAAGGCTTGCCGCCTCGGTCTCGGCCACGCGGCGGTCGACCTCCATGGCCGGCACCATCGGGCTGGCCGTCACCACCGAACAGCTCGCCCGCCAGGCGCCGTGGACGGCGACGAGGGAGGCGGCGTCATTGCCCAGCCGGGCCAACACCCTGGTGTTCGGGGTGAGTCGCTGAGCGACGGCTTCAGCCGCGGCGGCGAGATCGCCGAACGTGTACGAGCGATCACCCACGATCAGGGCAGTGCCATCGGGCGTCATCGCCGCCAGACGGGCAAGCACGTCCTCCACACCAGTGGTACCTGACACCGAAGCCGCGCTCACTCTCGCCTCCTCGTTCACGTTCGCAAGTCGAGGTCCCCGACCCATCGCACGGTCGAGGACTGCTGAGACGACCGTACGAGCCGAGTGACCGGGTTGGGTACCGCTGATCGACCTGCGAAGCGAAAGCCGAATTTTCGGCGCCGATCGACCAAAAGTCGGACATGCCGTGTTTTGAATGGTGTCGTGAAAGGCCAGACCTGGATTTCGAAGTCGGATCAATCGGCCGCGGTCGAATCGCTAAGCCTGCAAGGCGCAGCGGGAATGCTGCGAGCCGACAGCTGGCGGCCCGCGTCGGTTCGCGGTGCCGTGTTGATGATGCACGGCGGTGGGCAGACACGACATTCGTGGGATCGCACCGCCCAATCGTTGGCAGCGCAGGGTTGGTGGGCCTTCACCGTCGACGCCCGTGGCCATGGCCAGAGCGATTGGGCCGCCGACGGTGACTACGGCACCGACGCGTTCGTCACCGACTTCTATCTCGTCGTCGAGCAGCTTCGACGAATCTCGGAGTCACCGACCCCGCCCGTGGTGATCGGCGCGTCGCTGGGCGGAGTTACCAGCCTCATCGGAGAAGCCGATCGCGGTGGACTCACCCGAGCACTGGTGCTTGTCGACATCGCTCCACGCATCGAACCTGATGGGGCGGCGCGCATCGGCGCCTTCATGCGTTCGGCACCGGGCGGGTTCGAGAACCTGGAGGCGGTGGCGGACGCCGTGACCGCCTATCAACCGCACCGCCGCAGGCCGGCCAATGTCGAAAATCTCCGACGCAATGTGCGTCATGGACGAGACGGGCGGCTCTACTGGCACTGGGATCCGGCGATCATGCGACACCGCCGTGCAGTTCACGGCCCAGACCCGCTTTACGACCGCCTGTCGGCGGCGGCACGTCGGATCACCGTGCCCACGCTGCTGGTACGCGGTGCGCTCTCCGACGTGGTGAGCGCCGCCGGTATGGCCGAATTGTCTTCCCTGATGCCGACGGCGAGGGCCATCGATGTTGCAGGCGCTGCGCACATGGTCGCCGGGGACGACAACGCGGTGTTCATGGCAGAGACGACCGACTTCCTCAATTCGGTGTGAAGACCGACGTTCCGACGCAGAGCGAGAACGCCATTTGCTTGTTGAAGACCGGTTTCCTATTGCGCCGGATCGACCACACCAAGTTCTCTGAAAGGGGCCCAACGTGAACCCACATCGAGTGCCGCGACGTACGACGAAGCTTTGAGGATGACATGGTGAACTTCGCAACGGGCGACGACCTTCGCGCGCTCGTCGACTCCGTTGCGGAATTCTTCGAGCGGCGTGGCGACGCCGAGGCGATTGCGCAGGCCTCGACGACCTCGGTACTTCCCGACAGACAACGTTGGACAGCGCTGTGTGACCTGGGCGTGCCGGTGTTTCGCGTGCCCGAGCCGGACGGGATAGGCGCACGGCTGCTGGACGCCACGGCGCTGGCGGAGCAGACCGGCGCGGTGCTGCTTCCAGAGCCCGCCGTCGGCACCATGATCCTGGCCAACGCGTGGAGGTCCCACCCATCCGCGGATGAGATGCTCGCAGCGCTGTGCAGCGGTTCTCGTATCGTCACGCTCGGGGGATTGGACGTGGCGGCTTTCTCACCGTCCGGGGGGGTCAGCGGCCGCGTCCGAGTTCCGTTCGACACCGTCACCGACGCGGTGGCTTTGCTCGCCAATGACCAGTACACCGCGGGCCGAGCCCTTGTCATCCTCGACAGGAGCGAACTACCCAGCGGGGGAGTCGATGTGGGCACGGACCCCACACGGCCCACTTCAGTAATCGAGTTCGAAGGGGTGGAACCGACTGATGTACTGCGTCTGAACGACGGCGCCGCAGACGAATTGCGTCGCGAAATCGCCGTGCTGGCGTGTGCAGAACTGGTGGGTGGCATGCAGCGCGTGCTTACCGACACCGTCGCCTTCGTCAAGAGTCGCGAACAGTTCGGGCGTTCGATCGGCAGTTTTCAGGCGATCAAGCATCGGCTCGCGGACATGTATGCGCTCACCGAACAAGCGCGCGCGCTCACCCAGTTCGCCGCCGCAGGCAACGGAACCGAAACCGCCTCGCTCGTCAGCTCCGCGGCCAGGTGGATTCCTCGGTCGGCGATCAACCTGTTCGAAGACGCTGTGCATCTTCACGGGGCCATGGGATTCTCCTGGGAAGTAAGTGTTCATCTGCACCTGCGCCGTGCGCTCGATGTCCGCGACGGCCTGAATGCATTGGAAACGTCGTTGGCAGTGCACCATTCAGCTGCCAAGGAGGCGGTGTAATGTCCACGTCATTCCGAGACCGAGTCCGCGCCTTCCTCGAAGCCAACGATCCGGGTCGCGCTCCGAAGGATCCCGCGAAGCGGCTTGCTTGGCAACGGGATTGGGCAGCGGTCATGGTGGAGGAAGGCTTCGCCGCTCCGTCTTGGCCGCGACAGTGGGGCGGGATGGAGCTCGGGCTGGCTGACCAGGTCGTGTATCACGAAGAGTTCGCAAAGGTGAAACGACCGTCGCATCCTGGCTCCGGCATCTTCGTTGTCGGACCGACCATCATCAAGCACGGTACCGACGAGCAGCGACAGCGCTTCTTGCGCCCGGGCCTGCGCGGCGACGTCATCTGGGCGCAATGCTTCTCAGAACCGGAAGCGGGCTCCGACCTTCCGAGCCTGCGGACCCGAGCTGAACGGGTCGGAGACGAGTACGTCGTGTCGGGTCAGAAGATCTGGATCACCAATGGCCGCAACGCAGATTGGCTCTTTGCATTGGTGCGCACGGGCAGCAGGGAGTCCCGCCAGCACGGCATCAGTTATCTGTTGATCGATGTGGCGACCCCGGGAGTCACCATCCGCCCGCTGAGGGACATGACCGGAGGGGCATCCTTCAGCGAGATCTTTCTCGACGAGGTGCGCGTGCCAGTCGAGAACCGCGTGGGTGCGGAGAACGAGGGCTGGAAGATCGCCCGTACCAGCCTCGGCCACGAGCGCTCCACCGCCGGCGTCGCGCAGAGTATGAGGTACCGCCGGATTGTGGACGAGTTTCACGCACTGGCTCGAGAGTTGGGTCGCACCAAGGACGCTCGGGTGCGCCAGCTGCTGGCGTCGATCGAGATCGACGTCCGGCTGATCATTCTCAACAACACCCGCACGTTGAGCACAGTGCTCGCGGGTTCGGACCCCGGCCCGGTTTCGTCGATCGGAAGACTGATGCTTACCGAGTTTGAGAAGCGACTGCACGAATTGGCCGTCGATCTCATCGGGGCGGCTGCGACGCTCGCGCCAACCGACCCGCACTCGGTACAGCGCGGGCGTTGGGTTCAGGGATTCCTCGCCACGCGCGCATCCACGATTGGGGCGGGCACTGCTGAAATCCAGCGAAACACGATCGCAGAGCAGGTGCTCGGGATGCCGCGCGAGGACCTGCTCACGCACAGCCACTGACAGCCCGACAAGTCACCAACCTCGAACAGAAGGAGCACATCATGACGCAGACAGCCGACACCGAGGAACGTTTCAAAGAAGCGACGTCAGCCGAAATCGACGACGCCGACATCGCCAAAGACCGTGCTGCACTGGGGGTTTGGACAGCGAAGCGAGATCAAGAGTGGATCTCGACTGCTACGCCGGAGGCGATTCGAAACTTCGCCCACAGCTACGGCGACGACAATCCCCTGTATACGGACCCAGCCTACGGGCCGCGAACACGCTGGGGTCAGCAGGTGGCACCACAGATCATGGCCGCGATACTCAACGCCCCCCTTCGTGGTGACAAGCTCCCAAAGGAGCTACGCGGCGGTAGCTATCGCGGCATCCACGCCTTCGTCTCGGGTGCCACCTGGGACTGGTATCGACCGGTACTCCCGGGCGACACGATCTACAGCTTTTCCGGAATCGAGTCCGTGGAGGAGAAGGAGTCTGAGTTCGCGGGACGGTCGGTCATCCGCGTGCTGCGCGACGTGAAGATGAATCATCGAGCAGAGGTGATCGGGGTCTACCGCGTGCTGGTCATCAACACCGAGCGGAAGAAGGCGCGGGAAAAGGGCAAGTACAGCTCGATCGAGGAACCGCATTACACCAAGGAGGATATCGCCGCACTGGACGAGATCTACGCCGGTGAGCAGGTACGTGGCGCAGAACCTCGGTACTGGGAGGACGTCGCGGTCGGCGACGACATGGGCAAGATGGCCAAGGGGCCGCTGACGACGACCGACATGGTCGTCTTCCACGCCGGTGGTTACGGCTTTGTGCCCTACGGCCTCAAGACAGGCAGGATGGCGTGGAAGAACCGGCAGCGCATCGCGCCGTTCTACATCGAAAACGAGTACGGAGTTCCCGACGTGGCACAGCGCGTGCACTGGGACTCCGAGTGGGCGAAGGCCATCGGCAATCCGCGCGCATACGACTACGGCGTCCTGCGCGAATGCTGGATCCATCACTTCCTGACCGACTGGATGGGTGACGGCGCGTTCGTTGTTCGCCAGCACGATGAGCTCCGAAAGTTCAACTACCACGGCGATATTCAATACCTCACGGGCCGGGTCGACGGTAAGCGGCAAGAGGACGACATGATGCTGGTCGACGTCTCGGTCGAGGTGCGCAATCAGCGCGGGGAGACGACCGCCCAAGCCGATGCGACAATCAGCGTGCCCAGCCGCGAGCTCGGGGGCGCGATGCTTCCGCAGGTGCCTCGCGACCTGCAGCGCGATGCCATCCGTATGTTCGAGCGGCACGGCGAACTGCTGGAAAAGCCGTGACCGACACCGACACTGATGCCGGGCCCAGCATCCTCGTCGACTACGCGGATTCAGTCCTGCGACTGACGCTGAACCGGCCGGACAAGGGCAATGCCCTGCGTCAGGAGGATTGCGCGGCTCTGCTGGAGGAGGTCGAGGCGGTAGACGGTGGCGAAGGGGTGCGCGCCATCCTCATCCGGGCAGAAGGGCGAAACTTCTGCGCCGGCGCCGATTTGGTCACGGCTAATGCCGGCGATGCCAAGCCACGCGTGGGCCACCTCACCAGGTCACTGGAATCCGGTGCCCACCGCCTCGTCGCGGCCATTTGGAACTGCCCGGTGCCGACCGTCAGCGTGGTGCAGGGCAAGGCCATGGGCCTGGGTCTGCATGTGGCAATCGCGTGCGACTTCACCATCGCGGCCGAGGACGCGACATTCACCGAACCGTTCTGTCGGCGCGGATTCAGCGTCGACAGTGGAGGATCGTTCATCCTGCCGCGTCTCATCGGGCCACGCCGTGCCCGACAGATGCTCTTTCGCGGCGTCACAGTCGACGCGGCGACCGCCGTGACCTGGGGACTGATTGACGAGGCGGTGACACCCGGCGCGCTGAACGGCGCGGGCGAGGTGCTCGCGAGGGAACTCTCACAGGGCCCCACCTTCTCCCTGAGCCATACCAAGCGCCTACTCAACGACCCACCCATCGGCGGCTTGGACGGCACGCTTACGCGTGAGGCTGCCTCGGTGGAGGCGACGCTACGCAGCGCCGATTTCAAGGAGGGATTGCGAGCGTTCGTCGAACGGCGTGATCCTTCGTTCAGCGGCGCTTGAACCTCCAGACGCCCGAAGGACGGCATAGAACATGACTTACACACTCAGCGCAGAACAACTCGAGATGTCCGCCGCCGTCGCGGACTTCCTCGACAAACGGTCACCGGAAAGCGAAGTGCGTCGCCTGATGGAAGCGGGGGGCGCGCCGGACCCCGCTGTGTGGGCACAGCTGACCGACCAGCTCGGCCTCACCGGCCTCCTCATTCCGCACGAGTACGGAGGTGGGGGCTTCGGATTCCTCGATTTCGCGCTCGTGGCCGAGAAGACAGGCGCATCGCTCCTGGTCGCGCCATTGCTGTCCACTGTGATGGCGTCCTGCGCAGTCGTGCTCTCCTCGAGCGAGGAACTCAAGGCGCAGTGGCTGCCTGCGCTCGCGTCCGGGAAGAAGACGGTCACGCTCGCTCTGGCCGAGGAATCGGGTAGCTGGGATGCCTCCGCGGTGACGACAACGGTCTCCCAGGACGAGGGCGCGCTGCAACTCACTGGCACGAAGATGTACGTCATCGACGGCCAGCACGCCGACCTCTTCATCGTGTCGGCCGTATCGGCGGATGGCTCGGTGGGCCTCTATGCGGTCCGGTCGGATTCATCGGGAGTGGAGCTCACCGCGCTGGAGACCCTCGATCAGACTCGCCCTCAAGCGCGTGTTCGATTCGAGGAGGTGCCGGCAGTCGCGCTGACCGATTCCGCCAGTGGTGCCGCGACCCTCGAACGCGTAGTCGCCATCGCCGGCGTGCTGTTGTCTGCCGAGCAGGTGGGCGGGGCGCAAAGGTGTCTCGACATGGCCGTCGAATACGCGAAGGTTCGCGTACAGTTCGGCCGCCCGATCGGCAGCTTTCAAGCAATAAAGCACAAGTGCGCAGACATGCTGCTGGATGTCGAATCCGCGCGCTCAGCGGCCTACCACGCCGCTGCAGTTCTCGACGGCCACGAGGATCCGGCGATCGCGTCGACTCTGGCTAGCGCGCATTGCTCGACTACCTACACCAAGGTCGCGGGCGAAAACATTCAGATTCACGGTGGTATCGGGTTCACCTGGGAACACCCTGCTCATCTGTACTACAAGCGCGCCAAGACCTCGGAGCTCCTGTTCGGAGATCCCGCGTGGTCACGCGAGCGGCTCGCCGTCCTGGTCGGTATCTAACTCAGCCCGATGGCCCGTCCGATGAACGGCATCACGATGTGCTCGAAGTCCTCGCGCGGAATCGATGCACCCCGCGACGCTTGATCGGCGGTCATCCCAGCCACCAAGTAGAAAATGGCTCGCGCATCGGCTTCAGGGTCATCCGATGTGAACTCACCCTGCGCCTTGCCCTCGCTGATGGCGTCGACGAGAGGTGCGACCATCCGCTCGGTGCAGCGGTCGATGGCCTCGGGGTACTCGGGCAGCAGCTCACGCCAGTGCGACGCGAACAGCGACGAAGGCTTGGCCAGGTCAGCGTGGTACGCCATGTCGATCGTGGCCGATACAAAGGCGCGGATCCGGTCTGAGGGCGTATCCGCTGCAGCGGTGACCCGACCCAGTTTGATGGCAGCGGCACCCAACTCTTGCTCGAGTAAGGCCAGTAGGAGGTCGCTTTTCTTGTCGAAATGCCGGTAGAAGCTTCGAGTCGACAGGCCGGCCTGGCGCAGCACGCCTTCGACCTTGAACCCCCACCAACCGCTGCGTTGGAGCACCTCCATCGCAGCACTCAGTAGTCGATGGCGCTCAAGCTCGGCCTTCTGGTCGGCTTCGGCTTGGCGGTTGGTCTCGTCGGCGGGGGATTGCGAGGAGGACACGCTGGACGGGCGTTCACCGATCGCCCCCAGTCCCCCCTCCACGGAACCCACTGCGGAGCGCGGCTTCGAGTGCATTGACGCCGTCATCGTGGCCCTCCATTCTCCGACCCTGGACGCCAGTGTAAGGCGCGTCACAACCTATCCAAGACACGGTGGTCGGCGAATGGCGCGCCGCACCTGGTCAGCTGAGGTCGGCGCAACAGACCGAAGCGCCGTTTTCACCCACGCATCTAGATGATGCGTCAGAACAACAGTTAACTACGAGTTGAGGCCGAATCCGCTCAGCGAGCGAAAACTGCGGGCCTACCCATTCATCCCAGTGTGCAAGGAAGTGAAAGATGCGTGACGCCGTCATCGTGGAAGCGGTCAGAACCCCCGTCGGCAAGCGGAATGGCGGACTGTCGACGATCGCGTCGGCAGACATGTCTGCTCTGGTGTTGAACGCTGTCGTGGAACGCGCCGGCGTCGACCCCGTAATCGTCGACGACGTGGTGTGGGGATGCGTCAGCCAAATCGGCGAGCAAGCGTTCGACATCGCGCGTAACGCGGTGCTGAGTGCGGGCTGGCCCGAGTCGGTGCCCGGCACCACTGTTGATCGGCAGTGCGGATCCTCACAGCAGGCGGTGCACTTCGCCGCCGCCGGGCTCATCAGCGGTCAATACGACGTCGTGGTGGCCGGAGGCGTCGAGTCGATGTCCCGCATTCCCATGGGCGCGTCGGCTGGTGACAGCTGGCCGTACGGAGAAGGCTTCCGTAAGCGCTACGGTGACACCGCGCCGCACCAGGGGTTGGGAGCCGAGATGATCGCCGACCGATGGAAGCTGTCGCGTACGCAGCTTGATGAATTCAGCCTGGAGTCGCACGAGAAGGCGGCGGCGGCACAGGACGAGGGTCGCTTCGATCGGCAGATCGTTCCTGTCCGTGCCGACGAGTCGACCTGGGTGAGCGCCGACGAGGGCGTCAGGCGCGGAGGCACCATCGAGGCGATGGCGAAGTTGCGCCCAGCGTTCAAGGAGGACGGCCGGGTCACGGCGGGCAACAGCTCCCAGATCAGCGATGGCTCCGCGGCTCTTCTCATGATGACGAGTGAGAAGGCCAGTGAATTCGGGCTCACCCCGATCGCGAGGGTGCACACCGCAGTGCTTGCCGGCGACGACCCGGTCATCATGCTCACCGCACCGATCGCCGCCACCGCGCGCGCTCTGAAGCGAAGCGGCTTGTCCATTGACGAGATCGGCGCCTTCGAGGTGAACGAGGCGTTTGCTTCGGTACCGCTGGCCTGGATTGCCGAGACAGGTGCCGACACCAAGGCGGTGAACCCGAACGGCGGTGCCGTGGCCTTGGGGCACCCGTTGGGCGGCAGCGGTGCCCGAATCATGACGACGCTGGTGCATCACATGCGCGACAACGACATTCGGTTTGGACTTCAGACCATGTGTGAAGGTGGCGGGCAGGCGAATGCCACGATCATCGAGTTGATCTAGTGGCCCTCGAGGCCCGCTTTCGGCAGAGGCTCAACTTGCCGGCGATCTGTGCCCCCATGTTCCTGGTCACGGGTCCAGAGTTGGTGGCCGCCTCGTGCAAGGCCGGCATCGTCGGCGCCCTACCGCGCCAGAACGCGCGCAGTATCGAGGTGTTCGAGGATTGGTTACGTCAAATCCGAACGGCCTTGGACGATTTCGCCGAGGCGAACCCGTCTGCTCGGATCGGTCCGTTGGCGGTCAATCTCGCCACCAACTTCAACGACGACGATCTCGCCGCGAACCTGACACTTTGCCAGCGTTACGGAGTCGACATCATCATCTCGGCGACGGGTAATCCGAGCGCGCTCGCCCAACGTGTACACGATTGGGGTGGTGTGATCTTCCATGACGTAACCAGCATGCGGTTTGCAGAAAAGGCGATTGCCGCAGGAGTGGATGGGCTGACCTGCATTGGCGCAGGCGGTGGAGGGCATTCCGGAACCGTCAGCCACCTCGTGCTGATTCCGAAGATCCGCAGCATCTTTTCGGGTGTGGTCATCATGGCCGGTGCCGTGACGAACGGCGCAGCCATCCGCGCGGCGGAGATACTCGGCGCTGACTTGGCCTATCTGGGCACGCGGTTCATCGCCACGCAGGAATCCCGCGCCAGTGACCAGTACAAGGCGATGCTGACGAGCGGTTCGTCGACGGAGCTGATGTACACCCCCAACATCGCGGGCGTCGCGGCGAATTGGATGACTGAGTCGATGAAAATGGCAGGGTTAGATCCCCGCAATCTGCCGAAGCCGTCGCGGGCCGGTATGACGCATTCTCATCTGCCCGAGGGTGTAAAGCCTTGGAAGAATGTATGGTCGGCGGGCCAGGGCATCGATCTCATCGACGATGTCCCGACCGTTTCCGAACTCGTATCCCGGTTGCGTGAGGAATACGTCGCTGCGTGCGATACACCTGACATGGCCGATGCAGCACGGCTCGTCGACGAAGCGATGACGTCCTGAGACCAGGCGCGCAACTCATCGAGATGTGAGGCGCAGCTGCACGGTAGATGCCCGGCGCGTGCCGACTAGGGTTGATAACCTGCGGCGGTGTTGCGCAAATGCCAGATCTGAGCGGGGCAAAGTTCCTGTGCCGCTTGGGCGATCAGATACGACGCTTGATAGGCGTCGGTTGTGTCGAAGTCCTTCTTGATAACCTCGATGACCTCCGGGTAGCCCTGACCCGCGGCAAGCTGATCACACAAGCCGTTGCCATATGCCAGTGCCTGATCCGCGTTCGCGAAGTTGTATCCGGGGCGCACAGTGACATTGACCAGATAAGCCACCGCATCGGCTCGTGAATCTGGAGCAACGGCCAAGGTGCCGAAATAGCTGCACAACGCCAGCGCCGCCCAGATACCAGAGAGCCGTTGCCACCGCATGATCTGCAAGCGTAGCTCTACTCGACTCATCGCAGGCACACCATCGAAATGTGGTTCGAGAATGGCCTTTTCGCCCTCATATCGGCGCCTTTGCCTGTGCCGGCGCAGCCCGATTGCGGTGGAATCGGCGTTTGCGCTGACGCGGCACAGGAGCGCAGTTGCACCTTGTATCGTTGCGCCGAGAGTGGTTCGAACGAGGACGGTTGTTGTCATGAAGGTACGTCTCGAAAAGTCAGCGTGCGCGGGTCACGCACTGTGCCATGGCGTGGATGAAGACCTGTTCCCTCTGGACGACGACGGGTACTCCGCGCTGCGTGATCATGACGTAGCCCCGGCCGATGAACAGCGCACGCGGCTCGGCGTCGCTTCATGTCCGGAAAGTGCGCTGATCGTCGAGGACTAGCGATGAACCGGCGCGGGAAGGGCCGACCGCGTTCGAGTGCAACAGGTCGCGATGCCACTTGCGAGCGTGCAATTCATTTGTGACGCGCGCGCCGTGGCGACGTCGGCGTGAGAATGCGGTTCCGCCGCCGGGGGTATTGCGGAAGCCGATGACGACCCTAGTGTCTGTTTAGCGAATAGAAGCGAGGGATCATCAGCATGGGCACCGCATTCGACGACGACGTCCTGTTCGAAGTCGTCGACCACGTCGCACGTATTACCTTGAACCGGCCGGCGCAGGGCAACTCGCTGACTCCGGAGATGATGGCCTGGTTCCGTGCGACGTGGCGGCGCATCGACGAAGACCCGGACATTCGCTGTGTCGTGATCACGGGCGCGGGACGCAAGCACTTCTGCACTGGAGCCGATCTCAGCGGTGTGAACGAACGTGGTTCGGTGGGAGTGGGGCTCGGCCGGGTGAACCAGGAACTGTCGCTGACGGCGCGGCAAAACAATGTGTGGAAGCCGACGGTATGCGCAGTCAACGGCATGGTAGTTGGTGGGGGTTTGCACTTCGTGGTGGAGGCCGACATCATCGTGGCGTCCACAACGGCGACCTTCCTCGACAGCCACGTGAACGTCGGCATGGTTGGCGCTGTCGAGAACGTTGGACTCGCTAAGCGGCTCCCGCTGGGTACGGCGCTTCGAATGACACTGCAGGGTAGGAACTTCCGGCTTCCGGCAGCTCGCGCCTATGCACTTGGCTTGGTGGATGAACTCGCCGAACCCGACGACCTGCTCGATACCGCCGACCAGATCGCTCGCGACATCGCGTGCAACTCCCCGCACGCCGTGTCGCTCTCACAACAGGCGATCTGGGGCTCACTTGAGATGCCGTACACCCAGGCCCTCGAGTACGGCTTCGGGTTGGTGAAGACGCAATGGCTTCATCCCGACTTCACTGAGGGATTTCGTGCCTTCGCCGAGCACCGGACTCCGCGGTGGCAAGGCGAATAGACCCGGTGACGCCGCCGGACATTCTCAGCTTGTTGGACCGCGCGGACATGCGCGGCCCGGCACTCGAGGACGCCACGCGATCGGTTGGCTACGCCGAGCTGGGGCCGAACGTACGCGTGCTCGCCGCCGCACTATTGCGTGCGGGCACGTCACCTGGAGACCGCGTGGTCGTCGTGCTGCCGAATTCTGCTGCGGCGGTGGAGATGTACTTGGCTTGCGCGCTCCTCGGGGCGATCTGGGTCGGTGTCAATCCCTCGGCTCCCGCGGCAGAACAGAACCGGCAATGCGCGGTAGTCGACCCCGCCGTCGTCGTGACCACCCGGGCGTTGGCGTCCAGTTGCACGTCGCTGGCCGGCCGTGTGGTCACCGTGGAGGAGCTCACCGATGATCCTGCGAGGCTGTACGAGGGTTCCCCGCCCGCGCCGTCGGTGCCTGTCGCGATCGGCTTCTCGAGCGGCACGACGGGCACACCGAAAGCCGTGGTGCACAACCGTGCAGCGGTGTCGCTGACAGCGTCGGTGATGGCCCGGGTGCAGGTGAGCCGCCACGACCGGGTCGGCGTCATCCTTCCCATGAGCATCCACAATCTGCTCGTCGTCGGGGCCCTGCCGGCACTGTTCACGGGCGCAACATGCGTCCCCGTCGAACGCATGAACGCGCGCGGCGTGGCGTCGGCGTGTCACGACCGGCGGCTGACCCACTTAAACGCTCTGGTCCCCACCACCATCTACGATCTGGTCCACGACGACGCAATCACGCCGCGGATGCTCGCTTCGTTGCGCCTAGCCGGAACAGGTGCGGCCGGACTCTCAGAGAAGCTGAGGGAAGCGTTCGAGGTGAAGTTCGGTGTTCGCCTCGTTGGCAGCTACGGCATGACCGAGGCACCAGGAGTCGTATGCATCGAAGATTGCGATGCTCCACATGAAGCCGGCGCGAGCGGCAAGGCGCTGCCGTACCTTCGCGTCGATGCGACAGATAACTCGGCGCGACGGTTGCCGCCAGGACATGAAGGCGAGCTCGTGGTGTCGGCGGTAGCCACCGGGGAGTTCGCTGATTTGTACCGTCCCGCCATGGGAGTCTGGACCGAAAACGGGTTGCGGCTCCGGATGCCCGCGGATACGTCTCTGTGCACGGGAGACCGGGGATGGGTTGGTGCCGACGGCAATGTGCATGTAACCGGCAGGCAAGCCGATGTGATCCTGCGCGGCGGTGTCAACGTCAACGCCGCGGAGTTAGAGGCCATTCTGGGTCAGCTGCCAGGCGTCCGAGACGTTGCGGTGACCGGTGAGCGCGACGAGCGTCTCGGACAGCGAATCATTGCGTTCGTCGAACCAACATCAGCAGGCGAACTGGATTCCGCCTCGTTGCGCCGTCAGGCGCAGGAGGTGCTGCCGCACGGCAAGGTGCCCGACTCGATAATCGTGCGAACCCTGCCGCGCAACGCCATGGGCAAGGTGGCGCGCAAAGAGTTGGCGGGCGGTGTTGCGTCCCGGGTGCCCTGATGGTTCAGGGCCGGTTCGTGACGCCCTGGTCGACGGCGAGCACCTGACCGGTGATGTATTTCGCGTCATCGCTTGCCAGGAACAGGACGGCATCGGCCATGTCCTCGGCGTCCAACCACGGCCGCCCCATGGGCATCATCGCCGAGAAGACCGGAATGGCGTCCTCGAGGGTGGGGCTTTCGAGATCGGGCCGGAACAGCCGAAACAGCTCGTCGTTCTTGGTCACCATCTCCGTGCCCACGGTGCCGGGCGCCAGCACGTTCACTCGGATTGCGTGCGGGGCCAATTCGTTGGCAAGCGTCTTGCCGACGGCGATCACACCCGCCTTGCTGGCGTTGTAGGGCGCAAGATTGCCGACATGCCTCATGCCGGCACCCGAACTGGTCAAGATGATGGATCCGCCGTTGCCGGCCTGCAGCATCGCGGGCACCGCCGCGGCCACGCTGTTAACGACTCCGGTGAGATTCGTTGCGATCACGGCATCCCAGTCCTGTTGCGGGACTTCCCATGTCGGACGGCCGGTCGTGACGATTCCTGCGTTGGCGATGAGGATGTCGAGCCGGCCGAATCGATCGATGCCACTCTTCACGGCATCGAGCAGGGCGTCTCGATCTCGAACGTCGGCCTTCGTGGCGAGTATGCGACGTCCGGTTCGCTCGACGGCTGCCACCGTGTCGTCGAGTTGCTCCGGGGTGGCCATTGGATAGGGTGCGCTGGCGTCCGGCTCGAGGGAGTCGACGCCGATGATGTCGGCCCCCTCCGCGGCGAGACGGACGGCGTGTGCCCGCCCCTGCCCCCGCGCGACGCCGGTGATGAATGCGACCTTGCCGGCTACCCGCGCCATCGGTCATACCCCCCGACGTGCGTTGGCGCGGATGATGTCCGGTCCCGCCGGATCGATGATGGAGTCGTAGCGGGCCATGTTGTTGGCGTGGCCCAGATTGTGCAGTCCGAAGGCGGCATCGATGGCAATGGTCTGCCCTTGTGCATCGAGGCTCTGATTGACGCTCGCCTTCGCAAGGCGCAGCCCGAATGCGGGCTGGGATGCGATCTTCACGGCCATCCGAAGCGCGAAGGCCGACAGTTCCTCATCGGGTACGACATGATTGACCATGCCGAGGCGCAACGCGTCGTGCGCGCTGATCGGATCACCGGTGAAGAGCATCTCCTTCGCCTTTCGGGCACCCACTTCCCAGGCATGCGTGAAGTATTCGTGCCCGTTGAGGTTGAATGCGACGACCGGGTCGGAGAAGGTGGCGCGTTCTCCGGCAATGATAATGTCCATCGGCCACAGCAGCATCAAGGCTGCGGCAATGCTGCGGCCGTGGGCCTCGGCGATCGTCGGCTTCGGCAGATTGCGCCACCGCCGACACAGCCCGAGATAGGCCTCGCACTCGAAGGCGAAGTGGCCCTCGGCAGCTGGCGCGGCGAACGCGCCCTCCATCGTCGCCACGGCGCTGCAGGGCATCGTCGATCCGGCCCGCAGGTCGTGGCCTGCCGAGAAGTCGGGACCATCGCCAGCGAGCAGGATCACCTTGATCTCGTCGTCGGCGGCCGCCGCGGTGAGGGCATCGTCGAGTTGATAGAGCAAGACCGGGTCCTGGGCGTTCCGTGCCTCGGGTCGGGCGAGGACGATCCGGGCCACGCCTGGTGCGGGATCCTCACGCCGGATGTACTTCTTGTCGCTCACAACGCTCCTAAATTGCTCATTGGACCGCCGCCGGAATGAGCGAGGCCCGGCCACGTGGTCGGGCCGGGTTCAGAGACCAACAGGGTCCCGAATCCGTCCGTGCGGCGTATGACGATGGTATGAACGTCAGCTGTCGGCGTTCAATACCGTTGCGGCCCCCCAGGTGAAAATTCAAATCTCGCAAACCAACTCACGCTAGTGCAGCGAGCCGAAGGCGCCGACGACTGCACCGCCGGGCGTCACCGGGCCCCCGGCAGGGGCTCGTCGCCCAGTCGCTTACCCGGTGTGAATGTCGCCGGCGCATTGATCCAACCGTTGATGACGCCGATACTCGTGTACCGCGTGGCGGCGTCGTGATCAATCCGGTAGTCGGGCATGCGTGCCAGTACACGGGTGACCATGGCGATCAACTCGCTGCGCGCGATGTGCGAACCGAGGCAGCGGTGCACGCCGATGCCGAAGGTGGTGTGCCGATTGGGAAATCGATCGAGCACGACCTCTTCGGGACACTCGAAGACTGTCTCGTCGCGATTCGCCGACGCCCAGCTGAGAAGGACGCGGTCACCGGTGTTGAGTTCGACGTCGCGGACCTTCACGGGTTTGGTCAGCGTGCGGGCAAGTGCTGGCTGCGGAGTGAAATAACGCAGGAACTCTTCACAAGCCTGCGGAATCATACCGGGTTCGTCGATCAACTGCTGTCGCGCAACCGGATTGTCCGCCAAGTAGATTAACGCGTTCACCGTCACCGCCGTAGTGGTGTCGAAGCCCCCCGCCATCACGAGGTTGACCATCGCCAACACCATCTCGGTGGCAACGGGCTCTCCGTCGATCTCGGCTCGCACCAGATCGCTGATGAGCCCTTCGCCGGGGTTCTTGCGCGTTTCCTCGATGATCGAGTGCACGCGGCCCAAGGTTTCCATGTAGCGCACCAGCAGCGGTTCCCGTTCATCGGGCGGCGTGTAGATGATCTTGTGCTGGATGTCGGCGTAGTCGTACCAGTCTTCGACGGGAAGGCCCAGGAACTCGCACGTGAACAGCGAGGGCACCGGGTTGGCCAAGTCGTCGACGAGGTCAAACGATCCCTTCTCGATTACCTGGTCGATGCACACGTCGACCCACTTCGTGACGCGCGGCGCCCATGTCTTGCTCACCGCGGGGGAGAAGAGCGGATTCAACAACTTTCGATAGGGCGTGTACTCCGGCGGGTCCATCTCGATCGGAAGCATCGGAACCGGCGCCGGGGGGATGATCACGCCCAGTGGACTCACCCCGTTGACGGTGTGCCCGGATGCGAACGCCTCGTCGTTCTTGGCCGCCGCTACGACATCGTCATAACGACTGAGCACCCAGAAGCCGCCGTGCGCGTCGGTGTGCGCCACTGGGCACTTTGCCCGGAGTTCGGCGTTGATCGCCGCCCCGTTTACCGCGTATTCCTCTGAATGGTGGTCGAATTCGACACTGGTGGTCGTTTGCTCGTCGAACACGGTCATCGGATCCTCTTCGTATGTGTGGGGGTGATTCAGGGCTTGTTGAGATTGCCTGCGTCGACGGGCAATTGAACGCCGGTGATGTACCGGGCGTCATCGGAGATCAAGAACAGCACCGTCTTCGAGACCTCTTGTGGCGTAAGAGCCGGAAGGGGTGCGTACGGCGCGTCGCGCGGCAAGTCCAGGTCCCTGAGTACGTTAGCGGCGCCCTGCAGGAACAGCGGCCAGTCCGGCGCTGCTTCCCAAGCATCAGGTGCGGAGGCCATTGCGGTCTGTACCCCCGTCGGATGAATCGTGTTGACCCGAATTCCGTAGGGCCCCAGCTCGTTGGCGAAGGCCTTCATCAGCCCGACGACGCCGTGCTTGCTGGCGACGTAGTGTGCGTAGGGCACTTGGCCTCGGATGCCTGCTGCGGAGCTGGTGATGACGATCGACCCGCCTCCGGCATCGATCAAGTGGGGCGCGGTGGCCTGTATGGTGTTCCACACGCCTTTGAGATTCGTGTCGACGACCAGGTCGTAGACATCAGATGTGATACTCAGCGAGCCTTCCTTGTGGAAGGTGCAGATTCCCGCGTTGGCGAGGACGGCATCGATGCGTCCGAATTCCCGAATACCCTGCAGCGCAGCGTCTTTGAGTGCTTCGCCGTCGCGGACGTCCGCTACTACGGTGAGGCAGCGTCGCCCGGTCTTCTCGACCAGGTTCTTGGTCTCCTCGAGGTCGGCTTCGGTGGCGTAGGGGTAGCGCACCTTGTCGCTTAGTTGTCGGCAAACGTCGACGGCAACGATGTCGGCACCTTCGGCTGCGAGTTCGACGGCGTGCGAACGGCCCTGTCCCGCAGCCGCTCCCGTGATGAAGACGACCTTGTCGGTAACTCTACCCATGTGTCGGAATATCCTTCCTCCAAGTGCACCGGTGGCTTGACGGAGTCAACACCTCACTGCAGCCCGATGTAGACGTTCTTGGTCCGCTGAAACTCACGTAGTCCCCAAATGCCGCCCTCACGTCCGAACCCACTTTGTTTCGTGCCTCCGAAGGGCGCGCCGGGAGGCACGATCGGGAAGCCGTTGACGGCGACACCGCCGGCGTCCAGGGCGGCCGCCATTGCGTGCGTTCGCCGCAAGTCGCGGGTGTGGATATAGGCGGCCAACCCGTACTGCGTGTTGTTTGCCAGGGCAACGGCTTCCTCGTCGGTGCCGAATCGCAAGATGCTCAGCACCGGACCGAAGATCTCGTTCTGGGCCAGGTCACTTCCCGGGTCGACGTCGCCGAAGACGGTCGGGCGGTAGTAGTAACCGTCGCCGAGATCTGCGGGCCGCTCGCGCCCGCACAGAAGTGCCCCATCCTTCGCATCGACGGCCGACTCGACCGCTTGACTGACACGTTCGAGGTGTGCGGCCGTCGCCAGCGGACCCATCAACGTGGCGGAATCCCAGGGGTCGCCCACACTGAGCGCCTGCGCGGCACCAACCACCCGAGTGACCATTTCGTCGTAGACGTCGTTGTGAAGCAGCAACCGGGTGGGCAGCATGCAGCCCTGTCCCGACAGGGTGACCAACCCGGCGCCGACGGCCATCGAGGCGGCCGCATCCAGGTCGGCGTCCGGAAACACGATGTTGGCCGACTTGCCGCCCAGTTCGAGCATTACCGGCGTCAGTGCCTGTGCCGCCGCGGTCAACACCTTGCGCGCGGTCTCGCCACCGCCGGTGAAGGTGATCTTGTCGACGCCGGGATGCGAACACAACGCCGATCCCGCTAGCCCATCACCGGGCACGACGCTCAGCACCCCGGGCGGCAGCCCCGCCTCGGCAGCGAGTTCGGCGAACCGCAGCGCGGTGAACGGCGCGTTCTCCGGTGGCTTGAGCACGACGCAGTTGCCGGCTGCCAAGGCCGGTGCCACCTTCATTCCAATCGCGATCAACGGGCCGTTCCAGGGGATGATCGTGGCGACCACGCCGAGGGGCTCGTCGCGGACGTAGTCGAGGGCGTCCCCGGAGGGGATCGAAACGACCTCACCCCCGGTCTTCCCGATCCAGCCCGCGTAGTAGCTGAACCATTCAGCAGCGAGCTGCGCTGCGCCCCCGGCCAGAAGGTTCGGAATGCCCATCTCGTGTGTCGCAATGGCAGCCAAGCGCGTGGAGTCGCCGATCAACCGTTGCGCGATCGCCAACAGAACATCCCGACGGCGGTTCAGATCGAGGTCGCGCCAACCAGGAAAGGCCTGGCGCGCCGCACTGACGGCGGCATCAACCTCACCGGCCCCGGCCAGCGGGACCACTGCCTGAACCGCTCCGGTGGCCGGATAATGGTGCTCGTAGCTGCCTCCGCCACCAGTGACCAGCTCGTCCGAACCGATGATGAGTCGGGGAGTGGGAAGGCTGTCTGGCAGGGTGCTCTGCACGGTGTCGTCCGATCCGTTCGACGAATGCGGAACCGACAGGGCTCCGCCTTTTGGGTGTGACGTAGGCCATCTTTCGGCGCGCCGTCACCGGGGGCAACGCCCTAGGTGAAAGTGACATTTGCGATTCGGCCCACCGTGACCGCGGCCCGGGTAATTGGAAAGGCCGCTTTCATCCGCCGTCCTAGTCAGCGCTCGGCGTGGTTCCTAGATTGACAATCACAACAACCCAGAAGGGAAGGTCTGCGCGTGAGCGGTCCACTAGACGGTTTCACGGTGATCGACTGTTCTCGAGGGCTGGCGGGGCCCCGCGCTACGGGCCTGCTCGCCGACTACGGTGCCAACGTCTGGTGGGTTGAACCCCCAGGCGGCGACCCCTTCCGCGAGGTGCTGGCCACCGAGTACGCGGTGTTCAACCGCGGTAAGCGCAGTGTGCAGGTCGATCTGAAAACCGACGCAGGACGAGATCGGCTGTTCGAACTGCTCTCGAGCGCGGACGTATTCGTCACCAGTTGGCGGCCCGGTGTTGCCGAGCGACTCGGAGTGGACTGGGAACGAGTTCACGCAACCCATCCCCAGCTCGTCATGGCTTCTATCACCGGCTTCGGCGAGGACGGCACGCTGGCGGAGGTGCCCGGCCACGAGGCGATCGTGCAGTCCTTCGTCGGGGTTACGGCAGATCAAGTCGGGCTACGCCCGCCGCCCATCTATGAGGGACTGCCGTTCGCCAGCATCGGGGCTGCCTACCTGGCCGTGATCGGATCGTTGGCCGCGCTCTACCGGCGCACCACCGACGGTCGCGGGCGGCACGTGCAGACGTCCTTGGTTGATGGCGCGTTGAGCTATCTGGGCATGGTGTGGGGCGATGCCGACGACGTCAACGCGGCACCGCCGATGGTGCCGGGAAGCATCCGATTGATATCGCGCTCCTTCCGCTGCGCCGACGACGAGTACATCGGCGTGCACACCGGAGCCGTCGGCGCCTTTGGTCGGTTGGTGCGAGAACTCGGTCTTGCCGACAGGCTTGCGGTTGCCGACGACGGGTCCGACATGCGGTCGCCCCTCAATGACGCTGAACGCAGGGTCGTCATGGAGGAAGTCCCGGCTCTGTTCGAGACGCAGCCCCGTGACGTGTGGCTCAAGCGTCTGCTGGATGCCGACGTGGCAGCGATCCCGGAATTGCGTCCAGGTCAGATCTTCGACGAGCCGCAGGTTCGCCACAACGGGATGGTCGTCACGATCGACGATCCGACACTGGGTCCGTTGGAGCAGGTCGCGCCCGCCATTCGATTCGACGGTTTTGTTGACCGACCGGCCAATGGGGCGCCCACCGTCGGGCAGCACGACCAGCAAAAGCCGACTAGGTCGTCGAGTGGGACTGCTTCCCAGCGCCAAGAACGAGGTGGCACGGCACCGCTGCTAGATGGTCTGCGGATACTGGATGCTGGCGCTTATTACGCGGGGCCCTTCAGTTCCCGGCTTCTGGCCGACCTCGGTGCCGACGTGATCAAGCTCGAGACGACTCTCGGCGACCAGTTGCGCGGGATCCAGCGTCCGTTCCGATCCGCCTCCGCCGGCAAGCGCGCCATCTCCTTGGGGCTGAAGGATCCGGACCTCTTCGAGGCGCGTGACGCGCTGATCAAATGGGCCGATGTGGTGCTGCACAACATGCGTCCGGGGGCCGCTGACCGCGTCGGCCTCGGCTACGAACACGTTCGCGAACTCAATCCAGACGCGGTGTACCTTTATGCGCCCGGGTGGGGCTCCACCGGTCCCGACTGCATGCGGCAGTCCTTTGCGCCACTGATGTCGGGCTACGTGGGAATCGGCTACGAGGTGGGCGGGCAGTTCAACCCTCCGATGTGGCCTCTTGGCAACGAAGACCCCGGAAACGGCCTCACTGGGGCAGTGGGCATCCTGATCGCGCTGTTGCATCGCAGCCGCGGCGGCACCGGGATGTACGTCGAGAACCCGCAATTGAACGCGACGATGACGCACGCGGCGCACATCGTCCGTCGTCCAGACGGAACGGTGCTGGGAGCAGAGCGCCTCGATCCGCTGCAAACGGGCATCGGGCCCTTGGACCGCTTGTACGAAACCAGCGACGGCTGGATCTGCGTCGTGGCGCTCAGCGATGACGAGATCCGACTGCTGGAGTCGGCGCTTGGCCTTTCGATCCTCGATGATCCGCGGTTCAGGACTCACGAGCTACGAATGCAGAACGCCTACGAGCTTGCTGACCTCATCTCAGAGTTGTTGATGGGCAACGACTCCCAACACTGGGAGCGTACGTTGCGTGCTGCTGGTGTGGCGGCCATCGTCCCCAAGACCGAGAACAACAATCAAGCCTTTCACCGCGACCCAGCCAATCTGGCAATTGGTCGCATCGCCCAGGTGTCCGACGGTCGGGGACTTTTCGTTCGTGAGGCCGCGACGATGGTCCGAGTCAGCGACGCGGTTCCCGCGCCGCACCGGCTCGCACCAGAGTTCGGCGCCGACACCGACGCCGTCCTGATAGACCTCGGCTACACGCCGGAGCGGATCGCCGCTCTTCGGGAGCGCGGCTCGATCAAGTAGGCGTCAGCCGCCGATGACACGCGCGTCGCGTAGCGAGGCGATCTCATCGGGAGAGACACCGAGTTCGAGCAGCAGCTCGTCGGTCTGCTCGCCGAGCGCGGGTGCGTGACGGCGAATTTCGGTTGACCGTTGTCCATCGACGAGCGCCGGCAAAGTCACATGAGTAAACGGTCCGGCCGTCGGATGCGTCGCTTCGACGAATGCGCCCCGTGAAGCCAGTTGCGGATCTGACCGCAACTCGTCGCCCTGCACCGCGGGTCCGATCGCGATGTCGTGCTCGGCAGCGAGCCGGATCCAGTCCGCCTGGGTCCGCGTCTCGATGACCTTCTGGATCTCGCGGCGAAGACTCTGGTCGACGTCATCTACTGCGAAGTCCACGGGACCCGCGTCGTGCTGACCGATGAGATCCTCCCGGTCCGCGAGCCTGCAGAAGTTCTCCCAGAACGCCGGTTCGATGCAGCAGAACAGCACGTACCGATCGTCTGAGGTGCGATAGAACTGGTACTTCGCGCTCGCCGTTCCGCCGGGATCGACGGGTGCGGGGAGCGACCGGCGATCGGCGATCCGTTCGTCGTTGAGCTGGTAGGTGGCGGCGATCCACGCAGAGGAGATCACGGCTTCAGATGCCGCGACGTCGATATAACATCCCCTGCCGGTGCGCTGGCGTTGCACTAGCGCCGCCGCAACGTGTAGCGCGGCGTAGGCGGCACCGGCCGCGGTGCCTTCCCCTCCCGAAGCGATTCCGTTGAATGCCTGCGGGCCGTGAAAGGGCCGTACGAGACCCGTTTCATCTGTCTGCAGTGGAGTCGCGCCTGCTGCTGCATTCATCATCTGCCCGTGCGTCGGGATGGCCGCGTACGGACCCGTCGCGCCGTATCCCGTGTATTGGCAGTACACGATCTGCGGTTGGCGGCGTTCCTGTTCGGCGTACCCGACACCGAGCTTGTCCAGTGCGTCGGCCGAGTTGCCGTCGACGAAGACATCGGCAGTCGCCAGCAACCGCCAAAACAGGTCGCGGCCGTCCTCTTTGCGAAGGTCCAAAGCCAAGCTTCGCTTGTTCTTGTTGACCTGCAGGTGGGCGGGGCTGTTGTGAGGTGTGACTTGACCGAGGAAGTCGCGAAGATAGTCGCCGCGGAAAGGGCTCTCAACCTTGATGACGTCTGCACCCAGGTCGGCAAGCAACACTCCGAGAGTGTCGCCGTTGAACAACTGTGCGGACTCCAGCACGCGTATCCCGCTCAGCAGTCCCATGCACGTATCCCTTCTGGAACGTTCGCCGAACCGATCTCAATGCTCAGCGTCACAGGACGAACTCGCGGTCGCGCATGTGCTCGGGAATTCGGGGATCGCGCTCGTGAATCTCGTTGGGTGGCAACGGAACCTCGGATATCACCGCCAAATACCGATTGTGATCGACGCCCCAGTTCCATCGGCCGATATCGTGGGCCGACCTTCGACCCGACATCGCTCTGACGAATTCGAAGCGGTCAGCCACCACGCACGACGTGGCGCGCCCGGTGCCGGCTATGGTGCCCCATTGTTCGACCGTTACGCGCAGCGGAGGCAGCCCGGCCGCGTCGACTCGATCGGAGAATCGACCAGACAACTCGTCGAGCGCGACCTTGATGGCGAGATCGTCTCGGGCCGCGGGACAATCGAGCGCGGCGCGAAGGTCGTGTTCACACATCGCGGCGTCGGTAATCAAGAAGCTCGCCAGCTCTGAATCCGATTCGACTTGTCTGCTGACGAGGTGGGCCGCCGCCTCCCAGGCCGTGATCAACGCCGTCAATGTCGCGCTGGGAAGTTCTCCGCCGATCGGACGGCTGAACGACCCTCGACAGAGGGCAGCAGCGTCGGTCGCGGCCCGAGTGCAGATGTCCGTTGCATGGGCGAGTACGTCGCCGATGGTCGCACCGGCCACCGTGGGCACGGCGGTGGACACCGCGTCGTCGGTAAGCGGGGCGACAAGTGCGCTGATCCGTTTGCGAGTGGCTTCCCAGATCTCAGGCAGTGCCCTCGGGCCGGGCGCGGTGGTATCGGCGCGCAATGTCCTCTCCTATCTCGCCACCGAACGTGACCGGTTGGGAATGAACGCACACACGGGGATACGCCGAATCTATAGCGACGTGGCCGTTGTTCAGGACGGCAGACCTCATGGAGCGTAGGCAGTTAGCAGCCCCCACGGGAAGAGGTCGCGGGCGGAAATGGCGTTTCGGATTGGGTAGTCCTTTTGACTCGTTGACGGTGCCATCATGGCTGGTAGGTCAGTTCGTGGCGGTGCCGTGAAACCTTCGCGGTGGCTGCATGATGGAAGAGGTGAGTGTCTGTGTTCACGTTGTTCAGCGTTGACGATCACATCGTGGAGCCCGCCCATGTGTGGACTGATCGGGTGCCGGCGAAGTTCAAAGACCGCGCTCCGCATGTGGTGGAGGTCGATGGCCGCCAGATCTGGGAGTGGGATGGCGGTCGCGAACTGACGATGGGACTCAACGCGGTCGCCGGAAAGCCTCGCGAGGAATGGGGCATGGAACCGGCGAGGTTCGAGGACATGATCCCCGGGTGTTACAACCCCGAGGAACGTCGCAAGGACCTGCTGTCCAACGGCATCTTCGCCTCCGTGTCGTTTCCGACGCTGCCGGGTTTTGGGGGTCGCAAGTTCGCGCTGTTCGACGACAAGGAATTGGCGTTGGCGTGCGTGCGGGCGTGGAACGATTACATGATCGAGGAGTGGTGTGGCGCCGGCCCTGATGTGTTCGTCCCGATGCACATCCTTCCGGTATGGGACATCGATCTCGCCATCAAAGAGCACGAGCGCTGCGTGGGGATGGGCAGCAAGTCCATTTGCTTTATCGAAGACCCACAGGTGGTGGGACTGCCCAACTTCCACGACGGGTATTGGGAACCCCTCTTCGCCGCTGCCCAGGCCGACGAAACGCCGATCTGCATGCACATCGGCTCCGGGGGCGCCCAAGTGACACTCGAGGGCTTGAACCCGATGACCGAGATTGCCGCGGCGTTCGCTAATGCCGCGCGTTCTTCAGTGAACCTCATGGTCAGTCCCTTGCTGCGCAGGTACCCCGATGCGAAGGTGGTCTGGTCCGAGGGCGGCATCGGATGGATCCCCGCTGCCATCGAGCGGGCTGACCGGCAGTGGGAGCGCCACCAGTATTGGTCGCACCTAGAGAACGCAAACATCAAGCCCTCTGAGGTGGCCGAGCGCAGTATGTATTTCTGCATGATCGAAGAACCGGTCGGCATCAAGTACCGCCACGACTTTCGTGTCGATCGGATCTTGTGGGAGTCCGACTACCCGCACGCCGATACTCCGTTCCCCAAGACGCAGCTGTCGGCCAAGGAAGTCTTCGACGGCATCCCCCAAGACGAGATCGACCTGATGACGCACAAGAACGCCGAAAAGCTGTTCAAGTTCCCCCTCAATCAGGACTTGATCGCCGCCTACAGCGCCACGACCTAACCAACGGCCGACGGGGCCCGACCTAGCGGAGCGCTCAACGCGGCCGTACTTCGAGGGTCGGGCGAGCAGCGTCGCCGAATACGCGTCGGTCGCCACGGACATATCACCCGGTTAGTGGGCATGCAGCCCCCGGCGACTTCCCGGTCGACGGGAACCACGACTGGTCGACCTGGGTCCGCCGTTCGACGCGATGGCAAGGGAGCTGGCTGCAGCCAAGAAGTAGCCATCGAGCGACGACCGACCGGGCTAGCCCGCGCATCCATAGTCCAGGCAGATGTAACGTCCACCTCACGAGACACAAGATCCCTCATGCAGCCTGATGCTGCATCGAATCATCAATAGCAGCAACATAATTCGGCGACACTACAGCGATCTGGTGTAGGCATCGCATCCGCCTTCAGTCGACACGGTGCCAACCAGCAAATTTGGCAGACACCGATTCAAGCCTGCAAACGCCGCTTTCGGTCGCCTATCTCGACATGCCGCTAACTAGCGCGCCACAATCGATGCATAACGAAATGTGGGCGTCACGTAGACGTTGCATTGGCTCTTTCGTAGAAGTGAAGGGAGCCGCCACCAATGACAATCGAACTTTTCAGAAGAGCGCCGGAGCTGGCGATGATGCGCCGCGGCGTAACGGTCTAGGGCTCTTGCCATGTGGACGCTCATCACAAGTGACGGTCGGCGAGTATCGAACATCGGCTCCGAGGAAGATGCCCGCCGGACGGCTCACACATTGGGTACGACGCAGTTGCGTGGCCCGTTCTCGTGGGATGCCGTTGACGAGCAGGGACGCCGGTTCGTCGTAGAGATCAGGCATTGGAGCGGCTGGCGGTCATGATTATGGGACGCAATCCTCGTACTCCAGTCGTTGGTGACACCGTTTTGTCCAGTGTTGACCGTCGCCGTGGTGCGGGCATCATCGTTGACTCAGATGCTATTCGCTACAAGGTCTATTGGCGCGACGGAAGGGACACCCTGCGTTGGCATGTGCGCGCCGAATTGACCGTTCCACGTTTGGATTACGGGGGCCAGTGGCCGTGACACTCAACGCGAGTACTGCGAGATCGCCACGCGTCGGTAGGCCAAGGAGGTAAGAGGATGGACTTCGAGATCGGCGATCAGGTTCGCCAAGGTATGCGCGTCGCAACGGTGACCGATGTGGGAACACTTCTGGTTCAGGTCAAGACATCCGAGGGTGTCGCGCGCGTGGCCTGCACGTGGGAGCTGGAGAAGATAGCGGCCCCACCTCAGAGGCTTGGCCGCCGCTTCCCCCCACTGTGAACCGGGGAAATTGGCGGTGGTAGCGGTGCAGAAGGCGGCGGAAGTCAACTTGGCCTGGGCGCTCATCGAGGTCGTCAAGCCTCGCCTGAGCCTTCATGAACGCGATTTCGTTTTCGTCACCATCGGTGCCGGAGATACATTCGCGGCAATTCGTCAACTTCTCGGATTGGTTGTCGCCAAGGGAATTCCGCTGCGGCCGCAGTTTGTGCACCTGTGCGCGACATGGCTGGACGCCTATGTCGGCCATGACCAGGAACGGTGTCTTAGTCGAGCCATCGAAGGGTTGTTGACGCCCTCCTCGATCCGGGCCGCGACGCTGACGCGGACGAGCTCTAGGCTCACGGCGCGGCACGGAAGGCCATCGGCAGTCGACCGCAGACTCGGGCCTGCTTCGGCCCCATCCTGACCACGCGCGGCGAGACGCTCATGGAAGCCCATCCTCGTCACGGGCCGCTCGTGGCTGAGGGCCAGCCCGCCGAAGAACATCAGCGTTGCGACCGCGCATATTCAAGCTCAGCGACGTAAGGCGCAGTTATCGGCAGTCATCCGGTGGGCCGGTCTGTCAGCGGGGCGAACATGTATCCGAAACCTTATGGGTAACAGCGGTTATCCATGCTTGGTGTCGCGGGGAGGGATGGACTCCGGATGCAGTCGGGCTACTGGGTCGTCGACTTGGCTGTAGGGCGGCGCAGATTGATCGCTCCGTGACGGACAGCATCTCAGAGATTGTCGTTACTGGCGGCTAGCGGCTCGATCGACTTTGCACTAACTCGTACAGCTGCGTCGCCCGGTCACGGACCGGCGAAATGCGCGCGGATAGCGCGGGCGGAAGGTCACTTCTCAACGCCATCAGTGCTTGATAGATCTTGCCCAATCCCTGCATGAGCGGCGTTGCCATGTAATCCTGGTGCATCTGGATGGCCAACAGGTCGCTAATGCCTGTATCAGCCGTATCGTATGAGCCTGTGTGCAATTGCGCGATTACCGCTATGGATTGCACAAGAATGCGGTCATAGTCGTTCGCGCCTTCCAAAAGGCCCGGGATCATCTCCACAACAGCGGCGTAGTTGTCAGCCTCTATGAGATCGTTGACCTCTTCTAGTAAGTCGTGCTGGCTGACGGTGCCACTCGTATCGAGCGCAATAAATTCTTCTAGGGCGTCAACGGCCTGTTGGACAGCTTGAACCGCCATGTATTCCGTGCGCTTTCTTAGGAATGCTCGAACTGATTTAGCCCTTTCGAACATTAATGAGCGGAGCCCGTCAGTGGCCGCAGCGACGTCAACGGACAGTATGAGAACCGTCGACATGCTGGCGAATGGAACGATGTATTCGACAGATTCGCCGGCGTTCGAGAGATCAACAACTGCAGAGGAGACCGCCTCAATCGCAAGCATTGTGGTTAGTGGGTTTGTTGGCAGCGCCTGCAAAGTCTCAACGGCTACTTTCGACATCTGAACTGACCCTGTCGCGTCGCCGCGCGCCCAGTAGCACTTCCCCAGTTCCAGCAGCAGCATAGCCTTGCAGTATCCGAAGACTCGATTGTGCTGCTCGCTCGCACTCGACAACGGCTCGTGTTCCGCCAAGAGGTCGAGTAGAGCCTCAGCATGCAGCAGCAGCTGGTCCACAGCAAAGAATTCAAGATCCGACCGCATGCCTTCGATCCAGCCGAGAAGCTGATGCATCAGCATGAGGGCATGGCTCTGAAGTTCGCCATGTCGTAAGCGATCAAGGTAGGAGATCTGAAGGATTTCGTGTACGAGCGGATGGATTGCGATCGTTTCGCTGGCCGCGTTTTGCGCCCCGGCGCCATCGACGTTCATGACTCTTTGAGCGATGCTCTGGGTGCGAAATGTCGAAATCACACTGCGCGATACACTTCGATCGACAGAAACAGGGCGCGGCCGATCGGCGAGATTTATTCTCCCTTCCTCGGGAGACGCTGAAATAATGAAATTAAGCGGGACCAATTCGGGAGCGAGGAGAGCGGCGTGTTCGAGAATTGCCGTCGCCCGGCGTCGCTCCTCCTCCGAAACCAACCCTTGACCGAGGTGTTCAACGGCCAATTTGATGGCTTGAAATGCGGTCCGATCGAATCCAGCCGGAATGGCCCGCATGTCGTCCAGCGCTTCTAGTCTCTCGAAGTAGTTGCTCGATAGTTCTTCCAGCGTCCCCTCCGCATTCCTGAAATACACTCCAGCCATGCTGACGGCGAGTGGGACGAGACCTAGCCGGGAGACGATTCCTGCGACCGTTCGTTTTTCGTACCCCTTGGGCAGACCCGCATAGCTTGCGAAGCAGGCGATCGCTTCATCCTCGGAGAACTCCTCGACTGGGAGCATTTGTGCTCGTGGGAACCAGCTACCCGTGCTGTTCGTCGTCGTGATGATGACCGCGCCATTGCCCATGGTTGGCATGTACTTCTGCAACGCCAGCATGGTGGGCGCGTTGTCGAACACCACCAGCCAGGGACCAGGGTGAGATGCGAGCGCCCCTACGAAGTCCGCTGACGCATCGGCGCCCTCCCCGAAATCCTTTCCGGTCAGGTCATGCGTGATCGCTCGAACCCGCGCGGCCGTGATCGACGGATCGCGCGCATCAATCCACAGAATGTTGCGAAATGTGTTGTGTTCAATGTGGCAGAAGTCAGCTGCCAGAGCGGACTTCCCGTTGCCGGTCCGTCCCGCCAGGATCGCGACGGATGGAGCGCGACCATCCGGATCCAACATCCCCTCCCGCGTGGTCGCGTCGAGTTGCTCCAGAAGTATGAGTCGGGGGACCGTCGCTTGGAATGTGGGGATCCCCGCGACAGGAACTCCCCAGTCGAATGCGCCTGCCGCCTCGGCAATCTCTCGATCCGGCATCGAGAGCGCGTCGATAATCTCAAGAGCCGTCAGCCTGCGCTCGGCTTCACCCGCGGCCGCGCTGAAGATTTTGTGGAGAAGAACTACCGCTACGATTCGGCAGCCGACGCGGCCTTGACTCTTCTTGTTCTCGGCTCGGAACTGGGTGACTAAGTCAACCAGCGAGTCGGTCAGCTCGCCGATGGTTCTGGAGTCCAGCGCAATGATCTCCGCGGTTGCTTGCGCTTCGTTGTTCTTCAACGAATACTCGATCAGATTTTCGCTTGCGTTTGTGACCACGCGTGAGTCTTGAAGAGGTTGCGACAGTGGGCGATTCGTCATCAGCCGGATGACGGGCGTCTTGCCGTCGTTGAGCTTGGCGAAGACCCTCTGCGCTTCTGGCGCCCCGATCGTGCGCCCCGTCCTAGACCCCTTCACCTGCGCCTTGATGGCGATTACCGCATCCTCTTCGATGGCGAAGTCGACGATGTCGTCGTGCTCTGCGGATTCCGCAAGAGATGCGGACTCGATGTGAAGTGCCATTGTGCCGACCTTGTCGAAGTTCTCGCGAAGATGGCGCAAGAAGAATTCGGCGGTGGTAACGAACTGAAAGTTGAAACCGTATGCGGCATTAGTCCCGCCATCGGTTGTAGTCACAAGCCCCGCCCATTCTTCAGTCATGCCGTCCACCGCGACAGCTATGGTGGCGAAGTTAGCAGCCCGGTATGACAGTTCCGCAGGTTTGATGAGCTGCGGAACCGCTGAGGTGCCTCCTACGTCCACCAGGCTTGAGGATTCTCGTGATGTTTTGGCCGGAGGTTTGCAACGCAGTGGTCCGAGGCCATGCTTGCCACTGTGGAGGTGTTCCGCTGCTCGAGCCATCTGTCATTGGTTCGTGCATTCCTGCCGAGAGGTGCAGATCGAAAGCACCGCCGAAGGAGAAGGCATGACTGCGTCAGAAACCCGTCAGGTCCTGCAGGGAACATTCTGGCAAGCCGAAACACCTGACCGCCGCGTCCCTGGCCGATTGACGCTCGACGGTCGGCCCGCACTCGAAACGGTCGGGCAAATATTTGTCGAGCGGGCGGTCGACGTCAACCTGGATCCGAGTGGAGCCGTGAGGAGGATGGCAGTCTCTGGTGACTCAGACGCCCTCGTTGACGATTGGGAACCTCGCAACATCCACGGTCAACTGGAAGACGGCACTCTCGTGTCGATGGTCGGCGCCCAGGGCGGCCGGAAGCGGAATAGCGGATTCATGATTCGGCAGTACCTACAGGAATTCCGGACGTCACGGCACGTGATCCTGAACGAGCACGTCGATGAGCAGCATACGTTTCACTGCGGCAAGTTCCGCGTAGTCGGGCCGAGTTGGTGGGGTTCAGAAGGTGGAGAGGCAAGCACGTCAGACGGTGGCCGGCTCCTGATCTCGCAGGACGGTGATGACCGCTGGTTCGAGTTCACGCCAGCGGACCCTATGACTGTCCGGGACTTCGACCGGCGCGTCCTGAGTCCAGTCGCGACCCTGGCATCTCTTGTAACAGACCGTCCAGCAGACGCCATCGCGCTTTCGGTTCGACTTTCAGCCGAATCGCCTTGGCGAGAGGTTCACAGGGCGGAAGAACCGGTGCCCACAAAGACGTCAGATCTTTTGGAACCCAGCTATCTCCGCGCCGATCGATTCGCCCGGTGGATCGACTTCCGGCGTCGGAGCGATGCATTGGACGCTGCGGCGATCGACGACCTCAGCGGAGTCGCGATCCAAACGGCCGTTCTTACCCTTGCCGCCGTAGCAGAGGGACTCCACCGCAGGCTAGTTGACGAAAAGAAGCGAGTGCCCGCGCTGTCGAAAAGCGATCTCGTGCAGGCTCGCCGTGCGGCGCGTGCTGCGGCTGTTGCTCGGGTTGGCGAGCTAGATCGGTCGGATCGCGAACCGCTTAGGCCGGTCGATATCGCCGAGTTCAAGCGCGCCATGAATGACGCGTTTGGGTTCATTAATGAGCCAACGTTTCGAACGAGAATGACCGATCTTGCCGATCGGGCGCGGGAAGCATTGCCGAACATTGTCGGCGATTTCGCCGATTGGCCGAGAGCAGTGCACGAGGCGCGAAACATATTGGCGCATCAGGGAACACAGAGACACGACGAAGCGATTGACCAGTTCTACGACCTCGTCATCGCGCTTAGTTACTCGTTGGCCTGGGTCCTCCGCACAGTCCTGCTTCTAGAGGCTGGGTTCGACGTCGCGACACTCCAGCGCGCGTATCGAGATTCGTCTCGGTACAACCATCACCTCGCAAACGTCAGGAACCTGCTCGCTGGAAGCCCGTACGCCGCACTGACCCCCACCGCCGCTGCGGAGAGTTGAGCAGTGGAACTCGATTTCATCGACCTTCGCCGCGGCTCTGCCGACAAGTACTCGTGGATCCCTCCATTCGACTCGGCGGTCGTGTACGAGAACGAGCAGTGGTGGGACGAGGTGAAGTACTACTACGTGCGCGAGCCCTGGTTTGTCCAGGTGCTGGAGGGCGGTGTGGAGGTGGCGCGTGTTGAGCTGGATGACCCTGGCGGCATCAACCCGACCTACACCGACGTGCCTGCGATCGGCGCCGAGCGTCTGGAGATACAGCTCATCGAAGTGGCCACCGCTGCGCGAGAACGCCATGTGGCTACCCATGTCGTGCGCGGTCTTGCACAGCGGCATCCGGGCCGTCGGCTCTTCGCATACAGCGAGAACGCCGACGCGTTCTGGGACTCTCTGGACTGGGACAGATTCGACCATCCCGACGGACGTCACCGGCCGCTGTTCATCCAGCCTGTTCGGTAGGTGCCGGCGGGTCGTCTTCTGGACTCAGGCCAGTGCTCCAGGCAGTACTTCGTCGATCGTCTTTGTCAGTTCGTCGTGAGCAGCGCGGTCCAGCCCGTAGAAGTCGATCGTGTAGGAGAGTGCGTTGTAGTAGGCGACGACCGGTAGGACGAGGAGCCGTTCGAGGTGAGCGATGTCGGCTTCTAGAACCGTGCCGACGTGGCCACCGTGATCGACGTACACACGCAACTGTCGGGCTTGATACAGGGACGGATGTGTCCCGCCGGACAGGAACCCATATATCCCGGAGCCCTGGCGCGCAGTCAAGCTGCTCCCAGCGCCGCGGTGGAGAAGATCGAACAGGTCCGCAACCGGGGCTTCGGGGCCGGGGAACATTTGGCCGGCGATCGCCCGACCGGTCGCGCTTCCACCCAGGTCAGACTTCGTGGTGTCGGGGAACACGGCGATCACGCGGTCCCGAAACTCTGCCCAGTCCTTTTTGGCCCTCTGGTGCGCGGCGGAAGCCTTCGAGTGCATGCGGCCTGCCGCCTGCTTGGCGGTTTCTCGGCTGTTCAACTCTTCCAGGTACGCACGGGCAAGGATGTCGTCAGCAGTGCTGTATGGGTCCCCGAGCACCCAAGCCACGTGTGCCGTGAGCTCCAGGATCGACCGGGCGATCGGTAACGGAGGGAACATGGCCTCTCCATGTCGATACAGCACCGCCAAGCCACCAAGGTGGTTGGCCGCGATCTCGAGATAGGTGACGACCACCTCGGACACCAACGTGAACCCGGCAGGGTCACGCGCAGCGAGCGCCGCCTGAACCTTCGCGGCGGGGGAGTTGTGAGCTGGCAGCCAATGCGACGCCTCGGCGGTGTGCAGGAACGCGGTGCGGCAGCTGTCGGCGAGCGCTGCCAGTTCGACCAGCCGTGGCGGTACTTCCATTAGTGGCACGCTGGCCGGCGCGTGATCGGACACCCGCTCGGCGCCGGCCAGACTTGCTCAGTCCCTCGCGGCGGCGAGTACCTCGAATCGGCAATTGTTATGCGCCGGTCTACGGCGAGCTTTGCTCGTCGAGCCATTTCGTGAAGTCCTTTGGTGTGCGGGGCAATTCGGTATCGAAGATCCTGAGTTCGCGGCATTGCTTCACAGCGTTAAACGCGGCTTTGTCGGCAAAAACGCTGTCGCAGTAGGGCACAGCGATCGACAGGGCGTCAATGTCGTTGATGTCGTTCGGCGTCCACGCATGCAGCCTGTCTCGGTGGTACCGCTCCTTCAGCGATGTCGCGACCCGCGTCGAGGGCATGGAATCGCAGAAATCGCGCAGCTTATCGCGGTCGTAGTCGAGAAGCTCACCGATCGACGTGCCCATCGGCATGGTCAACGAGGTAAGCGCATCGATCAATTCGATCGACATCTCGCGTGCGTTGACCACGTCCCGCAGGCGTCCTGCTCGCAGCTGCGGTTCCGCGTCGAGGTTGGAAACGAGTTCCTGCTCATGCATAGCCCGATGCTTCAGCATTTCGTGCCAATTCTTGCGGGTATAGCCTGCCGCGCGGAGTTCGGGATCGTCGTGGTTCTCGGGCCCGGTGAGCAGCTCGCGGAGGGCCCAGGCGGTCAGCGTCGCCATCGCGTCAGTGCCAATAGCGATGCCGAGCTGTTGCAACACGTGACGAGCCATCGCGTCCGGGTCGGGGGCATTCGTGGTGAGGTTTCCCCGCTTGCCGAATGCCCACAGGACGCTAGGCCCGATCAGCGAAATGGGCCCCTGGGGCGGGATATCGACGCCTGGAATCTTGTTGAGTGCCGCCTCGAGTTCCAACTGCTGGATCTGCCGGCGGCCGAGCATGAATTCGAAACCCGATAGCTCCTCGATGACCGCCACGAGCGTGCGGCGCTGGTCGACGCTGCGGACGTTGTATACCTCGATTACGTGCGTCGCGGACATCGGGAACCTCACTCGGCCCTCCGTGCGGGCTCTCTTGCACGCCTCGTACAGCTCGTCGTAGCCGGGCGGCGCGGTGCCGGTCTTCACCTTCGCTAGGTTGATGACGCCGAACATGTCGATGTACGCCAGCTTTGGTGGTCGAGCCGGCAACACCAGATCGGTCGGCCAGGTCACGTCGCCTCGGATCGCGTATGTGGCAGCCATGGTGCGAGTTGTGACCTTTCATGCAGTTCATTTTCGGCCGCACGCCATGATCCCCTTGGCAGGAGGCTTCGGCAAACGAATTTTCACACGCCTCCGCGTACCCGACGCACGCTGTCACACCCAGATACGACCGGGGCAGTCCGGCTGAGACCACCCGGCCTCGCTCCTGAGGCCCCCACGACGCCGCTGCCCGGCGAACGCAACGGCCGCGAGGACCTAGGCGCCACCGTTAGGTACAACCGCACGGTTCTCGGATCCGCCACGAAGATGAGAAAAACCCGTCCGCCATTTCGATGAGAACTCTGCAACGCCGCAGGTAGAGGCATCGCCATCCGCCACGCAGCTTGAGAACCTACAGCGGCGGTGATCGAGCACGGCAGCTTCGACGCCGCCGCCGACCATCTGCACGTCACACCGTCGGCGGTGAGCCAGCGGATCAAGGCGTTGGAGCAGCGCGTCGGCCAGGTTCTGGTCCGTCGCGAGAAGCCAACGGTGGCGACGCCTGCCGGAATCCCGCTGCTCCGGCTCGCCGCCCAGACCACGCTGCTCGAGTCGGAGGCGCTGGCCGATATGGGCGGCGGCTCGACGGACCGAACCCGCGTCACGATCGCGGTCAACGCTGATTCGATGTCGACGTGGTTCACCACCGTGTTCGACGGGTTGCCAGACATCCTCTTCGACCTTCGGATCGAGGACCAGGACCATTCGGCCCGGTTGTTGCGGGAAGGTGCGGTGATGGGCGCCGTCACCACCGAGGCCGCTCCGGTGCCCGGATGCCGGGTGATACCGCTCGGGGTCATGCGCTATGTGCCGGTGGCCCACCCGGCCTTTGGGGAGCGCTACCTGCCCCATGGGTTCACGGCAGAGGCGGTGGCCAGCGCGCCGTCCCTCGCCTGGAACCGCGACGATGCGCTGCAGGACATGTTGATAAGCAAGGCATTCCACCACCGCGTCAGTCGCCCGGTGCACTATGTGCCCACCGCGGAGGGGTTCGCGTCGGCGGTCCGGGCCCGCCTTGGGTGGGGCATGTTCCCCACCGGTTCTGCGGCCCCGTACCTGGCCGACGGCGCGTTCGTGCAGATATCCGACGTGTACCTCGATGTGCCCCTGTTCTGGCAGTGCTGGAAGTTGGACAGCCTACTGATCAACACCGTCACCGACGCGGTGCGCGCTGCGGCATCCAAGTTGTGGCTGGGCGGCTAATTCGGCTGTTCGTTGGGAATGGAGACACCAGCACTGCACAATGAGACGATCGTCGCAGAACACGGCGATGCGGGCTCTCCCGACGCGCGGCAGGAGAACACGATAAGTACACGGATGCGCTTGGCGGCAGGGCTCTGTGCCCTGTCCGTCGCCCTGCTCTGCGGAGGATTCGGGGAATCGGTCGCGACTGCCGACACAGAAGCCGACGGTTCGGTCAGCGGCACCCCCGAACAGGGCGTCCAGGGCTTCAGCAGCCAGGACGCGGCAGGCACAGTGCAGACCGAGCCGGCCGAAGGCCCAACCGAGACGAACCCCGTGGACTCGATTCCGGAGCTACTGGCGGCGTTGGACACCGATCCGGACTCGGCATCCGGCGATGGCGAATCAGCAGCCGACGGGACTGCCCACGTGGCACCAATCGGCCTGACCGGGCCGATGGCCATCGGCGTTTCGACTGATCAGCAGGTTTCGACTGATCAGCAGGCAGTCACGGCGGCGGCAGCCGATGAGGACAACACGGGCTCCGACTCGAGCGCGGCGACCGCTGCCCAAGCGGTGAGCGAGCCAGAGGTCGCCGTCTCGTCTTCGCCGGCGACGCAGCCCTCGTCAGCGCCCGAAGGCGATAATGTCGCCGTAGCCCAGGACGCTGCTGCGCCTGCGAGCGATCCTCCCGTCGAGGAGTCGACGACTGTCCAACCGGTCACGACAGAGGTCGCATCGGCAACAGAGAGCGCGACGGTTGAGCCCGCGGCGACGGTCAGTGCTGCGCAGACGACCGACGTGATCACAGCAATGGCGTATCTCCTCACCGCGCTGGTCGATAACACTGCCGCGTTGATCCAAATTCCGAGTGAACTTCTCTCAATGCTCGGCTTCCCTCCGATGAGCGCTGAGGCGACCGCGTCGCTGACTGCCGGCGGAGTTGGTGGGAGTCTGTTGGCGGGTGGCCTGTACACCACTGCCCGTCTACAGCTGGCGTCCTCTCTGTCCGCGCCGACGGGCTGGCCGGGAATGCTGATCGCGCCCGGCGATCCGGCCGGATTGGCATCTGGCGCCGCAGGGCATCCGACTGCCGGGGGCGTCGGCGCCAGCGGTGCGGTCGAACAACATCCGGTTGGGCTCAAGGCGGTGCTGGCGGACGGAATCGTGCCGGACGGGGTGCGGTCGATTCTCCAACACACAGTTGACGCCGTTCTGGCCCCGCTGTCCGTGCTTGCGCTGGCTGCATTGGCGTCGCCGGGCGTCGCCGGCCTGCTACTTCTCAGCGTCGTCGGAATGTTCGTCGGGTATCGCCAAGCCAGGGCCGCGTCGATACTGCGGGCGGTGGGCATCGGTCGCTTCGTCAAGGCAGGGCCGCTTGGCGTCGTCAGGTCGGGTGGACTCGTCGCCCTGCATGCCCGCTCGGCGCCGCCCACGGCACGGCCTGCGCGGTCCCGGACGCGAGAGCATCTCACGCCTGTCGCCTGATCAGTACGCACGCCCAACCAAACGTTTGTCCCGCAGGGATTGATTAAACAGCCTGCGTAAATTAGGTTCGCGTAGTTGGAGAATCCCATTCTAACCGCGGAGGACAGATGGCCGGACGGCTCGAGGGCAAGGTCGCTTTCATCACAGGTGGTGCTCGCGGTCAGGGACGCGCGCACGCGCTCGCAATGGCCAAAGAGGGCGCCGACATCATCGTCATCGACATCTGCCGCAACATCGACTCGAACCCGTACCCGCTGGCAACGCCGGACGACCTGTCCGAAGTCGAGCGGTCGGTGAAGGAACTCGGCCGCCGGGTCTTCGCCAGGGTCGCCGACGTACGCGAGCGCCACGAGCTGCGCGACGCGCTCGAAGCCGGTGTCGCCGATCTCGGCAAGCTCGACATCGTCGTCGCCAACGCAGGCATCCTGCCGATGGCGTTCGGAAAAGAGTTCGATCCCATGCATTTCGTCGACGCCACCGACGTCGACCTGCTTGGCGTGATGAACACGGTCGCCGTTGCCCTGCCCCACCTCCCCAACGGCGCTTCGGTGATCATCACCGGTTCGACCGCGGGCATGATCAAGGGCACCAGCGACAACCCGATGATGGGCCCTGGCGGGGCGGGCTACGGCTGGAGCAAGCGCGTGTTGATCGACTACGTCGACCATCTGTGTCTTCAGGTGGCGCCCAAGATGATCCGCGTCAACGCGATGCACCCCACCAACGTCAACACTCACCTGCTGCAGAACGACGGCATCTACAGTGTGTTCCGGCCCGACATGATGGCCGAGGGCAAGCAGCCGACCCGTGAGGACGCCGAGCCCGCCTTCACCTACTTCAATGCGATGCCGATTCCCTACGTCGAACCCGAGGACATCGCCAACCTCGGCGTGTTCCTCGCCAGCGAGGAGAGCCGCTACATCACCGGACAACACATCCGTGTCGACGCGGGCTCAATGCTCAAGTGGCCCAACGGGCCTGGCAAGTAGCCATCAGGCGACGCTGGTCGCGATCTCTTTCGACAGCGGTGCGATCGCGGCAAGGATCTGCCCGGTGGTCTCCTCGGGTACGCCCGCGGCAGCGAGGCTCGCCGCCAGGTGGCCTGCCACCAGGTTGAAGTGGTGCATGGTGATGCCGCGACCCTGATGCACCTGGCGCATCGGCGCACCGGTGTAGGGCAGCGGCCCGCCGAGGGCGGCCGCGAAAAACTCGACCTGCTTGCCCGCCAGGCGAGACATGTTGGTGCCGCTGAAGAAACCGACGAGCTCTGAGTCGGCGAGAACACGGTCATAGAAGTCGGCTACCACGACTTCCAGGGCTTCCTGACCGCCGATCTGGTCATAGATTGTCATGGGCGCCAGTGAACGCCCGCACCATTGCGCGACCATTTCTACGGGTTGCGTGGCCGGAAAATCGGCCTCACAAGGCCGCCGACAGCCGTGTGAGGCGTTCGCTTCAGGAGTTGCGGATCTTGGAGATGAGCTTGTCCTTGCTGAGGTTGGAGTAACCGGACAGGCCAAGCTCCTTGGCCCGCTTCTTGAGGTCGGTCACGGTCCAGTCGTCGAACGACCCCGACTTACCGCCCTTCTTGCCGACGGCCGACTTGCCTCGTGCGGCCGCGGCGTTGGCGATGCGTGCCGACTTCTGCTTGGAGTTGCCTTCCTTACGCAGGTCCTCGTAGAGCTTCTCGTTCTTGATGGTTGGGTTGGGCATTGCTCGCCTCCTTTCGGACTGAACTGATGAGAAATTCCCGCTCATTCAGGTGGACAAACGTCGCTTGTTCTTGATCAGGGTCTCGCCGCGTTCGTAGTTGTCGTCCGCGTTGCAGGTCAGCACGCCGACTGCGGTGCCGCCACGCTCGTACCACGCGGTGAAGCCGTCCTGGTGGTCGATCAGCCTGGTGCTGTCGTAGCCGTCACCCCAGGCGTGGTACTTCACGGTGGCGTCGCCGATCGTCGTCCAGAACCCGGGTACGCCGTCCCATTTCGCGTCCTGACCCGCGGCCACGGCCCCGGCGATCTCGCCATGGTCGACGGCGTCCTGCCAATGCTCGACGTTGATACGACGTCCGGCGGTGGTGTTGATCGCCGACGCCACGTCGCCGATCGCGAACACGTCCGGCACGGAGGTGCGCATGTTCGCGTCGACGACGACCCGGGAGTCGGCCGTGTTCAAGCCGGCGTCTTCGGCCAGCCCGCTCTGTGGCCGCACGCCCGTCGCGGCGAGCACAAGGTCACAGTTGATCGTGACGCCGTTGTCCAACCGCACCGAGCCCTCATCGACGGCCTCGACCGCGACGCCGCCGACGTAGCGTGCGCCGCTTGACACAACCAGCCGTCGCAGCCGTTCGCCTGCCTCGGCGCCAAGCCGGTTGTCCTGTGGGACAGCGTTCGGTGCGACCAATGTGACCGAAACACCTCGCCGGGCAAGGGAAGCCGCTGCCTCACAGCCGATGAACCCCGCGCCGATCACCACCGCGGAATCGGCATCTGAACTGCCGTCCCGCAAGCGCTGCGCATCGGCCAACGCGCGCAGCTGATATGCCCGCTCCCCGCCGGGCACCGGAAGGGGGACGGGCGCCGATCCGCAAGCCAGGATCAGTGACGAATAGGCAAAGCGCTGCCCGTCGGCGATGACGACGTGACCACCGGGATCGATGCGCTCGACTCGGGTATGGACGAGGTCGATGCGGCGCTCGGCATACCACTCGGCCGGGTGGAGCGCGATGTCGTCGGTCTCCCCGCGCAGGAACTCCTTGCTCAGCGGTGGGCGGGCATACGGCAATGCAGGGTCGGCGGTGAGGATGGAGACGGGCGTATCGGAATCATGTCGGCGGAACGCTTCGGCGGCACTCACGCCCGCGGGCCCGCTGCCGACGACGACCATCGCGGAGTTGTTCACGAACAGGCGCATACCCCGCAGAAGGCCGATCACCCCTCCTTGAAGTAGTGCCCCGCGTCGAGGTCATCGAGCAACCCGGAGTGGGTGGGCCGCCAGCCGAGAAGTTCTCGCGTCCTGGTGCTCGTCGCGGGCGCGTCGACCGAGAAGAGGGGGCCGATCCAACCGAAGTGGTCGTAGGCGGAATCGGGGGCGATCGAGTTGACCGGAAGGCCCAGGTGCCTGCCGATCGTCTCGGCGATCTCACGCACCGGCACGCCGTCGTCGTCGGTCGCCTGCAGGATCGACCCGGCGGGCGCGGATTCCACCGCGCGCCGGAAGGCTGCCGCGGCATCGAGGCGGTGCACGGCAGGCCACCGGTTGGTCCCGTCGCCGGGATACGCCGAGACGCCCTTCTCGCGAGCGACCTCGATCAGGCGCGGGACGAAGCCGTGGTCCCCTTCGCCGTGCACGCTCGGCGGCAGCCGCACCACCGCAGCGCGCACGCCGCTATCGGTGAACTCCAGCACGGCCTTCTCCGAGAACCGCGGTAGTTCGGGCGGGGCGGCCTGCTCCTCGGTGAGGGTGTTGCCCGGCGAGAGCCAGAGGATCCCGCCCGCCACGACGAGTGGCCGGTCGGAGCCCGCGAGCGCCCCGCCGAGCGTCTCGATCGCCGTTCGATCCAACTCGGCGCCGCTCAGGAAATCATCGAAATCGTGGTGGAACGCCAAATGGATTACGCCGTCGGAGTTTTCGGCCGCTCGGCGCAGGCTGTCCGGGTCGTCGAGGCTGCCGCGATACACCTCGGCTCCGGCGTCGGCGACGCTCTGCGCCGACGAATCGGACCTGGCGAGTCCCACCACCTGGTGGCCCGCCCCGATGAGCTCGGCCACAACCGCCGAACCGATGAACCCCGTCGCACCCGTCACGAATATGCGCATGTGCCGTCTCCTCCTTGTGATGTCAGCTACTGCCATCACAGTAACGCTGATGACAGTCGCTGTCATTCCACTACGATTCGTCCATGAGCCGGTGGGAACCCAACGCGCGAGGGCGCCTGGAGGAGGCGGCGCTCGACCTGTACACCGAGCGCGGGTTCGACGAGACGACCGTCGCCGAGATCGCCGAGCGCGCGGGCCTGACCGAACGGACGTTCTTCCGCCACTTCGCCGACAAACGCGAGGTGCTGTTCGGCGGGCAGGACGCGCTGGTCGAACTGATCGTCGGCACCATCGTCGATGCCCCCGACTCGATGTCGCCGATCGATGCGGTCGGCGCCGCCCTTGCGGCGGTGGGCCCGGTGTTCGCAGACCGGCACAAGCACGCAGGCCGGCGGCAGGCCGTCATCGCGGCCAACCCCAGCCTGCAGGAGCGGGAGCTGATCAAGCTGTCGGCGCTCGCAGCCGCGATCGCCGATGCGCTGCGTCGTCGCGGCGCCACCGATTCGGCGGCGAAACTGACCGCGCAGGCCGGCGTCGCCGTGTTCAAGGTCGCCTTCGAGAGATGGATCAACGAGGGCAAGCGAGATCAGCTGGCGCAGTACATGCGGGAGTCCCTCGACGAGCTCAAGGCGGTCTCGAGGGGCTAACGATTCGCCTCGTCGGCCGCGCCGACGTGTCGTGCTCCGGTGACGCGGTGGCCTACTGGAACCCGTGATCCGGATGGCTTCCACCGCAGCCACGCTGACGGCATTGCTTGTCGTCGCGCTGCCATCGGCCGCCGCGGCGCCCGCGACCGACGACGGCGGCTACGTGAACTCCACCGCGCGGTGCGCCGCGCCCAGCACGGTCGTCGTATTCGGCAGCACGGACACCTCGCGCGTCGCGATCTGTGAGACCTCGGGCGGCGAGTACGAATATCGCGGTGTGCGCCTCAGCGACGGCGCCAAGCTGATCATTCCCGCCGAGGCGTCGGCCGACGGCGCCTTCGTAGCGGAGAGTGGCGGGATCGGCTACCTGATCACCGCGAAGTCACTCGTCGTCAGCGAGGGCAACAAGGTGATCCGTGAGGAACCGATGGTGGAGTTCCACGGCCCGGCGGCTCCGGCCCAGCCGGCGGCAACGCCGACGTCCACGACGCCGTTGCCGCCACCGTTGCCGGCCGAGCAGGGTCACGAAGGCTGAGCCGCGCGCCAACCCTGCGGCGGCTTGCCGGACAGCGCCGACGTCAACTGCTGGGCCGCCGTCTGCACCGCGCGCACCAATTCCGTTGCGGGCAAGTGAGATCCCTGCTGGCGCCGTGTCACGCTGAACGCCGCAACCGGGTGGCCGGTGTGGTCGAAGGCGCATGCCGCCACCGACTGCAGCCCGGGCGTGATGAGCCCGACCTCTTCGGCCCAGCCCTGGCTCCGCTCGGTCTGTAACAGCCGCCGCAGCTCCGGAAGGGAGGTGGGGCCCTCTCCTGTTCGGTTGACGAACGCGCGGGACGACGGAAACAAGGCACGCACCTGGGCGGCGGGCAGATACGCAAGCATGGCGCGTCCGCTCGCGGTCAGGTGCGCGGGCATGCGCACACCGATCCCTGTCAGCGTGACGGCCATGTGCGCCGCGGTCGGATGTTCGCGAAGCAGGTAAAGGGTTTCCGCGCCGTGCAGGATCCCGAGGTGGGCGGTCTCGTGCACCTGGGCGACGAGTTGCTTGAGCACCGGGCGTGCCCACATCTCCAGTGGCCCGTGCCGGAGGTAGGCCGAACCCACCTCGAACGCCGACACCCCGAGGCCGTAGGTGCGCTGATCGGGCAGATGCACGACGAACCCGCGCTCGGTGAGGACCTCGAGCAGGTGGTAGGCCGACGAGCGCGGCATGTCGAGATCACGCATGATCGCCGCGCCGGACACCGGGCCGGATCGTCCGGCCAGATACAGCAGCACGTCGAGGGCCCGTCCCACCGCGGGGGATGTGCTGGACATGGCTGGCCTCCCCGGGGCAGATGTCTCGGATACGAGACATTAGTGGGTTTCGGGGTCTGGAAGCAACGACCGGTGATCGGGTGTGCTGAAGCCATGACTTCTGTAACCGAGCCGCACACGGTCCGCGCCCCGCGCGGTACGACCATTTCCTGCAAGGGGTGGCAGCAGGAAGCGGCGCTGCGCATGCTGATGAACAACCTCGATCCCGAGGTCGCCGAACACCCCGAGGATCTCGTCGTCTACGGCGGCACCGGCCGCGCCGCCCGCAACTGGCCGGCGTTCGACGCGATCGTGCGCACGCTGCGCGACCTCGAGGACGACGAGACCCTGCTGATCCAGTCCGGAAAGCCGGTCGGCGTCTTTCGCACCCACGTCTGGTCGCCGCGCGTTCTGCTGGCCAACTCCAATCTCGTTGGAGATTGGGCGAACTGGGAGAAGTTCCGCGAGCTGGAGGCCGCCGGGCTGACGATGTACGGGCAGATGACCGCGGGCTCATGGATCTACATCGGCACGCAGGGAATCCTGCAGGGCACCTACGAAACCTTCGGCGCGGTCGCGAAGAAACTCGCGGCATCTGGCCGCTATGAGCACAGTGACGGAACACTGGCCGGGACGATCACGCTGACGGCGGGCGTCGGCGGCATGGGTGGCGCCCAGCCGCTCGCGGTGACCATGAACGAGGGGGTGGCGATCTGCGTTGACTGCGACGAGAGCCGCATCGACCGGCGCATCGAGCATCGCTACCTCGACACCAAGGCCGCCGACATCGACGAGGCCCTCGCGTTGGCGGTCGAGGCGCGCGACGCCGGGCGGCCGCTGTCGATCGGCCTCGTCGGAAACGCCGCCGACGTCTTTCCCGAACTGCTCGACCGCGACGCGCCCATCGACATCGTCACCGACCAGACGTCGGCACACGATCCGTTGTCCTACCTGCCGAGCGGCATCCTGTTCGAGGACATGAAGAAGATGGCCGACAAGGACCCGGTGTACTTCACCGAGCAGGCGCGCGACTCGATGGCCAAACACGTGAAGGCGATGGTCGGCTTCATGGACAAGGGCGCCGAGGTGTTCGACTACGGCAACTCGATCCGGGACGAGGCGCGCAAGGCCGGCTACGACAGGGCCTTCGATTTCCCCGGTTTCGTTCCCGCATACATCCGCCCCCAGTTCGAGGAGGGGCTCGGCCCGTTCCGGTGGGCAGCACTGTCGGGCGACCCGAAGGACATCGAGGCGACGGACCGCGCGATTCTCGAACTCTTCCCCGACAACGCGCACCTGCGTCGCTGGATCACCATGGCCGAAGAACGGGTCGCCTACCAGGGCCTGCCCGCCCGGATCTGTTGGCTCGGCTACGGCGAGCGGCATAGGGCGGGCCTGAAGTTCAACGAGATGGTCGCCTCCGGCGAGCTGTCGGCGCCGATCGTCATCGGCCGCGACCACCTGGACTCCGGCTCGGTCGCCTCCCCGTATCGGGAGACAGAGGCGATGGCCGACGGCTCCGACGCCATCGCGGACTGGCCGCTGCTGAATGCCTTGGTGAACACGGCGTCCGGCGCTTCGTGGGTGTCGATCCACCACGGTGGCGGCGTCGGCATGGGCCGCTCCATCCACGCGGGCCAGGTATGTGTGGCCGATGGGACGGAGCTGGCGGCGCAGAAACTCGAACGCGTGCTCATCAACGATCCCGGCATGGGCGTCATCCGCCACGCCGACGCCGGCTATGAGCACGCCATCGCGGTCGCCGCCGAGCGCGGAGTTCGAATTCCCATGCAAGAGAACACATGACGTCCTTTGACTCGCTGTGGGAGTCGATCCTCGACGTCGGTCGCGAACCGGCCACCGGCGGCTACCGCAGATTCGCATGGAGCAGCGCCGATCTCACGCTGCGCGAATGGTTCACCGCCGAAGCACAGGGTCGCGGCATGACCGTGGAGGAGGACCGAAACGGCAACATGTGGGCCTGGTGGATGCCCGCAGGCTGGAGCGGGGACCCAAGGGGCGCATTCGTCACCGGATCTCACCTCGACTCGGTGCCCGACGGTGGCGCGTTCGACGGGCCGCTCGGCGTGGTGTCGGCGTTCCAGGCGGTCGATATCGTGCGGGCCCGCGGCGTCGCGCCGGTCATCCCCATCGCCGTAGTGGCCTTCACCGATGAGGAGGGTGCCCGGTTCGGCGTGGCCTGCGTGGGGTCGCAGCTGAGCACAGGGGCGCTGACGGCCGACCGCGCGCTGGCACTTCGCGACAACGACGGCACCACGCTGGCCGATGCGCTGCGCGACGCAGGCCGCCGTCCCGAACAGCTCGGTCCCGACGACACCCTCACCGATCGCGTCGGCGTGTACGTGGAGCTTCACGTGGAACAGGGTCGGGCACTGGCGGACCTGGGGCGTCCGTTGGCCGTCGCCTCGTCGATCTGGCCGCACGGCAGATGGCACCTCACCTTCGGCGGTGAAGCCAACCACGCCGGGACCACGCGACTGGTGGACCGCCGTGACCCGATGCTGCCGTTCGCCTCCGCTGTGCACGCCGCGCGCATCGAAGCCGCCCGCCACGCCAGCGTGGCGACCTTCGGGAAGGTCAGGGTCAGCCCGAACGGCGCGAACGCCATTCCGTCCCGCGTCGACGCGTGGCTGGACGCCCGCGCCGCCGACGAGGCCACCCTGGCCGCCGTCGTCGAGGCGATCCGGCACGCGGCAGCGCAGTATGCCTCCGACGGCCACGTCAGCCTGGACTTCGATGCCGAGTCGATCACCCCGATTGTCGAGTTCCCCGATGCGCCGCGTCTGCGGCTGCAGGCGGCGCTGTCGCGGTTCGGCGAGGTCCCCGTGTTACCGACTGCCGCCGGCCACGACGCCGGGATTCTTTCGGCGAAGGTGCCGACGGCAATGCTGTTCGTGCGCAACCCCACCGGGGTGTCCCATTCCCCCGAGGAGTACGCGGAGATCGCGGATTGCCGTACCGGCGCGGAAGCGCTGGCGGATGTGATGGCCGATTGGGTGTCGCGGTGACCGACGAGACATTCTGGTGTGAGAACGCGTGGCTGGACGGCGAGGTCGTGCAGTCCGTTGCGGTCAGCGTTAGCGACGGAAGGATCACCGCGATCGAGACCGGTGCCCCGCCGGTGGCGTCGCGACTGCTGAACGGCCTTGTCATCCCTGGACTGGCCAACGCGCACTCGCACGCCTTCCACCGGGCACTGCGGTCGCGGACCCAGCGCGATCGCGGCAGCTTCTGGACGTGGCGAAAGCTGATGTACCAAACGGCGGGACAGCTGACGCCGGAGCGCTACCGAGTCCTTGCGACGGCCGTCTACGCCGAGATGGCGCTGGCGGGAATCACCGCGGTCGGCGAATTCCACTACCTGCACCACGATGTCGGCGGCAGGCGCTACGCAGATCCGAATGAGATGGGCAAGGCACTCGTCGCAGCGGCGTCGGACGCGGGTGTGCGCCTGACGTTGTTGGACACCTGCTATCTGCGCTCCGGACTCGACGGCGCACCGTTGGCCGAGGGACCGCAACAGCGGTTCGGCGACGGCACCGCCACCGGATGGGCCGAGCGGGTGGACGGGTTGAGACGCGATGTCGAATCAGAGGCGCAGGTGATCGTCGGCGCCGCAATACATTCCGTACGGGCTGTGCCGCCGTCCGAAATGGGGATCGTGGCGGCGTGGGCAGACACCCATGACGCACCGCTGCACGTGCATTCCTCTGAGCAGACGGCCGAGGTCGACGAGTGCGTGGCGGTGCACAACTGCACCCCGACCGCACTCCTGCGCGACAACGGAGTCCTCGGGCGGCGTACCACCGCGGTGCACGCCACCCACCTGACCGACGAGGACATCGCGGACATGGACCGCACGGCGACCGGTGTCTGCTTCTGCCCGACGACCGAACGTGACCTCGGCGACGGCATCGGACCCGCGACCGCGTTGCTGGCAGGGCGGGGGTTGTTCAGCCTCGGTTCCGACAGCCACGCGGTGATCGACCTGTTCGAGGAGGCGCGCGCCGTCGAACTCGACGAGCGCCTGGCCCGCCGCGAGCGCGGAATCATCTCTGCGGCAACGCTGCTGGACGCCGCCACCGCCGCCGGCCAACACGCCCTTGGCTGGCCGGACGCGGGCGCCCTGCGGGTCGGTGGGCATGCCGACCTTGTCGCGGTCGACACCCGGTCCATCCGTACCGCGGGTGGCGGAGCCACCGCGGAGAACATCGTCTTCGCCGCGTCGGCGGCTGACGTCACCGACGTGATCGTCGACGGCCGACACGTGGTGACCGAGGGGCGACACGTCGGGCTTCCCGATGTCGGTGACGCTCTTGTCCGGGCGATCGGGTGTCAGCTTTGACCGTTCTCTACGACAACATCGGCGAGCTGGTGACCAACGACCAGACGCAGGGCGACGGTTCGCTCCTCGGTGTGCTCGACGACGCCGCCATGGTCGTCGACGGCGACCGTATCGCCTGGATCGGACCGGCAGGCCGGGCACCTGCCGCAGAACGCCGGGTGGACTGCGGAAACCGAAGCGTGATACCGGGATTCGTCGACAGCCACGCCCACCTCGTCTTCGCAGGGGACAGGTCGGCCGAGTTCGCCGCGCGGATGAGCGGCGTGGCATACGACGGCGGCGGCATCGCGACAACGGTTTCGGCGACCCGCGCCGCGGACGACGGCGAGCTGTCGGCCAACCTCGCCCGGCTGACCGGCGAGCTCTTGGCCGGTGGCGTAACCACTTTCGAGACCAAGAGCGGATACGGCCTGACCGTCGCCGACGAACTGCGGTCGCTGGAGATCGCCGGACGCGCCACCGCGGAGACCACCTTCCTCGGTGCCCACGTCGTTCCCACCGAATACCGTGACCGCCGCGACGACTACGTCAGCCTCGTCGCGGGGGACATGCTGGCGGCGTGCGCGCCACGGGCCAGGTGGATCGACGTGTTCTGCGATCGCGGCGCCTTCGACGTGGACGAGGCGAGGACGATCCTGCAGGCGGGCGCCGACGCCGGTCTCGGTCTGCGCATGCACGCCAGCCAGCTCGCTGCCGGACGGGGCATCAAACTCGCCGTCGAGTTGGCCGCGGCGTCGGTGGACCACTGCACCTATGCCGACGACAGCGACCTCGAGGCGCTCGCCGCGGGCACCACCGTCGCCACCCTGCTTCCCGGCGCCGAATTCTGCACCCGTGCACCGTGGCCCGACGGCAGGCGCTTCCTTGACGCGGGCGTGACGATCGCACTGGCGACGGACTGCAATCCCGGCACGTCGTTCACCACCAGCCTGCCGTTTTGCATCGCGTTGGCGGTCCGCGATATGCATTTGACGCCCGCAGAGGCATTGAGGGCGGCCACCGCGGGCGGAGCGGCAGCCCTGCGGCGCGACGACATCGGAGCGCTCGCACCTGGCATGCGGGCAGACTTCGTCCGGCTCGATGCACCCTCCTACATTCACCTCGCCTACCGGCCCGGCGTGCCCATCGTCCACGACGTGGTGCGGTCGGGCGCTTCAACGCAACGAAAGCAGATCGAATCGTGATGAATGAGTCCAAAGTCGTTGTCGGGGTTGGCCCGGTCACCTTCGCCGATGTCGTCGCCGTCGCACGCCATGACGCTCGGGTGAGCATTTCCCCCGATGCGCTCGACGCAGTCGCGGCCAGCCGTGTCCACATCGAGGCGCTCGCTGAACAGCCGACTCCCGTCTACGGGGTGTCCACCGGGTTCGGCGCGCTGGCCAGCCGCCACATACCGCACGAATCACGAACGCAGTTGCAGCGCAGCCTTATTCGGTCACACGCCGCGGGCACAGGTGCCGAGGTCGAGCGCGAGGTGATCCGCGCGATGATGCTGCTGCGGTTGTCGACCCTGACGACGGGCAGGACCGGGGTCCGTACAGAGACGGCGCAGGCCTACGCGGATCTCCTGTCCGCCGGGTTGACGCCGGTCGTGTACGAGTACGGCAGCCTCGGCTGCTCCGGCGACCTCGCACCGTTGGCGCACGTTGCACTCGCGGTGATGGGCGAGGGTCACGTCCGCTCCTCCGACGGTGCACTGAAGCCGTCGGCAGAGGCGATGGCCGAGCATGGGCTCACACCGGTGACCTTCGCCGAAAAGGAAGGGCTTGCGCTGATCAACGGCACCGACGGAATGCTCGGCCAGCTGGTGCTCGGGCTCACCGACCTGCACAACCTCTTCCGGCTCGCCGACATCGCGGCGGCGATGAGCGTCGAGGGTCTGCTCGGCACCGACCGCGTCTTCGCCGACGATCTGCAACGGCTGCGCCCACACCCGGGCCAGGCAGTGTCGGCGGCGAACATCAACCGCATGCTCGCGGGTTCGGCGATCGTCGCCAGCCACCGCGGGGACGACTGCACGCGGGTGCAGGACGCGTACTCCCTGCGCTGCGCACCTCAAGTCGCAGGCGCCGCGCGGGACACCGCCGACCACGCGCGTGCGGTCGCCGAACGCGAATTGGCAAGCGTCGTCGACAATCCCGTGATCACGCTGGACGGACGTGTCGAGTCGAACGGCAACTTCCATGGTGCCCCGGTGGCCTACGTGCTCGATTTCCTTTCCATCGTGGTTGCCGACCTGGCCAGCATCAGCGAACGCCGGACCGACCGGTTCCTGGACGCCGCGCGCAGCCACGGCCTCAACCCGTTCCTTGCCGACGATCCCGGCGTCGACAGCGGCCACATGATCACGCAGTACACCCAGGCCGCGATCGTGTCCGAACTCAAACGGTTGGCCGCCCCCGCGAGCGTGGACTCGATCCCGTCGTCGGCGATGCAGGAAGACCACGTGTCGATGGGCTGGTCGGCAGCACGCAAGCTGCGCAGGGGCATCGACGGACTGACGCAGGTGCTCGCGATCGAGGTGCTCAACGCCGCCCGCGGCATCGAACTCCGCCAACCGCTGACACCGGCACCTGCAACCGCGGCGGTCATCGCGGCGCTGCGGCGACATGTTGCCGGGCCGGGCCCAGACCGCTATCTGGCACCCGAGATCGGCGCCGCCGTCGAGCTTGCCCGGACAGGGGCGTTGGTCGAGGCCGCGGAGGGCTCGGTGGGTCGACTGTCCTGACTCAGCGCGCCGATGGTGTGCGAGTCATGGGGCTTCGCGGTTTGGCAGGCAAGGTCGTCGTCGCGGGTGGCGCGACCGGAATAGGTGCGGCCACGAACCTCAGGTCATCAACATCGACGGCGGTACGGTTCTGCGATGACTGCTGCATCCCGCGAACGCGCCGAACTGGTGAAAACGATGCGTGACGTCGGTCCCGACGCGCCGACGCTCTGTGGCGAATGGACCGTCCGTGACCTGGCGGCCCACCTGGTGATTCGCGAACGCCGTCCCGACGCAGCGGCGGGCATCATGATTCCCGCGCTCGCCGGTTACACCGCCCGCAAGCAGCAGCACCTCACCGACACCACGCAGTGGCCGGAGCTGCTGGACATGGTCGCGTCGGGCCCGCCGCTGTACTCACCGTTTAAGCTGCTCGATCCCCTGGTGAACACCACGGAGATGTTCATCCACCACGAAGACGTCCGCCGCGCGGCGCCGGGCTGGCAACCGCGAAACCTCGACGGCGACCTGGAGTCGGCGCTACGCAGGCAGGTGCGATTCGCGGTCCGGCTGTCTCTGGGCCGCGCCCCTGCAACCGTGACGCTGCGGGACTCAGACGGCGCGATGCTGGCATCGGTCGGCAAAGGCCCGCAGTGTGCGATCAAAGGGCCGGCGCCCGAACTTCTGCTTTTTCTGTCCGGCCGCGACGCGGTGCAGATCGAATTCTCCGGTGACGATGACACCGTTGAGCAGGTGCGAGAGGCCCGCCGGGCGCTGTAGCTCACGTTCGGCGATTGCGAACTACACAGCTGCGGTCGGTATCGTGGTCAGGTCATCTTGATCAGGAGCAACGCAGTGACCCTCAACACGATCGCACTCGAGCTGGTGCCTCCCAACGTGGAGCGCGGGCCGGAGTATGCGGTGGAAGAGGCGCGCAAGGTGGCAAGGATCTCCGCGGAGTCCGGCCTCGCAGGCCGGCTCAAGCACGTGATGATCCCCGGGATGATCGAGGAGGACGACGACCGGCCCGTCCCGATGAAGCCGAAGCTCGACGTGCTCGAATACTGGTCGCTGATCCAGCCGGAGTTACCCGCGCTACGCGGGCTGTGCACGCAGGTCACGCCCTTCATGGACGAGGCGGCGCTTGGCGAGCGGCTGGCGTCGCTTCGTGCCGCCGGGTTCGAGGGCATCGTGTTCGTCGGGGTGCCCCGCACCATGAACGACGGCGAAGGGACCGGTGTCGCACCGACGGATGCACTGTCGATCTACCGCGAGGTGGTCGACAACCGCGGTGCGATCCTGATCCCGACCCGGGAAGGCGAGCAGGGCCGGTTCGACTTCAAATGCAACCAGGGCGCCAACTACGGCATGACGCAGCTGTTGTACTCCGACGCGATCGTGGGGTTCCTCACCGATTTCGCCGAGAACACCGACCATCGGCCCGAGATCCTGCTGTCCTTCGGCTTCGTGCCCAAGGTCGAAACCAGAGTCGGTCTGATCGACTGGCTGATTCAGGACCCCGGGAATGCGGCGGTCGCCAACGAGCAGGAGTTCGTCCGGTCTCTGGCGAGCCGCGATCCCGCCGATAAGCGCCAGCTGATGGTGGACCTGTACAAGCGGGTCATCGACGGCGTCGCCGATCTGGGCTTCCCGCTGAGCATCCACTTCGAGGCGACATACGGGGTATCCGGCGCCGCCTTCGAGACGTTCGCGGAGATGCTCGCCTACTGGAGTCCGGACCGCTAGAGCGCGCGAATCCCGGTGTAGGCCAACAGAACACCGACGATGAGCAGGACGGCCGCCGTCACGGTGGCATGCTCACGCTGCATCCAGGCCCTTCCCTGTTCGAGTCGCTGCTCGACGCGCTCACCTGCCACCAGGTAGGCGAGAATCGGCGCGATCACCGTCGATCCGGCAAGGGCGGTGTAGAACGCTACGGCGAGCCAAACGCCGACGCCGACCGCGGCGGTCCCGATGATCAGGCCTGCCGCGGCGTTGATGACGACCACCTTGGGATTGGCCACCACCAGCCCGAATCCAATGACCCCCGCGCCGACGGGTTTGATCCGGCTCAGCCGGTTGAGGAAGGCAGGCGGGCGCGTCTGACGTTTCCGCGTCACCCACCGCCCGACGGCGAGGGCGACGAGCAGGACACCAACGGCGATTCGCACCCATGGCGCCCACGTCGGGGACTCTCGGCCGAGCCCGTCGACCCGGTGGGGCAGTTGTACGAAGACGATGGTTAACACCGCCAGCCCGGCAAGCCAGCCGGCCATGAAGGCCAGCCCGGTAGGTCTCGGGCGGGCGGTGTGCAGAACGAGCACCACCGCCGGAATTATCGATACCGGCGACAGCGCGACGACGAGCGCGAGCGGTACCAGCTCGCCGAGCAACGAGTCGGCGGACTAGCGCGCAGGGGTGCGTTCGGGGGTGTGCCTGCCGAGTAGGTAGGTCAACCAGCGGAGATCGATGAGCACTTGATCGCCCTTTCTTTGTTAGGCGGTCTTGGTGAGTAGAGGTAGGAGGCGGCGACGTTCGCCGATGCGATCGGCGATGTCGTGAAGCGCCTCGGCGACGGAGCCGACAGTCGGGAACGTCTCACCTTCGCCGAACAACCGCAGTGTCCGGTGAACGTGTTGGCTACAGACGACCGACCAGTCAACGCCGGCGTGCTCGCAGTCCTCGTCGACGGTGTAGAGCAGTGAAATGCATTCCGGCGCAAACGAACTCACGCCAGTCAGATCCAGTACGAACGGCTTCTCCGTCAGGACGAAGCGCCGTGCATAGGCAGTGATGACATCGAGGTTCGACTCGTTGATTTCGCCGCTGACCGTCACCACGGTGGCCAGCTGACGACACAGTGCACGCACCTGTGCGCCGCTGCAGTCGAGTGCTGGGTTTCCGTACATGAGGTCAAAGCTATGCCGCTCATCTAAGGCATTGGGGAGCGTCCGGTAATACTTTGCTAAGAACCGTTTTTCAGGCTGCCGGAATCTAAGGACGGCGGAATTGTGCGCCGGAGTAGTTCTCCCACGGGCTGTAGTCCGCGATCAGCTCTTCCTGTGGTGGTCGCAGGTCTTCTGGCACGTGTTGCAGGTTGATTCGGATGCGGTACCAGATCGAACTCGGGCCGCGCATACCGTCGAGTAACACGTCTACGGGCTTAAGTTTCTTAGCTACTTCCTCATATTTGTCCCGCCAGGTTTCGAGCGCGGCCATCGCTTCGTCCTTGGTCTTGGTGCGGGCGATTTCGATCAGCGGCATCGATGAAACACGGCCTCCCCCGCTGCCGGTTCCGCTTTGGGTCCTCTTCGCGCCCTTCGGTGCTTTCTCGGCAGGGCCGAGCCGGTCGGCGAGGTCGAGTAGTTGGTCGAGGCTGCCCGCCGCGTCGTCCATGCCCTCCCATGGATCGCCGCGTTCGGCGAATCGGGTGGGCACACTGGCGATGGTGAAGTTCTCAGGGCGACAGTCGGCGACGTCGTCCCACAGCAATGGCGTCGACACCCTGGCATCGCGCATGGCCCGCACCGAGTAGGCCGAAGCCACCGTGCGGTCGAACGCGTTCTGGTTGAAGTCGACGAACACGCCCTCGCGTTCTTCCTTCCACCATCGCGCGGTGGCCAGGTCGGGCGCGCGCCGCTCGACTTCGCGGGCCACCGCCTGTGCGGCCAACCGGACGAACTTGAACGGCCACCGCCGCTCGATGCGCGCATAGATGTGGAAGCCGCGCGAGCCCGACGTCTTCGGCCACGCGGTCAGACCGTGGTCTTCGAGAACGTCGCGGGCGACCAGCGCGACGTGAATGATCTGTCGCCAGTCGACCCCCGGCATCGGATCGAGATCGACCCTCAGCTCGTCGGGGTGGGCGAGGTCGTCGGCGCGGACCGGATGCGGGTTTAGGTCGACGCAACCGAGGTTGACGGCCCACACCAGACCGGCGGCGTCGTGAAGGACCGCCTCCTTCGCCGATGTGCCCGACGCGTATCGCAACTCGGCGACATCGACGTAGGCAGGACGGTTCTTCTCGGGCGCCCGCTTCTGGAAGACGGCCTCTTCGGTGATGCCCTTGACGAACCGCTTGAGGATCATCGGCCGCTCGGCGACGCCGCGCAGCGCCCCCGGAGCCACCGCCAGGTAGTAGTGGATCAGGTCGAGCTTGGTGACGCCGAACTCTGGAAAAACGACCTTGTCGGGATGGGTGATCGGCACCAATTCGCCGTCGACCTCCACGTGCTCACCCCGGGAGGAGGATGCGGCCATACCGCCATGGTAGTTACGCAGCACTTTCCGGCCGCGCTGCGACGGTCGTCACATATTGTGGTGCCATGCCGAAGCTCACCGATCTTCCCTTCCAGGCAGCTGCCAAAATCCAGCAGTACGCCGAGCGCGGCGCAGCCGAACTGCACTATGCCCGCAAGATGTTCGAAGCGGGTGCGCTGAAGCTGGAACCGCCGCAGAACATCGCCGCCTTCGTGGCCGATATCCGGCGCTGGGGCGAGTTCGGCATGATTCCGGCGTTGAACGCGCGCCGCACACCCGACCGCACGGCGATCGTCGACGACGACGGCGAGATCACGTTCAAAGAGCTGGACGACGCCGCGCATGCCGTCGCCAACGGGCTGCTGGCGATGGGAGTCAAGGGCGGCGACGGGGTGGCGATCCTGGCCCGCAACCACCGCTGGTTCCTCATCGCCATCTACGGTGCGGCCCGCGTCGGCGCCCGCATCATCCTGCTCAACAGCGAGTTCTCCGGGCCGCAGATCAAAGAGGTGTCCGAGCGCGAGAACGCCCATGTGATCATCTACGACGACGAGTACACCAAGGCCGTCGCGCAGGCCGACCCGCCGCAGGGCAAGCTGCGCGCGCTTGGCACCAACCCCGACAAGGACGAACCGTCGGGCAGCACAGATGAGACCCTGGCCGATCTCATCGAGCGCAGCAGCCGCAAGCCGGCACCCAAGGTGACCAAGCACTCGTCGATCATCATCCTGACCAGCGGCACCACCGGGACGCCCAAGGGCGCCAACCGCAGTACGCCGCCGTCGCTGGCGCCGATCGGCGGTGTGCTCTCCCATGTGCCGTTCAAGGCCAACGAGGTGACGTCGCTGCCCGCGCCGATGTTCCACGCGCTCGGCTTCTTGCACGCCACGATCGCGATGTTCCTTGGCTCGACGCTGGTGCTGCGACGGCGCTTCAAGCCGGCGACGGTGCTCGCGGACATCGAGAAGAACAAGGCCACCGCGATGGTCGTCGTTCCGGTGATGCTGTCGCGGCTCCTCGACGAGCTGGACAAGATGGAGCGCAAGCCCGACTTGTCGTCGCTGCGGATCGTGTTCGTCTCCGGGTCGCAGCTCGGCGCGGAGCTGGCCACGCGGGCGCTGAAGGATCTGGGGCCGGTGATCTACAACCTGTACGGGTCGACGGAGATCGCGTTCGCCACCATCGCGCGACCGAAGGACCTGTCGATCAACCCTGCCACGGTCGGCCCGGTCGTCAAGGGTGTGAAGATCAGGATCCTCGACGACAACGGCAACGACCTGCCACAGGGTGAGGTCGGCCGGATCTTCGTCGGCAACACCTTCCCGTTCGAGGGCTACACCGGTGGCGGTCACAAGCAGATCATCGACGGGCTGATGTCCTCCGGCGATGTCGGCTACTTCGACGAGCACGACCTGCTCTACGTCAGCGGCCGAGACGACGAGATGATCGTGTCGGGCGGCGAGAACGTCTTCCCGGCGGAGGTGGAAGACCTCATCAGCGGCCATCCCGAGGTTGTCGAGGCCACCGCACTCGGGGTGGAGGACAAGGAGTGGGGTCACCGGCTGCGCGCGTTCGTGGTGAAGACCGACGGCGCCAACCTCGACGAGGACGCCATCAAGGCATACGTCCGGGACAACCTGGCCCGCTACAAGGTGCCGAGGGAAGTCGTCTTTCTCGAAGAACTGCCGCGCAACCCGACCGGCAAGATCCTCAAGCGCGAACTACGCGATATGGAAGTGGAGTAACACTTTTCGCGTTTACTGGCCGGGCGGCGGCAGTTGCTGGTCCTGTGGTGGCGTTGCGGCGCCGACGATTCCTTGAGCGGCGTCAGAAGCCTGTTGGGCGGCGTCGACGCCCACGAACGTGTCCTCGGCGGTGCAGTTGCCCGCATGGACTGGCCCGGAGGGAATGCCGGACGAGGCCATTTCTGATGGGATGCCGCCCGGTGGAATGTAGATCGGGAAACCATTCATCCTCATGCACACGCCTCCCGGCGCACCTGATGTCGGATAGGGGCTGGCGGCAGGTGCCTGGTTGATCGCCTGGTTGGCCTGGTCGGTGGCGGAGCCAACGATGCCTGCGGGATCGACCGGGGGCTGCTGCTGTTGACACTGTGTGTCGTCCGGATTGCAGGGAGGCGGGTCCTCGGCGCTGGCGACCGGCGCGAAGGCGACGAGCGCGCCTGCGGCGGTTCCCAACACGAGGGTGGCGGCAGTGGTGATGCGCTTCGACATGCGATCGGTCCTTAGTGGCAAAGTAAAGCGCCCGACGCGGGCGCTTGCTGCCCACATTGGCAGCCCACCAAGATCAGGGCAATCCGGTTTGCTGACTTTGAATCCATTTAGTTGCGATGACAACCAAATTCAGCTGACCCCGCTCGCGTACATCACCGCTGACCAGGGGATAGACAGGCACACCAGCATCAGGGTCAACAGAAACCATCCTGCGCCCTGCCAGATCGGCCATGTTCCGCCGTCGCGCCAGACGCGGTACGCCTTCACCAGTGCGCCGACGCCACCGAAGAACAGGATCGCGGGCACGGTCGAGGCCAGTACGACCGAGCCCTTGTCGACGACGGCAAAAATTGCGAAGGCGACGCCGGCCACCACGATGACGCCGAGACCGTACTCAACCGCGTGACGCAGAGCTTCCGGGTCACGCCAACGCTTTTCGACGTCTCTGGTGTCGCTCACTACCAGGGACCGTTGACATACCAGGACAGGCAGCCGGGATGGTCTCGGCACGCGATGATCGCTCCCGCGTCGGGAGCGGCGCCGCGAACCCTCGGCGCGCGCGGCGGCAGGTTGCAGTTCACCACGAACGGGTTCCACGGGATCACACCGTTCACGCACGGCTGCGCGCTTTCCTGGGTGTCGGATTCGCTGGCGATGGCGGGTACTGCCACCAAGAACGATGCGGCCGCCGATGCGGTCACGACGAGGCGGGTTACGCGTTGCCGAAAATCGTTCATCACTACCGCCAACCGCTACGAGCCTGAAACCTATTTCGATGGTAGACCTCGGACCGCCTGCGAAGGCTAGACCGCCAACGGCGGTATGGCATTGCGCGGCACGTACACGGTGTGTGCACCCGCGGCACCGGCCATCAGCTCACCCCGGCCGAAGAAGAACACCACGTCGACGGGTGTGATTGCGAAGTTCTGGTAGTGCGACGGGTCCATGCCGTCACTATCGATAATGGGCGCGGGCACGCCCATATCGGTGGACAGCTTCTGCGTGACGATCGGGTAGATGGCGGTGAGCGGATCGACGCCTGGGCCGAAGAGGTCGGCGAACGCAATCGGGCGGTTGCGGACCGTGTCGTAGTTGAAGGCCTTGTACCAGGTGTCAGGGTGTGCGCCGCCCATATTCTGATACACCTCGAACGACACCGACCTGGTGGTGTCGGACGCCCACACCGATGCCGTCAGGTCCATGGCGTAGGGCACGCCCGCGAAGTTGGTCGTACCCGTCCCGTTGAGGAAGCCGGTCCGCGTCTGGGTCAGGAAGTCATCGACGGCAGCCTGGTCGGGAAAGTCGACGGGGAACGACATCGAGAGCTCGTAATTCGGCGTCGTCACCTTGGTTCGGCACAGGCCGTCCGGCTCGACGGCGCCGCCGAAGTCGGCGCAGAGGTCTGCGGCATGCGCAGTCGGCGGCGCCGGTGGCGAGACCATCAGCAGACCCGTTGCCAACAATCCGGCCAGCACAGTACGCATCATGAGCGGAGCGTAGCTGTGCGGGCGGTCGGTCAGTATTCGATCGCCTCGATCAGCGGCGACGGCTCGTCCATCAACGCCCAGAACCGGTCGCGGATGGCGGTCGTCATCGCGCCCGGCGTGCCGTCGCCGAGTGCCTCGCCGTCGAGCGAGATGATCGGCGTGACACCGCCCGCCGTCGTGACCGCCATCAGCTCGTCGGCCTCGTACAGCTCGTAGCTCGTGACGTCGCGCAGCGTTGCCTCGATTCCCATCGCGTCGGCGATCTCGAACACCGTCTTGCGGGTGATGCCCGGCAACGCATTTCGAGACGGCGAGGCAAGCTTGCCGTCCTTGACGATGCAGACGTTGAAGCCCGGCCCCTCGGCGACGCAGTTGTCGGAGTCCAACAGGACCGCGGTGCGCGCGCCGCGGTCCTTCGCCTCGAAGCTGGCCGCGGTCAGGTCGCCCCACTGGTAGTTCTTGATGGTCGGGTCGACGGTGTTGCGCCCCGCCCGCCGCACATGCCGCGGGACGATGGCAGTCGTTCCGAAGATCTGCTCGCTCGGCGGAAACGCCCACAGGTAGGGGATCGCGTAAATGTAGACCTGATGGGTCAGCTTGGAAAGGTCCTTCTCGCCCTTGCGTTTTCCGTAGCCACGCGTGACGGTGAGGTTGACGAACGACTCCCGCAACTGCGACATGCTCACACACCGTTTGGTGATGTCGGCAAGCTCATCCTTGCGGTAGCCGGCGTCGAGCCGCAGCTTGCGCGCGCCGTCCAGCAACCGGTCGAGGTGATCGCCGAGCCGAAAGATGTTGCCGTGCCACACATGTGCGACCGTGTAGGTCAAGTCGGAATGCCCGAAGCCGGTGTCGAAGATGGAGATTCGGGCGTCCGCTGCCGGGATGTACTCGCCCTCGATCCAGGCGACACCGCCTGCGTACGGGCTGGAGGTGTCCAGCTCGTAGTCGCTGTACTGGATCACCGACCCGGGTGGGGTGTCCTCCCGGATCACGCCGGGCTCCACGGCGACGAGGTTGCTCGCACCGAGATCTGTGATGGTCATGGCGTTCCTTTCGGAGATGTTCTGTGTCAGTCGAATTCAGGTCAGGTGTGTCTTGGCGAAATCAGGCCCTGCGTCACCGTTGGCCAGACGCTTCCTCAGCCCGGTCATCGCCCAGAGTCCTGCGAGGACGACGAGACCCAGGAATACCCACTTGTTGCCTGCGAACTGGGGCAGCAGGATCAGTGCCGCACACACCAGGGTGAATACGACGAGGCCGACGACGTAGATCGGCATGCGGGCGCGGCCCAGGTGGAAAGTGTCCGGTTCGGGGGTGGGAATGGTTCCCCGGCGGTGACCGATGATCAGGGCGATGGTCTGCAGCACGTAGGTGGCGAACACGGCCAGCGACGAGAGCCCGAGGATGAGGAAGAAGGCTTTCTCGCTGACCAAGGCGAAGAGAAGCAGGACAGTCGAGAAGCCGAACAGTCCGAGCACGGCATAGGTGGGGGTGCGGTTTGTCGGTGAAACGTGCCGCCATACGTGCGAGAACGGAAGCATGTTGTCGCGGGCCATCGAGTAGGTCAGCCGCGTCGCGACCAGGATGTTGGCCAGGATGCACGCCATCACGTTGGTGAGTGCCACTGCAACAACGATCTTGGTGATCACGGGGCCGACCTGCTGGGTGATGATCTCTTCGATGGGTGCAGCGGAGTTGGCCTCGACTGCGGCGGCATCCTTGATGGCCAGCACGTAGACCACGTACATCAAGAACTCGATGACGATGGACGCGGTCAACGCGTAGAACATCGTGCGGGGAATCACGCTCCGCGCGTTCACGGTTTCCTCGGCGACGTCGGCACTGGCTTCCACGCCGATCAAGCCGAAGAACGGTCCGAGCGAGGCAGCCAGCCACGCCAGGATGTACGGGTTGCTGCCGTCGGAGGTGCCGCCGGTGAACAGCACCGAGAAGGGCTGGTGATTCTCCGGCGTGGCGAAGGCGACGACGGCCACCAAGATCGTCGCACCGACGGTGATCACGAACTCCAGGCTGACGCCGATGTTGTTCACCATCGTGGCGAACCGCACCCCATAGAGGTTGACGAGCATGCAGACGGCCATCACCCCGATCGCGACGAGGATCTGGACGGTCTGAGACATGGCCCAACCGAACAAGCCGCCGAGGTAACCGGAGAGGATGAATCCCACCCCCGTCATGCCGCAGATCCATCCGGCCAGCGCCATCACGCCGGTGAACCACGCGAGGGTGGAGCCGTGGATCCGGCTGGTCCACTGGTAGGCATAGCCGGCCAGCGGGATCTTGGCCGTCAGGTCCGCGGCGATGACGACCCAAAGAAGGAAGACCGCGCCGGCGAGCAGCAGGGTCCACACGAACGGCGCACCCGCGGTGAAGTAACCGGCGCCGAAGCCGGTGAACACGGCCGTGGTGGCGCTGATCGTCGCGAAGCCGATGGCGAACGAAGCCAGTCGGCCGACCGAGCGGTCGAGCTTCTGGGTATAGCCGAACTGCTCGAGGTTGGCGTCCTCGGCGTTGGCGGGTTCCGGAGCTTTCGCTTCGGCGGGCGCGATATCTGTCATGGCTTCTCCAGGCGAGACGGATCGAACGGTGAACCCAGAAAACCCTGTTGACCTGCCCCGCGGAAGTTCCAATATCTGATCTACTGATAACTTGCGGTTATCAGTGGTCGTGCCCTTGCGAGTGCGATCAGGGTCAGTAATAAGTCGCAGGCCGTTCCACGGGCTTACCCTCGCCGAAGCTCCATTCCTCGCGGACGTGTGCCACCAGCTCGGCCGCCTCGCGGCTGAGCCCGGCCGGATGCCACGCGAGCGCGGTGTAGTTACGGGGCCGATCCGTGATCGGCACGTAGACGATGCCCTGCCGGTTGTAGAGTCGCGCGCTCGCCTCGCTTGTGAAGCTGATGCCGAGCCCGCGCGCGATGGTCGTCGTCTCCTCCTCGTAGGTGGCGGCGACCGCGGCGATCTTCGGTGGCTTGCCGTCCCGCGCGTCCATCGCCATCCAGTAGTCCCGCCAGGTTCCGGCGGTGGCGGGCGCCACCACGATCGGCTCGTCGAGCAATTCGGCGATCGTCAACTCCGATCGCTTCGCGAGCCGGTGATCCCTTGGCAGGCACGCGACCCAGTTCTCGGCGTCGAGGATGAACATCCGGTGCTCAGGCAGGTCGACCGGCGGCCGGATGATGGCCACCTCAGTGGTACCCTCGGCGAGACCGGCCGTTGGATCAGAGAAGTCGAATTCCCTTGGCTCAACCGTGATTTCGGGATGGACCATCTCGAAATGGCGGACCAGGCGGAACAACAGGTCCGCACCGGTCCCGATCAGGTAGCCCAGCCGGATGCGGCGGTAGTGCGCCGAGATCGCGATGAGATCGTCGACGGCCGAGTCGATGCCTGCCAGCGCGTCGCGCACCTTGGGCAGCCAGACCGCGGCGAGCTCGGTCAACGCGACCTCACGGGTGCTGCGGGTGAACAGCATGACGCCGAGCTGATGCTCGAGTGCTTTGATCGCCGTCGAGAGGGCGGGCTGGGTGATGAACAACCGCTCGGCGGCGCGACGGTAGTTGAGTTCCTCGCCGAGCACGGCGAAGTAACGCAACTGTCGAAGCGTGACGTCTGCGGTCGTCGGCGCACCCTCTCTGGTTCTACGGATCGCGCGGCAGACCCAGCAGCCGTTCGGCGATGATGTTGAGCTGCACCTCCGTCGTGCCACCGTAAATGGTGGTGGCCCGGCTGTACAGCAGGTACTCGGCCCACTTCCCCGGCAGCTGTTCGGGATCGCCGATCGCGCCGTCGGTGCCAAAGGACGATACGGCGAACTCGGAATAGCCCTGCCCGGTACGCATCGACAACAGCTTGGAGATCGCCGCGGCTGGCATCGGATCGCCACCGGCGAGCGTCAGCAGCGTCGAGCGCATGTTGAGCACCTTGGCGGCATGGCCCTCGGCGATCAGCCTGCCTGCGTGGTTCTGACCGATCTGGTCGAACTGACCATCTCTGATGAACTCGACGAAACCCTCGAGGCTGGCCATGCCGAGCGGCTCGCTGCTGCCGATGGACACCCGCTCTGCGGTCAGGGTGTTGCGGCTGACCTCCCATCCGCGGTCCACCTCGCCGAGCACGTACTCGTCGGGAACGAACACGTCGTCGATGAAGACGGTGTTGAACATCGCGTTGCCGGTGAGCTCCCGAAGCGGCCGCACCTCCACGCCCTCACTGCGCATATCAAGCAGGAAGTAGGTGATGCCGTTGTGCTTGGGCGCGCTCGGGTCTGTCCGGGCCAGCAGCGCACCCCACTGGGAGAACTGCGCCGCAGTGGTCCAGATCTTCTGGCCGGTGATGCGCCAGCCGCCGTCGACCTTGGTGGCCTTGGTGGACAGGCTGGCCAGATCGGAACCGGCGCCCGGCTCGGAAAACAGCTGGCACCAGATCATTTCGCCGCGGAAGGTCGGCGGCAGGAACCTCTGCTGCTGCTCGTCGGTACCGAACGCGACGATCGACGGGATGATCCACGCCGCGATGCCCATCTGCGGGCGCTTGACCTGGCCGGACGAAAACTCCTGAGCGATGATGATCTGCTCGACGGGATCCGACGCCCGCCCCCACGGCTTGGGCAGGTGCGGCTGCACCCAGCCGCCTTCTGCGATGGCGGTGTTGCGCTCCGCGCCGCGTGGAAGTGCCTTGAGCGCTGCGACCTCTGCGCGGATTTCGTCGCGCAGTTTCTCGGTATCGGGGTCCAGATCGATGTCGAGCTTGCGCATGCCGGTGCTGGTGGCGATGTCGACGACCTGCTGCGGATAGTCGGCTGCCCGGCCGAAGCACGCGGCCAGCACGAGGGCCCTGCGGTAGTAGACGTTGGTGTCGTGCTCCCAGGTGAAGCCGATCCCGCCGTGCACCTGGATGCAGTCCTGGGTGCAGCGCTGAGCGGCGGCAGGAGCCAGGGTCGCGGCCACCGCGGCGGCGAACTCGAATGCGCTGTCCTCCGAATTGCCTTCGCTTGCTTCATCGATGGCACGGGCGGCGTCCCACACCGCCGCGGTCGCCCGCTCGGTGTCGGCGATCATCTCCGCACACTTGTGCTTGATGGCCTGGAACTGCCCGATCGGCCTGCCGAACTGCTCGCGGATCTTGGCGTATGCCGACGCGGTGTCGGTGGCCCAGCGGGCCACGCCGATCGACTCCGCCGACAGCAGGGTCGACATCAGCGCGCGCGCGAGGACCCGGCTCAAGTTGCTCAGCACGCGGTCGTCGCCGACTTCCACGGCATTGGCGCGGACATGGGCCACCGGTCGCAGCGGGTCGACGCTGCGCACGGGTTCGATCTCCAGCGCCTCGGCGTCGATCACCACCCACTCTTCGCCGCTGTCGATCGCCACCGGAAGCACCAGCACCGATGCCTGGGCGGCGGCGGGCACCGCCCGCACCTCGCCCCGGATGACCAGGCCGTCGCCGTGCCGGGTCGCGGTCAGCCCGGAGTCGATCGCGTACGCGGCGATCACCGCGCCCGACGCCAGGTCGTTCAGCAGCTTGGCCTCGGGGTCGTGCGCGGAGATCAGCGCGCTGGCGATGGCCGATGGCACGAACGGCCCCGGCACCGCGCCGTAGCCGAACTCGGCGAGCACGATCGCCAGCTCGAGTATCCCGAACCCTTGTCCACCAACGGCTTCGGACAGGTGCACGCCCGTCAGGCCCTGCTCGGCGGCGGCCCTCCAGTACGGCGGCGGATTGGAGATCGGAGTCTCGAGCGCCTCATGCAGAACGTCCGACGGCGCCACCCGCGCCACCAGGGACCGAACCGAATCGGCGAGGTCATTGTGTTCAGGATTGACTGCTATGGGCATCGATGCACCTTCACTTGAGGTCTTCCCTAATAACCGGTGGGTTGGGAACGACACTACTCGGGCGAATTGACGACGTTTCGAAGGTCCCGGCCGTCACGGATCCGCATGCAGTTGTCGACGGCTTCGGCGAGGTAGCGGCGCATCGTGTCGGCCGTGTACCAGGTCACATGCGGTGTCAGCACGACGTTGTCGAGGCCAAGCAGTGGGTTGTCGGCCGGTACCGGCTCGACCGCGAAGACGTCTAGGCCGGCCGCCGCCAGCCGACCGCCTCGCAGCGCGTCGACCAACGCGTCTTCGTCGATGATCGGTCCGCGCGAGGTGTTCACAACGACGGCGCTCGGCCGCATCAGGGCAAGGGCCGCGGCATCCAGCAGATTCGAGGTCTGCGCGGTCAACGGCAGGTGCAGCGACACGATGTCGCTTGCGGTCAGCAGGTCCGGCAGCGATCGCCAGCCGGGCTGGCCGTCGTCGCCGGTGCTGGTGTGCAACACCTCGGCGCCCATCGCGGTCACGATGGTTTCGACGCGTTTGGCGATGTTGCCGTAGCCGATCAGCCCCACCGTGGCGCCGCCGATGTCGCGGACGGTGTCGCCGAGGCTGGGATCCGACGGCCAGCCGCTGCCTGCCCTGGTGGCCCGGTCGAGTTCGGGTAGTCGGCGCAGCGCGGCAAGCATCAGCAGAACGGCGCCCTCGGCCACCGAAGCGGCGTTGGCGCCTGGCATGTTGGCCACCGCGATACCGAGGCGTGATGCGGCATCGACGTCGATGGTGTTGACGCCCGCACCCAGCTTGTGCACGAGCTTGGCGCTGGCCGCCTGCTCGAGATCGGCGGCCGACAACGGCCGCAGCACGTGCCAGATCACGTCGGCCCGCGGCAGTTCGCGATGGAAAGTGTCGTCGTCATCCTCGGCGCAGTAGTGAATATCGAGCCAATCAGCCTCTGGCGAAACAAATTCCAGCACCTTGGCGCCGGGCGCGAAGTGGGCCAGGACCCGCACCGACGAGCGCTTGCGCGAGTAGTCAGCCGCTACCGCCACCGCTTCGCGATCCACCTGGCGATCGTATCGGCCTTCTCGGTGCGCGCCCCGGGAGTGGTGAAGTAATGGTCGGTGTCGATGGCGAACTGCGTCTTGTCGGTGCTTGCGAGTGCGTCGAAGATGCGCTGGGCGTCGGACGGATAAACGCCGGTGTCCTGCTCGGCGTTGATCACAAGGGCGGGACAGTCGATGCGCGCCAGATGCGGCTCGGCCCGTGTCTGCGAGTGCCGCAGGCTCCACATGCCGAGCCAGCTGCGCAGCGTGGACGCCGCCGCGATGCCGTGTGCCGACCGGTTGGCCTTGACCGGTTCACCGACGTAACACGTGTTGGGTGGCCGCTTGGTCGGCTCCAGGGTTGGGTCGACCATCCGGGGGTCGGCCCAGGTTCGCAGGACCGTGAACGGCCGGTCCGAGAAGCCCGCGGCACGAACACGTTTGAGTTCACGTTCGGCCCAGTCTGTGATCGCGTTGTTGCGGGCGACCTGGGCGCAGCGATACCGGGTGACGAACTCCTCGCTGTACGGCGGGCCGTTCTTCGAATCGAAGAGATCGAGGGCGGAATCGGTTGCGATCGGGTCGTTTTCGTCGACGACCGAGGCATCCATCCAGGCGGTGAGGACATCCGGCCTGCCCGGGTGCGCGGCGCTGGCCACATAGCCGTTGGCGGCGGGCAGCTCGGTGAGACCGGCTGCGGGGCGCATGCCCTCCAGCGGTGTCACGTGGCCGTCGACCGCCTGTGCCTGGTAGGCGGCCATCAGCGAGCCGCCACCGGAATTACCCAGCAGCACAATCGTTTCCACGCCCTGAACTTCACGCAGCCAGCGGACGCCCACACCGATGTCGACCAGGGCGTGGTCGAGCAGGAAGCTGCTCTCATATCCGCGAAATCGGGTGTTCCAGCCGAGAAATCCGATGCCGCGGGTCGCCATGTAGTCGGCGAGGTAATGCTCGGAGAAGTCGATCTGATAGTGCGCGGCGATCATCGCCACTTTCGGCTTGCGGCCCACCCCGCGGTGATACAGCCCCTGGCAAGGATGGCCGCCCGACCCCGCCCGCCGCGCGGTGGGAGAATCCAATCCGACGAACTCGCGCGTTACGCCCGGTGTTCCGGATGACGGTGTCCTCGTCATGTCGGTCCCGTCTCCTTTTCACCGCTGCAATAGCCGTCACGCCGCACGCTGCGCTCCCGCCGCGTCAATATCGGAGATCGTGGTCGACAGAAATCCCTTGCGCGCGATGATCGCTCGCGCCGCAGCATCGATCGCCACCTGCGTGTGCCGGCAACGCACGGTCGGCATTGTTCGCACGGACTGACCGGCACCGTTTTCCTCCGCCCCGGAATCCACGGTCATTGATCCAGCCTGAACCTGATGTTAGATTCAGATTTCGCTCCCCACAGGAGTTTCGCGTAGTCGGCTCGAGGAGACGCGCCATGATCAAGCCCGACAACAAGAACTCGGAGTTCCAGCTCGGGGGTATCAACCACGTGGCGCTGGTGTGCTCGGACATGCAGAAGACCGTCGACTTCTATTCGGGCGTGCTCGGGATGCCGTTGATCAAGTCACTCGACTTGCCCGGCGGCATGGGCCAGCACTTCTTCTTCGATGCCGGCAACGGCGACTGCGTCGCCTTCTTCTGGTTCACCGAGGCGCCCGATCGGGTGCCCGGCATCTCCTCACCCGTTGCGATCCCGGGAATCGGCGAGATCACCAGCTCGGTCAGCTCGATGAATCACCTGGCATTTCACGTTCCCGCCGAGAAATTCGATTCCTACCGGCAGCGACTCAAGGACAAAGGGGTCCGCGTCGGGCCGGTGCTCAACCACGACGAAAGCGCGGCACAGGTTTCGCCGACCGTGCACCCGGGCGTCTACGTGCGGTCCTTCTACTTCCACGACCCCGACGGCATTACCCTCGAGTTCGCCTGCTGGGTAAAGGAATTCACCGAGGCAGATACCCAGGCGCAGCCGAAGACGTCGGCGGATCGCAGGCGCCCGGTACCGGCCGGCTAATCGAAGTAGAGGCCGGGATCGTCCAGCGCGCCGAGAATCGCCGCGAGCTGGTCGACCAGTTGCTCTTGGCTCAGGTCCACTTCGCCCGCCAGCCATGCGCTGATGGTCTGACCAACGCCACCGACCACGAAGTGGACGGCCGCGTTGCTCCTGCCGGTCTGGTCGCGGCGCAGGGCCGACGCTAGGTGCTGCGCCAGCAGAAAGGCGAAGATTCCGCCGAGGTCGGAGCGTTTGCGCAGGATGACCGGATTCGACATTCGGACGTCGAACAACACCCGGCCCATGCGGGAGTCGGTACTGACGATGCGCACCAGGTTGGCAATGCCTGCGCGACCTTGCCCGGCCGGCGGCGAGGCGGCCACGGCCGCCTGGGTGGTGGCCGCGACGTCGGCGACGGCGGCGTCGAAGACCGCGACGACGAACTCGTCTTTGTCGGTGAAACTCTCGTAGAAGTAGCGTGCGGTCAGCCCGGCCCGACTGCATACGGCGCGCACGGTGAGATCGGTTTCAGCGCTGTCGCCGCCGAGGAGGTCCAGGCCGGCCTCCACTAGCCGACGTCGCCGCTCGTCAAGGCGTTCGGCCGCCTCGATTCCGCGATACGGGCGGACCTGTGCCATGCCGGCCATGGTGCCACCTTGACAGCCGTCAACGGGCTGGGGCAATATCTGACAACAGTCGTTCTCACATTTGGGCAGGTAATCAATGACGATTCGTGAGGCTCGCAAACCGATCTTCCGGCGCCGCACCCCCGATGCCGTCGGCGGCATGATGGGGGTCGGCCTGCTGGCGGGCGCAGCGAACGTGATCATGCAGCTGTCGCGACCGGGCGTCGGCCATGGCGTGGTGGAAAGTCGCGTCGAGAGCGGCCGGATCGACCGCCACCCGATCAAACGGGCCCGCACCACATTCACCTACCTCGCCGTCTCCGCGAACGGAACCCCAGAGCAGCAGGCGGCGTACCGGCGGGCGGTGAACGGCGCCCACGCGCAGGTGTATTCGACCGAGGAGAGCCCGGTCTCCTACAACGCGTTCGACCCCGACCTGCAGATGTGGGTCGGCGCCTGCATGTACAAGGGCGTCGTTGACATCTACAAGATCTTCGTCGGCGAGATCGACGACCAGCGGGCCGAGCAACTGTTCTGCGAGGGCATCGCGCTTGGGACGATGCTGCAGGTGCCCCGCGAGATGTGGCCGGCCGACCAGGCGGCGTTCGACCGCTACTGGGAGGAGTCGATGGCGCAGGTGCACATCGACGACAAGGTCCGCGACTTCCTCTGGCCGATCGCAGCGGGCCGGGTGCGTGGAGCGAAGCTCCCCGCGGCCGTGCAGCGCAGGCTGGACGACTTCAACCTGTTGATCACCGGCGGCTTTCTGCCGCAGCGGTTCCGCGACGAGATGCGGTTGGACTGGGACGACGACAGGCAGGCCCGCTTCGACCGGTTGATGAAGCGCATTCGTTTCGTCAACGACCTGCTGCCGACGGTGATCCGGCAGTTTCCGTTCAATTGGCTGCTAAAGGATCTGGACTGGCGAATCCGGACCGGACGACCGCTCGTCTAGCCGCGCCCTGCGGCATCTCCCGGCACAGCTGGTTGCCATAATTCGGGCGTACAACCGATGTATGCGTACCGATAACGACACCTGGGATATCACCTCGAGCGTCGGCGCGACGGCGCTGTTCGTCGCAGCTTCCCGAGCGTTGGAGGCGAACAAGCCGCATCCGCTGGTCGTCGACCCGTACGCGGAGATCTTCTGCCGGGCGGTCGGCGGTGATTGGGCCGACGTGCTCGACGGCAAGGCGCCGGAAAACAAGTTGATGTCCGAGTTCGGCGCGCACTTCGTCAACTACCAGGCCGCACGCACACAGTTCTTCGACGAATACTTCTATGCCGCGGCCGATGCGGGTGTGCGCCAGATCGTGATTCCCGCGGCGGGGCTCGACTCGCGTGCCTACCGGCTGGCGTGGCCGGAAGGCACAGTCGTCTTCGAGCTCGATCAGCCCCAGGTGCTGGCCTTTAAGGCAGACGTGCTTACCGGCAGCGGTGACGCGTCGACCGCGGAGCGCCGCGAGATCCCCGTCGACCTTCGCGATGACTGGCCCGCGGCACTACGACGGAGCGGATTCGATCCGTCCAGGCCGTCGGCATGGCTGCTCGAAGGGCTGCTGGTCTATCTGCCCGCCGCCGCGCAAGCAGAGCTCTTCGCAGGCATCCATGACCTTGCGGCGCCCGGCAGCCATGTCGCGGTCGACGACGGGAAGCCGTTCAGCGACGAGCTCTATAAGCAGGCGCGCGAAGTGGAACGGGAAGCACCGGACGGCTCCCGATTCTTCTCGCTGATCTACAACGAGCAGCACGCGCCTGCGATCGACTGGTTCACCGACCACGGGTGGAAGGGCTCGGAAGTCGAGCTGCCCGATTACTTCCGGCAAATCGATCGGCCGGTGCCGGGACCGGATTCCGAGGCCGGGCCGATGTTCGCCAGCATTTCGCTGGTCAGCGCCATAAAGGGGTGACCCAAAAGGGGCCCCGGCGGCGGATCGGCCATCAGGAAAGTGGTGGTTGCCCGATCTGCTCTTTGAGGGACGCGAAATCGGCAAGATCCCATACGTGGGTGAACTTGTCGTCCTCCACCCGGTAGATGGTGAACTCCGAGATGGTTACTCGGCGGCCGGTCGCTTCGATTCCTTCGAAGGTACCGCGGTGGGTGCCGGAGACCGAGAAGCTCAGCGCGATGTGTTCGGCGTCGATGACCATGTTGCGCACCGTCCAACGCCAGTCGGGAAACGCTTCGATCAGCGGGGCGAACTGCGCCGTGACGGCGTGCGTCTCCATCGGCGCGTCGTTGATCTGGATGGACGGGGCGTAGAACGTCGACATGCGATCGAAGTCGTGATCGTTGCAGGCCTTCAGATAGTCCAGATAGAGGGACCGAAGCTGCTCGAGGTGGCTCTCCATTGTCGTCCTATTCTGCTAGCTGAACATGAAGTCGCGCATGAACCGTGTCATCCTGCGCAGGTAGTCCGGCTGGCTGACATGCAGGATGTGGTTTCCGGGGAACCAGTGGAACGCGCAGCGGTCCCAGTGCTCCCACAGCGCTTCGGCCTGCTGCGGCGGGGCGAGGCGGTCGCCGAGACCGGCGATGATCAACCGCCGGTCCTTCGGGACCAAGGCGGGATAATTCAACGGCGAGTGGAACATCGCTGCGGCCGTTGACAGTTCATCGCCGGTCCCGCTGAGCGTATCGCCGACCGCGACGAGCATGTTGGCAGGCCACCACTCGTCGACCAGCTTCTCCGGCATGACGACCGGAACATTGGGGATGACCGCCTGGATGCGGTCGTCGGCGCAGGCGATCAACGCAGAGGTGTAGCCGCCCAACGACATCCCGGTCAGCGCGATTCGGTCGACGCCGGTGTACTCCAGGTAGTCCAGTAGCGACCGGAAGTCGAACACAGCCTGAGCCATCGCCTCGGCAAAGCCTGCAGAGCCGTTCGCGAACAACCCGTAACCACTGAAGGGAGAGTACTTTTCGGCACGACGGCCGTGGAACGGCATTGTGTAGAGCAGGATGTCATAGCCCGACCGGTAGAACCACGGCAGAGAGAAGAACAACCCGTTGAACATGTACGCCGACCCCATGAACCCGTGGATGACGCACAGCGTTGGGTGTGGTCCGTCGTCGTGGCGCCAGTGCTGGGCGTGCACGACGTTGTTGCGCTCATACGATTCACACCGGTCGCGCATCGCCGGGTTGACGGCCTCGAAGCTGCTGTTGAACCGGATGTTGTGCACGCGGCCGTTGGCCATCCACTCCGCGACGGGGTTCGCCGGGCGCGACGAGATCCGCGGCACCTCCGTCGGCGCGGGAAACGAGAGCTCCCCGTCCTTCTCGGCACCCAGTTCGGCGTAGAACTGCAGTGCTTCGCGTTGTTGCTTTGCACCCGAGCTGTTGAACGCCGCCAGCGCCATCTGCGGAAGCATCGCCGCACCCACCACCGATGCCAGCGCGGTGCGCAGGCCGAGATCGGCGATCGCCGAGGAATCGACGATCAATCGTTGGCGCAGCGTGAGATCCACGCGCCGCGGCAGGCCGCGCGAACCTGCGTCGGCGCCGGGGACGTCGGGAACGGGAATGGGGGGATCAACCGGCGCGGCACTGGGCGGCTGGGTACTGGACACGGCCCGATCGTATCTGCGCACACGCCTACGTCAGCCGGTACACCGTCGATTCGCCGATGACTGTGCCCTGATAGTGGTCGGCCACCCAGTCGGCGATCTCGCGCGTGTGCGCGGCGCTGCGGCTGCGCCCGTAGACCACCTCGCCGCGGTCCTTCAGCTCGGCGGCGCCTCCCCGTCCCGCCTCGACGTAGTAGGCGATCTTTCCTGCGTGCACGTCGTCGATGAACGATTGAAGGGTGGGCACCGGATCGCCACTCCATCCGCCGATCGCCATCACCGCAGTGCCCGACGAGACCTCGAGCGCGGCAGCCGACTGAGAGCCGTTCGTTGCGGCCGACCATTCGGTGTGCGTGTCGGCCAGCACGCTGGCGAGGTCCGGATTGGAGGCTTCGTCGCCGCCCCAATTGCCGAGTTGGCCCGGCCCTTTCCTCAGTGCCGTCGGGATGGAGCCCTGGTGTGGGGTTGCCGCGGTGGCGATCGAGAAGGCAGTCGGTCCACCGATCGCGGCCACCGCCCCGACGATGACCGCCGTCGCCAATCCCCGGTGTCCGCCGATGACGATCACGGCGACCGTTGCCACGATCGCGACGGCGGCGACTGCCCACGCCAGCCATTCCGGACCAAAAGCGTTGCGGCGCAGGAGGATAGTCGACCACATCGCGGTGAGCAGGATCATTGCCGCCATCGTGATGCGGCCGTCCCAGCCGCCGCGCTCCCGCCACGCCCACGCGGTGCCGATGCCGACGAGCCCCGCCACCGCGGGCGCCATCGCAACCGTGTAGTACGGGTGCACCATGCCGCTCATATAGCTGAACACCAGCGCGCTAGCCAGCAGCCATCCCGCGAACATCGCCAGCGCGGCCTCTTCACCGCGGCGCAGCCTGCCGCGCATCAGGAGGTACGCGCCGAAAGCGGCGGCCACCAGGGCCGCAGGCAGCAGCCAGGAGATCTCGTTGGCCATCTCGGAGGTGAAGAGCCGGTGCAGCCCCGGCCCGCCACCGAGTCTCGACCACCCCTGTCCGAACGCGGGCGAGGAGAGATCGGCCGAGTGATTGCTGTTTCGGCCCAGAATGCGGGTCATGCCGTTGTAGCCGACGGCCAACTGCAGGACCGTGTTGTCGGTCGATCCGCCGACGTAGGGCCGCGCGGTCGCCGGGATCACCGCGACCGTCAACACCCACCAGCCCGCGGTTGCGATCAGCGCTGCGGTGCCACCGAGCAGATGGAGCAATCGCCTGCGCCACGTCGTCGGCGCCAAGAACAGGTACGTGGCGGCGAATGCGGGTAACGGAAGAAAGCCCTCTCCCATCTTGGTCAGAAACGCCGCGCCCGTCGCGACGCCCACCAGAGCAAGCCAGCGCCACGACGCCGACTCGACGGCCCGGATCAGACAGTATCCGGCGACCGTCAGCACCAGAACCAACAGCGCGTCGGGATTGTTGAAGCGGAAGATCAACGCCGCCCCCGGTGTGCAGGCCAACGCCGCGCCTGCAAGCAGCCCGGCGACTGATCCCGCCCCGGTGGCGGCGAACGCGCGGCGAACGGTTGCGGACAGCACCGCCACCGATGCCGCGCCCATCAGCGCCTGAGGTGCCAGTATCGAGCAGCTGTTCATGCCGAACAACCGGACGGACAACCCGGTGATCCACAACGAGGCGGGCGGCTTGTCGACGGTGATGAAGTTGTTCGCGTCGAGTGACCCGAAGAACCACGCCGACCAGCTGTGCGAACCCGCCTCGGCCGCCGCGGCGTAGAACAAATTGCCGTAACCCGTTGCCGACAGATTGAACAGGTACAGCGCCGCGGCCGCCGCGATCAGCGCGGCAAGCAGGATCTGCGTGCGCCTTTCGGCAGTGACGTTCATCGGGGAACACCGTGCCGTGCTTTGCTGGTGGTGGCCCTGGTCGGCCGCTGCGAACCGCCTGTGAACCGACAGGTGCGACACTGTGAGCCATGTGGAATCCCGACGTCTACCTCACGTTCGCCGACCACCGCGGCAGGCCCTTCTTCGATCTGACGTCACGGGTCGGCGCCGAGAATCCGCGTCGGGTCGTCGACCTGGGTTGCGGCCCAGGCAATCTCACCGCCACCTTGGCGCAGCGCTGGCCCGACGCGGTGATCGAGGCATGGGACAGCTCCCCGGAGATGGTCGAGTCCGCAAGGGAGCGCGGGGTGGACGCGCAAGTAGGTGATGTCCGGACGTGGGAACCCAAGCCCGACACCGACGTGCTGGTGAGCAACGCGACGCTGCATTGGGTGCCCGAGCACGTCGAGTTGCTGGTGCGCTGGGCGGTCGATCTGCCGAGTGGTTCGTGGATCGCGGTGCAGATGCCGGGGAATTTCCAGGCGCCGTCGCACGAGGCTGTTCGTACCGTGGCCAGGCGGGAGCCCTTTGCAAACAAGCTGCGTGACATGCCGTTTCGCGAGGGGAAGGTGGTCAGCAATCCGGCGGAGTATGCCGCCGTGCTCACCGATGCCGGCTGCCGGGTGGACGCCTGGGAGACCGTGTACATCCATGAGCTGACGGGCGAACACCCGGTACTGGAGTGGATCACGGGCACGGCGCTGCGGCCGGTGATCGACCGGTTGTCGGAGGAGTCGTGGCAGCAGTACCGCCAACAGCTCATCCCACTGCTCGACGAGGCCTACCCCACCCGACCGGACGGCAAGACGTTCTTCCCGTTCCGTCGGATTTTCGTGGTTGCGCAGGTCGGCTAGCGGCGCTGGTTGAGCAGTTCGATCACCTGCGCTGCGAGGTCGTCGATATCGGCGCCGGCGGTGTCGAGCACCAGATCGGCGTTTTCGGGTGCCTCGTACGGGGCGTCGACCCCGGTCAGCCCCTTGAGTTCCCCTGACCTGGCCCGCGCGTAGAGGCGCTTGGGATCGCGTCGCTCGCATTCGGCAAGCGATGTGGATACGTACACCTCGATGAACGGCAGCTTCGCGGCGTTGTTGAGGGCCCGGGCGATCTCCCGGTCGGACTTCAGCGGCGATACCAGCGAAGCCAATGCGACGACGCCGGCATCGGCGAACAATCGGGTGAGATGGCCTACGCGCCGAATGTTTTCGGCGCGGTCGCCTGCCGAGAAGCCGAGATCGTCGGACAGTCCGTGCCGGATGTTGTCACCGTCCAGCAGATAGGCGACGTCACCCGACTCGACGAGGGCCCGCTCGACGGCGACCGCGAGCGTCGACTTGCCGGACGCAGGCAGCCCGGTGAACCAGATGGTGGCGCCGCGTTGACCGGTGGCATTCCACCGGTGGTCGCGATCCAGCGACGAGGGATGCCAGCGGATGTCGTTTCTGGTCTGCACACCAGGCTTGACTTCGCGAGGCTCGGTGATGGTGCCCGCGCCGACGGTGTCGTTGGAGGTCTCGTCGATCAGAATGAAGGCGCCGCTGTCTCGGTCCTCGGTGTAGGGGTCGGCGACGACTACCGAACTGGTCCGCAACGTCACAGAGCCGATGTCGTTGAGCACCAACTCGACTGGATTGTCGAGGTCGTCGAGCGTTTCGGGGTCCAGTCGTGAATGCAGCGCCTGCACGGTGGCCCGCACGGTGCGGGCACCCTGCTTGAGCGCGACCCGGTCACCCGCACGCAGCGGGCTGTCGGCGAACCAGCAGACGGTTGCGTCCAGCTCGCGGGCTTGGACGGGAAGGACCGCGTCTTCGTCGGCGCTGACGAACACGTCGCCACGGCCCACGTCGATGTCGTCGGCCAGTTCGATCGAAACCGACAGCGGCGCAACGGCGATCGCGCGGGAATCGTCGAGCGTGTCGATAGCGGTGACGGTCGATCGGGTGCCCGCAGGAAGGCTGATGACGGGATCGCCGACTTGCAGGGTCCCGCCGGACAGCCGGCCGGTGTAACGGCGGCGCTGCTCGGCGGACGGCCTGGACACCCACTGCACCGGCAGCCGTAGTCGGGCCGCTTCGGGTTGGGGCGCCGTCAGCTCGACGTCTTCCAGGTATTGGAGCAGGGTCGGCCCTTCGTACCACGGAGTGCGGTCCGACCGGTGCACCACGTTGTCGCCGTGTTTGGCGGCGATAGGGATCACCGTCACGTCGATGCCGCCGAGTCGGTCCGCGACCTGGTGCAGTTCGTCTTCCACGTGTCCGTATCGGGCTCGATCGAAATCGACAAGGTCGAACTTGTTCACCGCGGCGACGAAGTGCTTGATGCCCAACAGTTTTGCGATCCTGGCGTGACGGCGGGTCTGCCGCAGCACACCTGCGCTGGCGTCCACGAGCAGGACGGCGACGTGCGCGTTGGACGCTCCGGTGAACATGTTGCGGGTGTAGCGCTCATGGCCGGGGGTGTCGGCGAGGATGTAGCTCCGCGATTCGGTCGAGAAGAACCGGTACGCCACGTCGATGGTGATGCCCTGTTCACGCTCGGCGCGCAGGCCGTCCGACAACGCAGCGAGGTCCGCGACACCCTCCTCGTCGGTGACGGCTTCCAGATGATCGGTCGGCAGGCTGTCGGTATCGTGCAGCAGGCGGCCGATGAGCGTGCTCTTACCGTCGTCGACGGAACCCGCAGTGGTGATCCGCAGTAGCTGTCGGGTCATCAGAAGTACCCCTCGCGCTTGCGGTCCTCCATGGCGGCGGCCGAGGTGCGGTCGTCGGCGCGGGTTTCGCCGCGTTCGGAAACGGTTGCCGCAGAGATCTCCTCGATCACCCGCTCGATGTCGGTGGCCGTCGAACGGACCGCACCGGTGATGGTCAGGTCACCGACCGTGCGATAGCGGACCCATTCCACAGATGCGGTCTCACCGTCGGCAGGCCCGGCGTAGTCGGACACCGCGAGCAGTATGCCGTCCCGCTCGAACACCTCACGCTCGTGGGCGAAGTAGATCGACGGCAGCTCGAGGTTTTCCAGCTCGATGTAGCGCCACACGTCCAGCTCGGTCCAGTTGCTCAGCGGGAACACCCTGACCTGTTCGCCCTTTTTGATCCGGCCGTTGTACAGCGACCACGGCTCGGGGCGCTGGGAGCGCGGGTCCCACTGGCCGAACTCGTCGCGGAAGCTGAGGATGCGTTCCTTGGCGCGGGCCCGTTCCTCGTCGCGGCGGGCGCCGCCGAATGCCGCGTCGAATCCGCCGGCCTCCAACGCATCCAGCAGAGTTCGGGTCTGTTGCCGGTTTCGCGACGCTCCCGGTCCGGGATCTGGCACTCGACCGTTGTCGATGGACTCCTGGACCGACGCGACGATCAGCTTGTGTCCGACTCCTTTGACCCTGCGGTCACGGAACTCGATCACCTCATCGAAATTGTGTCCGGTGTCGACATGCATCACCGGGAAGGGCAGTGGGCTGGGCCGAAATGCCTTCTCCGCCAGGCGCAGAAGCACGATGGAATCCTTGCCCGCAGAGAACAGCAGTACTGGCCGCTCCAGTTCGGCGGCCACTTCCCTGATGATGTGCACCGCTTCGGCCTCCAGCAGTCGCAGCTCGTCGACGTGCAGGGTGTCGTAATCGGTTGGCGGTGCGGTCATGTTGGTAGACCCTCCTTCTCGGCATCTACTCGGTATCGGTCCACCCACTCGTCGGACCGTTGATCGGCCTGCCGCTCCAGGGCCGGGGCCGGCGCCAGCTGCGGGTCCTGCCCCAACGCCTCCAGGACGGTGCCGACGATTTGGGTGAGGTTGCGCCAGAGCACCGGGTACGGCACCTCGAGCGGCGACAGGTTCTCCTTGGCGAACCATGTTCGCCAGCCCTCCTCTTGTGCCCGCAGCATGCCGACGACATGCGCGATGGCGCCTGCGTGGTACTCGGCCGCGGAGTCTCGTCTCGGATCGGGCCTACCGCGCCAGACCCGCGTCTGCACGGCCCGCCAGAACGAAACCGCCTGCGAGACGACGTCGGGGCGATACACGTGGATCAAATACGGATCGGTGCCGACGACGTCTCGGATCGCCGAAAGCAGGCCGTCGCCGGACCGGTCCGGCAGCCCGGCTGCGCGCGCAAGCAACAGCGGCGTCTGGTTCCACATCAGCTTGCCGCCCCAGATTCCGTTCGGCGTGCGGCCCACCGTGCGGATGTAGTCACGCCAGATCTCCGGCGTAGCGAGGTCGGGCTTGCCCTCGTCGAGGGGGTCGAGCAGGCGCAGGATCGATTCGTCATCGACGCCCTCGAACCACTGCCTCGGCTGTGGCGACTGACTTGTGGTCGGCAGGTACTGGAAGAATTCGCCTGGCTCACCGGCAACGCCTGTGGCCCGCAGCGATTCGACGAGCAGCGTGCTGCCGCTGCGTTGCGACGCCAGTACCAGGTATGCGGATGCTGCCATGGCGGCCTAACTGTGGTCTTCTTCGATGCCGCGGTCGGCGGCGATCGCCGACCTGCTCGCGAGGACACGGCCGTGGATACTGAGATAGGTCTCGGTGTAGCGCTCGGAGATCCGGACGCCGACAAATTCGGACGGGATCACGTCGCGCGTCTTCAACCTCCAGTCGTGCAGCAGCAGGGCGAGATCGTCGGCGATCGCCTCTGACTTGTCCGTCGCGTCCTCGCCGAGCAGGTTGTGTGACTCGGTGGGATCGTCGGTGAGGTCGTAGAGTTCGCGCTCCGGACGCCTGCCACCGATGAGCGGCGCGACCGCCTTGCCGGGGGCGCTGTCGGCGATGTCCAGCGGCAGATCGAGAAGGGGTCGGGCCGCGTAGTTCTCGATGTAGCTGTAATCCTTTGTGCGAACGGCCCTTATCGGGTCGAAGGAGTCGTGATAGGTCTTGGTGGTGTAGACGGCGGTGCGCACGGGTGTATCGATCGGCGGCGACGCGCCGACCGTCGCAGCGTGGGATATCCCCTCGACGTCGGCGGGCACTTCGAGCCCGAGCAGCTCGAGCAGGGTGGGCAACAGGTCGACGCCGCTGAACAGTTCGTCGTAGACCTTCGCGGCGTACCGGAGCCGGGACGGTGGACGAACGATCAGGGCGATGCCCGTGCCCGCGTCGTAGAGCGTCGACTTGGCGCGGGGGAGCGCGGGGCCGTGGTCGGTCATGAACACCACCCAGGTGTTGCGGTCGAGACCGGTGGCGGAGAGAGCGTCGAGCAGCCGGCCGACGGCGGCGTCCGCCACGGCGATCGCGCCGTAGAAGTCGGCAAGATCCTGCCGGACCTCGTCGGTGTCGGGCAGGTAATCGGGCACGGTGACGGTCGTGGGGTCGGCCGGTTCGTAACGCTCCGGCGGGTAAGGGCGGTGAGTCTCGAAGAAGCCCGCCGTCAACAGAAACGGCTGCCGCGGCGTCTCGTCCAACAGCCGTGGAGCGTCCTGGAGCCACGCAGTGGCTTGTTCCACCACGTACTCGCAGTAGGAGTTCGAGACGTCGAACTCTGCGAAGCCCAATCGCGCGGGATATGACGTCTCGTGCTGCATCCCGAAAAGTGCCGTGTACCAACCTGCGTCGGCGAGAATCTGCGGCAGCGTGCGCACATCGGGGCGGTACTCCCAGCCGTGGTGGGCCAGCCCGACCAGACCGTTGCTTTGCGGGTAGCGGCCGGTGAACAGGGATCCGCGTGAGGGTGAGCACAGCGGCGCGGTAGCGTGCGCGCGGGTGAACCGAATGCCCTCGGCGGCCAGCCGGTCGAGCCGGGGGCTGGACACGTCTGCGTGGCCGTAAGCGCCGAGATAACGGCCGAGGTCGTGCCAGTGCACGATCAGCACGTTGTCTTTGATCGGGTCGGTCACGGAGAGTCCTTTCCAATGCTGTCGCTACACCGAACAGGTCGACGACCCGTTCGGCAACCATTTGAATCAGTGGAAATTAGTTATCCACAGTTGCGAGTTCATCCGCAGGCTGTTGAAGGTCGCCGCCGGCGCCACGATCCGATGGATCGCTGCGGCGGGTCGTATATTTCCTTCCGTCAGAGTGCGAGGAGAGATTTCACATGTTCGACTGCGAATCCGTCGATGTGGACTTCCTCGACACGGCTCCCGCCCGCCTCGATGTCGCCGTTAACGTCGGCCTCCCGCCGAGCGAGGTCTTCGCAGCGCTTGCGCACAATCCGGCTGCCTGGGGCGAGTTCTACCCCGGCTTCGACCGAAGGGGCCGGTACCAAACGCCGGCGCCTCATGGCGTGGGCTCGCGCCGGACGGCCCGTTTTGCACGAGTCAAATTCGAAGAGACGATCCTGGCCTGGGATGAGGGCGCACGCTGGGCATTCCGCGTCGACAGCACGCAAGTGCCGTTGTTCGACGCCTGCGTTGAGGACTACCACTTCCACACCGACGGCAGTGAGGCCACCCTCGTGCGCTGGACCCTTGCCTACAAACCGCGTCTCGCGTTCAAACTGGCTAGGCCCCTCCTGCCGCGGTTTTTGACTTTCGCGCTGACCCGGGCGGGTCACAACCTTGAAAACGGTCGCTGGTTCTCCACCCCGACACCCGACTCATGACGTCAAGTGCTGGCGAGCCTGGGATACACCGTTCTTTACCTGGCCGCTCTGAGTGCATGCCGACTAGTCGCCGCCGACATCTTCGGCTTCACGTCGATGTTCACTACGTCCGCGATCTACGCGCACATCCCGTCGCCGACTGGGAGACACGCGTCCGGGTTGCGCGGCGGGCCGTGGACGGTAGTGAGCCTTGGTTCGGTCGGAGGCCCGCCGGAGTCATCTGCAGGATAAGTGCACTCACCGTTGAGCCACACTTGACTGGGCTTGCAACCCTGGGCGACGGCGACGGGTGCGCCGATCATTGCGGATACCGCAAACACTGTGCCAACCGCAGCCAAGAGTGAAGTGATGGGTCGTGATCTTGTCGGGCGCATAGGACGCCTCTTTCCGCTGTAGAAAACGGCATTTTGCCAGCGGATTTTATTAGCGACCCACTGTCATCCCCTAGCGGGGACGCCCACGGCGCGCAGCACATACTCGGGCGGCACCTCGAACGCGAGCGACCTGCGGGGCAGGCGCATCAGGACGTCCTCGGGGATCGGGGTCTTGTAGTTCAACGAGAGATGGCCGTCGAACTTCGGATCGACCTCACCGATGTCGACCTCGATGTGCAGCCCGGTCTCGGAGATGTCGGCCTTGACGGGTCCGCTCTGGTCGGCGTCCCACCTTTGGTCGATGGTGCGGCCCGCCAGTTTGGGCACCGACGACAGCGTGCCGAGAACACGCTGCGGGGTGATCACCAGCGAGCCGACATAGCTCGAGATGTTGGTATTGGATCTCTTACCGGGAACGGATCCACTGAATCGGCGGGTGACCGGGAGGTACTCGGCCAGATAGATGATGCCCTCGGCTTCGGCTTGCGCCCTGAGGTCCTCGGGCAAACCTCCGATGCGGAGCAGCTTGCGAAGAAACACGGCCATCAGGGCACCGTAGCGTGGAACCGTGACGACGCGGAAATGTTGGCTCGTTGGCGTGGCCGCGTCGGCCGTTGCCCTCTATTTGCTGCTGTGGTTCGGCGTCGAGCAGCAGTGGCAATGGATCGACGCCACAGACCGGTTCGCCCTCGATGCGCTGCACGATGTGGCAATTGCCCACCCCGGTTGGGTCGTGTTCTGGGACGTGTTCTGCACAGTGTTGGGGCCCACGGCTTTTCGGCTGATCGCGCTGGTTGTGATCGTCGTCGCGCTGGCCCGGCGCAACGTGCGGGTAGCGATGTTCCTCGTGATCTCCGTCGAGCTCGGCGGTGTGATCACCGAAGTGGCCAAGGCCGCCGCAAATCGTCCGCGACCAGCCGGGGCCCTTGTTGACGCATCGTCGACGTCGTTCCCGTCGGGACATGCCGTCGGCGTGATGGTCAGCGTGCTCGCGTTTCTGACGGTCTTGCTGCCCGTCGTGCGCAGACCGCTGCGAGCCTGGCTGATCGTCGTCGGCGCGATCATCGTGCTCACGATCGGGTTCGGGCGAGTGGCGCTCAACGTGCATCACCCGTCCGACGTGATCGCCGGATGGGCGTTGGGTTATGCGTGGTTCGTCGTATGTGTGCTTTCGGTGCCGCCCGCCGCACCGATCACGGCAGCGGACGAAAAACCGGCAGCGCACGATAGTTCACCCTGAACCTGGCCTCGTCGCACGCGGTGCCGATCTCGCCGTCGTGCGCCAGCTCAGTGCACCCGTCCACAGCGGTGAAGGTGAACTCGGGAACCCGCATCTCGTGGTATAGCGGGCTGCGGGTAAGTCGCCCCAGGGCCAGCGAGGTGACGATGCGCAGCCTGCTGAACCTGCGGCCGGTTTCGAGAATGCGTACGTCCATCAGGCCGTCGTCCATCCTCGTCCGGCGTGACGGCGCGAAGCCCGACGGCAGATAGGTCGAGTTGCCGAGGAAGAACAGCGATGTCTGAAGGGTCTTGTTGTCGTAGGAGATCCGCACCGGCTCCTCGCGCCGCAGGGTGTGGAACATCGCGTACAGACCCGCGAGTGGCTTGCCGATCTTGTGCTCCAGCTTCTCCCGTGTCTGCACGAACCGTGGATAGGCGCCGATGCTTGCCGTGTTGACGACGATCTGTTCGTCGTTGAGGCACACCAGGTCGACGCAGGAAACGTCGCCGCGTCGGATCGCCTCGACCGTTTTGGCGACGCTGTCGCAGCCGATGTCCTTGGCGAAGTGGTTGAAGGTGCCGCCGGGGAAGACCGCAAGTGGAATTCCCTGCTTGACGGCGATGCTCGCGGCGCACGCCACGGTGCCGTCGCCGCCGCCGACGGCGAGGACCTCGGTGCGCTCGGCCGCGTCGCGCAACGCCTCCTCGATGTCGTCGTCGTCACCGAGCTCGACGATTTCGGTCTTGGGCAGCGCTTCGCGCACTTCGTCGACGACACGCGCCCCCGTCCCGCTGCCCGACGCCGGGTTGATCACCAGCACGACGCCCGCGCCGTCGGGTCGCGGCAGCGTAGTCACCCGCAGCGGATCGGCGGTGGGAATCTTGGTGGGGACGATCGGCGGCACGATCCGGCCGCCAAGCACCGCGATGCCCGCTCCGATTCCGAACCCGGCGAAGACGTCGCCCGGATAGTGCGCGCCGACGGCGACCCGCGAAAGGCCGACCAGACCGGCGAGCAGGGCGAGGCTCAACCCGACCGGTGGATTCTCCAGTCCGACCCCCACCGCGAACGCGGCCGCGCTGGCCGAGTGCCCCGACGGCAGCGAGTTCGACGTCGGAAAGCGCCGGCTCTGCCGGGCCAGGGGCACCAACGTGGGGTTTGGCCGCGGCCGCTTCCACACGCGCTTGGCGAATTGGTTGGTGAAAAGGCTGGTGATGGCCAGGCTCACGACTCCGCGCAGCGCGCCCCTGGCGGACGCCTTGTGCCGCGTGGCGATCAGCGCGGCGGCGATGACGAACCAAAGTTTGGAATGGTCGGCGGCCCGGCTCAACCGCGGCATGGTGGTGTCCAAAAGGGGGCTCGGCGATTCCGCGACCGCCTCGAAGACCTCGCGATCGAGGGTGCCGAGACCCTGGCCGATCTGGGTAAGGCCGCGCAGGCCCTGGGGCTTTCGACGGAACCGCATAGACGCCAACTTACCCAGCCGGCTACCGGCTCAACCGCCTCGTCGTATGCAACCATGGGCCCGTGCGTCGTTGGCTGGTACCGCTGATAGCGACGCTGTCGTTAGGGCTGGCGACGGTTGTTGCGCCGATCGGCAACGCCGACTACACGCCTTGGTTCGCCCCGAAAGTCGGCAACGCCACCCAAGTGATTTCCGTTGTCGGAACGGGCGGTTCATCGGCGAAGATCGACGTCTTCTCCAACACCACAGCCGGCTGGCAAGCGGTCAGGACCGGTATCCCCGCCTTCGTCGGTGAGAACGGTATGGCCCCCGAAACCCATGACGGCCAGGCGAAAACGCCGATGGGAATCTTCACCCTCGACTTCGCCTTCGGCACAGCGCCCAACCCCGGCGGCGGCCTGCAGTACGTCCAGGTCGGCCCCGACCACTGGTGGGACGGCGACATGAAGAGCCCCACCTACAACACCATGCAGGTGTGCAAGCGCTCGCAGTGCCCGTTCAGCACGGACCCGGCCAGTGGCACCGAGAACCTGAAGATTCCTCAGTACGTGCACGCGGTGGTGATGGGCGTCAACAAGCAACGCGTACCCGGCAACGGTGGTGCGTTCTTCCTGCACGCCACCGACGGCGGACCGACAGCAGGCTGTGTCGCGATCGACGACGGCACCCTTGTCGAGATCATCCGCTGGCTTCAGCCGGGCGCGTTGATCGCGGTCACCCAATAGAGCTCAAATATTCAGCGCCGCACCAGGATTGACCTTGAAATTGGTGATGGATTCGGTGGACATGTTCACCTCGTAGGTGCGCTGGTATCCAGTCGCGGAGATGCGCCAGCCGTCGGGGGTGCGCCGGTAGCGGTCGTGGTAGAACCCGGCGCCGTAGAGCATGAAGTCGAAGTCCGGGACGATCACCCGGTCCTGTAGATACCAGATGCCGGTGGCCTCGTCGCCGTCTACGTCGATCTCAGGATGGGTGACCCGGTGTTCGGTGAGCACGTTCGCGGGCATCGAGGTGCGCATGAACTCGACCAGCGTGTCGCGATCGGTGAAATGGTGTTCCTCACCGAGCGAGCTTCCATAGTCGCCCATGATGTCCTCGGTCAGCGTGTCCGCGAAGTCGTCCCAGTGCTTGGTGTCCAGCGCCCGCATGTACCGGTACTTCACCCGCATGATCTCGTCGATATCGCCCATGCGGGGATACTACTGAGCGGCTGTCAGATCCCTCGTCGCAGGACCTTCCAGGAGCTTGCCCGCGGGGTCGAACCTTGAGCCGTGCAGCGGGCACTCCCATGACTCGTCGGCGTCGTTCCAATTGACGATGCCGCCCAGGTGAGGGCAGACCGGCGACACGCGACGCTCAACGCCGTTCACGACGCTGCGACCCTCGAGTTGCCATGGCGGGCCGCTCACGACGCCGCCGTCGTCCGGAGTGCGATCGCCGATCCGGGTCACCGGAGTGATCCAGCCCCTCGCGAGATAGAAGCCCACCTCGAGGTTGTTCTGCATGGCTTTCGGGATTCCGGACAGCTCGTGAGGGCTCCAACTGGCGAACGACTCGGCCCAATCCATTCGGCCACCGAGGATTCGGCTGGCTAACGCCAGCGCCGCCGCTGTCCCGTTGGTCATACCCCACTTGTCGAAACCCGTTGCGACGAAGATCTTGTCGTTGCCGGGAAGTATCGGTCCGACGTAGGGCAGCTCGTCGACGGGCGAATAGTCCTGTGCCGACCAGTAGTGCGTCTGCATCGCACCCGGGTAGTGCAATTTGGCCCAGGCGTCCAGTTCCTGCACCGACGACGCGGGTTGTTTCGCGTGCCCCACCGGATGCCCGGCGCCGCCGACGATCAGGCGCTGACCGTCGGCGGTCGGTGCGTAGCGCACAGACCGGGTCGGGGAGTCCGTCGAGATGTACATGCCGCTGGTGATGTCGCCCGGTACCCGGTAGGCCATGCAGTAGGACCGTTGCGGCTTCAGGCGCGCGAAGAACCCGCCGCGGTCGAGGATGGGAATTCCGGTGGCGAGCACACATTGTTTGGCATTCACCACGAACTCGTCGGCGTCGGTCGTGCGCACGTGCACCGCCAACTCGTCGCCCTGTCCCGAAACCTTTTGCACGCGAACGCCTTGCGCGAGCCGTCCACCCCGTTCTTCTAGCTCCACGATCAGGCTGTCCAACAACGGCATCGGGTCGAACTGCGCCTGATCGGGGAGGCGAACGCCGCCGTGGAAGGGGAAAGGCACGTCGGCATTGTCGACCCATTCCGCGGCCAGGCCTGCGGCCTTGCACGCCTCGAGTTCTGCCCTCGCCGAGGAAATGCCTTCCTCGGACTGCGCGTAGGTGAACGCGTCTTCACGCTGCACCGAAATGCCCTGCGCCTGACAATGCCCGATCAGCCAGCTCTGGCCTTCGCGATTGCCTTCGACATATTGACGCGCGCGTTTAGCGCCGTGCTTGGCAATGATTTTCGAGAGTTTGGTGCCCTGCAGCAGGCTGATCTTTGCCGTGGTGTTACCGGTGGCACCGGCGCCCGCCGAGTGCGCCTCAAGCACCATGACGCTTTTGCCGGCCCTTGCCAACAGCACGGCCGTGGTCAGCCCGGTGATCCCCGCTCCGACCACCGCCACGTCGGCGGAGCGGTCGGTCTCCAGCAACGGAGTTGGCGGTGATGGTCGATTTGCTCGGTCGGCCAGCCATAAGGAAGTCATAGGCTTTGCCATTACCCTGCGGGGCGGTGATAAAACTCGAGCGCTCAAAAGCATGCTGGCGGAACGCTGTTCAAACGGGCTGTGCACGGAGTGTCTAAACGGTATCTGCCCAGAACAGGGCTATGGTGTGGGCCGTTATGAGCGACCCTCTGGGGTTGTCGGTCGGGACAACAAACCTGGTCGCGGCGCGTGTCGGCAATCAACCTGTGACGCGCCGCTCGATGCTGACCCTCGGGCAATCGGGCGGCACGATCACCGGATTCGTCGAACGGGTCGGGGACCGGGTGCCGCTGGTGACCCCCGACGGCAAGAGCTACCTTGCAGAACAACTCTTGGTCGAAGCGCTCGACGCGATGGTCGAACTGGGCGGTGGACCGTCGTCCGACGTCGCGATCGCGGTTCCCGCGCACTGGAACGCGACGACGATATGGGCATTCCGCGGCGCGTTGGGCAACAGCAAGACCCTGTCGCAGACCGGCCAGCCGGTACGGGTGATCTCCGACGCCGTCGCCGCGCTGACTGCGCTGAAGGCCAACCCGGGTATCGCCGCGGAGGGTGTGGTGGCGCTGCTCGACTTCGGCGGAAGCGGCACCAGCATCACTCTTGCCGACGCGACGTCGGGTTTCGAACCGATCGGCGACCCTGTTCGGTATCCGGACTTCTCCGGTGACCTGATCGACCAGGCGTTGCTGGCTCACATCCTGGACAGCCTCACCGACAAGGTCGACCCGGCAGGAACCACGGCGGTCGAGTCGCTGACCAAGCTGCGGGAGGAATGCAGGCGGGCCAAGGAGCGGCTGTCGGTCGATACCGCGACCCAACTGGTCCTCGAACTCCAGGGCTACCGAGCCGATATCAGGGTGACCCGAGGCGAACTCGAGGACCTGATCCGAGTGCCGCTGGACGGCGTTGTTTCTGCCATGGACGAATTGATCGAACGCACCGGCACCTCGCCGACCGGCCTGGCGGCGGTTGCGATCGTCGGTGGCGGAGCAGGCATTCCCCTTGTCGCTCAGCGGCTTTCCGAACACACCGCGCTTCCGGTGGTGACCACACCCCAGCCGGGCCTCAACGGTGCCGTCGGCGCCGCGCTGTTCGCCGCGTTCGGGGCCGATGCAGACGCCCCGACGGGGGCCAATGCGGCGACCGCGCTCGATGCGGACGCCCCGACGGGTGCCGCCGCCGCCGCCACCGATGTGACGGTGGCCGAACCTGTCTACAACGGGCCCGGTGCCGACGCGCCCGGCTCTGCGACATTCCGCGCGCTTGCCTGGTCCCAGGAGGAGATCGGCGACGACGTCGTTCCCTACACCGGTGAAAACCCATATGAGATAACGAATTCCGACGTTCGACCGGTGCTCGAGTACACGCCGACGACGGGCAGGATCTACCAGCCGCAGCGGCGACCGTGGCACCGGGTAACGGTGTTGGCGATCGGTGTCGCCGCTGTCATCGCCATCATCACGGTCGGCGGGGTGGCCTACGCGCTGACCAGCGCGACGGAAAGCACCAAGGCCAGCGAAGCGCCGCGTCCGGAACCACCCAAGCAGCCAGAACCCGAGCCACCGCCGCCGCCGAAGGAGGAAAATCCGCCACCGCCGGAACCGCCACCGGCGCCTGCGCCACCTCCCGAGGAGGTGACGATCACCAGCGAAGCGCCTCCTCCGCCGCCACCGCCGACACCCACCTGGACGCCGACGACGACGGAGCACCTCACCACCACGAGAACGACGACAACGTCGCCGACCACGACAACAACGTCGCCGACCACCACCACGACGTCACCGACCACCACGACCACGACGACAACAACGACGACCAGCACCACGCCGTCGATGACGACCAGCTACATCACGGTCCCCTTCGTGCCGGTGCCGGTGCCGATCCAGGTGCCCAACCGGGGCACCGTTGAGCAGCCGCCCGCCTATCAGGAGCCGCTGTACCCACAGAGTCCCTGGGGCTAGTGGCACACTGGATAGATGAGCAGCAATGGTCCGTTCGGATTCGACCCGGACGACTTTGATCGAGTGATTCGTGAGGCCGGAGAGGGACTGCGCGACGCGGTCGGGAAACTCTTCGACATGACCGGTGAGCGGGCCGGATTGGGTGTCATCTTCGACGAGTTCTCGCGCCGTCAGCGGCACGAGCCGGAAACGACCGGTGAGACCGGTGACGGGGTGTGGTCCATCTACACCGTCGACGGTGACGGCAAGGCCCATGTCGAAGAGGTGTACGCCTCGGAACTCGACGCGCTCCGGGCGAACAAGAACAACACCGACGCCACCCGGAAGGTGCGTTTCCTCCCGTACGGCATCGCGGTCAGTGTCCTGGACGCGTCGCCCGACGTCTCCGACACCTCCGTCGACTCCGCCGGCGACGCCGAATAGCCGGCGGCGAATAGCCGCACTTCGTAGCATTGGAGCATGCTGAAGTACACGAGCATGCTCCCGGTCGCGGCGGCGATGGGTGTCGTATTGGCTCTCGCAGGCTCCGCGTCGGCCACCCCGGCCGAAGGTGACGTCCAGCGCACCGATCTGGCCAAGGGCACAACCGATACGCCGATCTCGATCGCCACCTTCGGCGAGGAGACGGCGTTCTACGTACAGAGCCTGGTTCTCAAGCCAGGCGCGAGCAGCGGCTGGCACGCCCACCCTGGACCCGAACAGTCGGTGATCACCGAAGGCACTGTATTCGTCCAGACCGCCGCCAACTGCGTTCCAACCGCGTACTCCGCCGGCCAGACGGTCTTCCTGCCTGGCGGAGTCGCGCACGTCGTCAGGAACACCGGGTCCGAGGACGCCGATGTGGTGGTGACCTACACACTGCCCGCGGACCGCACTGTCAGAGACGACGCTCCCGCAGCCTGCCCCTAGACGTTGCGCGGATGGTGGCAGGCCGCGAGGTGTTCTGGGCGGTGGTCGAGCAGCGGCGGCTCGTCTGACGTGCAGACATCGGTCGACCACGGGCACCGGGTGTGAAAGCGGCAGCCGGAAGGCGGATCGATCGGGCTTGGCACATCACCCTCGAGCACCAGGCGTTCGCGTGCGGCGTTCTGCCTGGGATCGGGAATCGGCACCGCGGACAGCAGCGCATTGGTGTACGGATGGATCGGCTTGTCGTACAGCTCGTCTGCGCCCGAGTTCTCGACGATCTTGCCCAGATACATGACCGCGATCCGATCGGACACATGACGGACGACGCCCAGATCGTGGGCGACGAAGAGATAGGACAGCCCGAATTCCTCCTGCACGTCCTCGAGCAGGTTGATGATCTGGGCCTGCACGGAAACGTCGAGCGCGGAGACGGGCTCGTCGGCGACGATCAGCTTGGGCCGCAACGCAAGTGCGCGGGCGATGCCGATGCGTTGGCGCTGGCCGCCGGAGAACTCGTGCGGGAACCGGTTGTAGTGCTCGGCCTGCAGTCCGACGCGGTCGAGTAGGTCTTGCACGCGCCGCTTCAGCTCGCCACCACGGGCCAGCCCGTGCAGCTCGAGCGGATCGCCGATGATCTGGCCTACCCGCTTGCGCGGATTGAGCGAGGCGAACGGGTCCTGGAAGATCATCTGCATCTGGCGGCGCATCGCGCGCAGGTCGCGGCGCGACCGGCCGACCAGCTCCTGGCCGGCGAACCGGACCGACCCGGACGTCGGGGTTGTCAGTTGCAGGATCGCGCGGCACAGCGTCGACTTTCCGCATCCGGATTCGCCTACCAGGCCCAGTGTTTCGCCCTCCCTGAGGGTGAAGCTGACGCCGTCGACCGCCCGCACCCTCGCGACTTCGCGGTCGATGACGACTCCCGACTTGATCGGGAAATGTTTGATGAGGTCGGTCACCTCCAGAAGCGGATCGCCGTTAGCCATGCTGCACTCCCTCTACCCTTCGGGTGGGTGGTGCCCCCACGCGTACTCCGTGGTGTGCCTTCACTTCGGCGTCGAGCCAGCACCGGTCGAGGTGGGACCCGCCGGTACGGGCCTCCAGCGGCGGCGGCTCGGCGCACCTGTCGAAGACATGGGAGCAGCGGGGTGCGAACCGACAGCCCGGCGGCGGCGCAAGCAGCGACGGGGGCGCCCCTGGGATCTGCGTGAGCCGCGCGGTCCGCGGCTGATCGAGCCTCGCGAGCGAACCAAGCAACCCCCACGTGTAGGGATGCTTTGGCGCGTAGAAGATTTCATCGAGCGTGGCGTCCTCGACGACCTGGCCCGCGTACATCACCAGGACCCGGTCGGCGACCTCGGCAACGACACCGAGGTCGTGGGTGATGATGATGACCGCGAGGTCGCGCTCGCGATTGAGCCGGTCGATCAGCTGCAGGATCTGCGCCTGGATCGTCACGTCGAGGGCGGTGGTCGGCTCATCGGCGATCAGCACGTCGGGTTCGAGTGCGAGTGCCATGGCGATCATGACGCGCTGCCGCATACCGCCGGAGAACTCGTGAGGGTAGAGCCGTGCCCGCCGCTCCGGGTTGGGGATGCCGACCGACCGCAGCAGCTCGACCGTCTTCGCGTGAGCTTCCTTCTTGGAGACGTCGCGGTGCGCCCGGATCATCTCGACGATCTGGTCGCCGACGCGATAGACCGGGTTCAGCGCAGACATCGGGTCCTGAAAGACCATGGCGATCTGTTCGCCGCGGACGTCGCGCAGCTGGTTGTCGTTGAGTCCGTTGATCTCCCGGCCGCGGTAGTTGACCGAGCCGGTGATCCTGGCATTCGGTGCCCGGGTCAGACCCGTCAACGTCTGGGCGGTGACGCTCTTACCGCAACCGGATTCGCCGACAATCGCCAGCACCTCGCCGGCTGCCAGGTCGAAGGAGACGCCGTCGACGGCGTTGACCACACCGTCTTCGGTGGCGAAGCTGACCCGAAGGTCATCGACCGTCAGGATCGCGCTCATGCCGGCGCCGCCTCTCCGAGTCGGATGCGAGGATCCAGCACCGCGTACAGGATGTCGACGATGGTGTTGAAGAACACGATGAAGAAGGCCCCGAACATCACGACCGCCATCAGCGGCGGTAGATCCAACGACCGAATCGCTTCTCCCGCATACAGACCGACGCCGTCGAGGTTATATACGGTCTCGGTGAGAATCGCGCCGCCACCCACCACCATGCCGAAGTCGAGTCCGAAAAGGGTGATGACGGGGATCATCGAGTTGCGCAGCACGTGGCGGATGCGCACCTGTCGTTCGGACAAACCCTTGGCGCGTGCGGTGCGTACGTAGTCCTCGTTCATCGCGTCGAGCATGTTGGACCGCAGAACGCGGCTGTAGATGCCGACGAACAACACGGCCAGCGTGAACCACGGGAGTATCAGGTGATAAGCCCAGTCGCCGGGGTCCTCCGTCAGCGGTACATAGCTGCCCGTCGGAAACAGCTCCACCTTGAAGCTCAGGAAATACAGCAGCATCGCCGCGAGCCAGAACACCGGCATCGAAATGCCCACCAGGGAAAGGATTGTCAGGGCGCGGTCGGTGAATCGGCCGGCGTGCACCGCGCTCAGATAGCCGAAGAGGATGGCCAGCGACATCCAGATGATCGCGGCACCGATGCACAGCGAGAAGGTGGCGGGTACACCGTCCCAGATCTGCTGGACGACGTTGCGGTCCTTGGCGTAGGACGTCAACTGGCCGGTGAAGATCTGCTTCATCATCGTCAGGTACTGGATCGGCAGCGGCCGGTCGAGGCCGAGGTCGGCGTTGACGCGGGCGATCAGGGCGGGGTCGGCGTTCTTGCCTGCGATCCTGGCGGCGGGGTCCGAGTTCGGGATGACGTTGAAGATCAGGAACACGATCACCGAGATCGCGAACAGCACCGCGGTCATGCCCAGTAGTCGCCGGGCGACGAATTGTCCCATGGCTCAGTGCTCCAACCGGATCTTTGCCCGCGGATCCATCGCGTCGCGCAGGCCGTCGCCGAATACGTTGAGCGACAACACCGTTGCCACGATCATCAACCCGGGCACGACAGTGAGGTGAGGTGCGGTGAAGATCACCTGGTAGCCGTCGGAGATCATGGATCCCCACGAGGCATTCGGTGGCCGTACTCCGGCACCCAGGAATGACAGCGCCGATTCGAGCAGCATGTTGTTGGCGATGTTCAGCGTGAAGAAGACCACGACGGTGGACACGATGTTGGGTGCCAATTCGGAGAACATAATCCGCAGCGGGCCTTTGCCCTGAGCGACGGCGGCCTCGATGAACTCCTTCTCGCGAAGGGCAAGGATCTCACCACGGATGGGCCTGGCCACGTAGGGCACATACACCAACCCGATGATCAGGATCGGAATCCAGATCGAGTCTCCTGCGATTTCGATCGGGCCCATCTTCAGGCCGCCTATTGACAGTGTGGTGCCAAGTGCGATGCCGAGCAGCAGCACCGGAAATGCCCAGATGATGTCCATCATCCGAGACAGCACCGCGTCGATCCAGCCGCGGTAGTAGCCGGCCAGCAGCGCGACGATGACGGCCAGGATCGTCGTCACCGCCGCCGCCGCAAGGCCGACGTAGATCGACGTCCGGCCGCCATACATCAGCCGCACCATGACGTCTCGGCCGTTCTGGTCGGCGCCGAGCAGGAACTTGCCGTGCAGCCCGGGCCCGAGTGGCGTGCCGTCGGGCGCGACGACGTCGGTCTCCTGCCCGTCGATCATCACCGTGTCGGTGATGTGGTTCTCGTTCGGTCCGGTGTGGGCCACGTGCTCGGCCCACAGCGGCGCGGCAAGGCAGAACAACACGATCAGCACAAACACCGCTGCGCACACCAACGCAACCTTGTTGCGCCGCAACCGCAGCCACGCCAGATACCAGGGGCTGCGCCCCTGGATCTGCGCGATCGGCACACCTGTCGGGATCGGCGGCTCGCCGGGTGCCTCAAGCGAGTCGATGGGTGAGACCATCGCCCGCTACTTGACGGCGAACGAGGTGTAGTCCTGGTTGAAGAGCAGATGGTGATAGGACTTGTCGAAGTCCATGCGCTCCGACAGGAATGTCGTGAACTGTTCGTTTCCGTACGGCGCCCAGACCGCCTGCTCCATGTAGGACTTGTCAAGCGCGGCGTACTGGTCCTCCACACCGCCGTCGCCGATCAGCTTGGTCAACAACTCGTCCTGCTTGGCGTTGTTGGCGGGGATGTTGACCCGCGAATAGTTGTTGCCGTTGGTCGGCAGGATGCTGTCCCCGTGCAGGAGCGGACGGAAGAAGTCGTCCGGGTGCGGGAAGTCCTGGAACCAGTCGGCGAATCCGGTGTCCACATCGGGTGTCGACTGGTTGCCGATCGTCGTCCAGTACACGTCGCCCGCAATGACTTTCAACGTCGCGTTGAAGCCGAGCTGGGTGAGCAGGTCGTGGTAGTACTCGCCGATGCGCTTGCGGTCGGGTTCGTCATCTGTCCAGACCGTGATGTCCTTGTCCGCCGGATTGGCCTCGGCGATCAGCGCTTTGGCCTTGTTCATGTCCGGTCCGGGGTAGAGCTTGTATTCCTGGTAGCCGGGCATGCCGGGGGGCAGGATCTGCTGTGACGGGTGCAGCCGGCCGCCGAAGATCCGGTTGAGCGCTTCGGGGTCGATGGCGTAATTGATGGCCTGGCGGACCTTGATGTCGTTGAACGGTGCCCGCTCGGTGTTCATGAAGAAGTAGTAGGTGTTGATCGAGTCCTCCATGCGGAAACGATCGCTGTACTTCGCCTTGACCTCGGCCAGACGGTCGGCCACTGGCGGATCGAGCATGAAGTCGACCTTGTTCTGCTCGACATCGGTCACCTGGGCGCTGTTGTTCTTGTTCTCGTTGACGAGGATCTTGTCGACGTTGGCGTCGGGCACTTCGGAGGCGCCGGCGTCCTTGACGGTCTGGAAGTTCGGGTTGCGCTCCATCGTCAGCGACCGCGGCGCGTTGACGTTGCTGATCATGAACGGACCGCTTGAAGGCGGCGGATTGTTCGTTGCGTCCTTGTCCAGCGGTGTTGTCGGCGGAACGGGCGCGGCGAACATCAGGCCGAGCACGTTCTCGAAGGTTCCGTTGGGCTCGGCGAGCGTGATGGTGATGTCGCCGGTGTTGTCGTCGGTCTTGATGCCGCTGATGTTCTGGGCCTTGCCGTCGGCATAGTCGGTGGCGCCGACGATGACGTCGTAGAACACCGAGCCGCCGGAGTCGGCCTTGAACAACCGCTGGATGGCGTAGGCGAAATCGGATGCCTTGATCGGGGTGCCGTCCGAGTACTTCATGTTCGGCCGCAGCTTCAGCTTGTATGTCTTGCCGTCCGCCGAGATTTCGGGCATGTCCTGCGCCAGCGCGGGAACCACCTGGGTGCCTTCCTTGCCCTTGACGTGCTTGTAGGTCAGCAGCGGCGTGTAGACGTTCCAGAGCACCTCCCACCCCTCGACGGTGTAGGACAGCTGCGGGTCGACGTAGTCGGGGAACGACGTGAGCGCGATGTTGATCTCGCCACCCTTTCCACCCTCGCTTTTCTCGCTGCCGCATGCGGCCACTCCGAATGCCGCGAGCGCGATTGCGCACGCGATCATCAGGATTTTGCGCAGTGTGAACATGGTGCTCCCTCTGACAATCGATCCGGACACCCAATACACCTACGCCACTCTGCTGGACTTGGTTGGGGCTTCGGGGAATCTCGGTATGACACCCTCTGTCACCTTCGGTAGCAGTGCAACTCGAGCCGAAAAACGCTTCTAAAATCAAGGTTCTGGAGGCGTTAACTATCCAGAGGACGCATTCGACGTGAGCAAACTTTCGTCGTTTGGCAGCCGTGGGCGGGGCTGCATTCGGAGCGAGGGCATTCGCCACAATCGTCACAGCGGGGGTCAGCGGTGCCGTCGAGTGCGGGGTGGGGGACGGTGTATGACGCACCGTCGGACAGCTGCGCGGCCACACCCGCGTCACCGCCACCGGCGCCGCCCCCACCAGCGCGGACCGGCGATATCACGCCGTTCTTCGGGGTAGGAGTTTGCGTACCTGTTCCGGTACCCTTTGCGCCGTCGATCTGCGGTGGCATCTGAGCGGCACTTCGCCGACGTCAAATTTTGCTAAGGGACTGGCGCGACTTCGCTGCGTATGTCACCATGGTCGGTAATTCCTGCCGTTTATCGGTGCAGGTATACAGATAAGGACAATTAAATGAGGACACAGAGTCGTTTGCCCCGTCGGCTTGCAGCAGTTGCCGGGCTGAGCGCGATCGCCGCGATGGGGATGATCATGGCAGGTTGCGCCAAGGAAGAAGAGAAGGCGCCCGAGACCTCCACCACGACCACCACGACGACCACGACGTCCCCGGCCGCACCTCCTTCGCCCACGGAGAAGGCCCCGCGGATCGATCCGAACGCACCGAACCAGTTCACCCCGCCCGTTGTTGCTCCGCCGGCCTCGCAGGTCCAGCCCGGCGAACATGGTCGGCATGTGACCAACGGTTCCTAGGAAGCATCACCGAAATGCGGCGGCGTTTGCCGGCGCTCATCGGGGCGTCGGCGATCATCGTCGCGTCGGGGCTGAGTGCCGGCTGCGCGCCGACCAGTTCGGCGGTTATCAAGGGTCCGTTCGCAGCACTGCTCGCCAGCTCGACAGATCTCGGGCCGTCGCGCGCTGGTGATGCGCAACTGACTGTTTCGCTCCCCGACGCGACGCGTCCTGTTGCGCTGACGGCATGGGCGGGCGCACGGGAGCTGTGGGTGCGATGGCGCCCAGGCAATGCCTGGGCGATCGTCGAGGGTGCCGCCTACCACATGGCGCGCGCCTTCGACGTGCCGGTGAACGACTACCGTGGCCGAAAAGGCCAGGTGTTCTACGCGTCTCCGGAACAGCCGTCGGTGCCTGCGTCGTTGCACGATGCCGTTACCGGGCTCGGCCGGATCATCAGCTACACCCCTCATCGCACGAAACAGCCGGACAACCTTCCCCTCGACGTGCCCAAGGGCGGGCTGACACCGGGCGGGTTGTTGGATGCCTACAACGCCACTCCGCTGGCGAAGGAAGGTCATACCGGTAAGGGCGAGACCATCGTGTTCTTCGCATTCGATGGTTTCGACCAGCGCGACCTCGACAAGTTCGCCGATACCTCGGGCCTGCCGAGGTTCACGCCCGAGGTGATCGGCGGGATACCAGACGAAGCCCACGGCGAGACGACGATGGATCTCCAAGTCGTGCATGCCATTGCGCCCGACGCGCACCTGGTTGTGGTCAACGCGCTTCCGACATTGGTGGCCGACGGAGCGTACGAGAAGATCGGCGAGATGTTCTCCGACACCGACCGGCAATTCCCCGGTGCGGTGTGGAGCCTGTCGATCGGGTGGTCGTGCGACTCGTTCGTCAACGCCACCGACCTCGCGCCCGTCGAGTCCGCATTGGTCAGGGCGCAGGCGCACGGCACTTCGGCGTTCGATGCCACAGGTGACAACGCCAGCCTCGAGTGCAAGGGCGCCGACGAATGGTCGTCCCCGCCGGGTCCCGATGACGTTGGGCTGGACGCGATCTCGTCGCTTCCGACGATGACGGCGGTCGGCGCGACGACCCTGTCGACGGGCCCGCGGGGACAGTGGCTTGCGGAGTACGCGTGGTTCGATTCGCCGCTGTCGCAGGGCACGAGCGGTGGCGTGTCGCAGCTGTTCGCGCGGCCGAAATGGCAGCAGAAACTGACCGCCGATCGCGACACGGATCGGCGCAGACTGTCGCCCGACGTCGCCGCGGTCGGCGATCCGCTCACCGGGGTGAGGTTCATCTACAGCCAGAACGAATACGTCGGAGCCGGTACCTCACAGGCGGCACCGATCTGGGCGGCGCTGACGGTACTGATGAACCAATACCTGACAGCCAACGGCGGCAGGCAGCTGGGAAACATCAACCCCCTTCTGTATCGGGTCGCGGCAGGCGCCGACCTGCCGGGCTTTCGGGATGTTTCGTTGGGCGGCAACGCGGTCGACCTCTCTCGGCCCGGCTACGATCTCGTTACCGGGCTCGGCACTCCGAACACGTACAACCTCGCCCGCAACCTTCTCGAGATTCAATCGCGGGCAGTGCCCGAATGACGCAACCGCCCGCCAGCGATGGTGGAGTGGCCACCATGTCGTGCGTGGCGTGTGGTGCGGAGGTGCCTGCCGCGGCCTACTGCGGGGCGTGCGGTGCGCAGTGGGCGCAGCCGCCTGCGGCCGGGCGTGACCGACTTCGGATGGGCGCGTATGCGGCAGCGCCGGGCGAGCAGGTGTTGCGGCTTTCGGTAGCGAGTTCGTTGTTCCCGCACCTTCCGCACCGCTCCCGCACGGCATTTCGGGCGGGCCTCGCCGCCATCTTTCTGTTGTTGGTCGTCCTCGCCGTGATGCGCTGGCAGGCGCCCATGATCGCGGTCATCGCACTCGGCCTTCCGCTAGTGTTCGTGCTCTACCTCTACCAAGCAGACGTCGACCGCGACTACGCCCTTCGGGCTTTGGTGCCAACCGCATTGCTCGGCGTCGGACTCGGTGTCGGATGGGCGTTGGCGACAAGCACTTTGATCTCCGGTTTCTATGACGTATCGCTAGCCGACGCGGATTCCAGAAGGATGGCGCTGATCGTGGGTATCGCGGTGCCCGCAGGCGGAGCGCTGCTGATGCTGGTGCCCGCGGTGGTGATGCGGTTCGCTCGCCCAACCCGGGAGTCGTTGGACGGCTTCGTAATCGGGTCGTTGGGCGCCATCAGCTTCACCGCCGCCGCCACGATCATCCGGCTGGCACCGCAATTCGCAACGGGTGTGACTTCCGACAACCAGCCTGCCGGGGTGCTCCTGGTTCAGGCGGGGGTGCAAGGCGTCGCAGTGCCTTTGACCGCGGCGTCGATGGGCGGGTTGGTCGGTGCGGCACTGTGGTTCGCCCGACGAGGTCTCGTCCTGTCCAGCGTGCTGGCAACGCTGGCCGTCTACTCCGTGCTGGGCATCACCGAGGTCAGTCCTGTGCTGGAGGGCCTTCATCTCGGTGCCCACCTCATGATCGCCGTCATCGCCTTGCTGGCGCTGCGAATCGGGTTGCAGTACTGCCTGCTCAACGAGGAACACGACGTGCCGAATCCGGGCGGGCAAGTGCTCTGCCCGTACTGCGACCATGTGGTCCCCGACATGGCGTTCTGCTCGAACTGCGGGGTCGCCGCGGCGGCGGCGTCGCGTGCGTCGCGAACCGCGCGTCGGGCTGGTGTCGGCAGCGGAATCGAAGTGCCGCGTCCGGGTTACGCCACCCCCGCCCGGATGTATGACGTCGTGCCGGTGGGCTACACGCGTCAAGGCTGGCTGCTGACGACGCTGGCCGCAGGCGTCGGTGTGGTGGTCGCCGCGGGTATTACCGCGTCGGTCCTGGCAACTCCGGCACGTCCGCGCTACACCTGCCCGCCCGACTGCGGGCGTCCGCCGATCGGTCAGCCGATCGACATCAACCCACGCTTCGTTTCCACCGACGGTGAGTTCTCGGTTCAGTATCCGGGCGAAGGAACCTTCTACAAGGCCACGCTTTACTCAGATTGGGTCGCGCTGGAGTATTTCGGCGGCGACACCGGCACACTGGATCTTTGGGGAGAGCCCGCCGAGAAGCGCTCACCCAAACAGATCGTCGACCAGATGATCGCCGAGTACTACCCCGACGCCACTCTCGATTACGAGATCCCCAACGCGATGGTCGGGTACGAGCCGGGCTATGGCGCCGTACACGACCAGTATCCGCAAGATTCCAGCGGCGAGTTCACCCGGCTTCGAGTGATCACCCTCTGCGCGGTCAAGAATGACTATGCGCTGGTCGCTTCCGCCGTCGGGCCATTCCATGAATTCACCCCGGACTACGGCACCGGCCATCCGTCGGCGGCCAACCTCGCACTGGCCCTGGACATGGGTAAGTACGTCAACAGCTTTCGCTGGCGTAGCGGGGCTTGAATTTCACGGGCATCGAGTGGATGCCGTTCATCAGATTCGACCGCACCCGCTGGACTGGCCCGTCGAGCTCGAGGCCCTCCAGCCGCGACAGCACCTCGGGAATGATCGCGGCGGCTTCCACCCGGGCGAGGTTGGCGCCAAGACAAAAATGTGTTCCTCCGCCGCCGAAGGCAAGGTGCGGGTTGGGAGCACGCCCGATGTCGAAACGGTCGGGATCGGCGAAACGCGATTCGTCGCGGTTGGCCGACGGATAGAACATCGCCACCCGCTCGCCCGCCTTGATGGCGATCCCGCGTAATTCCGTGTCCTTCATCGCCGTGCGCACGAACACCGTGACCGGGCTGGTGTAGCGCAGCATCTCCTCGATCGCGCTCGGCAGCAGCGACGGGTCCGCGGCCAGCCGGGCCTGCTGATCGGGGTGCTCCATCATCGCGAGGATGCCCGCAGCGACCAGGTTGCGGGTGGTGTCTCCGCCGGCGTTGATGAGTAGAAGGAAGAACATGTTGAACTCAAGGTCGCTGAGGCGCTCGCCGTCCACTTCGGCGTCGAGCAGAGAGGTCGCGATGTCATCGCCTGGTGTCTTGCGTTTGCGCGCCGCGAGCTCCGTGCCGTACTGGAACATCTGTAGCTGCGCGTCCACGACGCGCGACATGTCGTCGTTGGTGTCACCGACCGCGCCGGTGTTCATGATCTCGGTCAGTTCGTAGAGGCGGCGACCGTCCTCCAGCGGGATGCCGAGCAGCTCTGCGATCACATACGAAGGGAGCGCGCCCGCGATGTCGTCGACGAAGTCGCACGCACCCCGCTCGACCACGTCGTCGACGATCTCGCGAGCCATGTCGGCGACGTGATTGTTCAGCTTGGCGACCTGACGGGGCGTGAAGCCCTTGCTGACGAGTGCGCGAAGCTTGGTGTGGCGCGGAGGGTCCATCGTCAGCATCATCAGCTCCAGCTGGAACTCATCCTCCTGGCGCGGAACCTCGAAGAACACCCCTGTGGCTTGCGACGACCACGTAGCGCTGTCTCGCGAGACGGCGAGGACTTCGTCGTATCCGGTCAGCGCCAGGAACCCGGGGCCGTCGCCATACGGGTGCCGGGCAACGGGCGCACGGTGCCGAAGCTCGCGAAAGGCGTCGAACGGCATGCCCGCGGCGTAGGTGTCCGGGTCGGCGAGATCCACCCCGCCGACGGTGACTGCGTCCTCAACCACGTCGACAGTGTGACCGACGATGACGGCGCAGGGATGAACATCGAACCGGTCGAGCGAAAAACTGCCGGCTCGGTCAATACGCCCGACCGATTCGATTGCATTTTCACGGTAGGTGTCCCAGCCGCGAAATCGACACCGGCACGCCGATGAGCTGCGGAAACGTTACCTTCCCGTGACTATTAGCTGGTCGGAGCGTTAACGGCGCTTCTTAAGGGATCACTGAGGGATGCTGAAAATCAGCTGGTTTGCTCGTATGGTGCTACGTGATGGGGAGGCATAGCGTTGCTCAGCGCCGACGGATACCGTCGGCGGTTCCCGCGGCTGCGGTGATCGCCCCCTATGCCCTCCTGCTCGCCACCAGCGGTGACGTTTCAGTGCCCGCACCCATCAGCGAGGCGCAAGCACCCGATCAGATCGTCGACGATGTGGCGACCCGTAGCGTCGAGATAGTCGCCTCGGCCGCCACGGACTTTTCGGCGTTGCCCGCCGTCGACGCAGCGGCCAGCGCCGCGCCGGTCCAGTTCGCGACGGCGTCGAGATACCGCGTCTACAACCGAGAGGCCGAGCGCGTTCTGCCCGTCGGGTTGGCACCGGAGAAGGGGCTTCAGGTCAAGACCATCCTGGTCGCGCGGAGCATCAGTGCGCTGTTCCCCGAGATTCAGAACATCGGGGGCGTTCGCGCGGACTCGCTGAGGTGGCATCCCGACGGCCTGGCGCTTGACGTGATGATTCCCAACGCGTCCTCGGCGGAGGGCGTCGCCCTGGGAAACCGAATCGTTGCGTTCGCATTGAACAACGCAGACAGATTCGACTTGCAGGACTGCATCTGGCGGGGCATGTACTACACGCCAAGCGGTGTGAAGGCCGGCGGGTACGGCCACTACGACCACGTCCACATCACGACGCACGGTGGCGGATATCCCACCGGCGGCGAGGTCTACATCCGCTGAGCCTGCCACGCGCGTGCGGCCATCAGCTCCGGTACCAACACCTCGGTCAATAGCCGCACGGTGTCGTCGCCGTCGCCCGGGTAGCGCAAGTTGTACTGCGTGCCATGCACAACGCCGCCGACGCCGATAACGGTGCTGCCGCGCTGCGTTGTCCAGTCGGCCAACTGCGCTTCCCACTGCGATCCGGCGAACACCAGCAACCGGTAGTCGATGGTCTTCGTCAGGTAGACGTCGACGTGGCTCCAGTCGCCCGTCTCGCATCCGACAGCGGGCAGACGTGGGCCCTCCCGCAGCATCAACGCACCCTGTTGCGCGCTGCAGAACCGTTCCGCCGGCGCCGCCAGGTAGACCCCCGACGGGCCGAGCAGTGGCTCGGAAACCTCTAAGCGCCAATCGCTCTCGGTGTCCAGTAGGTAGGCGCTTGCATCCGCCGACAAGGCGACCGCGTGCGCGAGCTCACTTGTGCCGCTACCCGTGAGGTGGCACTCGAGCGCGAGCAGCAGGGCCAAGGTGTGCTGGTAGCTGCGACACGCGACCCCACCCACCTCGGGTTCGGCGGCCAGGTCCACCACGGCCGCGCACCGTTTGGCGATGGCCGAGCCCAAGGTGTTCGTCAGTGCGACCGTATGTACTGAAGCCGGCAGACGATCAAGAGCATCCAACGTCTCCTTCGATCCTCCGCTCGCCGATGTCGCGACGACCAGCGTTCCCTCGCCCCAATCCGGAAGCAGTTGCGAGGACGCCAGTTCCACCGAAGCGACGAGTCCTCGCGCGCGCATGCGTGCCGCCGCGACACCACCCGCGTACGCCGACGATCCCATCCCGAGCAGGACCACTCTCTCGGTATTCGGCGCCACCACGTCCGCCCACGGATTTCCGTCGGCGAGAATTGCCGAGAGCCGTCCGAGGACCTCTGGCTTCCGATACAGGTCCGCAGCGAAACCATCCGGCTTCACGATGGCACCCCCTCGTCGAGAAGCGCGGGCAGCGCCGCGTCGGGCACATACATCCACCTCGGTAGATGCCTTGCCGCATAGATGATCTCGCGCAACACCTGCTGCATCCGAAACGCACGCAGCGGAGTCGGGTCGTACAGTTCGGCCGGACCGAGCGATGCCAGGCGCCGCTGGTAAGCAGCCAGAAATGTCTTGCGGCCCGCCGCGTCGACATCAGCGAGGGCCGTCGGGTCGAGGTCGGTGTACTTCCGCGCAACGATCGCCGCGTGTGAAAGTGACTGCACCATGCCGGCCACATCGAGCGCAGCCGGAATCGGCAGGATCCGTTGTGCCGCGGGCAATACGGGGTTTCCGTCGAAATCGGTCACGAAGAATCTCCCGCCGCTGAGCAACACCTGACCGACATGCAGGTCGCCGTGCCCTTCGATCACGGGAGTGCCCGCCAGCGCGCCGAGGCTCTCCAGAGCGCCCGCAATCTCGCTTCGACGATCGCCGGCGAAATCGTGCAACGAACACGCTTGCCCGAGGAGATCGAAGGCCGCGTCCCGCCACCGGTGCGCGTCCTGCGCGGAGGCCGGCGCCGCCGTCACGCTCAAGGCCGCGTGCATCTCCGCCACAAGAGCGCCGACCTGAGCGGCCGCGTCGGCGACAGGGCCGACGTCGCCGTCACCGGCCGCCGCAGTGATCAGATCCACCGCCCACGTCCAGCCGTCCACCGCCCCGGGAAGGTACTCATCGACGCTTGCCGCCACGGTCTGCACGCCGTCCTCGGATCGCCAGGTGACCAAGCCCCACGGGCTTGGCATGCCGCCGAAACCGGCTTCGCGCAGCACCGCAACCCGGCGCGGGGCGGGATGCGGTCCTTCCTGCAGATGAGTTGCCCACTTCACCACCGCCGCGTCACCGACGATCACCGACTGGTTGGTCTGGTCGACGCCGATCGGTCTCTCGCCCAGGGCGACTCGCCCCGCCCAAGACGCAACGGTGAAAGCACCTTGGGTCGCCACACCGGTTTCCCGTGCCAACGCCGCGAGCAACGCCTCGGCGACGCCGTCACCCGCCGCCGCGCGCCGCCACTGGCCATCGGCGTCGCACACCATTGGCAGTGCCGAAAGGCCGCCGTCGTCGGCGACAATGGCCAACCGCCTGCCGTCAGCGAGGTCGAGCGCGTCGAGCAACTCAGGCAACCGAGGCCCGATGTTGCACACCCACCTTCTCGATGACGTCGGCGCCCACCCGCAACCCGTCGCGGCCGCGGATCGCGGTGCCGATCTCGGCGAGCCGGTCGCGCAGCTCGGTGTCGGCGAGCAGCCGGTCCACCGCGCCGGTCAGTTCGTCGTCGGCGAATTTGTACGTATCCAGCCGCACGCCGAACCCGAGTTCGTCTATGCGCTGGGCGTTTTCGTACTGGTCCCAGAACAGCGGCAGCACGATCAGCGGCTTGCCGAAATGCAGCGTCTCGGTGACCGTGTTGTTCCCGCCATGGGAGATCACCAGGTCGACATGCGGGATCACCTTGGTCTGCGGCAGCATCTGCGCACCGACCATGTTGTCCGCCAACGTGATTCGATCAGCCTGGGGGCCCTTGCTCACGATGTAGCGGTGCCGGGTGGTGCCGAGCACGTCGACCAGGCGCTGCATGAGTTCGACGTCGGCGCCGCCGAGCGAACCCAGCGACAGATAGACCAGCGCGCTGCCCTCGGGTCGGTCGGCGACCTCGGTGGGAAGCCGGTACTCCTCGTCGGTCTCGCGCACACTGGAGTCCATCCGGGCCCAGGTGTCGTCGAGCGGACGGGCATCGAGATAGTCGGCCTCCGCCGGATAGACATACAGGTTGGCCGCCGTCGTGTGCGGCATGAACTCCAGGTCACGCAGCGAATCGGCGCCCTGGGCCTGCACCCATTCGTTGAACTCGGACCACATCGCCCGATGCGTGCGGTCAAACTCGGTGCGGTAGGCGTCCCACTGACCGCGGTCGGCACTCGGAAGGCCGGAGAACGGTGGCGGCACATCGGGGCCGGTCACCTCCAACGGGCTGCACGACACGATCCGCACGAACGGTGCCCCGGACGTCACGAGCGCGGGGAACAGCACCACGTTGTCCTCGACGATGACATCGGGTCGGTGCTTGGCGACGATCTCGCGCAGCCGGGGCTGGCAATACTTCGCGCCGTCGATGAGCGCCTGATAGGTGGGTTGGATGAACGAGCCCAGCTGCTCGATCGTCGGCTTGCGGAATTCCGGCGCGGTCTCTGCGATGAACTCGGTCCAGAACGCGCCTGCATCCTCTTCGCCCGCACCCTCGGCCGGTTGCGCCAGGTCGACGAGTTCCTCGATGAAGCCGAACGGGGCGAGCTTGCCTGTCCACGAGCTTTCGGCGGCGAACACGATGGTGTGCCCGCGGTCGCGAAGAATGGCGGCAAGGCCGATGCACTGGTTCGTCGGCCCGTAGGCCGACTCCGGCCAGAACATGATGGTCAGCGGTGTCGGCTCTGAAGACATGATCGGACGATACTTCCCGGCAGGCGACCGCGTCATGGCCGGAAGGTCACTCCGCCGTCCACGCTGATGGTCTGGGCGGTGATGAAGCTGCCGTCGTCGGACAGCAACAGCGCGCCCATCGCGGCGATGTCGTCGGGCGTGCCGAAGCGGGACTTGATCATCTGCCGAGCCCGCGTCTGGTCGACGATGCCGTCGGGCATCGGGTTCTCGTCGAACTTGTAGTGCCAAATCAGCCCCGGCGCAATGGCATTGGCGCGGATCCCCTTCGGCCCGTACTTGCGCGCGATGTGACGCATCAGCGCCAGCTCCGCGGCCTTGCTCATCTGGTAGGACACCCGCGTGCTCGCACCGCTGTAGGCGTCGATCGACGCGGTGAAGACGATCGACCCGCCGCCGCTGGAGATCATCGGCGGAATCGCGTGCTTGGCGCAGATCACGAACCCGCGGGTGTTGACGCGCATGACCTCGTCGAACGCTTCCAGCGGCAGGTCGACGACACCGCCGGGCAGGTAGGCGTCGGCGGCGTTGGTGAAGTTCAGGTGGATCCCGTCGAGCCGGCCGAATGTGTCGACGGCGAGCTGGACGGTTGACCGCACGGAATCTTCGTCGGCGCCGTCGAGCGCGACACCGCGTACCCGCTCGGCCGATGGATCAAGGTCGGCGGCGACGCGCGCGGCCAGTTCTGCATCGAGGTCACCGATCACGAGCAGCGCGCCCTCGTCGGCGTAGCGCCGCGCCAGCCCGTTGCCGATACCGCCGAGCCCGGCAACGATGACAACCTTGTTCTCGAGCAGTCGCGACACAGGTTCAGATACTGCCCGATGCGATGAGTTTCGATTGCCGGTCGGGTCTATATGGGCAAAGCGGGCACCGATAAGGAGATGCACATGGCCGAGAACACGGCGAAACCACCCGTCGTCGACCAGGAAACCTGGCGCAAGGAACTCGACGAGTTACGCCGCCGCGAGAAGGCGGCGACCCGCGAGCTGGACGCGATCGCCGCGCAACGCCGCCGGCTCCCCATGGTCGAGATGGCTGACTACACGCTTATCGGCGAGGACGGTCCGGTCCGTCTCGCCGACGTGTTCGACGGACGCTCACAGCTCATCGTCTACAACCACATGTGGGAGGACGGCGCGGAGTGGCAGTGCGGCGGCTGCACGGGGTTCACGTCCCAGTTCACCCGACTGGAGTTCCTCGACAACTACGACGCGCGGTTCGTCATCGTCACCAACGGCCCCATCGAGGAGGCGCTCGCCTACCGCGACAAGGTCGGCAACAAGATGGCGTGGTACTCGTCGTCGGAGAGCTCGTTCGGCGCTGACGTGGACGCGCCGCCGGGAGCCGGCTTCGGCGTCAACGTGTTTCTACGCGACGGCGAAAAGGTTTACCGCACATGGCATACCAACGGCCGCGGCACCGAACAACTCAGCCACTCGTTCGCGCTCATCGATCTGCTGCCGTGGGGACGCCAGGAAGAATGGCAGGACTCGCCAGAGGGCTGGCCGCAGTCGCCCGCCTACTCGAGGTGGACTGACTCACCCGACATCGCGAAGGCCTACGGCACTACCTGACACAGACGTCGACGTTCGGATCGCAGGGCTTCGGCGCCGCAGGATCTACCTTCTTGGGAGCGGGACCGACGGGATCTGGCACCTGCTGTGGCGCGGGACCCACCGGGTCGGGCACCTGCGCGGGAACTTGCGCGGGCGTCTGGGCGGGGACTTGCGCGGGTTCTTGAGCCGGGACCTGCGCCGGGACCTGCGCGGGTACCTGGACCGGCTTTTGCGCCGGGAGCTGAGCCGGCTTTTGCGCCGGGAGCTGAGCCGGCTTTTGCGCCGGTAGCTTGGCGGGCGCCTGGGCGGGCAACTGCGCCGGCAGCTGAGCCGGGTTCTGGGCCGCGGGCGACAATCCGGGAATGATCGCGGGTAGCGAGCCGATCGGCAGTTGAGGTATCTGGGCGGGCACCGGCGCCTGGACCGCAGGAGGCGCCTTGGCGGGCGCTTGCGGTGTCGGAATCGGCGCCTGCGGTTGCGGGGTCGGAATCTTGGCCTGCGGTGTGGGCAGTGGGGCTGCGGGGCGAGGTGCCCGCGGGCTCTGCGCCGGGATGGGGGCAGGGGTGGCCTTGGGCGCCTGGGGCGTGGGCAGAAC
>NZ_RARC01000016.1 GCF_003719305.1 Mycolicibacterium stellerae
GCCTCGCCCACCCCCGCCGGCCCGCCACGCGCGGTGTAGCCGTAGTAGGTGCACAACAACATGATCATCAGTGCAACCGCGGCCACCTCGGCCAACGACCACAACACGTCGGTGGGACTCAGATACGTATAGAAGTAGTGGTCATAGACACCCGACCCCTGGCCATAAATGGCGGTGGTGCCGATACGAGCGGCCCCATATGCCGTCATCAGCCCGACGCAAAACAACGGAACCGCCACAATCACCCCGGCCAGCACCCTGGTGGACGCCAGGTAGCTCACAGTGCGGATACCGATGGCCTCGAGCGCATCGATCTCCTCATTGATCCGCATCGCCCCCAGCTGAGCGGTGCTACCGGCACCGACGGTTGCCGCCAGCGCCACCATCACCGTTCCCGGCTGGATTTCGCGGGTATTGAAAAACGCCGACGCGAACCCCGTTAAGGCCTCCACACCCACCGACGCCAGCTGGTTGTAGCCCTGCACCGCAACAATCGCGCCGGTGGTCATCGTCAAGAACGCCACGATCACCACCGTTCCGCCGATCACCGCAAGAGCCCCGCTGCCCAATCCCATCTGTGCGATCACCCGCAACAACTCGCTGCGGTAGTTGACGGCGGCATCGGGAATCCCAGCCAACGTGGTGGCATAAAACCGCGTCTGCGAACCAATCTGATTCCACCCGCCCACCAAGGCATTCCTCATCCGCTGCAGCCGCGGATGAAGTCGGCTCGGAACACTCAACGTCACAAGTTCACCTCAAGACACCATGAAGGGGACACCGACGGCGGTGACGATGATGTTGGTCAAAAACAACACGATGAAGGCGAACACGACGGTTTCGTTCACCGCCCTGCCGACACCGGCCGGACCGCCGCCCACCGAGATGCCCTGGTAGCAGGCGATCAATCCAGCAGTCAACCCGAACAGGGTCGCCTTGATCATCGAGATGATGACATCGGCGATGTGAGTCAGCGTGGTCAGACCCGCCACCCACGCACCCGCCGAAACGTCCATTAGAAACACCGAGCAAACAAACGCGCCGACAAGACCCGTCATGATCACCACCGAGCTCAGCGCCAGCGACACCGTGGTGGCCGCGAGCACTCGCGGAACCACCAGCGCTTGGATCGGGTTAATGCCCATCACCCGCAGCGCATCGAGTTCCTCGCGGATGGTTCGCGCACCTAGATCGGCACACATCGCCGTGGCACCCGCGCCCGCCACCACCAACACCGTCACGATCGGGCCGCTCTGAGACACCGTGAAGATCGCAGCACCAGTGCCGGAAAAATCCGCGGCGCCGATATCGGCCAGCAAGACATTGAAAAGGAACCCCGAAATCACAGCCCACGGAATCGTCATCAACACCGCGGGCAGCGTGGACACCCGCGCCACGAACCAGCACTGAGCTAAGTACTCCCGCCATGCGAACGGCGGCTTGAACATCAACACGAAGGTGTCCAGCGTGATGGCGAAGAAGCCACCGACCGCCCGAATGGGCTTGGTCGCCGTTTCCGCTGAGATCACCACGCTGCCGCCAACCCTTCCGTCAGTGTTTGCGGGACGTCCCTATCAAGCGAGGGCACGGGCGGACCGCTATCGACCTCTGCGGCTCGATTGCGGCTTTCAAAAAGAGGTATGAGTCTGTTCCGCACGAGGCATAAGCCGCTGTGGATGAGGGTTTCGGTGGTTTGCTGTGGCGCTCGCGAGGCCACTGCGGCGACGACTGGCAGCACCCGCGCGAACCGCACGGGTTCGACGCTGCGGCCACGAGTGGAGCTGCTCATGTCGGCCATCCGAATTGGTCGAAGTGGGGCGAGGACATTCGAGAGATTACGCGGTCGAGGTTACTTATGTCCATAGTCGATACGCTTCCAAAATGATCCATGGCGTGCAAAACACGATGAAAACTGGCTCTTGCGTTCGGTAATGTATCTTGATAGTACTGTTCTGTACGTCACAATGAAGGTGGTAGGCGCTGGGGCCGCCTTGCGCACTGATACCTGAGGAGGCACCCGTGACCGACACCAAGCAGGCCAGCGAGAGACTCGTCCGCGATTTTCTCGGCTCGTGGGAAGGCCGCGATCTCGAGACCATTTGCGGCGCCTTCGCCGACGACGCCGTCTACCACAACGTGCCGGTCAAGCCGATCGAGGGCATCGCCGGCATCCGCGCGATCTTTCAGGCGTTCCTTGACGCGTTCTCGGAAGCCAAGCTCGATATCGTCACGCTTGCGGCCGAGCCAGGTCTGGTACTCGCCGAGCGCATCGACTACTTCACCATGAACGACGGCCGGAGGGTCGTGCTGCCCGTGACCGGCGTGTTCGAGGTCAACAATGGCGAGATCACCCGCTTCACCGACTACTTCGATCTCGCCGACTTCGAGCAGCAGAGCGGGTTCAAGTTGTCAGCCTCGTAGTCGCCCCGGCGCCGGCGCGTCTGGCAGGATTTGGTGGTTCGAGTGATGCAGGAAGGGGCGTCGATTGATGGAGCCCGCCCCCGCGATCAAGCGCAGGCCCAAAGATCGCAAGAAGCAGATCCTCGAACAGGCCGTTGCCCTGTTCATCGAGCGCGGCTTTCATTCGGTCAAGTTGGAGGAGATCGCCGAGGCGGCCGGCGTCACGGCGCGCGCGTTGTACCGCCACTACGAGAGCAAGCAGGCTCTGCTCGCCGCAGCCATTCTCATCACGCAGGACGAATACCAAAACGCGCGCAGGCCAAAGGATCACGACGCTACGTCGGCGGTTCCGCCACTGCGCGCCGAGTTGCCGAACCTGATCGCCGCGGCCGTGGTGACCCGAGCGTTGACGGTGCTTTGGCAACGCGAAGCCCGCTACCTCAACGGTGCCGACCGTGAGCAGGTCCGGCGCAGGATCAACGCGATCGTCGCAGGCATGGACGAGGCCGTCCGGCTCGAGGTGCCCGGCCTCGACCCCCGCCATTCGGAGCTGCGGGCATGGGCGGTATCGAGCACGCTGACCAGCCTGGGTCGCCACAGCATGACGCTGCCGGGCGACGACCTGACCAAGCTGCTCTACCGGGCGTGCATGGCGGCCGCGCGAACACCGGCCGTTTCCTCGTTGGAGCCGCTCGACGCGACGCCGAATCGAGAAGGCGCGCTGTTCTCCCGACACGAGACCCTGCTCGGCACGGGGGCCCGGCTGTTCCGCGCTGCGGGTTATCCGGCCGTCAGCACAAGCGAAATCGGAAAGGGAGCGGGCATTGCAGGTCCAGGGCTGTACCGCTCGTTCTCGTCCAAACAGGCGATACTGGACGCGCTCGTGCGACGGCTCGACGAATGGCGCAGCCTCGAATGCATACGCGCGATGCGCGCTGATGTCACTGCCGAACAACGCCTGCGCATCCTCGTCGAGGGACACGTCCGCCTCAGCGTGGACGATCCCGATCTGCTCGCCGTCTCGATCACCGAGCTGCCGCACGCATCCGGCGAGGTTCGCGACGGCTTCGTCAGGAACCAGTCCGACCGTGAAGGCGAATGGATCGACCTCATTCGCAAACTCGTGCCCGCGACCACCGTCGCAGAAGCGCGGTTGCTCGTCGCCGCGGCGCTCAGCTTCATCGAAGACGTCGCGCGGACATGGCATCTCACCCGACATGTCGGGGTGACGGAGGAGATGACCGCTATTGCGTTGTCGATCATGATGAGTCGGTCACCACAGGGCACAAACGGTACCGCCGTCGGCGACCTGGGTGGTTCCGGTGACCATCGAGGCCTCGTCTGACAAGAGGAAGGCCGCGACCGCGGCCATCTCCTCCGGTGCCGCCATGCGGCCCTGAAGCCGTTCGATCATCGCGAGTCCACCCCCATCGCCCAACGCTTGATCGAACATCGTGATCGCCGTCTGTTGCATCGGCGTGTCGACGAAGGCAGGCAACAGCGCATTGGAACGTACATTGGCCGAACGGAATTCGGCCGCGGTGACGCGGCTGAGGTGGATGATGCCCGCCTTGGCCATCCCGTAGGCGACGGTGCCCGCCGCCGCGATGTGACCAGCAAGCGACGACATGTTGACAATGGCTCCACCGCCGCGCTCGACCATCCTCGGCACCGTGTGCTTGGTACACAGCCAAGCTCCGCGCAAATTGATTCCGATGACTCGGTCGAAGTCGTCGACGGTCGTCTCGACGAGGGGAGCGAAATGCACGACACCCGCATTCGCGACGAGTTTGTCGACCCCGCCGAACGCGTCGACGCAGGCCTCGACCATGCCGATCACCTGCACTTCGTCGCTGACGTCGACCGTGTGCCCGACGGCTCCGCCGCCGATCTTCGCCGCCGCGGCGTCCGCGGCACCACCGTCGATGTCGGCGCAGAGCACGCCGACTCCCTCGGCGGCGAGCCGCTGCGCGATCGCAAGCCCGATACCGGCTCCCGCCCCGGTCACGATGGCGGCCTTACCGGACAGGTCTTGATACGTCATATGCTCGCCCTCCGGATCATCTGCTGCCTCACACCGCGCTCGCGAACGATCCGATTGTCCGTCCGACGTCGCGACGCTGGACCGGTATCGCACCGAACATGACAAGGCCGACGTTCGGGGCGTCATCGGACAGCCGCAACGGAGACACTCCCAGGTCCCGCAGGATCCATGTGACCATGTCCGCCAACTGTTCCCGCGACGCTTCATGAGCGTCGTCGTACAGCCCGCAGGCCCGGGGACGCCCGGCCGGGCGGAGATAGACGATCAGGCCGCCCCCCGACGCCGCCGTCTGCGCCAGCGCGCCGTCGAGATCCCGCCCGCATCGGCAGGCGGATGCTCCGAACACATCACCGGTGATGCACTCGACGTGGACGTGCAGCGCCACCGGCACACCGGGACCTGCCGCGCCGACGATCACCGCCAGGTGCTCGGCGCCGTCGCGTACGCCGTGGAATCCGATCACCCGAGAGTTGACGCCCCTGATCGGCATGACCGTGTCGGCCACCCTAACGATCTGAGGTTCGGTGCGTCGCCGATACGCGGCAAGCTCGGCCACGGAAATGGCCTGCAGCCCGTATTCGTCGGCGAAATCGGACAATTCGGCGCCTCGCGCCATCGCAGAAGGTCGGCGGCGGGACACGATTTCACAGAGCACAGCCGCTTCACGCCGCCCCGCTAGGCGGGCAAGGTCGAACGCCGCCTCGGCTCCCGCGGACCGTCCGAGCACGCCCTGCGGGTCGGCCAGCACCGGGATGACGTGGCCGGGGCGCCGGAAGTCGTCGGCGCAGGAGGCAGCTGCGGCAAGCTCGGCGATGGTTCGGGCCCGGTCAGTCGCCGAGATTCCGGTGCCAACGCCTTTCCAGTCGACAGAGACCCGCTGGGCGCCGACGCCCGCCCGCTTTGCGGTTGAGCACATCGGCGGCAGGTCGAGCCGCTCACACTCTGACGGGGGCAGAGCCACCCGGACAAGCCCGCTGGTGTGTCGCACGGTGAACGCGAGCAGCTTCGGGGTTGCGGCGTCGGCGGCGAAGACGAGGTATCCGTCATCGTCTTGTGCGGGTTCGGCGGTGACGACGACGGGCCTGCCCGCCGCGACCGCCGCGATGGCGCGTCGCACCCGCACATCGGTCGTCTTCACCGGCACTCCTGTTGCACGCGAACCCCGGCAAGACGTCGGAACCGGCTGCCGTGGAACACCAGGGGCTGGGTCTCGGGATCGCCGTCCAGCCCGCAGATCTCCAGCAGGACGATGGTGTGGTCACCCGCGTCCACCTCGGCGTGGAGCCGGCAGTCCAACCACGCACTCGCCCCGTCGACCACCACCGCACCGCCGGACATCGCGGTCCATGGCACCCCGGCGAACCGGTCACAGTTCTTGCGCGACAGCTTTATACAAGCATCGTCGTGAGAGTCGGCAAGCACGCTCAAGCCCAGCCGAGGCATCGTCCTCAGTCGGGGCCATGTCGTCGACGTGTTCTGAACGCACAGACAGACCAGGGCCGGCGCCAGCGACACGGGGGTGAACGAGCTTGCCGCCATCCCCACGGGTTGGCCGTCGACGATGGCGCAGACGGCGACCACCCCGGACGGGAAGCAACCGAACACCCGTCGCAGCTGCGCCTCGTCGATAGCCGGTGCGACCGCAGGCATCATCGCTTCGCCCACTAACGCAACTCGCGCAGGAAGTCGAGAAGCAGCCGGTTGGTCTCCTCGGGTTCCTCCTGCTGAATCCAGTGTCCGACATCGGAGATCATGTGGGTGCCGTGGTAGTTCGGCATCACCTCGTGCGCGCGTTCGACGGCCTCTGCACCCCACGTGGTTCCGACGTCGTACTGGCCGCCGATGAACATCGCGGGTGGGGTCAGCGGCTTGCCCTCCATGTCGGCAAGGTCGTGCCAGTCGTTGTCGATGTTGTGGTAGAAGCTCAGCGGCCCGCCGAAGCCGGAACGCTCGAATTCACTTGCGTAGAAGTCGACGTCGGCATCGGTGAACCAGGCGGGCATCGTCTCGGGATAGATGAACGCATCCTTGAGCCGGGCACCCTCGACCATGCAGAGCGGGCCTGCGCGGATCACGTCGATGGGGTCCATCGCAGCCAGGTCCACGCCCGCGTCGACGGCTGCCTTGGTCGCCGCCATCATCCCATCACCGGAGACGGTGTAGGTCAGGCCGAGCAACCACGCCCGGACATCCTCTTCGATCTCTGCGATGATTCCGTCCTGCGCGGAGAAGTAGTCCTGGTACCAGACCCGCCCTTCGCCCGCGAGCTCCAGGTGGTAGTCGTTGGGCCTGCGCTCGCCGAAGGGACTGCCGGGAAGACCGATCACGCCGCGTCCGGCGAACGGGACGCTGATGCCCGCCACGCCAGCACACTTCTCCGGATGCAGCCAGGCGAATGTCCACGCGACCGGCGCACCCCAGTCGTGGCCGACGACGACGGCCCTTTCCTCCCCATAGGCCTCGATGACGCCGAGCACATCACCCACCAATTCCTTGATGCGGTAGGCCTTTTGCACCCGGTATTTCGACGAGCGGCCATAGCCACGCTGGTCGATGGCCACGGCGCGGTAGCCGGCCGCGGCGAGCACGGGAAGCTGATGGCGCCAGGAGTACCAGGACTCGGGAAACCCGTGGAGCAGAACGACCAGCGGTCCCTCGCCCTCCTCGACCGCGTGTATCCGGGTGCCCCGGCAGTTCAAGATCCGATGCGACATCTGGGTCCTTCCTTCTTTCGAAATCGCTAGGCTGTGCGGCTGGCAACGACCTGGCCGACGGCGATCCCCTCGGGGCTTTCCGGCACCTGCGGTGTCGGCACGGCTCGGTCCTGGTAATTGCGGGCGATGAGCGTCTTGCGCCCGGACAGCCTGGTGGCTGCCCACTTGCCGAGCACCCTGCCTGCGACACCCGGCTTCATCAGGGCAGAAGGCGGTTTGACGAGATGGACCACCGCAAGGAACTCGCGGTAGGTGTCCAGATCGTCGTGAACCAACTCGATGACGCGGTCCATGTACCAGGTGAGCGCGCGGAAGTAGAACGGCCGCTTCTTGTCCACATCCTTAATCCAGCCGAAGCGCAGGTTCTGTTCGCGGATCACAAACCACGCCGTGTCGGCCATCTTGCTGATCGACCGGAAGTAGCGGCGCGCCAGATCTGGATGTCCTGCACCGTATTTGGCCAGCGCCAGCTGCATCTCCCGAACTTCCTTGAGCGCCAGCGACATACCAAGACCGGAGACCGGGTCGGCGCTGGTGTACGCGTCGCCGACCACCAGCAATGCCTTTGGCAGATTCCGTTTGCGCTCGTAGCGCAGCCGAACCATGTTGGGGTAGCGGAAGTTGTAGATCGGGGATGCGAGCTCCAACCCGTCGATGTTCTCACCGATGACCGGTGACGGCATTCGGTCGGCGAAGGCACGGAACTCCCTTGCGGTGCGCGGCGGCGAGTAACAGTTGTAGGCGACCAGAGAGGTGGACAAGACGCTGCGCGAGCTGTCTGTGTAGTACTGCGCAGCGTAGGTGTCCTCGTAGGGCCGGTACGCGTAGCAGATCACCATCACCTTGTCCTGCCACTGCCGCTCCGGCGGAACATGGTGTTGCACTGTGGAGTAGAAGCAGTTGATGATGTCCTGCTCGACTTCGGGGGCGCCGACGCCGATGCGGTCAAGGATCTCGGGGACCGGGGTGTTCTTACCCGAGGCGTCGACCACGAACTCGGCGGGCACCACATCGATGCCGCCACCGTCACGCGCGACGGCGACGCCGATGACGGTCTGTCCGCCGCCCTCGAAGACGAGGTCGGCCACCTCGGATTCGTAGCGGAAGCTGATAGCAGACTCGCCGTCGAGTCGCCTGCGCACGCACCACTCGAGCAGCGGACGTCCCGCGCACACGATCTGGATGTCACTTGTACCCGGCTTCTTCCACTCACCCCCCAGCCGGATCCGGTACTGGGCGGCCATATCGACCTTGAAGGCGCCCTCACGCACCATGTCGTCGACGATGCCGGGAAAGATGCGCTCCAATTCGATCTGTCCCGCGGTGAGCAGATGGTGCAGGTGCCAGCCCTGCGCCGCACCTGGCCTGCCTTCGCGGCGGGGATGAGGGCCGTCCTTCTCCAGCACGATCACCCGGTCGAACGTGTCGCTGAGCACCTTCGCCGCAGCGATGCCCGCAATGCTGCCACCGATGACGACCGCGGTGCCCCGCCCCCGCCTGCGGATGTCGGCCAGGTCGAGCTCGGCGTAGTCCAACCGCTCGCGGGTGCTTCTGCCGGCGGCCCCACTCGGGACGAACTTCTCGTAGTAAAGCCCGACGCGGTGGAAGCCGTTGTCCGCCAACCAGGTTCGGCTGGCCTCAATCATTGCCGCCGGCCCGCACAGGTAGATGTCGGCGTCGCCGTCGGCGAGCATGTCACCGTCGATCAGGTCGGTGACCACCCCAACGGGGCCGTCCCAGGTCTCATCCGGTTGTGTCACGATCGTCTTCACGTCAAGACGGGGCACACGTTGCTTGAGCGCTTCCAGCTCGTCGAGTTTGCAGAGGTCCTCGGCGGCGCTCACCCCGTAGAGAAGATGCACGGGCTGCGGGTTGTCGGCAGCCAGGCTCTCTGCCATCGCCAGGATCGCCGACAGCCCGGTGCCGCCCGCAACCAGGATCACCGGACGTACGACGGGGCGTAGATAGAAGCCGCCCTTGCTGCACCGCAATGCGATCCGGTCGCCGGGCTTGGCACGGTCACGCAGGTACTCCGACATCACCCCGTCGGGGAGCAGCCTGATGATGAATTCCAGTTCGTTGCGCCCGTCGGCCGGATGGGAATAGGAGTAGTTGCGCCACGATTCGGTTCCCGGCACCTGCAATTGGGCGAACTGGCCGGCCCGGTAGGTGAGCGCGGGCAGTCCCGAGGCGTCGACGTTCAAAATGGCGGTGGTCGGCGACAACTGCGTGACCCCGGTGACCACCCCGTCCCCGGTGACGACAAGTGCGGCGTTGTCGTCGGCGGGGTACTGGACTTCGATAACACAGTCCGAGGTGGGAAAGGTTTGGCAGGTCAGGACTTTTCGCCCGTCTCGCTCCACGTCGGAAAGGCCCTCGGTGCGGCCCATCTCGTATTCGCCCGCCGCGCAGGTGGCCACGCACGTCCCGCAGATTCCGCTCTGACATTCGCTGACGATGGCGATGCCGTTTTCCTCTGCGGCCTCGAGGATCGACTGTTCCTGGCGTACGGACATCGTCCTCTGCGTCCCGTCCGAGTAACGGACGTCGACCTGACGGGTCTTCACGGCAGTGCCCCCTTTCAAGGACTTTCCGAACGACTAGACGATCGCGCTCTGATGTTTCTTCGCGATACGCGCGTTGAGCCGTGGCATGACCTCTTCGGCCAGCAGGCGCATCGACTCCTTCCACGGGCCGGGGTCCTCGCTGTAGTCGAATCCAAGGACCAGCAGGTGGCCGAAGCCACCGACCTGGTCGTAGGTGGCTTCCAACTTGTCCACCACGGTTTCGACCGACCCGACCACGAAGGTGTTCTCCGCCAGATATTCGGGCGTCACGTCGTCATCGGGGACGGATGGGTTGTGCTTGTAGAACTTGGTCATACCGAACATCCGGAAAGTCGGAAGCACATACTCCCGCATGTTTCGGCCCATCATCCCGTCGACGGCGTAGCGGAATGCCTGTTCGTCGGTCTCGGCGACGAGCACCTCGCGGACCAGTCGCCAGTCACGTCGATCGGGTGTGCGCCCGCTTCGCGCTGCGCCCTCCAACACCGCGTCCCAATGCGTGGCGACGTACTCGGCGTTGAGGTCGAGGCTCATGGGGAGGTAACCCCGCTCCCCTGCCATCTTGAGTGTTTCGGAGCCAGCGCTGAATCCGGTGACGCCGATCGGCGGATGGGGCTTTTGAAACGGCTTGATGTGGCGCGTCATCAGGCCTTCGAACATTGGCGCAATGCCGTTGGCGTTCCAGTACTTTCCGCGGTGCTCCCATGGTCCGTCGTCGGTCCAGACCCGCAGCATCACCTCGAGTGCCTCGCGGGTCATCTCGCGATGCTCACCGTTTTGTCCATCGACGTCGAACAACGCCCAGTCGCCTGGAATGCCGCTGGCGCCGACGCCAAGCATGAACCGTCCCTGCGCGAGATGGTCGAAGTAAGCCACTCGGTGGGCGAGCTCCACCGGATGGTGATAGGGCAGCAGATGTGCGCCGGGTGCGAGCTTGATCGACTTCGTCCGCATCAGCGCCTGCGCCAACAACAGGTCCGGTGCACAGATCGGCTCCCACGGCACGGTGAAGTGTTCACCGACCCACGCCTCCACGTAGCCCAGCCGATCGGCCAGCTCGATGATCTCGAGGTCCCACTGGGTCGCGTCGTACAAGCTCCGCTCCGGCGGATGCGCCGGCATCAAAAATATCCCGATCTCCATCGTCAACCCTCTCGGTCGGTAATGCCGGCTGCGACGTACAACACAGTACTAGCAAGATACATCACTGAGCGCAAGTGGCAGTCTTCTTGGTGATTTACCCAACGGAATATTTTTCTTGGGCGTATCGGCTATGGACATTTTGTATTTGCGCCGCGTAACCTCCTGAGGTCAGACGGCCCGCATGCAGGAAGGAGCGGCCATGACCGGCGATCTGTACGAGGACAACGGCCACCGACGATCCGCACCCCCGTCTCCATTCGTCGAAGGGAGCCGGGCGCGGGACTTCGAGTACGTCGACTACGAGGTCATCGACGAGGGCAGGATCGCGGTGATCACGCTTGACCGCCCGAAGCAGCGCAATGCGCAGAATCGGGGGATGCTCGTCGAATTGGGCTGGGCGTTCGAAGTCGCCGAAACCGACGACACGGTTCGGGTGGTGATCCTTCGCGGTGCGGGACCTTGCTTCTCCGCAGGCCACGATCTGGGCTCCGCCGACGACGTGCGCGAGCGCACCCCCGGCCCCGACCAGCACCCGACCTATCAATGCAACGGGGGGTCCTACGGCGGGGTGGAATCGCGCAACCGGCAGGAGTGGCACTACTTCTTCGAGAACACGAAGCGATGGCGCAACCTCCGCAAGGTCACCATTGCGCAGGTGCACGGGACGGTGCTCTCGGCAGGACTGATGCTGGCCTGGTGTTGCGACCTCATCGTCGCGGCCCGCAGCACGGTGTTCGCCGACGTCGTCGGCACCAGACTCGGGATGTGCGGCGTCGAGTATTTCGGCCATCCCTGGGAGTTCGGGCCACGCAAGGCCAAGGAGCTCTTGTTCACCGGCGATTCCCTTGACGCCGACGAAGCCCACTCGCTCGGGATGGTGAGCAAGGTGTTCGGCGATGACGAGCTGTCGGACCGCACTGTCGACTTCGCCCGCCGGATCGCCAAGCTGCCGACGGTCACCGCATTACTGATCAAGGAGTCGGTGAACCAGACCGTCGATGCGATGGGATTCGCGACCGCGCTCGACGCCTGCTTCAAGATCCATCAGCTCAACCATGCCCACTGGGCCGAGATCACCGGCGGCACGCTGTCCTACGGCACGGTCGAAAACGGTCTCGAGGACTGGCGGGTCTCCCCCGACATCCCGCCCGCGACCAAATCTCGGCCCTGACGCGAAGGCTGGCCCAGTAGTGGACGTCGACTACCCGCCGGAGGCCGAGGAGTTCCGGGTGCGGATTCGCGCATTCCTCGACGAGTCCCTGCCAGAAGAATGGTCGGGGGCCGGAGCACTCCCCGACGCCGAGCGGCACGAATTCACCCGGCGGTGGCGGCGAACTCTCGCCGCCCGCGGCCTGATCGCCGTGTCATGGCCGAAGGAGTACGGGGGCGCAGGCCTTTCGGAGATCGAACAGGTTGTGCTCGCCGAAGAATTCGCCCGCGCGGGCGCGCCCCACGGAACCGAGAACGACCAGTTCGGGATCGAGCTGCTGGGTAACACGCTGATCGCGGTGGGCTCCGAGGAGCAGAAGAAACATTTCCTTCCCCGCATCCTGAGCGGCGAAGACCGCTGGTGCCAAGGCTTTTCGGAACCCGAGGCCGGCTCGGACCTGGCGTCGGTTCGCACAAGGGCCGCACGTGACGGTGACGAATGGGTGATCAACGGCCAGAAGATCTGGACGTCGGCAGGACCCACCGCGAACTGGATCTTCGTTCTTGCTCGCACGGACCCCGGCGCGGCCAAGCACAAGGGGCTGTCGCTTCTGCTGGTGCCGATGGACCAGCCCGGCGTCGAAGTCCGGCCGATCGTCAACGCGGCAGGCCATGCCTCGTTCAGCGAAGTCTTCTTCACCGACGCCCGCAGCCGGATAGCCGACGTCGTCGGCGGGCTCGGCGAAGGGTGGTCGACGGCGATGACCCTGCTCGGCTTCGAACGCGCGTCGACGGCCACCACCGCGGCCATCGACTTCGGTAGGGACCTGGAGCGGCTGTGTCTGCTCGCGCGCGACCGCGGAATGCATACCGACCCGCGCATTCGTGACGCGCTGGCGTGGTGCTATTCGCGGGTTCAGATCATGCGCTTCCGCGGCTATCGCGCCCTGACGTCGATGCTGAACGGGTCGCGACCGGGCGCCGAGGCGGCGATCACCAAGGTCATCTGGAGCGAATACTTCCGGCGTTACACCGACCTAGCCGTCGAACTCCTTGGACTCGACGTGCTCGGCCCGCAGGGGCAGGGGAACGGCGCGGCGCTGATGGTGCCCGCGGTCGGCACCCCGAACTCGGCCGCATGCTGGATGGACGAACTGCTCTATGCGCGGGCCGCGACGATCTATGCGGGAAGTTCCCAGATCCAGCGCAACGTGATCGGTGAACGGTTGCTTGGGCTTCCCAAGGAACGGGCGATCTGACATGGATCTGCGATACAGCACCGAACACGACGACTTCCGGGATTCGTTGCGCCGCTTCCTGCGTGACCACTCGCGGCCGGGTGCGGACGGCTGCCGCGGTCACGATGCCCCACTTTGGCGACTGCTCTGCGGTGAACTGGAGCTACTGGGGCTGCACGTCGCGGCCCGGTACGGCGGGGCCGACGGCACCCTTGTCGACACCGCGATCGCCTTCGAGGAGGCCGGCCGCGCGCTGGCCGCCGTTCCGCTGCTCTCCACGACGCTTGCCGTCGAGGCTGTTCTGCGCATGGGCGACGACGCACAATGCGCTCAACACCTTCCCGGCCTGCTTTCCGGAGAGCGGATCGGGGCGTTGGCCGCCGCGCGTCCGGCCGATGTGTCCGCGCCGACCGTCCGCGCGGAGTACTGCGGGGGGCGGACGGTTCTGGTCGGTGAGTGCGCCCCCGTTCTGCACGGTCATGTCGCAGACCTGTTCGTGGTGCCCGCAAACACCGGCGCCGCAGTGGTTCCCCACATCGTGGCCGGCGACGCGCCGGGAGTCACCGTCGTGCCCCTGCCGTCGTTCGACGGCACAAGGCCCGTCGCCCGGCTGGAGTTGGCTCAGGCGCCCGCCGACGCACTGACTGGTGGAACACCCGACGACTTCGAGCGGGTACTGGACACGGCGCGAATCCTGCTTGCCGCTGAGATGCTCGGCGGCGCAGAGGCCTGTCTCGCGCTGGCCGTCGAGCACGCGCGCAGCCGACACCAATTCGGCCGGCCCATCGGGTCTTTCCAGGCCGTCAAGCATGCCTGCGCCGACATGATGATCGAGATCGATGCGACAAGAGCCCTTGTCATGTTCGCCGCAATGAGCGCCGACGTCGACGCCGAGCGCAGAATCAACGCTCCGCTGGCCAAGGCGCAGGCCGCGGACACCTACCTGCTGTGCGCGAATTCCGCCATCCAGGTGCACGGCGGAATCGGCTTCACCTGGGAGCACGATCTGCATCGGTATTTCCGCCGGGCCCACACGACAGCGGCGCTGTTCGGCGGAAGCGCACAACACAGGGCGCTGGTCGCCGACCGGGCCGCCATTTGAATCCGAAGGAGGCTTCTGTGATCACGGGTATCACGCTCAGCGACGTACTCGCGCGGCACGCCGAGGTGCGACCAGATGAAGTCGCCTTCTGCGACGCCATGCGTCGGTGCACATTCCGCGAACTCGACAACCGGGTCAATCGGCTGGCTAATGCCCTGTGCGAACGCGGGATCCGGCACGGCGACCGGGTCGCGGCGCTCGGCCTCAACAGCCTCGAACTGGTCGAGTCCTGGCTGGCGGTGTTGCGACTGGGCGCCATCGCGGTGCCCGTCAACTTCCGGCTGGTTGCCGATGAGGTCGCATACGTGCTCGCCGACAGCGGTTCGACGGCGGTGATAGCCGACGTCGCTCTGAAACCTGTTGTGGCGCAGGCACTGGCCGGGGCGCCTACGGTGCACACCGTGTTGACCATCGGCGGCGACCTCGACGCGATCATCGCCGAGGCGGACGATTCTGCGGTCCATGCGGTAGTCGCCGACGATGCGCCCGCGTTCATCATGTACACCTCCGGCACGACGGGATTCCCGAAGGGCGCAGTGATCACACACCGCAACCTGTACCTACACGCGTTCAGTTCGATCGCCACCCTCGGACACCACAGCGACGACGACTGCTGGATGGCGGTGGCACCCCTTTTCCACACCGCGGGCATCTCCGGAATGCTGCCGACGTTCCTCACCGGCGGCAGGGTCGTCATTCCGCCGTCGGGCGGGTTCGACCCGAACGCAACGCTCGCCACCATGGTCGACGAGCAGGTCACCTCGTGCTTCATGGTGCCGTCTGCATGGCAGATGATCTGTGCGACACCAGACCTCGGCTCACACGACCTGAGCCGGTTACGCCGCGTCTGGTGGGGTGCCGCACCGGCGTCGACGACGCTGCTGGCGACCATGATCGAATCGTTCCCCGGCGCGGAGATCATTGCCGCGTTCGGTCAGACCGAGTGCAGCCCCATCACCTGTCTGCTGCGCGGCGAGGACTCCATCCGCAAGATCGGCTCGGTGGGCACTCCGATGCTCAACGTCGAGGTGCGCGTCGTCGACGATGACATGAACGACGTGCCGCGTGGCGAGGTGGGCGAGATCGTCTACCTGGGCCCGCTGCTGATGAAGGAGTACTGGAACAAGCCGGTCGAGACCGCTGAGGCGTTCCGCGGCGGCTGGTTCCATTCCGGTGACATGGTCTCCCAGGACGCCGACGGCTATTTCTATGTGGTCGACCGCAAGAAGGACATGATCATCTCTGGCGGCGAGAACATCTACAGCGCCGAGGTGGAGAACGTGCTGGCCGCACATGCCAAGGTCGCCGAGGCGGCGGTCATCGGCGTGCCGGATCCCAAGTGGGGCGAGACGCCGATGGCGGTGATCGTGCCGCACCACCCGGCCGACCCGCCGACCGGCGAGGAGATCGATACGCACTGCCGTGGCCGACTGGCGCCCTACAAACGGCCGAGGCACGTTGTCGTCGTCGACGCGTTGCCCCGCAACGCAGGCGGAAAGGTGCTCAAGAACCGCCTTCGAAGCGAACACGGCACCGCGCGGTCCTATACAGCGGGCCCCGACGACACAACCCTGCTCGACGAGACCATCGGGGTGAACTTCGAGCGCACGGTGACCGCCCACCCCGAAGTCGAGGCGCTGGTGGATGTTCCCAGTGACCGGCGCTGGACCTACGCCGAACTCAACAGCGAAATCGACTTGGTTGCAAGGGCTTTGATCGCCAGCGGCGTCAAGAAGTCCGACCGCGTCGGGATCTGGTCGCCGAATTGCCCGGAGTGGACCATCCTGCAGTTCGCGACGGCGAAGATCGGCGCGATCCTTGTGACGGTCAATCCGGCCTACCGAAGCCACGAACTGGCCTACGTGCTGCGCCATTCCGGCGTCCGGATGCTGGTGTCGGCGACGCAATTCAAGACCTCCGATTACCGCAGCATCCTCGACGAGGTGCGCAGCCAGGTGCCCGACCTGACCGAGGTGGTGTTCCTGGACACCGACGACTGGGCGCGGCTGCGTCAGCGCTCCGAGCAGGTGTCAGCCGACGAGCTGCGTGCCCGGATGACAGAACTCGAGCCGTCGGATCCCATCAACATCCAGTACACCTCGGGCACAACGGGTTCCCCCAAGGGGGCCACCCTTTCGCATCGCAACATCTTGAACAACGGATTCTTCGTCACCGAGCTGATCAATCTGCGCCCCGGCGACCGGCTGTGCATTCCGGTGCCGTTCTACCACTGCTTCGGCATGGTGATGGGCAACCTTGGCTGCACCACCCACGGTGCCACCATGGTCATTCCGGCGGCGGGCTTCGATCCCGGCGCGACACTGGCGGCAATCGAAAAGGAGCACTGCACGGCCGTTTACGGCGTCCCGACGATGTTCATCGCAATGCTGGGCCAGCCCGACCTCGCCGAGCGCGATCTGTCGTCGCTGCGCACCGGGATAATGGCGGGTGCGACGTGCCCGACGGAGGTCATGAAGCGGTGCATGAACGAGATGAACATGTCAGAGGTGGCCATCGCCTATGGCATGACGGAGACGTCACCGGTGTCCTGCCAGACACTCATCGACGACGACATCGAATACCGGACCGCGACGGTCGGACGCGCCCACCCGCACGTCGAAATCAAGATCATAGATCCCGATACCGGTGAGATCACCAAACGTGGCCAGGCGGGCGAGTTCTGCACGCGCGGCTATTCGGTGATGCTGGGCTACTGGTGCGACGACGAAAAGACCCGCGAGGCAATCGACGAAGACGGCTGGATGCACACAGGGGACCTGGCCGTGATGCGCGACGACGGGTACTGCGTGATCGTCGGGCGCATCAAAGACATGGTGATCCGGGGCGGCGAGAACATCTACCCGCGGGAGATCGAGGAGTTCCTGTACACCCACCCCGACGTCGACGACGTACAGGTGATCGGCGTTCCCGACACCGTGTACGGCGAGGAGATCTGCGCGTGGATCAAGATGCGGCCGGGCACCCGTGCACTTGATGTCGACGCCGTGCGCGCGTTCTCGTCGGGCAAGCTCGCCCATTACAAGATTCCCCGCTACGTGCGCATCGTCGACGAGTTCCCGATGACCGTCACCGGGAAGGTTCGCAAGGTCGACATGAGGGCCGAGACGGTGCGCCTGCTGGAGCTTTGACGGGTTGGCAGTCACGGCGGGAATGTGTCGCGCGACCCCCAACTTGTTAGGGAGTGCCGGGCCGGTCACGACATCGGCGGCTCGACGGTCGCAATCAATTCTCGAGGGAGACCTTCATGGACGTCGGCATTCATGTGCCCGTATTCGATATCGACGGCGGAACCACCGCCATCGCCGATGAGCTCGCCCGAGTCGGTGCCGCAGTGGAGGCGTCTGGAGCGAACTGGCTGTCCTTCATGGACCACTTCTTCCAGATCGAGCCCACCGGCCTGCCCGCCGAGTCGAACATGCTGGAGGGCTACACGACGCTGGGCTACCTCGCCGCCCACACCTCGACAGTCAGCCTCGGCCTGCTGGTCACCGGCGTGACCTACCGCCATCCCGGCATCCTCGCCAAGACCATCACCACTCTGGACGTGCTGTCGGGCGGCCGCGCGGTGCTCGGCCTCGGCGCCGCGTGGTTCGAGCGCGAGCACCGCGGGCTCGGCGTGCCGTACCCGCCGCTGGCCGAACGGTTCGAACGGCTCGAAGAGGCACTGCAGATCTGCAACCAGATGTGGGACCCGGGCAACAACGGCCCGTATGCGGGCAAGCACTACCAGCTCGACGAGACGTTGTGTTCACCGCAGCCCATCAACCGTCCCAAGGTGATGATCGGCGGTAGCGGGGAGCGCAAGACGCTGCGGCTGGTCGCGCAGTACGGCGACGCGTGCAATCTCTTCGCCAGCTCGCCTGAGGAGGTCGCACACAAGCTCGAAGTCTTGCGCAGACACTGCGACGACGTCGGCCGCGACTTCGACGACATCCGCACGACGGTGTCGGCGAACAATCCTCGGCACAGCCCGGAGACTCGCGACGCGTTCGTCGCCCAGATGGCCGGCTACGCCGAACTCGGTGTGCAGACCGCGATCACCATGCCCACCACCGGCTCGCCCGCTGCCTGGATCGATGGCATGGCGCCTGCGTTTCGGCAGCTCGCCGAGCTCGGATAGGCGGTGCTCGCAGGGTGCTTGCGCGGCGTCCCGCGCCGTTACTAGGATGTCCTAGTATTCGGAATTTTCGGTCAAGGGGCCTGCTCATGAGCACACAGATCCAACACTTCATCGACGGTCGCCGTAGCAACCTGGCGTCGACGCGAACCGCCGACGTGATGAACCCAAGCACCGGCGAAGTACAGGCCCAGGTCTTGATGGCCTCCACCGCCGACGTCGACACCGCGGTGGCCTCGGCCGTCGAGGCGCAAAAGGTGTGGGCCGCCTTCAACCCGCAGCGCCGGGCCCGCGTGATGATGAAGTTCATCGACCTGGTCAACGCCAACGTCGAGGAACTGGCCGAACTGCTGTCGCTGGAACACGGCAAGACCGTTGCGGATTCCAAGGGCGACATCCAGCGCGGCATCGAAGTGATCGAGTTCGCCATCGGCATCCCGCACCTGATCAAGGGTGAGTACACCGAGGGCGCAGGCACGGGCATCGACGTGTACTCACTGCGGCAGCCGCTCGGCGTGGTCGCGGGTATCACCCCGTTCAACTTCCCGGCGATGATCCCGCTGTGGAAGGCGGGTCCCGCGCTGGCGTGCGGCAACGCGTTCATCCTCAAGCCGTCCGAGCGCGACCCGTCGGTGCCGGTACGCCTGGCCGAGCTATTCATCGAAGCCGGCCTGCCCCCTGGCGTCTTCCAGGTCGTCCATGGCGACAAGGAGGCCGTCGACGCAATTCTCGAGCATCCGGAGATCCAAGCCGTCGGTTTCGTCGGCAGCTCCGACATCGCGCAGTACATCTATTCGACCGCCGCGGCGCACGGCAAGCGCGCACAGTGTTTCGGCGGCGCCAAGAACCACATGATCGTGATGCCCGATGCGGACCTCGACAACGCCGTCGATGCGCTGATCGGCGCGGGCTACGGCAGCGCGGGCGAGCGCTGCATGGCCATCAGCGTCGCGGTGCCGGTCGGCGAGGAAACCGCAAACCGGTTGCGCGCCAGGCTCGTCGAGCGCATCAATCAGTTGCGCGTCGGCCACAGCCTTGACCCAAAGGCCGATTACGGCCCGCTGGTCACCGAGGCGGCTCTGAAGCGGGTCCGCGACTACATCGCCGCGGGCATCGAAGCAGGCGCGGAAGCTGTCGTCGACGGACGCGAACGCGCCACTGACGAACTGACTTTCGATGAGGCCGACCTGTCGAAGGGCTACTTCATCGGCCCGACCCTGTTCGACCACGTCACCAGTGATATGTCGATCTACACCGACGAGATCTTCGGCCCGGTGCTGTGCATCGTGCGCGCTAACGATTACGAAGAAGCATTGCGGCTGCCCACCGAACATGAGTACGGCAACGGCGTCGCCATTTTCACTCGCGATGGTGACACCGCACGCGACTTCGTGTCCCGGGTTCAGGTCGGCATGGTCGGCGTGAACGTGCCAATTCCGGTGCCGGTGGCATACCACACCTTCGGCGGCTGGAAGCGGTCCGGGTTCGGCGATCTCAACCAACATGGGCCGTCGTCGATCATCTTCTACACGAAGGTCAAGACCGTGACTCAACGGTGGCCCGCGGGCAGCCACGGCGCCGAGTTCGTCATCCCCACAATGAAGTAACCCCGAAAGCAGAGCCACGTGCAGTTCTTCGGTCTTGACGACGACGAACGCGTGATCGCCGAGACGGCGGCAGCGTTCGCCGAAAAGCGTCTTGCCCCAAATGCGTTGGAGTGGGACAAGTCGCATCACTTTCCGATCGACGAGCTGCGCGAGGCCGCCGAGTTGGGCATGGCGGCGATCTACTGCGGTGAAGACGCCGGCGGCAGCGGCCTCCGTCGCATCGACGCCGTCCGCATCTTCGAACAGCTGGCCACCGCCGATCCGACGGTCGCTGCGTTTTTGTCCATCCACAACATGTGCTCGTGGATGGTCGACACCTATGGCACGCACGAACAACGCAAGTCATGGGTGCCGAAGCTCGCCTCGATGGAGGCCATCGCCAGCTACTGCCTGACCGAGCCGGGCGCGGGATCGGACGCCGGCGCACTGCGCACCAAGGCCGTCCCCGACGGCGACCACTACGTGCTCGACGGCGTCAAGCAGTTCATCTCCGGCGCAGGCGAGTCCGACGTCTACATCGTGATGGCCAGAACCGGCGGCGACGGACCCCGTGGTATTTCGGCGTTCATCGTCGAAAAGGACACCCCCGGACTGAGTTTCGGCGCGAACGAGGAGAAGATGGGCTGGCATGCCCAGCCCACCGCACAGGTCATCTTCGAGGGCGTCCGGGTTCCCGTCGATGCGATGCTCGGCGGCGCCGATGGCGAGGGCACCGGCTTCTCCATCGCGATGAACGGCCTCAACGGCGGCCGGATCAACATCGCGGCGTGCTCACTGGGCGGCGCGCAGGCCGCCTACGACAAGGCGGCGGGCTATCTGGCCGACCGGCAGGCGTTCGGCGGCGCGCTTCTCGACGAGCCGACGATCCGGTTCTCTCTCGCCGACATGGCCACGGCGTTGGAGGCATCGCGAACGCTGTTGTGGAGAGCGGCAGCTGCGCTGGACGACAACCACCCCGACAAGGTCGAGCTGTGCGCGATGGCGAAGCGGTACGTCACAGACGCCTGCTTCGACGTCGCCGATCAGGCGCTACAACTGCACGGCGGTTACGGCTATCTCACCGAGTACGGGCTGGAGAAGATCGTCCGCGACCTGCGGGTGCATCGAATCCTCGAGGGCACCAACGAAATCATGCGCGTGGTCATCGGTCGGGCCGAAGCAGCCCGCGCCCGCGCCTCTGCATAGAAAGGTCCGTGCATGAGCACCCGAAGGCGACCACGAGTGAGGATCGCAGCGAGGAACGAGCGAGGACCGGTGGGCCCACGCCCGCAGGGCAGGGGACGAGTGGGAGACGAGGCATGAACATCGCGTTCTTGGGGCTGGGCAACATGGGCGGACCGATGGCGGCGAACCTCGTCGCCGCCGGGCACACCGTGCACGGCTTCGACCCGGTGCCCGCCCTCAAGGAAGCGGCGCAGGCCAACGGCGTCACCGTCTTCGACTCCGGCGCCGCGGCGGTGGCCGAAGCCGACGTCGTGATCAGCTCGCTGCCCAACGGCGCGGTCGTCAAGGCGTGTTACGACGAGGTATTACCCGCGGCGAAGGCCGGTGCGCTGTTCATCGACACGTCGACCATCTCGGTCGCCGATGCCCGCGACATCCACAAGCAGGCCGTCGAGCAGGGCTTCGCGCAACTCGACGCCCCGGTGTCGGGCGGCGTCAAGGGCGCAACGGCCGGGACGCTGGCGTTCATGGTCGGCGGCGAGGACGAAGCCGTCGAACGCGCGCGTCCGGTGTTGGAGCCGTTGGCGGGCAAGATCATTCACTGCGGCGGCTCCGGCAATGGCCAGAGCGCCAAGCTGTGCAACAACATGGTGCTGGCGGTGCAGCAGATCGCCGTCGGGGAGGCCTTCGTGCTGGCCGAGAAGCTCGGCCTTTCGGCGCAGTCGCTGTTCGACGTGATCACCGGAGCCACCGGCAACTGCTGGTCGGTACACACCAACTGTCCGGTGCCCGGCCCGGTCCCGACATCGCCTGCCAACAACGACTTCAAGCCCGGCTTCGCGACCGCGCTGATGAACAAGGACCTCGGCCTGGCGATGGATGCGGTGAACTCGACCGGCTCGACCGCGCCGCTGGGAACCCACGCCGCCGAGATCTATGCGAAGTACGCGGCCGACCACGCCAACAAGGACTTCAGCGCGGTGATCGAACTGCTGCGTGGCAGCTGAGGTCTCTAGGCTGCGTCGGCAGGCTTGCGCGCCGCATACCACCGGCCGTGAAGCCGCCGACAGTCCGCGATTCGCATCCGCTCGCCGCCTGCGTAGTCGGGCCGGACCGCCACCGCAGCGGGGATATCGGGGGCACCGTCACCGGTGATGACCGCGGTGGCCAGACCCGTGGAGGTCGCCGCGCGCAGCCCCGAAGCGGAACCCGTGACTGCGAGGGCGTTCTCCGCGGGTATCCCGAGCTCCCACAGTGCGGTTCGGAAAGCCTCGGGATCCGGCATGGGCTTCTTGACATCGTCGGCGGTCACCACTGTTTCGACGACACCGTCGCCGACCAGTTGTCGCACCAACGGCTCCACCCAGCTTCGCTGGCCACCTGCAACGACGCTCACCACCACCCCGGCGGTGAAAGCTTCCATGACGAGATCGACCAGGCCCGGTCGCGGCGTCAGGTCGGCGTCGAGGATCATCTCGTCGAGCATCATGGTCTTGGTCGTGTAGATGTCGTCGGCGAGCAGCTTGGTCAGCACGTCCGACTCGGTTGAAACGCCGCGCTTGCGAAGCTCGGCCGTGATCCGCTGGCGTTCATCGGTCAGCGCCAGCAGCTTGCGGTACCGCGTCACCGACCACTCGAAGTTCAGACCGTGCGCGGCGAACGCCGCGTTGTAGGCCACGCGATGCCCCTCGCATTCGACGTCGGCGAGGGCATCGAGATCGAAGACCAGTGCACGGAGCGGGTTCACGTCGGCGCCGACCGGTGAATTGCAATCCCACCAGAACCGACCGGCGCGCCAGGTCTTGGGCTGTGTCATGGGCACCCGTCAAGGGTGACCCAGAGCACAGGGTGCCGACCTCCCCCATTCGGGGGATTGGCCAGGCCAAGTTGCGTAACCCCGATGAACCCCGGCTCTAAGGTGTTGCCATGGCGTCCGACAGCCCGCTCGCCTCCCGACCAGTGCGAATCGTCCTTGTGGACGATCACGAGATGGTCATCGAGGGTCTCAAGGCGATGATCGCTGCCTTCTCCGACCGGGTGACCGTGGTCGGCCAGGCCGTGGGTGCTGAGCGGGCGCTCAGCGTGGTCGACGACCTCGATCCCGACGTCGTGCTCACCGATGTGCGCATGCAGGGTTCCAGCGGCCTCGACCTGTGCCAGTCGCTTCGCCAGCGGCGACCGGACCGCAAGGTCGTCATGCTGTCGGTCTACGACGATGAGCAGTACCTCTTTCAGGCCCTGCGTGTCGGAGCGTCCGGCTATCTGTTGAAGAGCATCAGCAGCGATGAGCTGGTGCGCCAGCTGGAGTTCGTGCACGGCGGCGCCACGGCGATCGATCCGAGCATGGCGGCCAGGGCGGCCGATACCGCGGCAAGGATGCAGCGCGACGAGTTCTGGCCGGGCGCCCGTCAGGGCCTCACCCAGCGAGAGAGCGAAATCCTGTCCTACGTCGTCAACGGCCTGTCCAACCGCGGCATCGCCAGCAAGCTGGTGATCGGCGACGAGACGGTCAAGACACACCTGCGGTCGATCTACCGCAAGCTCGGCGTCAGCGACCGGACCGGTGCGGTCGCGACCGCGTTGCGGGAAGGCATCTACCAGTGAGTCCAGTCGGAGGAGGCCCCCTGCGCCCCAACGCCGTTCGCGACCTCGTCGACGCCGATCGCGAGCTCGCGCTGCTGCGCGAGTTGATCCAGGCCGCGTCCAGCGGCCCCGGCGTCGAACCGCTCGCCGCCGCGGCCGCCAGGATGATCACCGCGGCCACCGCCACCGACGTCTGTTTCGTGCACGTCCTCGACGACAGCGACCGCTCGCTGACGCTGGCGGGCGCGACACCGCCGTTCGATTCCGAGGTCGGCAAGATCCGGCTGCCGCTTGGTTCCGGCGTCTCGGGTTGGGTGGCCAGTCACCGCGAGCCCGTCGTCATCACCCACGACAAGGAGTCCGACCCTCGATACCTGCCGTTCGAGTCCCTCCGCGGATCCGACTTCACGTCGATGGTGTCGGTGCCGATGGAGACCGACCCCGGCGGTCTCGTCGGGGTGCTCAACGTGCACACCGTCGCGCGGCGCGAGTTCACGCCGGGCGACGTGGAGCTGCTCCTGGTGATCGGTCAGCTCATCGCGGGCGCCCTGCACCAGGCGCGGCTGCACCGCCAGTTGGTGGTGCGCGAACGCGCACACGAGAACTTCGTCGAGCAGGTCATCGAGGCCCAGGAACTCGAGCGCCGCCGGCTGGCTGGCGACATCCACGACGGCATCTCCCAGCGGTTGATCACGTTGTCCTATCGGCTCGACGCGGCGACCCGCGCCGCCGAAACCGATCCGGCCACCATGGCCGAACAGCTGGCCATGGCAAGGGAACTGGTCGACCTGACGCTTCAGGAGGCACGCGCGGCGATCGGTGGGCTTCGGCCTCCGGTGCTCGACGACCTCGGGCTGGCCGGTGGGCTGGCCAGCCTGGCGCGCTCGATCCCGCAAATCGACGTTCAGGTCGAAGTCACCGAAACGCGGCTGCCGGACCATATCGAAATCGCGTTGTACCGCATCGCGCAGGAGTGCCTGCAGAACGTCGTCAAGCATGCGGGCGCGTCGCAGGCGCGGCTGACGTTCGCGGTCGACCAGGAAACGGCACGCCTCGAAATCGTCGACGACGGGGTGGGTTTCGACACGTTCGAGCATCCGTTGGGCAGCGACGAGATGGGTGGCTACGGCCTGCTTTCGATGGCCGAGCGGGCCGAGATCGTCGGCGGCCGACTGAACATCCGCTCGCGACCTGGCGCGGGCACCGCGGTCACGGCGACCATCCCGCTGCCCTCTCCCCCGCGAGCAGACGCAAAAGTCCCCTAATTCGCGGAATTTCGGGGACTTTTGCGTCTGCTCGCGCTAGAAGTCGCCCGCGTTGCGCCGCAACGTCTCGATTGCGGCGGCCAACGCGCGCGATTCCTCGTCGGAGACACCGACGTCGGCGAAGACATCCTCGTTGAGCGTCACGGTGGCGTCCTCGACCGTCGAGCGGCCGAGGTCGGTGATCTGCACCAGCGTGGTGCGGCCGTCGGTCGGATGGGGCAGCCGGGTCACCAGACCGTGCGCCTCCAGCCGGCGGATCGCGTGGGTCACGCTTGTGACGTGCACCTGCAACCGGTCGGACGCCTTGGTGATCGGCAGCGCGCCGTTTCGACTGAACGCCAGCAACCGCAGCAGTTCGTAGCGCGCGAAGCTCAGGTCGTAGGGACGTAGCGCGTTTTCGACGCGGGCAAGCAGAATCTGGTGCGCCCGCATCACCGACGTGACCGCAACCATCCCATTCGAGACGTCACCCCACCCCGCGCGCACCCAGTTGGCGCGCGCGAGCTCGATGGGATCTCGCTTATGCGGGTTCGCGGGCGGTTGGGAGGCCACGCCTCTTCATACCGCAGCCCGCACGCGCAACGACGGGCTTTCAGCGCGACGCGAATGGTTCCAGCGCGTTGAGCACCGCTTTGGTGGACTGACGGTTACCCACGGTGATCCGCACGCTGCCGTCGCCGTAGTAACGGATCTGCAGACCCGTGTTCTCGAAGAACTGTCTCCACGGCCGCCTGCCGGCGGGCAGATAGACGAAGTTGGCATGGCCATCGGTGCTGTACACACCCATCGAGTGCAGCCGCATCCGCAGATAGCGCCGTTCCGAAGCGATCATCGCGATCCGTTGCTGCAGCTGGCATTCCGCATCATAGGAGGCGGCGACCGCCACCAGCCCGGTGATGCCGATACCGAACGGCAGCTGCATCGTCCACAGCCTTGCGGCCAGATCGGGTGCGCAGAAGCCGTATCCGATCCGCAGTCCGGCCAGCCCGTAGGCCTTCGAAAAGGTACGCAGCACAACCACATTAGGGAACCGCTCGATCAACGAGAGGGCATCGATGCGGTGTTCGGGGGCAAGAAACTCGACATAGGCCTCGTCCAGCAGCACGACGGTGTCCGACGGCACTCGCTGCAGGAACAGTTCGATGTCGGCGGCGGGTTCCACGGTGCCGGTCGGGTTGTGTGGACGGCACACCACCACGACCCGTGCGTTGGTTGCCGCCTCGGCCATGGCGTCCAGATCATGGTGGCCGTGCTCGTCCAGTGGCACGGTGACCGAAAACAGCCGGGCCATCTGGGCGAAGATCGGATACCCGTCGAACGTCGGATACGTCATCACGATGCGGTCGCCCGGGCTGGTCACCGCGCTCAGCACCTGCATGATCACCCCGGTTGCACCGGCACCGATCACCACCTGTCCCTCGCCGACACCGACATGGCCTGCGATCAACGCACGCAGCCGCTCAGGCAGGAACTCCGGATACCGGTTCGCCACGTCGACGGACTCGATCAGCGCCGACCGCACTCCCGGCAACGGCGGAAACGGATTCTCGTTGAGCGACAACGCGAACGGGTTCACCGCGCTCGGCAGTGTGGAGACCGCCTCGGTGAGCTCCCTCCTCGGTGTGCTCATCAGTCCCGACCGCCCCACTTGATCGCGGCGGCGCCTGCGAAGTCGCCCGCGTGCGCGAAGGCAGCCATCAGCGCGACATCGCCCTTCTTGAGCTGACCGTCGGAGATGGCCCGCTCGAGATTGACCGGGATGCCTGCGGCGAACAGGTTGCCGCACTGCTCGAAGGTGTCGCGATGCCGCTCTCGGGGCAGCTCCAGCGCCTCGCGCCAGTTCCGCAGGAAGGCCCTGTTCGGCTGGTTGGTGACCAAAAGGTCGAGATCCTTTGGCTTGATGCCGATTCGGTCGCAGACCGCGTAGGACACCTCGGGCACCTGGCGGTTACCGCGTGCCAGCACCTTGGTGATCTTGCTCTCGGTGAACCCGATGGATCCTTCGCCGGGGCCCGGCTGCCACCACTTGCGCGCCGGCTGCATGGAAATCGCCATGTCACCGGCGAATTCGCCGTAGGTGCGGCATTCGATGTCGAGGATCGGCGATTTATCCGAGCGGGCAACCAGACCCACGGCGGCGCCGTCGCCTGGCACCGATGCCTGTGCCTTGGTCCGGATCGTCTTCTGGTCGAAGATGGTGCCCGCAGCGTTCTGGGCGACGGCGATCAGCGCCGTCTCTCCCTGCCCCGACTCGATCAGGTTCTGGGCCAACTTCATTCCAAGGACGAAGGCGGCACACCCGCCATTGTGCAAATCGAGCACCCAATTGGGCTTCATGCCAAGGCGATGCGCCATCCCGCCGCCGCCGCCGTAGAACGGAACGTCCGGCAACTGGACATGGGTGATCAGGATGTCGACGTTCTCGATGGTGTCCTGGCCGTGGCGTTCGACGATGCCCGCAGCGGCCCTTTCCACCATGTCGATCGCCGTTTCGTCCTCGCCCACGTGATGGCGAAACCTCGGCGCTTTGAACATCACGTTGTCGCGCAGGTCATCGGACTCCGCGAAACCGGCGTAATAGGCGGCCGGGACCGGTTCCCCGGGCAGATACGTCGAAATATCGAGCAGGCTGACAGTCATTTCGTCCTCACTTCATCCAGGCCGGGGTGACCGGCAAGCCGTTGCGGCGTCGGTATTCGACGATTGCCTTGAGGTTCTTCATCTCCAGCAGATGACCGGGTCCGAACATGTCCCAGAAATCCCCGACCCACACCGGACGCCCAGGGGGTGCGGTCTCCGGATAGGGATTTTCGTCGTAGAACGGGTGGTGGCAGTTGGTCCACAGCACGACAGAACCGGGCTTGTCGAATACCACCTGCGCGTCAACGATGCGCATCAGGTAGATCATCCACAGATGCTTGCCCTGGTCCCAGGCGCAGTGGTAGTCGACCGTGCGGGCCTCTTTGTTGGCCACCGTGCGGGTGAAGATCGGGCTGCCTTTGTCCCCGCCGAGCTTGTCGTAGGCAACCCAGAGACCCTGCTCCTCTGTCGGGGAGAATCCCCGCAGGCTGTACGTCCACTCCTCGAGGGAACGGGTGTCGGCCATGTAGTCGAACAACTCGTCGGGTGGACAATCGATGTAATCGTTTACGGTGCAATATGTTCCGAACACTTCGTCGTGCGGATAGACCGACCGCATCATCTCCATGATGATCGGTGTGGCCTTCTCCCTCGGCGACGTCTCGACGCGAACAACACCGTCGATCGGTTCGACAGTGCCTCGATGGGCGGTGATGTCATCAAGCGCGGGCAACGACATGGGAACTGATCTCCTCTGCGATAACGGGATTTTTCACGGCTGTCTTGCCGAGAAAGGCTGCGAATGGCGGGATTTCGTCTGCCGAGCACTGCACCGCGACGACCGACGGCCCGTCGATGTCGAGCGCGGCCTGCAACGCCGCGGGCAGATCGTCGATCGTGTCGACGTCGACCGACGACAGACCGGGGAACATGGCCGCCAGGCCCGCACCGAGCCGGCTCGGGCCGAAGCGGTTGTAGCTGTAGAGGTCGCTGTAGAACAGCTGCTCTCGCGTCACACACATCGCGTGCGCATGGTTGTCGAAAAGCAGGAAGGTCACGGGCAGGCCGTACTGCAGCGCGGTGTGAATCTCCATGCCGTGCATGAAGAACGAGCCGTCGCCGGCAATGACGACGGTCCGGCGTCGCCGCCCGAACGCCATGCCCAGCGCGGCGCCGAAGCTGTATCCCATGCCGCCCATGCCGAGCGCCACGATGAATCGGCCGTCCCGACGGGCAGGCAGGTAATGGATCGCAGACGCGCCGATGTTTCCTGCGTCGACGACGATATCGAGGCCGTCAGGCAGCGCGGCGTCCAGCACAGCCATCGCCTCGCGGTACCGCACGCCATCGCCATCGTGTGACGGCGGTTGCAGGTCGGCCCGTTCCACCACGTCCGGCACGCGCAGACCCGTCGGCCTGCCATTGCCGTTCAATGCCTGGGTGAGCAGTCTCAGCGACCCGCGGAGATTTCCGGTTTGGACGTGCGTGCACGGCACGAACGGCGCGGCCGACCCGATCGAGTACGTCGGCACCGACGCCAGCACGTCGTCCAGTCCCGCGCGCGCGGTCACGCTCAGCTGGGTGCCGACCAGCAGGCACAGCGCGCTGTCGGCGATCGCCTTGGCGACTCCGGGATGTCCCATCACGCCGGTCACTCCGAGCGCTGACGACGATCCGAGCCCCGGTGTGCCCGCAACATCCTTGGCATCGGGGACGGTGGCGACGCGGGCCCGCAGCATCGAACGCAGCTGGGCGAGTTCGGCGCGCGCGTCGTCGCGTGCCACCTGCTCCCCTGCGATGATCGTGATCGGGCCGTCGGCGTGCCGCAGCGCCTGCGCGATGGCTTGCGGGTCGCCGAGTGCAGCCCCGATCGCCAATCCGGCCGGATGGCCGGTCACCGCACCGTTGACGTCCAGGCTGGCTTGCTGGATGTCTTTCGGAAGCAGCAGCACCGCGGGACCACCCCGGTTGGCTGCCGCGATGGCTTCGGGCAACGCGGTGGTGATGTCCGCGGGCGTCAGAATCCGTCGGCAGAACACCGACACCGCGGAGAACAGCGCCTCGCCGTTCAGCGAACCGTTTCGCCCGCTGGTGTCCTGGAAGGCGCCACGGCCGTCAAGGGTCGTCGGGGGTTGGCCGATCAGTGCCAATACCGGGACCCGGCTGGCCAGCGCCTCACCAAGGCCGGCAACGGTATTGAGGCAACCGCCGCCCGAGGTGGCGGCCACCACGCCGAGACCGGCGCCACTGCGGCTGAGCCCGTCGGCCATCGTCGCGGCGGAGAACTCGTGCTTGGCCAGCACGGCGGTGATGTCATCGTTGAAGTGCGCGGCATCGTAGAGATCCTCGATGTTCGCGCCGTCGACGCCGAAGATGTATTCGACGCCGCTCGCCGCCAGATAGCCGACGATGTGGTCGACAACCCGATGCGTTCTTGCCATTCAGTCACCTGCTTTCCACCTGCAAGTGACACGACTCGTGAGTAACCACGGTTCAATCCGTGACCCGACTCACAAATCTGATTGCAATAGCACCGCTCTCGTATCGGTGTCGACGAGTTGCACGGACTTGATCTGGTCCTTCTGCATCGTCGTGTTGCCGCTCGGCAATGCGGTCGCGCCGTTCACGCCGACCCAGGTCGCGATCTGGCTCTGAGTTCCGTTGTGGTCCACCAAGACCATCGACAGGTTCTCCGTCGTCGCCTGGCCGCGGCTCGCATAGTCTCCGTACGTACAGACCATGTCGATCCTTGTGCCCCAACCGAAACCGGTCAGTGTGATGGCGGCGTTGATCGGCGTTTCGGCGACCTTGCTCATCGTCACCGAGGAAGCCATCGGCTGGTCGTCGCCCTGCCCGCGGATGCCGGGCAGGATTGCCACCACCAGGGCGACGGCAATCACCGCCGCCGCGGCGGACAGCATGATCAAGCTCCGCCTGCGCGTCCGGCGCCGTCGCCACTCGACCCTCTGCATCAGCGTGTCGAGCATCTCGGGTGGCATCGGCGGCGCTTCGGTCGCCGGGTCGTCGAGTGCTTCCACTTCTTCGGCGGTCAGTTGTGACAACAGCGCTGGGATGCCACTCAATTCGGCGACGGCCGCGCTGCATCGGGCGCAGGTGGCGAGGTGCGACTCGAACTCGCGTCGTTCATTTCCCGACAGGGAGCCAAGGACGTAGGCGGCGTCCCACGTTGCGTACGGGTCGTCACCGCGCAAATCGTCATCGCGGTTCGCGGGCTGCGTCATCGGGTCACCCCCATTTCCTGCAGTGTCAGCCGCAACGCCCGCACGGCGTAATGCAGCCTTGATTTCACAGTGCCTTCGGCAATATCAAGGTCGGCGGCGATCTGCGCCGTCGTCCAGCCCTGGTAGTACGACCGCCTGATCACCGCGCGGTGTTCAGGGGACAATTGTGCCAGGGCACCGGTCAACAGCATTCGGTCCAAGGCGGAATCCACCTCATCCGGGCCGGCGCGATCGTAGGTCTTTTCGATATCCGGGGTTCCGGTCTCGCTGCGAAACCTAGCGCTGCGCCGCTCGTCAATAATCATATTTCTGGCGACGGTGAACAGCCAGGCTCGCGCCGACCTTTCACCGTCGGTTACCTCTGGGTGCTGCCAAGCGCGCACCAATGTTTCTTGCACAACATCCTCTGCCCGTGCCGGGTCACCGGTGAGCCGCACGGCATAACGCCATAAGGCGGGGCCGTGCTCTTCGTAGAGCGCTCGCATCAAGGCGGCCTCCGGATCGTCCATTCGCACCTCCCTCGTTACTACGAGGACGGAGTCGGTCCGGTTCACTCCGATTCGCCAATTCTGCCCGGCCAACTGGGCAGTTGGGTGGATTTAGCAGGTCAGGACGCGAGGCCCGGCGTCGGTCACAGCAACGGTGTGCTCCCAGTGAGCGGCGCGGGATCCGTCGGCGGTGACCACGGTCCAATCGTCGGCCAGCACCACCGTGTTCGAGGTGCCGAGCGTCAGCATCGGTTCGATGGCGAGCACCGAGCCGGCAACCAGGTACGGCCCGCGACCCGGCTGGCCCTCGTTGGGCAGGAACGGATCCATGTGCATGCGCCTGCCGATGCCATGGCCCCCGTAACCCGCGACGATGCCGAATTTGCGGCCATGGCGCTTCTCGGCCGCCCTGGTGCCGGTCTCGATGGCGTGGGAGACGTCGGTGAGTCGGTTGCCCGGCACCATTGCCGCGATGCCCGCCTCCATCGACTCCTTGGTCGCCTCGGAAAGGGCCTCGTCGATCTGGATCAGGTCACCGACCCCGAATGTGATCGCCGAGTCGCCGTGCCAGCCGTCGACGATCGCGCCGCAGTCGATCGATACCAGGTCGCCGGCGGCAAGTGTTTCGGTGGCCGCCGGAATGCCGTGCACAACTCGATCGTTCACCGACGAGCAGATGCTGGCCGGGAAGCCGTGATAGCCGAGGAAGGACGGGGTGCCACCGGCATCGCGAATCACCGATTCGGCGATCTTGTCGAGCTCAAGGGTGGACACCCCTGGCACTGATGCTGTCCGAACGGCCTGCAATGCGGCGGCGACGAGCGCACCGGCGACGGCCATCGCGTCGAGCTCACCTGGAGTGCGCGGCTCGACCACCTTGCGGGTGCGCATCCCCGGCAGGGTGATCATCGGCTACCTGCCCCAGCTCAACGGTCGGTTCACCGACCGAGTGCGCGGAGCGCGCGGGCGAAGACCTCGTCGAGTCCGCCGACCGCATCAACGGTCTGCAGGTTGTTGTGGCTGTAGTACTCGAGCAACGGCCTCGTCTCGTCGGCGTACACCTTCATCCGGTTGTGGATGACCTCTTCGGTGTCGTCGGCGCGGCCGCGGGCCGCAAGGCGCGTGAACAGCTCGTCCTCGGAGACCGCGAACTCCAGCACCGCGTCCAGCTTGGTGTCGTGGCTTTTCAGCATCTCGTCGAGCGCCTCGGCTTGGGCCACCGAACGCGGGTAACCGTCCAGGATGAACCCGGCGGCGGCGTCCGGCTGTCCGATGCGGTCCTCGACCAACTTGTTCGTCAGCTCTGAGGGCACCAGGTCGCCTGCGTCCAGGTAGCGCTTGGCCTCAAGGCCCAGCGGCGTGCCGGAGCTGATGTTCTCGCGGAATAGGTCGCCCGTCGAGATCTGCGGAACGCCGAGCTTCTCGGACAGCTTCTGCGCCTGCGTTCCCTTGCCCGCCCCCGGCGGTCCGAGCAGTACGACCCTCACTTCAGGAACCCTTCGTAGTTGCGCTGCATCAGCTGGCTCTCGATCTGTTTGACCGTATCCAACCCGACGCCGACCATGATGAGTACAGCTGTACCGCCGAACGGTATGTTCTGCACGCCACCGGTGTTGCCGATCTCAAGGAACAGGTTCGGCAGGACAGCGATGACACCCAGATAGATCGAACCGGGCAGGGTGATCCGGTTGAGCACAAAGCGTAGATAATCTGCGGTCGGTTTGCCGGGTCGGATTCCGGGGATGAAGCCGCCGTACTTCTTCATCTCATCGGCACGCTCGTCGACGTTGAATTGGACCGACACGTAGAAGTACGTGAAGAAGACGATCAGGCCGAAGTAGACCGCGATGTAGGACGGGCTGGCCGGGTTGGTGAGGTAGTTCGCGACGAACTTGTCCCACCAGCCGTTACCTGGTGTGGCCTGGCCGCTCTGGATCAGCTGGGTGATCAGGTGGGGGATGTAGATCAGCGACGACGCGAAGATCACCGGGATGACGCCGGCCTGGTTGACCTTCAGCGGCAGGTACGTCGACGTGCCGCCATACATTCGCCTGCCGACCATCCGCTTGGCGTACTGCACCGGAATGCGGCGCTGGCCCTGCTCGACGAACACGACGCCGACGATGATCACCAGGGCCGCGATGCAGACGGCGGTGAAGACGACCGGGCCGCGGCTGTCGAGGATGTTTTTGCCCTCAGACGGGATGCGGGCGGCGATGCTGGCGAAGATCATCAACGACATGCCGTTGCCGATGCCGCGCTCCTGGATCAGCTCGCCCATCCACATCACCAGCGTGGCGCCCGCGGTCATCACGATGACGATGACGGCAAGGGAGAAGATCGACGTGCTCTGGATGATGTCGAGGGTGCAGCCCTGCAGCAGCCCGCCGTTGGCGGCGAGCGCCACGATGCTGGTGGCCTGCAGAAGTGCCAATGCAACCGAAAGGTAACGGGTGTACTGGGTGAGTTTGGCCTGACCCGCTTGCCCTTCTTTGCGGAGCTCTTCGAAGCGCGGAATGACCACCCCGAGAAGCTGCACGATGATGCTCGCGGTGATGTAGGGCATGATGCCGATCGCGAACACCGCCAGCTGCAGGAGAGCGCCGCCGGAGAACAGGTTGATCAGCGAATAGATCTGCGCCGAGTCGCCACCGCTGAGCTGCGTGATGCACTTCTGGACGTTGGGGTAGTTGACACCGGGTGACGGGATCGACGCGCCGACCCGGTACAGGATCAGGATCGCGAGGGTGAAGAGGATCTTGCGTCGCAGGTCAGCTGTCCGCAGCGATGAGATGAAAGCCGAGAGCACTCTTCCTCCTGCGCAGCCGGGCTCATATCGCGGCGTGCCAATGGGGCTGGTCTCTACCAGCGTCGGTTACGTCTTGTTGCGCAGTCCCCGGCAGCCTGGGTGCTTGTCAGCCCAGGCTCGCTTCTGAGCCTGGGTGCAAGTGCGCTCAGGCTATAAACCTGCGCCCAGCCTGCGGAGTCACGCAGTCTCCGAGAGTAACAGTTGCCGAAGGTCTACCCCGCATCCGCTGGGCAAGGCAGAAGAGGTCAGGCGACTTTTCAGATTCGGGGCGTACAGTCTTTTTCAGCTCGTTACATCAGCTAAGTAAGTTTGACGGACAGTGATCGACAGGGGTTCTTCATGGCTCGCACGGACGACGACAGCTGGGATCTGGCCTCGAGCGTTGGAGCGACGGCGACGATGGTGGCGGCCGCCCGCGCGATGGTGACCAGGATCGATGGCGCGTTGATCAGCGACCCGTACGCCGAGCCGCTGGTGCGGGCGGTCGGTGTGGACGTATTCACCAAGCTGGCCAGCGGCGAGTTGGACCCGTCCGTGTTCGCCGTCGACGACGATCAGAACGCCGGGATGGACCGGATGGTCGACAACATGGCGGTCAGGACGAAGTACTTCGATGACTTCTTCATCGAAGCGACGACCGCGGGGATCCGGCAGGTGGTGATCCTGGCATCGGGCCTGGATTCCCGCGCTTACCGGCTGCAGTGGCCCGCGGGCACCGTCGTGTACGAGGTGGACCAGCCGCAGGTGATCGAGTTCAAGACGCGGGCGCTCGCCGACATCGGCGCAGAGCCCACCTCCGATCGCCGCGCCGTGGCGGTCGATCTGCGTTTCGACTGGCCTGCCGCATTGAAGGAAGCGGGCTTCGACGCCGACCAGCCGACGGCGTGGAGCGCGGAAGGACTGCTTGGCTACCTGCCGCCCGACGCCCAGGACCGGCTGCTGGACACCGTCACCGAGCTGAGCGCCGCAGGCAGCCGGCTGGCCACCGAGGGCCCACCGCCCATCGATCAGAAGGACGTCGACGAGGCGATGGAGAAGATGCAGTCGGCCGCCGAGCGGTGGCGCGAACACGGCTACGACCTCGACTGGGCCAACCTCGTCTATATCGGCGACCGCAACGAGCCCGGCGACTACCTGGCCGAGCGTGGCTGGGACGTCAACGGCACCGGTCTCGATGAGCTGCTGATCGCCAACGGGTACCCGCCGCTGGAGGGCGAAACGCCCTTCGCCAACCTGCGCTACATCAGCGGCACCCACAGCGGTCAACCATGACCAGGGCCGACGCAGACAGCTGGGACATCGCGACCAGCGTCGGTGCCACGGCCACCATGGTCGCCGCGGCAAGGGCGATCGCCAGCCGAGAGCGCGACGCGCTGATCGACGACCCGTTCGCCGAGCCGCTGGTGCGCGCCGTCGGACTGGACTTCTTCACCCGTCTGATCGACGGCGAGATCGAGATGTCCGACGACGACGGCGGGGCCGCCACCTGGTTGATCACCAACGTGATGGCGGTGCGCACCCGTTTCTTCGACGACTTCTTCATCGCGGCGACTGGAGACGGCATCACGCAGGCGGTGATCCTGGCCTCCGGCCTAGATGCTCGCGCATACCGGTTGGGATGGCCCGCGGGCACGGTCGTCTACGAAATCGACCAGCCCAAGGTGATCGAGTTCAAGAACGCGACGATGGCGTCGATCGGAGCCGAGCCGACGGCGCAGCGCCGCGCCGTCAGCATCGACCTACGCGACGATTGGCCTGCCGCATTGCGCCGCAACGGGTTTGACGACACCAAGCCGACGGCGTGGTCGGCAGAAGGGCTGTTGGTCTACCTTCCGCCCGAGGCCCAGGACCGGCTCTTCGACGACATCGCCAAGCTGTCGGCGCCGGGCAGCAGGCTGGCCACCGAGTACCACCCCGACGCGGGTGCGAGCATGGGCCGGCGCGCAGAGGCGTTTCGTCAACGATGGCAGAAGCACGGGTTCGACATGAACCTCGCTGACCTGTTCTATCCGGGTGAGCGCAACCCCGTCGTGGACTACCTCAGCGAACACGGGTGGCGGGTGACGGCCCGCGACAGGACAGAGATGTTCGCCGAGTACGGACGACACTTCCCCGACAGCGAAGAGCTTGCACCGATGCGGGACTCACTCGCCGTCACCGCAATTCGACAATAGGAATCCTCGTGGCACGGACAGACAACGACAGTTGGGATCTGGCATCCAGCGTGGGAGCCACCGCCACCGCGGTCGCGGCGTCCCGCGCCGTCGCCTCCCAGGGCCCCGACGCACTCCTCGACGACCCCTACGCCGAGCCGCTGGTACGCGCGGTCGGCCTCGACGAATTCGTGAGGGTCGTCAACGGTGAGTCTTTCAAGGCGGACGATCCGGTGATGACCCGCAGAGCGATGAGCGAGCAGATTGCGGTCCGCACAAGGTTTTTCGACGACTTCTTCTCCGTCGCCTCCGAGGCAGGGATACGGCAGGCCGTCATTCTGGCGGCGGGCCTGGATACCCGGGCCTACCGGTTGAGTTGGCCCGCGAATACCGATGTGTACGAAGTCGATCAGCCCGAGGTCATCGCGTTCAAGACCGCGACGCTCGACGAGCTCGGCGCCGCGCCGAAGGCGCAGCGCAAGACCGTCGCCATCGACCTGCGCGACGACTGGCCGTCGGCTCTGCGTGCGGCAGGGTTCGATTCGGCTCAGCCGACCGCGTGGATCGCCGAGGGTTTGTTGCCGTATCTGCCGCCCGACGCGCAGGACCGGTTGTTCGACCACGTCACAGCGCTGTCGGCCGCAGGCAGTCGCCTGGCGACCGAGCACATGGACACCACCAACCTGCCCGCCGATTGGGCCGATCGAATCAGCGACCGATGGCGCCGCGCGGGCTCGGACATCAATCTGAGTGACCTCTTCTACGCGGGAGAGCGAAACGAGGCCCGCAACTACCTGTCGTCGCACGGGTGGCAGGTCGCCGTCTATTCAACCAAGGCGCTCTACGACGGACACGGCTTCGCCCTTCCCGACGACGAATTGGTCAGGATAATGGGCGATTCCGGTTATCTGACGGCGACACTGCAGGGAGCATGATGGCCCGAACTGACAACGATTCCTGGGACCTGGCCTCCAGTGTTGGCGCGACGGCGACCATGGTCGCCGCACAACGCGTGCTCGCCCATCGCGAGGGGTTGATCGACGATCCGTACGCCGAGCCGCTGGTGCGCGCCGTCGGCCTCGACTTCTTCGTTCGCGCGCTCGACGGAGAGATCAACCTCGAGGACGTCGATCCCCGGTTCAGCATCGAGCGGGCGGCAAGGGGCATGGCGGTGCGCACACGTCACTTCGACCGGCTTTTCACCGACGCCGCCGCCGACGGCGTCCGTCAGGCCGTGATCCTGGCGGCGGGATTGGACGCCAGGGCCTACCGATTGCCGTGGCCGGACGGCACCACCGTGTTCGAGGTCGACCAGCCCGAGGTGATCGAGTTCAAGTCGCGCACGCTGGCCGAGTTGGGTGCACAAGCCAAGGCGGTCCGTCGCACGGTCGCCATCGATCTCCGCGAGGTCTGGCCGAAAGCATTGTCGGACAACGGGTTCGACCCCAGTCAACCGACAGCGTGGACCGCCGAGGGTCTGCTCATCTATCTGCCACCAGAGGCGCAGGATCTTTTGTTCGACAGGATCGACGAGCTCAGCGCGCCCGGCAGTCGGGTCGCCACTGAGCACATCCCGGATGTCAGCATGTTCTCCGATGAGCGGTCGCAGCTGATCTCGGATCGGCTCAAGCAATACGGCCACGACTTCGAGATGGGCGACCTGATCTATCACGAGAAGCGCAGTGACGTCATCTCCTACCTCGAGGATCGGGGCTGGGATGTCTCGGCGAGAAAGATGCCGGATGCCTACACCGACAACGGCTTCGAGTTTCCCGAGGACGGCGCAATCGGCTTCTTCGCCGATATGAGCTACGTCAGCGCCGTCAAGCGCTAGCCCTGCACCGCGAGCGTGCGTGTCTGCACACGACACGCCGCGAAATTGCGTGCAAGCGTGCACGCTCGCGGTGATTGGTCCCGGCCTAGGCGCCCGGGCGCGTGGCGCAATAGAACGTCAGCCTTCCGATGAAGCGATGCCGCTGCGTTGCCACCTCGCGACAGTCGAACCCCGCGTCGACCAGGAGCCGCGGTATCGCGTCGCCGAGGTTGCCGGCGGCGTGCGCGTTGCCGAGCATGCGTCGCGCGGCGAAGCCATCTGCGGCCGTCATGTGGCCACCGACATCGAGGATGTGCAGCCTGCCGCCGGGGCGTAGCACGCGAAAAACCTCGGCGGCCGCGGCGGCCTTCGTCTCGTCGTCCAAGTGGTGCAGCATCATCGAGGACAGCACGCGGTCGAATTCGCCGTCGGCGAATGGCAGGCTCTGGGCGTAGCCGCGGTCGAAGTGGATTCCGGTCAGTCCAAGCGCCTTGCGCTGCGCGCGGGCAAGCGCCTTCGGGTCGGGGTCGATACCGACCAACTCCGCTCCTGGTTGTCGCCGCTTGGCGAGGATGGTGACGTTGCCTGTGCCGCAGCCAATTTCCAGCACCCGCAGCCCGTCAACCAACTCGGCCTGAGCGACCAGGTTGTCGTAGTTCTTGCGCATGCCGAGCAGGCGGGTCAGCAGGTCATAGCCGGGCAGCAGTGCATGCAGGCCGGCGGCGGGCAGGTAGTCGCGCCTGTCCGCAGAGTCCCCGACTGGACTATATGGATGATGTTCGGTCATGTCCCCCATGGTGAACGCTTCTTTATCAACATAATTAGTCGATAGTTGACAGAACCTGGACTATCTTTGGCTGATGAGCCAGTTGGCCCGTTTCGTCCGGCATCGGGGCGGCGTCCCCGTGTATGCATATCCGACCGGGCTGGACGTACCTCCGGTTTCGCTGGTCCGCGGGGGCCGCCATGACGTGCTGGAACGCGGCCGACACATTCACGACTTTCCTGCGCTGTGGTATGCCGCGACGGATGGCCTCGTCTACGTGGCCGCAGCAGGCGAGGTGCTCGACCCGGCGCGGATGGCCGACCGCGAGGACGGCGTCGGGATTTTCTTCGACCCGTCCGTGCTCGGCGGTGGCGGCACGCCGCGATGGCCCGCGTGGAATGGGCATCCATTGCTGTCCCCGTTCCTGCACGGGCAGCCCGGCGGCCTCCTGGAATTGCGGGTGCCACCGGAGAGGCGTTCCGTATGGGACACCGCCATCGGTTCGATCGACACGGAATTGACCGAACGGCGTGAGGGTTACCGGCAGGCAGCCGTTTCGCACCTGACCCTGCTGCTCATCGATGTCGCCCGGCTGGCGGGAGATGTCGTCGACGATCTGACGCGGGCCGGCGAACCGCTGCTGGCAGACGTGTTCGCGGTGATCGAACGGCGCCACGCCGAGCCGCTGTCACTGCGGGAGGTGGCACACGAGATCGGCTTGACCCCGGGACATCTGACCACCGTGGTGCGCCGACGCACCGGACGCACCGTGGTGGATTGGATCAGCGAACGCAGAATGGCAGAGGCGCGCCGCCTCCTCGCCGAGACAGACTTGTCCGTCGGCGAGATTGCGCGTCGAGTCGGCATGGCGGACCCCGGCTATTTCAGCCGGCTCTTTCGCCGGGTGCACGGTACGTCGCCCCGCTCGTGGCGCGGCGCGGCGGCCGCCGGTCGATGACCCCCTCAGCCGCGCTCGCGCAGCGATCGAGGCAGCCCGAACCAACGGAGCGCATCGCTTTCGAATCGCGTCAACGCGCAGATCCGATCGCCTGCGAGGGTGAGCACCAGAAGGCCTGCCCCGTGGCAGATCCCGCCGGTGGAAGCCTGAAGGTACGTCGCGAACGCCGGCTGGCCGTTTGACCGTGTCGGCACCAGCCGGTAACGCCTGCCGCTGCCGAACATGACGGTGTAGAAGCGGGCGACCACGTCGCGGCCTTGATATTCCAGAGGTACCGGCGGCATGGAAAGGTTCACGTCGGCAGTCAGAATCTCGACCAGGCCGTCGACGTCACCGGCTTCGAACGCACGGACAAACTTGGCCACCAGTGCCCGCTCAGCCGGCGAATCAGGTGGCGGAGGTTGTTCCCCATCGCGAACGGGAAGCCGCTGCTGCAGAGTGGCCCTGGCACGTTTGAGTGCGCTGGTGACCGATTCGACGGACGAATCGAGCATCTCGGCGACCTCGATCGCGTGATATCCCAGCACCTCCCGCAAGATGAGCACCGCGCGTTGCCGAGGCGGTAGCAGCTGCAGTGCGGTGACAAAGGCCAGCGAGATGGCTTCGGCCTGCTCGTACCGCGCTTCCGGGCCCGCGATGTCCACCGTGGCTTCCCGCAGGATGTCGGGATACGGCTCGAGCCAAACGATTTCACCCAGCCGTGTCGGCTCGGGCACATTCATGTCGGCCATCTCCCACTCCTTGGCCGGGCGTCGATGGTTAGAGCGCAGAGCATTGAGGCATCGGTTCGTCGCGATGCGGTAGAGCCACGTCCGGATCGACGCACGGCCTTCGAAGGTGCGCAGGCCTTGCCATGCCGACAGCATCGTGTCCTGCAGGACATCCTCGGCGTCCTGGTAAGAGCCCAGCATCCGATAGCAGTGCACCCCCAACTCCCGCCGGTGGGGTTCGGTCAACTCGCGGAACGCTTCGCCGTCCCCGGCCTGCGCCCTGATCAACAGGTCGGCTGTCATCACTTCACCCTCGCGTCTACGGCTCGCCCTCATCGGCAGCCTCAAAGTATTGACAACCGCCGGGCCGGAAACTGGGCGGAAGAACGGCGCCCGATTCGTCGGTCTTGGGTGTCTACACATTCGACGGCTCTACGAAGGAGCCGCGCGAAAGGAATGGACACCATGAGTGATCTGTCGGACATGACGACCCTCGTCGTCGGTGCCAGTCGGGGCCTCGGCCGCGGTATCGCCCTCGCATTCGACGAAGCGGGTGCCCCCGTGGTCGCGGTCGCCCGCTCCCGGCCTGCACTCGACGAGGTGGCCGCGGTCAGTAAGAACATCCAGGTCGAAGCGGCGGATGCAACCGACGCGACGATGGCCTGGAATCTGATGGACCGGCACAAGCCTGCGGTTCTGATCATCGTTGCGGGCGCGAATCCGGTCATGCGATCGATCCAGCACCAGACATGGGAAACGTTCTCCGCCAATTGGCACACCGATGTGAAGATCGCATTCACATGGCTCCGTGAGGCGCTGCTGCAACCAATGCCCCCTGGCAGCCGGGTGGTCGTGGTCAGCAGCGGCGCCGCGATCAACGGTTCGCCGGCCAGCGGCGGATATGCCGGCGCGAAGGCCACCCAGCGATTCATCGCCGCGTATGCCCAGGAGGAGTCGCGCCGCAGCGGCCTCGACATCAGCGTCACCGCGGTCATGCCGAGGATGACTCCGTTCGGGGATGTCGGAAAAAGAGGGATCCGGGCGTATTCGGCCCGCAGCGGGCAGTCCGAGCAGGACTTCCTTTATCAACTCGGCCAGGTCGTGACCCCGGAGCTGGCAGGATCGGCCCTCGTCGACCTCGTCTGCGAGGATTCGACGACGATCGCGCCGGGCTACCTCCTCACCGGTGCCGGATTGCAGAAGGCGGCGTGACGCCGGCGGACCTAGAAGCGGTAGTCGCCCAACCACAACGCGGAGACCCCGGTCAACGACCGCTCCGCCTGGCCGAACATCTCCACCACGGACCGGCCGAGAATCGCCGCGACCGCCTCGGACAACGAGGCCGCGGCCGGTTGTGATGACGGCTTGGGGCGCAGGAACTCCAGGAACGAGGAGCCCGGATAGCTGACGATGCGGACGTCGTCGTCCTCGTCGTGCCCGGCAAGCACCTTGGCCCGGTTGATCGCGGTGCGCAGCCCGCCGAGTTCGTCGACAAGGCCCTTCTCGAGTGCGTCGGCGCCGGTCCACACCCTGCCGCGGGCCACCGCGTCGACGGCGTCCACGGCGAGCTTGCGTCCCTGCGCGACGCGTTCGATGAAGTCGGTGTAGAACAGATCGGCCTCGGCCTCGACCTGAGCGTGCTGCTCGTCGGTGAACGGCTTGTTGATCGACCAGGCGTCGGCGTTGGAGTTGGTGCGCACCGAATCCGAGCCGACGCCGAGCCGGTCCTTGAGTTCGCGGGCCACCAGCTTGCCGGTCACCACGCCGATGGATCCGGTGATCGTGCACGCGTTGGCGACGATCGCGTCGGCACCCATCGACACGTAGTAGCCACCAGATGCCGCCACCGCACCCATGGATGCGACGACGGGTGTGCCGCCGTCGCGGACCCGGCTCACTTCCCGCCAGATCGTCTCCGACCCGGTGACCGAGCCGCCTGGGCTGTCGACGCGCAGCACGATCGCCGACACCGAGTCGTCGGCGGCGGCCTCGCGCAGCGCCGCGGCGATCGTGTCCCCGCCTGCGCTGGAGTTGCCGAACGGCAGCACCTGCGGGCCACCGCGACCGCTGACGATCGGCCCATGCAGGGTGACGACGGCGATCGTCGGCTTGGACTTGCGGCCGGGGATCGACGGCATGTGCGGGCCCGGCCGGTTCGCCGTCGCCTTGGCGTAACGCGAAAGGTAAAGCCGCGGCGGTGCATCGGGGCTGTCGGCATCGCCGGTTTCCGGCGAAATGCCCGGCCCCCCAACAAGTTCACCGATGCGCGCGTAGGCCTCGTCGCGGAAGCCGATCCGGTCGACCAGCCGTCCGGTGACGGCGTCGTCGCGCAGCAGCGGCGCCTTGTTCGCCAGCTCGTCGACCGCGGCCGGTTCGATGTGCCGGGATTCGGCGATGGCACGCCACACCTGGTTGTGCAGGCTGTCCAGCAGCCGGCTGTCCGCCTCGCGATGAGCGTCGGTGTAGCGGTCCTGCGTGAAAAGGTTTGCGGCGGACTTGTATTCGCCGCGGGCGACGAACTGCGCCTCGATGCCCGCCTTGTCGAGTGCGTCGCGCAGGAACAGCGCGCTGGTCGCGAAGCCGACGAGGCCGACGGTTCCCGACGGCTGCATCCAGACCTCACGGAACGCCGACGCCAGGTAGTAGGACAGCGTGCCCGGATAGGTCTCGGCCCATGCCAGCGAGGGCTTGACGTCGCTGAACGCGGCAATCGCGTCGCGAAGCTCCTGGACCGGTCCTGCCGCGGCGGCCGGGATCTGCACCCGGGCGATCAGGCCCGATATGCGCGGGTCTTCTGCCGCCCGGTGAATCGCCGCGATGGCCTCCCTGAGCACAAGCGGCCTGCCGCTGCCACCGATGATCGCCATCGGGTCGAACCCGCTCGCCTCGGGCGGCGCGGACATCAGATCTAGCTCGAGCACGCAACCGTCAGGCACCCCGTGGTGGCGGGCGGTATCTACTTTGCGGACCAAAGAGCGCAGGTCGTCGGCGCCGGGAATGCCGGGCAGGAAGCTGAACATGGCCCGAGCCTACCGACGCGAGTGCGCGTTCAGCTTCGACGCCTACCGTGGAATCGTGAGGTTCTCGATCTCAATCCCCCAGCTGGACTACGACCGCTTCGACGATGCAGGCGTCAAGGCCTACCTCGCCCGTGCCGAGGAGCTCGGCTTCGAAGGCGGCTGGACGATGGAGCAGGTCGTCGGCGGCTCGCCGCAGATCGCGCCGCTGGAGATGCTCGCATACGCCGCCTCCTGTACGACCCGGCTGCGGCTGGGCGTTGCGGTGCTGATCACCACGCTGCACGACCCGCTGCAGCTGGCGTGGGCCGTCACCGCCGTCGACCGTCTCAGCCACGGCAGGGTCGACGTCGGCATCGGCCACGGCGGAAAGCGCAGACCGTTTCCGGCGTTCGGTGTGGATCCCTCGACGTTCGTCAGTTACTTCACCGAAGGCATCGAGCTGATGAAGGCTTCGTGGTCCGACGAACCGAAGGTGACGTTCCACGGCCGGTTCCGCGACGTCGACGGCCTGCCGATTGCGCCGAAGCCGGTGCAGCGCCCACACCCGCCGCTATGGATCGGCGGCACCGCCCCCAAGGCGCTGGCCCGAGCCGTGCGTCTCGGAGACGCCTTCATCGGTGCGGGCTCGTCGACCACGGAGACGTTCGCCAAGGCGGTGCGGACGGTCCGCCACGAACTCGACGAACAAGGTAAGGACGCAACGCGATTCACCATCGGTAAGCGGGTATACGTGACCGTCGACGACGACGCGGGGCATGCCCGCGAGCGGGTGGTCGCCGGACTGCACCGCATCTATGGAGACATGCCGGGCATCGAGGATGTCCCGGTGTCAGGCACACCAGACGACGTCGTGCGCGGTGTCGGTGAGGTGATCGACGCGGGCGCCGGGATGGTGCTGCTGAACCCGGTCGGCAGGAACGTTGCCGAAGACCGCGAGCAGATGGAACGGCTTGCCGCCGAGGTGATCCCGCAATTGCGGTGAGCGAGCCAAGCGGTTGCGTATCGTGACGCTATGGATGCGTTCCCGCTCCATCGGTCAGGCAGCGGCTCGGAGATCAGCCGTCGCAGACTGTTGCACCGGGCCGGGATGGCTGGCCTCGCCGTCGCCGCCGTCAACGCCTGCTCGACGGAGCCGGTAGCAGCGGCGGCATCGCCTCCCAGTTCATCAGTCGTGCTGTGCCGGAAGGCTTGGGGCGCCGCTTCGGCGCGGCCCGGCGGCACACCCCACACCCTGAACAGGATGGCGGTTCACCACACAGAGGTGCTGCTCGGCAACAATGCGAACGCGCCCGCGCGCCTTCGCCAGCACCAGCGATATCACCAGGAATCGCAAGGGTGGATCGATATCGCCTACCACCTCAGCGTCGACCGCAACGGGAACATCTACCAACTCAGGGATCCGAACCTAGTCGGCGACACCGCAACGAATTACGACCCCACCGGCCACTTCCTCGTCGTCTGCGAGGGTGACTTCGACCAAGAAGGGGTGACAGCGGCGCAGCTCGATGGCGCCGCGCTCGCATTTGCTTGGGCGGCACAGCAGTTCGGAATCCCGACAGACACCCTCGCAGGACACCGAGACGAGAGCCCGGAGACGACCTGCCCGGGCGCAAGCCTGTATGCCCACGTCACCTCGGGTGACCTGAGAAGCCGTGTCGACGCCATCTCGGCCGAAGGCCCGGTGGATCTGCCGACAATCTGCGGACCAGAGGCCGACGCGATAGTCGCAGACATCGAGGCGGGCATCCGCTGAGCAGTCCCCGCAAACGGGAGGTGCGCCCAGCGAAAGCCCCCGACACGCCGGGCGTGCGGGGGCTTTGGCGTCGTGCGCGGCGGGTTAGGCCTCGGTCGCGGAACCGCCTGCGGCCGAGATCTTTTCCTTTGCGCTGCCGCTGAACTTGTGCGCGGTGACGTTGACCTTCACGGTCAGCTTGCCGTCGCCGAGCACCTTCACCAGCGAGTTCTTTCGGACCGCACCCGCCGCCACCAGTTCCTCGACACCGACGTCGCCGCCCTTGGGGAACAGCTTGTCCAGGTCGCCGACGTTGACGACCTCGTAGGAGGTGCGGAACCGGTTGCGGAAGCCCTTGAGCTTCGGCAGCCGCATGTGAATCGGCATCTGGCCACCCTCGAACGTCGCGGGGACGTTCTTGCGGGCCTTCGTACCCTTCGTACCGCGACCAGCGGTCTTGCCCTTGGACCCCTCGCCACGGCCCACCCGGGTCTTGGCGGTCTTCGAGCCGGGAGCCGGCTTCAGGTCATGGAGTTTGATCGTCATGCTTTGGCCCTTTGCTCTTCGCGCGAGCGCTCATCGCCGGGCTCCACCGCTTCTACTTCGATGAGGTGATGCACGGTCTTGATGAGCCCGCGGGTCTGGTCGTTGTCCTCACGGACGACCGACTGCCGGATCTTGCGCAGTCCCAGCGAGCGCAGGCTCTCCTTCTGGCGCCAGCGCGCACCGATGGTGCTGCGCACCTGGGTGATCTTCAGCTCTGCCATGGCTATGCCGATCCTTCACGTGCGGCGGTCGCGGCCAACGCATCGGCCTCACGGCGCGCCCGCAGCATGCTGGGGGGCGCCACGTCCTCGATGGGCAGACCACGGCGGGCCGCCACCTCTTCGGGACGCTGAAGCAGCTTCAGCGCGGCAACGGTGGCGTGCACCACGTTGATCGCGTTGTCACTGCCCAGCGACTTGGCCAGGATGTCATGCACGCCAGCGCATTCCAGCACCGCACGGGCAGCACCACCGGCGATCACACCGGTACCGGCGCTGGCCGGGCGCAGCATGACCACACCCGCAGCGGCCTCACCCTGAACCGGGTGGGTGATGGTGCCACCGATCAGCGGAACGCGGAAGAAACCCTTGCGAGCCTCCTCGACGCCCTTGGCGATCGCGGCGGGGACTTCCTTGGCCTTGCCGTAGCCGACACCGACCATGCCGTTGCCGTCTCCGACGATCACCAGGGCGGTGAAGCTGAACCGCCGGCCACCCTTGACCACCTTGGAGACGCGGTTGATCGTGACGACGCGCTCGATGTAGTTGCTCTTTTCGCCGCCGTCGCGATCGCGACGACCGCCACGATCGTCGCGGCGTCCCCGGCCCTCGCGGTCACCGCGGGGCGGCCTGCCGTCCGAACTCGAAGGCCCGGCGGCTCCTGCTGCCTGCTCGGCCATTACGTAGTCCTTCCAATTGTTTTCAGGTCATTCGCCATCATCAGAACTTCAGCCCACCTTCGCGTGCCGCGTCGGCCAGCGCCGCGAGCCGTCCGCCGTAGGTGTAGCCACCCCGGTCGAACACGACGGTCTCGATCCCGGCAGCCTTGGCGCGCTCGGCGATCAGCTGACCGACCCGCTTGCTGTGAGCCTTCTTGTCGCCATCCACACCGCGCACGTCGGCCTCGATGGACGACGCTGCCGCCACCGTGGTGCCGGTCAGATCGTTGACCAACTGCACGTGGATGTGGCGCGCGGAGCGGTGCACGACCAGGCGCGGCGTCTCCGCCGATCCTTCGATCTTCTTGCGCAGCCGCGCGTGCCTGCGCAGCCGCGAGGTGCGGCGGGCCGCTGCGACACTCTGCCCCGCTCCGGGCTTCTGCTTTGCGCCTTTTGTCTTCTGGGCTTGAGCCATTGCTACTTACCTGTCTTTCCGACCTTGCGGCGGATCTGCTCACCCTCGTAGCGGATGCCCTTGCCCTTGTACGGGTCATTCTTCCGCAGACGACGGATGTTGGCGGCGATCTGGCCGACCTTCTGCTTGTCGATACCGGTGATCGAGAACTTCGTCGGCGTCTCCACCGCGAAGGTGACGCCCTCGGGTGCGGTGATCAGCACCGGGTGGCTGTAGCCAAGAGCGAACTCGAGGTTGCTGCCCTTGGCCACCACGCGGTAGCCGACGCCGAAGATCTCCATCTTGACGGTGTAACCCTCGGTGACACCGGTGACGAGGTTGGCCACCAGGGTGCGCGACAGCCCGTGCAGCGAGCGGTTGCGCCGCTCGTCGTCGGGCCGGCTCACCACGATGGCGCCGTCGTCGTCTCGGGCTATCGTGATCGGTTCGGCCACCGCGAGGTCAAGGGTGCCCTTGGGCCCCTTGACCGAGACTTTCTGGCCGTCGATCGTCACGTCGACTCCGGCGGGTATCGCAACCGGCTGCTTTCCAATGCGCGACATAGCTAGTTCCCCCTCACCAGACGTAGGCGAGGACTTCGCCGCCCACGCCTTGTCGTGACGCCTGACGGTCGGTCAGCAGCCCCGAGGACGTGGAGATGATCGCCACGCCGAGGCCGCCGAGCACCCGCGGCAAATTGGTCGATTTCGCGTACACCCGCAGACCGGGCTTGGACACCCGGCGCAGGCCCGCGATGCTGCGTTCACGGCTCGGGCCGTACTTCAGCTCGACTATCAGCGACTTGCCCACCCGAGCATCCTCGGTGTGGTAGTCGGTGATGTAGCCCTCCGCCTTGAGGATCTCGGCGATGTTCGCCTTGATCTTCGAATGCGGCAGGGTCACCTCATCGTGGTACGCCGAATTGGCGTTGCGCAGACGTGTCAAGAAATCTGCGATCGGATCCGTCATGGTCATGACAGCCGGTTCACCTTCCTCGCGGCGGTTCCCCTTTTTAAGGGCCTACCGCAACTTTCTTTCGAATGGGACGTGGTCTTGGGGTTACCAGCTGGACTTCTGCACACCTGGCAGCTCGCCGGCATGCGCCATCTCGCGCAGGCAGATGCGGCACAGCCCGAACTTGCGGTAGACCGCGTGCGGACGGCCGCACCTGTTGCAGCGGGTATAGCCGCGCACCTTGAACTTGGGCTTCTTATTGGCCTTGTTGACCAGAGCCTTCTTTGCCATCTGTTCAGTTCTCCTTGAACGGAAAGCCGAGGGCCCGCAACAGCGCTCGTCCTTCGTCGTCGTTCGTCGCCGAGGTGACGACGGTGATGTCCATGCCACGGGGGCGGTCGATGGAGTCCACGTCGATCTCGTGGAACACCGACTGCTCGGACAACCCGAAGGTGTAGTTGCCGCGGCCGTCGAATTGCTTGGGGCTCAACCCACGGAAGTCGCGGATACGCGGCAGCGCGATCGAGATCAGCCGGTCCAGGAACTCCCACATCCGGTCGCCGCGCAGCGTCACGCGGGCGCCAATCGGCATGCCTTCGCGCAGCTTGAACTGGGCGATCGACTTCGTCGCCTTGCGCACCTCGGGCTTCTGGCCGGTGATCAGCGCCAGGTCGTTGACCGCGCCGTTGATCAGCTTGGCGTCGCGGGCGGCGTCGCCGACGCCCATGTTCACCACGACCTTGACCACACCGGGGATCTGCATGACGTTGCCGTAGCTGAAGTCCTTTTGCAGCGAGTCGCGAATCTCCTCGCGGTAGCGCTGTTTCAGGCGGGGCAGCGACTTCTCTGTCTTCTCAGCCGTGGTCATTCTCAGATGTCCTTGCCGTTGGTCTTGGCGATGCGGACGTTCTTGCCGCTCTCATCGTCTTTCCGGTAACCGATGCGGGTCGGCTTGCCGTCGGAGTCGACCACCATCACGTTTGACACGTGGATCGGCGCCTCCTGGGTGACGATGCCGCCCGAGGACGCACCACGCTCGGTGCGGGATATCGGGGTGTGCTTCTTGATGCGGTTGACGCCTTCGACAAGAATCTTGTTGCGAGTCGGAAACGCCTGCAGCACCTTGCCTTTGGCGCCCTTGTCCTTGCCCGAGACGACCAGGACGGTGTCGCCCTTGTGGACCTTCATCTACAACACCTCCGGAGCGAGCGAGACGATTTTCATGAAGCGCTTCTCGCGCAGTTCACGGCCGACGGGGCCGAAGATGCGCGTCCCGCGCGGATCGTTGTCCGGCTTGATGATGACCGCGGCGTTCTCGTCGAACTTGATGTAGCTGCCGTCGGCGCGGCGGCGCTCCTTGACGGTGCGCACGATGACGGCCTTGACGACCTCGCCGCGCTTGACGTTGCCACCGGGGATGGCCTCCTTGACGGTGGCCACGATGATGTCGCCGATGCCGGCATATCGCCGCGACGAGCCACCGAGCACGCGGATGCACAAGATCTCCTTGGCGCCCGTGTTATCGGCGACCTTCACCCGCGATTCCTGCTGAATCACTCGATCTCCTCGACCTGGTTACGTGTGCACGCAGGATTACCGACCCTGACGTGCGCGGTCTTGCGTCACCGAAGAGCACGCAGGGCCTGCCGGCGATGAGCGCTTGCGCGAAGAGCTACAAGCATCAGCGGCTGGCCGAGGTCTGCCCAAGGCAACCAGTGAATTCTAGGCGACGACCAGCAATGCTCCAAATCCGTCCGGTTTGCCCCGCGAGGGTGCGTGTCTGCACACGACACGCCGGTACACGGCGGCATTCTGCGCACGCTCGCGGAGGGGAGGCCCCGATTCAGGCCTAAATAAGGGTAGCCTAACTTCAACTGACGAAAGGAGCCGAAAATGCCCACGACCTGGATGGATACCCTGATGCGGCAGTCCAGGAGGGTGGGGAGCTTTCCCTACCCGCATCAGGCCGCCTTCCTGCTCGACAATCCGGTCCGCCGCCTTCTCGCCAATCCTGGGCGGTTGGCCGACGCACTGGAGCTGACCGGCACCGAGACGGTGCTCGAGTTGGGGCCAGGTCCCGGCTTCTTCAGCATCGAAGTCGCTGGGCGACTCCCCAGTGGCCGGCTGGAACTCTTCGACATCCAGCCCGAGATGCTGGACAAGGCTCGCCGCAAGCTCGACCGGTTCGGCCACCGCAATGTCGGATTCCACAGCGGCGACGCGGGCGCCGGTCTGCCATTTCCCGACGACACCTTCGACGTCGCGTTCTCGGTGAGCGTGATCGGCGAGGTCCCCGACAAGGCGGGCTGCCTGCGATCGCTGGCGCGTGTCGTCAAGCCCGGCGGATCGCTCGTCTTTCTCGAGAGCTTTCCCGATCCGGACCGACTCAGCGCGCCCGAACTGCGCGAACTCGCCGAGCCTGCGGGCTTCAGCTTCCGCGACAGCGCCGGAACGATCTGGCAGGACATCGTCCGGTTCGACCGCTTCGGCGGGTAGTCAGCTTAGCGAGCGAAGCCGGTGGCGCTGCGGATCAACGGAAGCGTCGCGTTGGTCGCGAAACCGCAAGGCGCGTCGCACACCGCGGGCACGGCGTTGAGCACCTGCATTCCGGTGGCGATGTTTGCGGCTTGAGCGTGCTCGGCGATGCTCGCGTTGCGGGTGAAGCTGGCCAGCGTCAGGAAGTGGACGCGCATCGACGGGTCGCCCTCGATGGTGAGCGTCCAACCGTGCTCGGGCGCCGGCCAATGCTCGGGGTACTCGTTGCCGACCGTCCACAGCGTCTCGATTTCCACGCGCGGTTCACCGTTGCGCCTGCCGATCATGTTCCAGCGCTGGCCCGCCGTGGTGCCTGCGCGCAGGAGCCGGTCGAAGATCTGGTGGTCCTCCTGCGCGGGTATGGCCTCGATGTCGACGGTGACTTCGTCGAGGTCAGCGTTGAGTGCGTCCCCGAGCAGCCAGATCTGTTCGACGAACATCGATTTCATATCGCGCAGGTACTCGTCGACGTCGGGGTTGACAACGTCGCACGGCGCACCGAACTTCATGTTGCCGAAGCTGATGTCGGTGCTGTCGTAGAGCGTCATGTCGGCACGCTCCTGCAGGGTGATCTTGTCGATCGTGCGACTCATCCCGGACAGCGCGAGTGGCAGGACACCGGACAGGTTGCCGGGGTTGATACCGCTTGCGTGAAACGTGGTGTTGCCTTCGCGGCAGGCGGCCTCCAGCCGTTGATGGTCGGCATCGGGCAGCCTGGGCGGATAGAACCCGAAGACTGTCGTGGCGACGTTCTTGCCGCTGGCAAGCAGGCGACAGACCTCGTCGATGTCGCCGTTGCGCGGTGTGTAGATGACGCAGTCGGCGTCGAGTGCGACGAGCGCGCCGTCGTCGTTGGTTGCCGCGACGCCGATCGGGTCCCGACCCACCAGTTCGCCTGCGTCGACCCCGTTCTTGGAATCGGAATACACCTTCACGCCGACGATTTCGAGGTCGTCGCGGTGGTCGATTATCGCCGTCAGCAGCTCACTGCCGATCGACCCTGGCCCCCAGAGAATCACCCGGCGTCTCGCGGTCACGGCGCTGACACTAGCCGCGAGCGACACCCTGACTAGGCCGTATCGGCCGCGCAGCGGAATCCGATGTGTGTGGTCGCACTGTCCTGCGACTGCGGCGACCGCGCCGCGGGCCGGTACCGATGGCAGTACTCCGGAGCGCACAGATGTGAGCCACCCTTGAGTGCCTGATTGATCGACGGGTCCGCATCATCGGGCGGCGGACAACACCCCTGCGCCGGTTCCTCGAGCCTGTGGTGACCGAAGAACTCCGTCGTCGTCCACTCCCACACGTTGCCGATCATGTCGACCAAGCCGTAGCCGTTCGGCGGGAACGTGCCGACCGGCGATGTGCCCGTCCAGCCAAGAGCGCCGTTGTTCTGAAACGGGAAGCGGCCCTGCCACGTGTTGGCCATCAACTCGCCGCCCGGCACGGCGTCCTCACCCCACGCATAGGTCGACGTGCTCCCCGCGCGCGCCGCGTACTCCCATTCGGCCTCGCTCGGCAGTCGGCGGCCCGCCCACTGCGCGTAGGCGGCCGCATCGGGATACGCCACCTGCACGACGGGATGGTCGCGCCGATCGTCGATCCCGCTTTCCGGCCCGAACGGATGCCGCCAGCACGCGCCCGGTTCCCACTCCCACCACTGCCGCCAGTCGCGCAGATCGACGGGCCGAGACGTCGGCCGGAACACCAACGCGCCCGGCACCAGGTCGGCTGGGTTCGCCCCGAGATAGCGCGCTGGGTCCAAGTCCCGCTCGGCCACGGTGACATAGCCGGTGTCGTCGACGAACTCGGCGAACTGCGCATTGGTGACCGGATGGCGTTCGATGGCGAACGCCGCCACCTGCACCGTGTGTATCGGTGCCTCTTCCGGGTAGAAGCTCGTCGAACCCATCCGAAACGATCCGCCAGGCAACTCGACGAGCTCAGTGAGCATCACGTCAGGGTATTCCGACGGCGAAGTCCTCGATGAGCACCGTTGAGGCAGCATCGAATCCGTCCGTTCCGGCCGGTGCCTGCACATGAACGGCGACCAGATAGTCATCGGTGTTGGTCCAGATGTGGACGATGCGGTCGAGGAATTCCACGGACTGCTGCGGGGTGTCTGACCACGCGCCCATCAGCTTCTGCCCGCTGTAGCCGCAGAGTTCGGCGGGCAGCACGCTCACGCTGCTGACCGCCGACACCGCCATCACCTTGTCGGCGTACTCGGTGAACGCCTCGGCGGGATCGAGCTTTGTCTGCGCGATGGTCACCGTCGCGAGCATGCCGTCAGGACCCTGCATCCGCAGGCCGACGTCGCCGGAACCGGGCCCGTTCGACCAGCCGTCGGGGACGGCCACGGTGATCTTCGGTGCGGCCGGATCGGATACCTGTGCGACGGCCGACACGGCAGGCTTGACCGGCTCCGAACAGGTGACGGTATCCGCAGGAACCGGGCTGCGCGACGTGGTGACAATGCCCGGCGCCGCAGGACCCGCGTCCTCCGTCGATTTCGTCGGCTCCTGTGGACGCTCTGCGGTGGGTGTCGCGGCGCTCTCGCTGCGAATCGCCACGCCTTCGTCGGTCCGGACACATGCCGAGACCAGGGGGGTCACCAAAGTCAGCAGCACCAACGTCGTAAAACCGAACCGCATCACCACAACATCATCAGTCTTTGGCGAACGCTTGCGCCAATTCCCGCTCGATGTCGATGTAGGGCGCGCCCGAGATGTCGACGACGACCTTGGCGATCGTCCCTCCGGTGAACGGGTAGGGAGCCTTGTAGCTGCTGGAGACCGCCTGCCCGGAGTTGCGCCCGACGGCCACGCCGCCGCCCGACAGACCGAAGCTGGCCGGATGTGTACGAACCCGCGACATCGTCGCCACGACGGATCCGTCGACATAGAGCGAGACGTCACCCAGCGGGGTGTGGCTGCCTTCCACTGTTCCCGTGCGGTCATAACGCACACCGAAGACGTGGTCGCCCAACGGCAGTGGGTCAGGCGCCGACAGCTTCTGTTCGTCCTCCCCCATGAAGTTGTAGATGTAGTGCAGTCGACCGTCCTGCACGAACAACACGTGGCCGCCGTGCCCCGCACCCTGCTTGTAGAGCACTCCCTCCGCGCCGGTCGTGTCGACCGCGACGTCGGCCAGGACCGAGAACGATTGGCCGCGCAGCTCCGGCGCTGCCCCGAGACCGATCTCGGAGTTGTCCGGGTAGTAGGTGAAGTTCTTCCGGTCGGCGACCAGGTACGGCCGGAAGCGGGTCATCGTCTCCAGGATATTGAGGTCGGAAAGCGGCAGCCCGTTGTACTTCGCGGCCTCGTCGAACCACAGTTTCTTGAGCTCGTCGAGTTTGTCGGGCTGCTCGGCGGCCAGATCGTGGCACTGGCTGCGGTCGGACTCGATGTGGAAGAGCTCCCACCGGTCGGATTCGAAGTGCGACCATCCCGCAGGGGTCGCGGCGTGGACGGAGTTGGCGAACCAGCCCTTGTGCCAGATGCCGCGGGTGCCGAGCATCGTGTAAAACTGCGTTTCCTTGCCCGTGTTAGCAGACGAATCGTCCAGAGCGGCTTTGAAACTCACGCCGTCGAGCGGCTTCTGTGCGATGCCACCGACCTCGTCGGGCGGCGCGATGTCCAGCAGGTCGTAGATCGTCGGGGTGACGTCGCAGACGTTGACGTAGCAGTCCCGCACCTCACCATGCGCCTTGATTCCGTTGGGCCAGCTGATGATTGCGGTGTCGGCGATGCCGCCCTCGTGAGAGGCGTAGCGCTTGAACAGCTTGTAGGGCGTATTGAATGCCATCGCCCAGCCGATCGGGTAGTGGTTGTAGGTCTCCGGCCCGCCGAGATGGTCGAAGTACTTCATGCTCTCCTCGACGGTGTCGATGTAGCCGTTGAAGAACTTCACCTCGTTGACCGACCCGTTGGGTCCGCCCTCGCCGCTCGCACCGTTGTCGGAGATGGTGACGATGATCGTGTTGTCCAACTGCCCGGACTCCTCGAGATAATCGAGGACGCGACCGATCTGAGCATCGGTGTAGGACAGGAACCCGGCGAACACTTCGGCCATCCGGCTGAAGAGGCGCTTCTCTTCGTCGTTGAGCGAATCCCACGGCCGCACCGTGTCCTGGTACGGCCAGGCCTCGCCGTTGGGACCCTTCACGTCGAGATACGGGTTCACCGGGGACAATTCAGTGTCGGGCGGCACGATGCCGAGCTTCTTCTGGTTCTCAAGCACGATCTCGCGGTAGGCCTCGTAGCCCATATCGAACTTGCCTGCGTATTTGTCGGCCCACTCCTTGAAGACGTGATGCGGGGCGTGGCCCGCGCCTGGGCAAAGATAGGAGAACCACGGCTTGGTCGGCGCGACCGCCTTTGCGTCGCGGATGAACTCAATCGTCTTGTCGGCGAGGTCCTTCGACAGGTGATAGCCCTCCTCCGGCGTTGCCGGCGGAGCGACCTGATGGTTGTCGTAAACCAGGTCGGGATACCACTGGTCGGTCTCGCCGCCCATGAAGCCGTAGAACCTCTCGAACCCGCGGGACAGCGGCCAATGGCGCCTTGTGGCCGCCACATTGGACTCCTCCAGCGGTGTCAGGTGCCACTTTCCGACGCAGTAGGTGTTGTAACCCCGCTCGTTCAACACCTCGGGGAGCAGCGCGGTATCGGCGGGGATGCGGCCGTTGCAGTTCGGGAAGCCGTCGGTGAACTCCTCGATGGTCGCCATGCCGACGGTGGTGGCGTTGCGTCCGGTCAACAGCGAAGCGCGCGTCGGTGAGCACAGCGCCGTGGTGTGGAACTGAGAGAGCCGAACACCGCGTTCGGCGATGCGGCTCATCGTCGGCATCTCGACAAGACCGCCGAAGCAGTCCCATGTGGCGATGCCGGTGTCGTCCCAGACGAGATAGAGGATGTTGGGCGCGCCCTCGGGTGCGGTGGGTGCAGCGTAAGGGCCCCAATCCGGCTCGGAATTGCGGATATCCAACTCGATCTTGCCGTTGAATTCGGTCGCCATGGCCAGCCTCGTCTGAGTAGGTGCGTCGCCGCGTGGTCCCCAACCGCCCGGAGATTACACCGGTTGCATATCCGGTTGCTGAGAAATTGACGATGGTGGCAATACCAGCGACGCGAGGGTTGGTCGGCGGGGATCGGGGGTAACGACACGTTGTCCGACTTGTGACTGCGCGGTGGCGGAGGGCGGCATAGCGTGCGCGAAGATTCCAGCGGTGGAAGTATGCCGAACGTGGCGACTAGCAAAGCGCAGACCATCTCCTATCCGGCACCGGGCGCTCGCCCACGCCGCAACGACGATTCTGCGGTCGATCCGCACGTCGTCGTCCTATTCGGCGCGACGGGCGACCTGGCCCGGCGAAAGTTGATCCCGGGCCTGGCGTATCTGGACCAGTCGGAGCTGGCGCCCAACATCGAGATCGTCGCCACCTCGTTGGAGGACATCTCGCGAGACGACTTCCTCAAGCTCGCCAAAGAGGCGATCGACGACTTCGGAACGCACAAGATCACCAAAGACGAGTGGGACCGCTTCGCCGAGACGGTCACCTATGTCCCGCAGGGCGCGGGTCCCGAGGCGCTTGCGGCCGCCGTCGAGGAGGCCGAGAAGAAGCTGGGTCCCGACGTCCGTCGACTGCACTATCTGTCGGTACCGCCGAAGGCCGCCCGCGCCGTCATCACCATGCTGCGGGACGCGAAGTTGGTGGAACGGTCACGCGTCGTCATGGAGAAGCCGTTCGGTACCGACCTGGCGAGTGCCGTTGAGCTCAACGACTTCGTGCACGAAACCTTTGACGAGCGCCAGATCTTCCGCATCGACCACTTCCTCGGCAAAGAGGCCGCACAGAACATCCTGGCGTTCAGGTTCGCCAACGGCCTTTTCGAGCCGATCTGGAACCGCAACTTCATCGACCACATTCAGATCGACATCCCAGAGACCCTCGGGCTCGACGAGCGTGCCAACTTCTACGAAAGCACCGGCGCCTATAAGGACATGGTGGTCACTCACCTGTTGCAGGTGATGGCGTTCGTCGTGATGGAGCCGCCGACGGCCCTGGAGCCGCGTGCCATCAGCGAAGAGAAGAACAAGGTGTTCCGGTCGATGCTGCCGATCAGGTGTTCCGACGTGGTGCGCGGCCAGTTCGCGGGATACCGCCAATTGGAGGGTGTGGCAAGGGATTCCGATACCGAGACGTTCATCGCACTGAAGGTCGGTATCGACAACTGGCGCTGGGCGGGCGTCCCGGTCTACTTACGTACGGGTAAGCGGATGGCCGAGGGCATGCGGATCATCTCGATTGCGTTCAAAGAGGCGCCGCGGTCCATGTTCCCTTCGGGCTCCGGCGTCGGCTCACAGGGACCCGACCACCTCACCTTCGACCTCGCCGACAACTCCAAGGTGTCGCTGTCCTTCTACGGCAAGCGACCAGGACCCGGAATGAAGCTCGACAAGCTCTCGATGCAGTTCTCCACTCAAGAGACCGACACCATGAACGACGTGCTCGAGGCGTACGAGCGGCTGATCCTCGACGCGATGCGCGGCGACCACACCCTGTTCACCACCGCAGAGGGCATCGAGTCGCTCTGGGAGCGTTCGGAGGACCTGCTGGCCGACCCGCCGCCGGTCAAGTCATACCCGCAAGGTACGTGGGGGCCCAACGCGATTCACCAACTCGTCGCACCCAACGCGTGGCGGCTGCCGTTCGAGCGGGCGTGGCGCGAGAAGAAGTAAAGGGCGCCCAGAAGCAACAATCCCCCGCACACACCAGGTGTGTCGGGGGATTGCGTCTGCTCGCGCAGAAACTGCTACTTGGCCTTCTCGAGGATCTCGACGAGCCGCCAGCGCTTGGTGGCCGACAGCGGACGGGTCTCCATCAGCGACACCCGGTCGCCGATGCCCGCGATGCCGTTCTCGTCGTGCGCCTTGACCTTGGTCGTGGTGCGGATGATCTTGCCGTAGAGCGGGTGCTTCACCCGGTCCTCCAGCTCGACCACGATGGTCTTCTGCATCTTGTCGCTCACCACGTAGCCGATGCGCGTCTTGCGACGGTTGCGCGGCTTCTCGGTCCGCGGGGTGTACGCCGGACCCTTGGTTGCCTTCTCTGCCATTACGATTCCTCACCAACGGGTCCGGAAGCCAGACCCAACTCACGTTCGCGCAGCACGGTGTACACGCGCGCGATCTCCTGACGCACTACCCGCAGCCGACGGTTGTTGGCCAGCTGGCCGGTCGCCATCTGGAAGCGCAGATTGAACAGCTCTTCCTTCGACTCGCGCACCTTCTCATGCAGCTCTTCGTCGGTCAGCTCGCGCAGTTCGCCCGGCGTCACTCCTACTGCCATCAGAACTGCTCCTCTCGGGTAACGATGCGTGCCTTGATCGGCAGCTTGTGGATGGCGCGGGTCAGCGCCTCCCTGGCGACCTTCTCGTCGGGATAGCTCAACTCGAACAGCACGCGACCCGGCTTGACGTTGGAAATCCACCACTCCGGCGAACCCTTGCCCGAACCCATGCGGGTTTCGGCAGGCTTCTTGGTCAGCGGGCGGTCGGGGAAGATGTTGATCCACACCTTGCCGCCACGCTTGATGTGCCGGTTGATCGCGATACGAGCTGACTCGATCTGCCGGTTGGTGACGTAGGCGTGCTCCAGTGCCTGGATGCCGTAGTCACCGAAACTCACCGTCGTACCGCCGCTGGCGATGCCGCGCTGACGCGGGTGATGCTGCTTGCGGTGCTTGACCTTACGGGGAATCAACATGGCTAGCTCTCCGTGCTTTGGGTTGACTCCGGGGTCGCCTCGGTTGCAGCGCCTGCAGCGGCCTCGGTGCCTGTCGACGCCTCCGCGACGGCGGGTGCCTCCTCGGTACCCGACTGTGCGGGGCCGGCTTCGCCGCCGGATGCCGCGCGACCGGCTTCGGTGCTCGTGGCGGTGGTCCCCGACGCGCCACTGCGACGCGGACGGCTGCCCGACGGACGCTCGCGGCGCGGACGATCGGCGCCCGCGGGAACGGCGGCGGTGAGTTCGCGCTTGCCGCCGACGATGTCGCCCTTGTAGATCCAGACCTTCACGCCGATGCGGCCGAACGTCGTCTTGGCCTCATACAGGCCGTAGTCGATGTCGGCGCGCAGCGTGTGCAGCGGAACGCGGCCCTCGCGGTAGAACTCCGAGCGGCTCATCTCGGCGCCGCCGAGGCGGCCGGAGCACTGCACCCGGATGCCCTTGACGTTGGGCTGACGCATCGCGGACTGGATGGCCTTGCGCATCGCGCGACGGAATGCCACGCGGTTGCTGAGCTGCTCGGCGACACCCTGGGCGACCAGCTGAGCCTGCGACTCAGGGTTCTTCACCTCGAGGATGTTCAGCTGAACCTGCTTTTTCGTCAGCTTCTCCAGGTCGGCCCGGATGCGGTCGGCTTCGGTGCCGCGACGGCCGATGACGATGCCCGGCCTTGCGGTGTGGATGTCGACGCGGACCCGGTCACGGGTGCGCTCGATCTCCACGTCGGCGATACCGGCGCGCTCGAGACCGGTGGCAAGCAGCCGACGGATCGCGACGTCTTCTTTGACGTAGTCCTTGTACTGCTTGTCGGCGTACCACCGGGATTTCCAGTCGGTGGTGATGCCGAGCCGGAAGCCGTGGGGGTTGATTTTCTGGCCCACTATTGCGAGCCTCCCTTCGCTTCGTCAGAAGCCTTTGATGCAGTGCCCGATGTCGCCGACTTCGCGGCCGCGGAAGCCTTCTTGGCGGCCTTCTTTGCCGGTGCCTTCTCAGCGGTCGCCTTCTGCGCAGTCGCCTTCGTTGCGGGTGCCTTCTTCGCCGGCGCCTTCTTGGCGGCGGCCTTGCTGCCCTGCGCGCGACGCGAACGGGTTGAGCTGGCCGACTGACCGGCGCGCTCACCGCGTGCCGGACGACTCTCGACGATCACCGTGATGTGGCTGGTGCGCTTGCGGATTCGGAACGCACGTCCCTGCGCGCGCGGCCGGATGCGCTTGGCCGTCGGACCCTCATCCGCGTAGACGGCGGCGACGACGAGCGTCGAGGGATCCAACCCGTCATTGTTCTGCGCGTTGGCGGCGGCGCTGGCGATCACCTTGGCGACCGGCTCGCTCGCCGACTGCGGCGCCCAGCGCAGGATGTCGAGCGCTTCGGACACGGTCTTACCGCGCACCAGGTCGATGACCCGGCGCGCCTTGGTCGCCGACACGCGGACAAAGCGGGCCTTCGCCGTCGCGCTCGGGTATTCGGTCTCAACAGAGGTCATCGCCGTTTGGCCTTCCGGTCATCTTTGATGTGACCCTTGAACGTGCGGGTGGGTGCGAACTCGCCAAGCTTGTGTCCGACCATCGCCTCGGTGACGAACACCGGGACATGCTTGCGGCCGTCGTGCACCGCGAAGGTGTGCCCGATGAAGTCGGGGATGATGGTCGACCGGCGAGACCAGGTCTTGATCACCTGTTTCGTGTTCTTCTCGTTCTGTACGTCGACCTTCTTCAAAAGATGGTCGTCGACGAACGGACCTTTCTTCAGGCTGCGTGGCATCGGCTACTCCTACCGGTGGTGCTTCTTGCCGGTGCGCCGGCGTCTGACGATGAGCTTGTCGCTCTGCTTATTGCGCTTACGGGTCCGGCCCTCGGGCTTGCCCCACGGGCTGACCGGGTGACGGCCACCGGAGGTCTTGCCCTCGCCGCCGCCATGCGGGTGGTCGACCGGGTTCATCACGACACCACGAACGGTGGGGCGCTTGCCCTTCCACCGCATACGGCCGGCCTTGCCCCAGTTGATGTTCGCCTGCTCGGCGTTGCCGACCTCGCCGACGGTGGCGCGGCAGCGCACATCGACACGGCGGATCTCACCGCTGGGCATACGCAGCGAGGCGTAGGTGCCTTCCTTGCCCAACAGCTGAATCGACGCGCCTGCCGAGCGGGCCATCTTGGCGCCGCCGCCCGGACGCAGCTCCACAGCGTGGATCAGCGTGCCTGCGGGGATGTTGCGCAGCGGCAGGTTGTTGCCGGGTTTGATGTCGGCGTTCGCGCCGGACTCGACAATGTGTCCCTGCGCCAGACCCTGCGGCGCAATGATGTAGCGCTTCTCGCCGTCCAGGTAGTGCAGCAGCGCGATATTGGCGGTGCGGTTCGGGTCGTACTCGATGTGTGCGACCTTGGCGTCGACGCCGTCCTTGTCGTGGCGACGGAAGTCGATCACGCGGTAGGCGCGCTTGTGGCCGCCGCCCTTGTGCCGGGTGGTGATTCGGCCGTGCGCGTTACGTCCGCCCTTGCCGTGCAGCGGGCGCACAAGCGACTTCTCCGGCTCCGTGCGAGTGATCTCGGCGAAGTCGGAGACGCTTGCACCGCGGCGACCGGGGGTCGTCGGCTTGTACTTGCGAATTCCCATGTCTTCTAATCCCTTACCCGGCGGTTACGCCGGTGCTCCGAACAGATCGATCGGCTTGCTGCCCTCGGCGAGCGTGACTATGGCGCGCTTGGTGTTCTTGCGCTTGCCGTAGCCTGCGCGGGTGCGCTTGCGCTTGCCCTGGCGGTTGGCGGTGTTCACGGACGAGACCTTGACCTTGAAGATCTTCTCGATCGCGATCTTGATCTGGGTCTTGTTCGAGTCGGGGTGGACGACGAACGTGTAGACGTTGTCCTCGATCAGCGCATAGGACTTCTCGGAGATGACCGGCGACAGGATGATGTCGCGCGGATCGGTGATGGTCGACATCAGGCCGAAACCTCCTCGTCAGTCTTCGTGTTGGCGCTGATGTAGGCATCCAGCGCCTCGACGCTGAACACCACGTCGTCGGCGTGCAGCACGTCGTAGGTGTTGAGCTGGTCCGGCAAGAGCAGATGGACGCCAGGAAGATTGCGCACGCTCTTGGCGCCGGCCTCGTCGCTGCGGCCGATGACGATGAGCACCTGCTTGCCCTCGACCAGCGTGGCCAGGAACGTCTTGGCGCTCTTCGTCGACGGCGTCTGCCCCTCGACGAGCTCGGTCACCGCGTGGATGCGGCCGTTGCGGGCCCGGTCGGACAGCGCGCCGAGCAGTGCGGCACGAATCATCTTCTTCGGGGTCCGCTCGCTGTAGTCGCGCGGCTTGGGGCCGTGCACCACGCCGCCACCGGTGAACTGGGGAGCCCGCGTCGAACCCTGTCGGGCACGGCCGGTTCCCTTCTGCCGGTACGGTTTCCGGCCGCCACCGCGGACCTCGCCGCGGGTCTTGGCCGAGTGCGTGCCCTGACGGGCGGCCGCCAGTTGCGCCGTCACCACCTGATGCATCAGCGCGATGTTCGGCTCGACGTCGAACAGCTCGGCGGGCAGCTCGACGGAGCCGTCCTTCTTGCCTGCCGGGGTGTGAACGTCGATCTTCACGGTCTTGGTGGCCATTACTTCTCGCCTCGCTTGATTGCGCTGCGGACCGTCACCAGTCCGCCGTTGCGACCGGGGATCGCGCCCTTGATCAACAGCACGCCGTTCTCGGCATCGACCTTGTGCACCACCAGGTTCTGCGTCGTGATGCGGTCGCTGCCCATCCGGCCCGACATGCGGGTGCCCTTGAACACACGGCCGGGGGTGGCGCAGCCACCGATCGAGCCTGGACGACGGTGCACAGCCTGCGCGCCGTGGCTCGCGCCCTGGCCCTTGAAACCGTGACGCTTCATGGTGCCCGCGAAACCCTTGCCCTTGGAGGTGCCCGTCACGTCGACATAGGCGCCGTCGCTGAAGATCTCGGCGGTCAACTCCTGGCCGACCTCGAATTCTGCTGCGGCGGCCTCGTCGTCGAGCCGGAACTCCGCGATATGACGGCGCGGGTTGACCCCCGCCGCGGCGTACTGCCCGGACAGCGGTTTGTTCACCTTGCGCGGGCTGATCTCGCCGTAGGCGAGCTGCACCGCGCTGTAACCGTCGCGTTCCGGAGTACGGATCATCGTGACAACGTTGGGGCCGGCCTTGACGACCGTCACGGGCACGACCTTGTTGTTCTCGTCGAACACCTGCGTCATGCCCAGCTTGGTGCCCAGAATGCTTTTTCTAGCCATTTCTCGTGGGTCTCCTACTGGATGTTGACGTCGACACTGGCCGGCAGATCGATGCGCATGAGGGCGTCAACGGTCTTCGGCGTCGGGTCGAGGATGTCGATCAGTCGCTTGTGCGTGCGCATCTCGAAGTGCTCCCGCGAGTCCTTGTACTTATGCGGGGACCTGATGACGCAATACACGTTCTTTTCGGTCGGCAGCGGCACTGGACCTACGACACTGGCGCCTGTACGGGTGACCGTTTCAACGATCTTTCGCGCCGAGGCGTCAATCGCCTCGTGGTCGTAGGCCTTGAGCCTGATGCGGATCTTCTGTCCCGCCACGCTTCTCCTACCTCGCTCCTGCTTCGTACATCGGCCGGCCCGTTACCGGACCTGGTCCCTGCGCTTCGCCCCCGTGGGTTATCCACGCGGACACAGCGCTGGTGTTGCCGCCGCTGTTTACCTGTCTGAAGTTCACCGGTCCCCGCGGTCGGGTGTGTCACCCGCACGCGCACTTCGACTCGACGGAAATTCCGCCTTCGTCGAAGATGGCACCGTGTGCGCCCGTTTGGGCGCCGGTTGTATGCCCGGCCAGGCGCAAACCCGGCTCAAGGCAACCCGAACAGTATGCCTCAGATCTGTGGTTGCTCCAAATCCCTGGCCATGGCATTGCCGCGCTGGCAGGCGGCCCGCGCGGCCGCGCTGCGGTGGCGCTTTCTTACTCCAGAGTAAGGTAGCTCGCCATGGCCGCTCCGACCACCACCTACAAGATGTGGAAACGCCTCGCCGGACATCCGGGCGGTGCCCGCCAGTTCTCGACGGCAGCGATGGTCCGGGTGGCGTATTTCGCGTCGCTCGCCCCGTATGTGGTTCGCATGGAGCCCGGGCTCGCCGAGGTCACCATCGGCTCACTTCAGCCGAGGTTGTAGCGGGCGAACTCTATCTGGATTCCGTCAGGATCGACGAAGTCGAACATTGTTCCGAGGTCCCCGGCTACGTTCCGGATCTCCGATCGCGCAACACCAGAGGTGTCAAGCCAACTCGCCCATGCCCGGAGGTCATCCAAAGACTCAGCCTCAAGCGCGAAATGATCCAGACCGGTACGCACAGGGTCGAACCGTTCACCTGCGTTGCTCGAATGCTCGCACAGGTCAAACACTTGGCCGCCCAGGCTCAGAATCGCCGCGCGCCCTGGGAAACGACGGCTGTCCTCACCCTCGGGGGTATCCGCCATCAAGAGATCAGCGCCGAGCACGTCGCAATAGAAACGAATGCTGCGCTCAAGGTTGGCCACCGAAATCCCAAAGTGATGCAGTCCGGCCAAGCGCGGACGAGTTGAATCGCTTTCCACGAGCTTTGATCGTGCCAGCGGCGGCACTGATACACGTCGTTTTTGACCATCGTCGGCCGACATCACCTGCTGGGTCACGCGAGTTGATTCTGCGTCGGCGGCGGCGGTCTCTCGCACTTCGTCGCCATCACCGCAGACTCAACGAAAACGTCAGCGCAGATACGTGCCGTGACCCACTCGCACCAGGTCGCCGTCGAAGGTCAGCACCTCGTTGACCAGTTCGCTTCGGTGGTTCCGGTAGTTGATCACCAGCGTCGACTCGCCCTGGTACACCCCGATGACGTCGAAGTGAAGGTCGGACAGCATCGTCAAGGCCGTTGTCCAATAGTGACGCAACGCATCCTTGCCACGGACCACGCCTTTAGAGTCGGGTAGCACGCGCGCCGCCACCGGCGAGGTGAACTCGATGTCGTCGTGGAAATGCGCGAGCACGGCCTCCACGTCGTGGGCGTTCCACGCGCGCACCCACTCCTCGGCGAACGTCCGGGGATCGGGGGTCGGCATCTGGCAAGCCTAAGGATCAGCCGGGCAGGTTCGCCCAGAACGCGCACTGGTGGCTGTCGTCGAAGTCGGTGACGACGCGACTGCCGTCGGGCTGCAACGACATCCACGGCTGCCCGGCGCCGTCGGCACCAACGGCGGGCCACTCCGGCTGGCCGACGGCATCGGGCGACGCATCGGCGATGAACCGGCTCCAGTAGTCGAGCATCTGGTCCGACAGTTTCTGTTGCGGGGGGTCCAACGGCTCTGCACCGCCGATCTCGAAGAGAAAGCGCAGCTCTAATGAGTGGCTGGCGCCGACCGGAAACGGCAATGTGCGCATCGCCTCCGGCGCGGGCGCATTGCGGTCGTTGAACTCATAGGCGTAGACCGGCCCCACCCGGGCGAGGTCGTCGCCCATCCGCTCGTTGACACACGAGAACACCCCGTCGGTGACCGCGGCCGAGTACGCGGATGGCACATTGCCGCCGTAATCGCTGAGCGGGTAGCGCTCGCCGACGGCAACAGCATTGGCGCCGAACGTATCTCGCAGCAGTTCCGGATACCGCTCGGAGGTGTAGACCTCTCCGAACCGCAAATACTGCAGCGCAACGAAGAGCGTGAACTCATCGCGGTTCGTGCCGATCAGCACCGGTACACGTGCGGCCTCATTCTGTGCGATCGCGGTGACCGGATCGACCGGAAGCGCCGCGCTGCCGGTCACGGGTCCGGCCAGCGCGTCGTCGCCGATGTTGTAGAAAGTCACCGGTTCTCGCAGTTTGTCCAGCGGCAATGACCTCAGGCAGTCCGCGGCGGTCTTCGGATCTCCGCATCCGACTTTGGCGGCGTAGTCGACGCTGTGCCATTCTGCGGTCGGCAGGTCGGCCTGAGCGCCGCACGGCGCACTCTGAATGATCGCCGCGCGGAACAATCCCTTCGAGCCCGGCGCCACCAGGTGATCACATACCGACATGCCGCCCGCCGACTCCCCTGCGACGGTCACCTTGTCCGGGTCGCCGCCGAAGTCGGCGATGTTGTCCCTGACCCAGCGCAATGCCGCCTGCTGGTCCTGCAATCCGTAGTTGCCGACGTCGCCGGCCGGGCCGAGGGCCGGATGGGCAAGGAACCCCAGCGTCCCGAGCCGATAATTGATGGTGACGACGATGACGTCGCCGCGCGACACGAGCCACCGGCCGTCGTAGATCTTGCCGCTGCCACCGGTGAACGAGCCGCCGTGGATCCACACCATGACCGGCCGCGGCGCTCCCTTCATCGCGGGAGTCCACACGTTCAGGTTCAGGCAGTCCTCATCGCTCTGCTTGCCGAATTCCGGATCGGCACCGGGGTCCTGGATGCACCGCGACCCCGGCTTGGTGGCATCGCGTATCCCTTCCCAGGCCGGTGCCGGTGCGGGCGGACGGAAGCGCAGCGGGCCCACAGGCGGTGCCGCGTAAGGGATACCGGCGAACAGCCGATGATCCCACTCGACTTGGCCGCGCACCGTGCCGCTGGCCGTCTGCACCAGAGACGTATCCGACTGTGGCGCGGGTGTGGGGACCACCGGTGACGGCGGCTCGAGGATTGCCGGAATGGCCGCTCCCGGCGATGCGCCGACGAGCCGTCCGAGCGCAACCACCAGCACCGTCGCCATCACGACGATCAAGACCACTCGTAGGCTTCGAGCCGTGCCTGGCTGCACGGAGTTCGAGCCTACGCAGCCTTGCGGCATAACCCTGGATCGCCGATGCGCCGATCCCCTAGACTGCTAACTTGACACCCGTCAAGTTATCTTCCAGCCCAACCCTCAGGGAGAGTCGATGAGCCCGCGCACGATGGACGAGGCCGCCAGGGTGCTGGCCGACCCGACCGCCTACGCCGACGACGACCGGTTGCATACCGCGCTTACCCACCTGCGGGCCAATAATCCGGTGGCATGGGTCGACAACCCGCCGTACCGGCCGTTCTGGGCGATCACCAAGCACGAAGACATCATGGCAATCGAGCGGGCCAACGACCTGTTTCTATCGGAGCCGCGCCCGCTGCTGGCCGCCGCCGAGGTCGACGATGTGCTCAAGGCACAACAAGAAGCCGGTCTGGGCATCCGCACGCTGATTCACATGGACGACCCGCACCATCGCAAGGTTCGCGCCATCGGGGCGGACTGGTTCCGCCCGAAGGCGATGCGCGCGCTAAAGGTTCGAGTGGACGAACTCGCCAAGCGTTACGTCGACACGATGCGCGACATCGGACCCGAATGCGATTTTGTCGAGGACATCGCAGTCAATTTCCCTCTGTACGTGATTCTTTCGCTGCTCGGCCTGCCCGAGGACGACTTTCTGCGGATGATGAAGCTGACACAGGAGATGTTCGGCGGCGACGACAAGGAGCACCAGCGGGGCGGTTCGTCCGAGGACCTGTTGGCTGTGCTGGCGGACTTCTTCAACTACTTCGGGGCCTTGACGGCGTCGCGACGCGCCAACCCGACGGACGATCTTGCCTCCGCGATAGCCAACGGCAGCGTCGACGGCGAACTGATGTCGGATATGGACACCTTGTCCTACTACGTGATCGTCGCCAGCGCCGGCCACGACACCACGAAGGACGCGATCTCCGGCGGCCTGCACGCGCTCATCCAGAACCCCGGGGAGCTAGCGCGTGTGCGGAACAACATGGAGCTGATGCCGACCGCGGTCGAGGAGATGATCCGCTGGGCGACGCCGGTGAAGGAGTTCATGCGGACTGCGGCCGAGGACACCACCGTCCGTGGCGTGCCGATCGCCAAGGGTGAATCCGTCTATCTGGCATACGTTTCGGGCAATCGTGACGAGGACGTCTTCAACGAGCCGTTCCGGTTCGACGTCGGCCGCGACCCGAACAAGCACCTGGCCTTCGGTTACGGCGTGCATTTCTGCCTTGGCGCCGCGCTGGCCCGAATGGAGATGAACAGCCTCTTCACCGAATTGTTGCCCCGCCTGGAGTCCATCGAATTGGCCGGCGAGCCCGAGCTGTCCGCGACGACGTTCGTCGGCGGACTCAAGCATCTGCCTATTCGCTACTCGCTGCGCTGAGCCCCTCGGCTTTCTTGCGATGGGTGGCGAGGAAACCGTCGACGGCGCAGACCGCAATCTCGCGATAGTCGAAGTCCGGCAAGGTCGACAGTTTGCCCAAGGCGATCGGGCCTAGAAGCAAGGCCGCCGCCTTGGTGCGGTCGATGTCACCGAGTTCGGCGATCGCCTGCGGGCTGCTCAGAATCGCCTCGAACGGCGCTGCGTACTGCTCGGCGACACGCTCGCGCAGAGTACGCACCTCGGGGCTGTCCTGCGAGCCCCGATGCGGTGCGCCAGGCAGTCTCTCGAGGTCCCCACCCAGGGTCAACCACGACATCGCAGTCAGCGTGACCGGAGCCTCGGCGATCAAATCGGCCTGCGCCTGCACAAGCTCGATCAACCGGTCCCGCAACGAACCTTCGGCGGGGGGCGTCGGCGCCGGCGGGATCAGTGCGTGAAATGCCGCCGCCAGCAGATCATTTCCGCTCGGGAAGTGTCGGTAGAGCGTGGCGCGAGCCACGTTGGCTGCTCGGGTGACCGCGTCGACGGTCACCGCGCTCGGGCCTCCCGAGCGCAGCAGCGTGGTCGCGGCATCGAGCAGCCGGGCCCGCGACCGCGCCGGTCGTGGATCATTGCGCCCCTCGGTCATGGTTTGCGCCCCCTTCCATCCGGGAACAAGACTGTCGATCTCGGAACGAGACTGTTAGTCTCAAAAATAGCCCGACCGAAAGTAGGTGCCGATTATGGTCGATACCCTCGTCCGGTCTGATCAGGATATCGACGCCAACCTGGCCTCCCTGTCGAAATTCGGCCGGTTCTGGTTGTTGACGGTCGCGGCTGTCGACGTGCTGCTGGTGATCTCCTCGATGGTCGCGCTGAACACCGCGCTTCCTGACATCGCGCTCGACACTGGGGCGACCCAGGCGCAACTCACCTGGGTCGTCGACGGGTACACGTTGGTACTCGCCTGCTTGCTGTTGCCTGCCGGCGCACTCGGTGATCGATACGGGCGGCGCGGTGCGCTGCTTGTCGGACTGGCGATCTTTGCGATCGCCTCGCTCGCGCCGACGGTTTTCGACAGCCCGGTGCAGATCATCACCGCGCGCGCGGTTGCGGGTATCGGCGCGGCATTCATCATGCCCGCCACCCTGTCCCTGCTTACCGCCGCTTTCCCGAAAAGCGAGCGCAACAAGGCCATCGGTATCTGGGCGGGCGTCGCGAGTTCTGGAGCGATCGTCGGCTTCATGGGAACAGGAATACTGCTGCACTTCTTCGGATGGCAGTCGGTGTTCTACGCATTTGCCGTCGCAAGCCTTGGGCTGCTCGTGTGCACGTGCACCATCCGTTCCTCGCGGGACGAGACCGCCACTCCGGTGGACTGGGTCGGCGCGGTGCTCATCGGCGGCGCCGTCGCGGTCTTCGTGTTCGGCGTGGTGGAGGCACCGGTTCGCGGGTGGACTCACCCTGTCGTATGGGGATGCATGACGGCCGGTGTCGCACTGGCCATGGCGTTCGTTGTCGTCGAACTGCGACGTAGGCATCCGCTGCTCGACGTGCGGCTGTTCATGCGGCCGGACTTCACCACCGGAGCGGCCGGCATCACCTTTTTGTTCTTCGCCAACTTCGGCTTCTTCTTCGTCGTCATGCAGTACATGCAGCTGATCCTTGGATACAGTCCGCTCCAAACAGCTTGGGCGCTAGGGCCGGTGGCCGTGCCGATCATCGTCCTTGGCGCAACGATGCACCTGATTCTTCCCAGGGTCGGCCTGCGACTCGTGGTGTCCGTCGGCCTGCTGCTGATGGCCGTCGGGCTGTTCAGCATGCGCTATCTGCAGGCCGACTCCGCCTACATCGAACTCGTGTGGCCGTTCCTGGTCACCAGCGCCGGAATCGGACTATGCGTTGCGCCGACGACGTCGGCGATCATGAACGCCGTCCCCACCGAAAAGCAGGGGGTGGCCTCGGCCGTCAACGACGCGACCCGGGAGGTCGGTGCAGCGGTCGGAATCGCCGTCGCTGGATCGGTGCTGGCCGCGCAGTACACCAATGCGCTGGCTCCTAGCCTGCGCGCATTCCCCGAGCAGATCCGCGACGCGGCTGCCGACTCGCTCGCCAACGCGCTCGAGATCGCCAAACAGCTTGGCCCGCAGGGCCCTGCGTTGAGGAAGCTCGCCGAATCGGCCTTCCTCGATGCGATGGACATGTCGCTGGTTGTCGTTTCCACAGTGCTCGCCGTCGCGGCCGTCTTCGTCGCGGTATGGGCACCGGGCCGGGACGGCCAACAGCTTGGGTTCGTTCGCAGACTTGGCTCCAGTCGGTCAGGCGACGACGAACTCGGCGGCGCGATGGCCGAGCATCACGATCGTGGCGTGGGGGCCGCGGCCGGTGACGGTCGGCAAGACCGACCCGTCGACGACCCATAGTCCGTCGACGCCGCGCACCCGACATCGCTCGTCGACGACCGCCGCGGCATCACCGTCAGATCCCATCGGCGCCGTCGCACACAGGTGCTGGGACGTCGACCAGGTCGCATGCCCGACTTCGGTTGACGACGACGCCAATTCACGTGCAAGTTCAGCGCCGGCGCTCAACATCGCCACATCGTGCGGGTCGCTGTCGTAACGATGCTCGATGACCGGCGCCACCGCAGGCTCGTCCGACACTATCCGCAACCTGCCCCGAGACCGCGGATGCATCAGCGCGACGCCAATGTGTGGTCGATCGGCTGGATCGACGCCTTGACCCTCCGTCATGGCGCCGAAGCCCCGCGTGTACGGCCTGATCTCGAGGCCGTTGGGCGTGGTGAGGATCGCCTCCACAGGAGGAAGGTCATGCGTCGGCGTCCAGTTCACGGGTAGCACCCATTCGGGGTGATCGCTCGTCCCCATGCCCACCGGTGCATTCTGCACCACGGGGATACCCGCACCTACGAGCACCTCCTCAGGTCCAATACCCGACAGCATCAAGAGCTGCGCAGAGCCGATTGCGCCCGCGCACAACACAATCCGGTCAGCGGACAGCTGGACCGGCCCGTCGGGGCCAATGCCGTCCGCGCCGATCGCGATCCCGCGGTCGAACCTGATCCGCGTGATCCGCGTATCCGCGATCAACGTCAGGTTGGGCCGGTCGAGTGCCGGCTGCAGGAAGGCACCTCCCGGCCCGATTCTGATACCGCCGTCGATATTCAGTGGTACGGCCCCGATACCAGCCGATAGCGGCCTATCCGGAGCCGCGCCGTTGAGATCAGCCACCCATGGATAGCCCATTTCAGTGGCAGCATTCACGAAAGTCTCTGTGCACCCGTCAAATTCGGAAACCCGACGAACGAGTATCGGACCTTCGGATCCGTGCAGCGGCCCGACGAAGTCAAGATCGTTCTCAACCGCCAGGAAGTGCGGAAGCACATCAGCCCATGACCAGCCTGGAATCGACCAGCTCTGGAAGTCCTCTGGCAACGCGCGGCAGAAATAGCCGCCGTTGACAGCTCCGGACCCACCCACCACCGCGCCACGCATGATGTGCCCCACGCGCCTCGGTTCATCAGTCAACGTCGCCGCAAAGTGCCGCACCACCGAGCTGGCGGTGCCGATCGGCATCCGCACCGCATCTGTGATCTGGGTGCTCACCTTCGGGTCAAACGGTGCCGGACCCGTCTCGACTACGATGACACTGCAGTTCTCATCAGCTGAAATACGTTCTGCTGCAACAGACCCGGCACTGCCAGCGCCGATGATCAGCACATCGCTGCGCAAGTGAGGAGCGGCGGGGCTGATGTGCAAAGCTGCTTCAGGTTCGGATCTGCGGCTTCAGGGCGCCGATGTGCCGTTCCCGAACTACTCCGGTCCACAGGCCCGTCCCATAGGCGATATCGTCCAACCGCTTCAGCAGCAGGTAGCTGACCAGGCCGACGGGCTTCGTATCGTCGTCAGCATTACCGTGCCGCTTCACCCAGTCCACAACACCGTCGATGATCGCGGCCACCAGCACAATGTTTCTGCACCGCTGAGAGAGCAGAGCGAGCACCAGGGCGACGGGCCAGTAGTGACGACAGATCGCCGCCGCGAGCTGAAGGGCCCCCGACCAGAGGCCGTGCGCGGCGACAGCCGCGACCTCCTTCGGTTCGGTGTCCACCGTGCCGAGTGAATTGGCAATCCGACGGCCGGTGATCGTGGCCACCACCATGGATGCGAGGTAGCCGACCGCGGAGCCCATCGCGAGCAGGATCCACACCACCAAGGTCCACCCCGAGATCACCAGCGGAGCGGTCTTACCCGGGTGACGAACCGAAAGCGGTGCCGCTGACTGACCGTAAAAAGCCCTGCGCACGAACCATTCTCGTAATTGGGTGCGGTGCTCGTGGGCGACCATCGCAATGGGTTCATATCGCAACCGCGCACCGGCTTCAACGAACCGCCAGCACAAATCGACGTCCTCACCACACTTCATCGTTTCGTCGAAGCCACCGACCTCTTCCAGCACGGAGCGCCGGCAGATGATCGCCGCACTCGGCACGTAGGCGACGGTCCCGTAGGGAACGACAGGTGCCTCCCGCTGTCCGAGGTCCAGCGACGAGCGCACCGCCTCGTAACGGGCGACCAAACTGTCCGGTTGCGCCAGATTCACAATTCGCGGTGCCACCAACGCCACTGCAGGATCGCAGAAGTGACCGAGCAGCGCTTCGAGCCAGCCGCGCCTCGGCACCACATCGGAGTCGAGGAACGCGACGAAGTCGGTCTTGCAGACAGCGAGGCCGGTGTTTCGTGCTGCCGCGGGTCCCTTGCTGCGGGGATGGCGCAACACCGCAACGTCGCAGTGCATGCCATCGAAGTCGGATTGTTGGAGCGGAGTCGCCGACCCGTCGTCGACCACGACCACACGCATGCCACGCAACGCCGAAACCAACCTGTAAACGCCAGAATCGTTGTCGCGCACCGGGATAACTACAGTGACATCACGGTGTGACGGTCCGCTGGCCGGCCTCGGGTGGGCAACGGTGGCGTCGAGCAGCGTGCGGGCGACCTGTGCGCTGAGGGCATCGTGCACCTCGAGCCTGCCGCCGTTCAGCATGGTCTGCGCGGCGGGCGCCAGCCGCAGCAGTCGGGTGGGGGAACCGCCCAGCAGAGCCGCGCCCTCGCCGAGCACCTTCACTCGGCGATCAACCTGCACCGCGAACCCGTCGGGCAGCCGCGGCTGACTCACGTCAGCATCCCGTTCCGGTCGGGCTTCCAGCGCGCGATCCGACGGGCGCAGCCGTCGACCATCTCGGCATACAGCCGTTCACCGTCGGCCGCGGTGGCGGTGGTGGGATCACCGAGGACGCCCACTTCGCTCACGGCCGCCATCCCGCCGCTGCGCATCGCGGGAAGCAGATCGGCCAGCGGTGCACGATTTCCGGGGACCATCTCCTCCAGCCGCACCCCGCCAGGCGAAATATGTAGCAATACAGACGTTTCGGTGTGTCCGGCGTGGGCGTCGGCGTTCTGCACACCGCATGAACACCACCCGGCGTCGCGACCCTCGTACCTCAGCAACGCCGCTGCAGCGGCAAGGGCCTCCACGTTTCCGCCGTGTCCGTTCAGGAACACCAGCCGCCTCGTCCAGCTGGCGGCCGACCGACCGAACTCGACCAGCAAAAGCCGCAGGGCAGCGGTGCCGATCGACACCGTGCCGGAAAAGCTCTCATGTTCGCCACTGGCCCCGTAGCCGATCGGCGGCGCAATCATCCATCCGGAATCTGGATCGGCGTCCGCGAGGCGGTCAGCAACCCCACCGGCGACGGCAACCGCGATCCTGGTGTCAGTGTCCAGCGGCAGGTGAGGTCCATGCTGTTCGGTGGAACCTACCGGGATTAACAACGCGGGTGATATGCCTTGCAGCTGCCTCGTCGTTGAGTTCCCAAGCTCGCTGGGGAAAGCCACCTGCCGATGGTAGGACGAATTCACCTGCTGTGCGCCGGTTGTTCGCGCATGCGCAGATTTCTTTTTCCATGAATTTGCCCCAGACGGTGTCGGCTAATCACGTCCGCCTCCCCTGCCACGCATGTTTCACGAGCAATGACGCTGGTAGTGGAGTTGTCCGCGTCAGGGGCGCGCGTCGGCGGGCACACCGAGCGCGCGGACGAAGTCCCCGGGCACCACCACATCGCCGGCGACGAGATCGTGTATCGACGCGCGGCCGAGGCCCATCATCGCCGAGTCGATGCCGCCACGGAGGACGTCGAGCACATTCTCGACGCCGGCCTGGCCCTCCGCCGCCAGGCCCCAGAGATAGGCCCGGCCGATCATGACGGCCCGTGCGCCCAGAGCCAGTGCCTTGACCACGTCGCTGCCGCGCCGGACGCCGCCGTCGAGCAGCACCTCGATCTGGTCCCCCACCGCCTCTGCGATAGGCGCCAGCGCCCGGATCGACGCCGGTGTCCCGTCCAGGTTGTTGCCGCCGTGGTTGGACACCGAAATCGCCGAAACACCGGCATCGACAGCGCGTTTCGCGTCATCGATGCGCATCACACCCTTGAGCATGAACGGCCCGCCCCACAGCTCGCGCAGCCAGGCGATGTCCTCCCAGGTGGGCGGTGGCGTCGCCATCCATTCCCCGTACGCGGCGAAGAACGGCGGTCCCGGCTCGCCAAGGGCGGCCTGGTTGGGCACCCGCAGGTTCGGCGGGCGCAGCGTCTTCGCCCACTGCAGGAACCACCGCGGTCGGGTCAGGCCCTCGGGAAGCATCCGCACCGTCGTGCGCAGATCCATATGCTCGGGGATCTTCGGGCTGCCCCAATCGCGGCCGTGCGCGAAGCTCCAGTCGGTGGTGGCGATGAGGCCGACGGCCCCCGCGGCCCTCGCGCGTTCAACCCGCGCGGCAATCGCATCCCTGCCGCCGAGCCAGTAGATCTGGAAGAACGTCTTGGGGTTGGCGGCGACGACGTCCTCAACGGGTTTGCTCGCAAACGACGACAGACCCATCGCGGTGCCCCTCGCCGCGGCAGCGCGAGCGACGGCGAGCTCACCGTCCGGGTGGACCGCTTGCACACCCGTCGGCGAAATCACCACGGGCAGCGAAATCTCCTGTCCCATAATAGTTGTGGATAGATCTCGCTTCTCTATCGCGCCGATGACGTGCGGGGCGAATCCGAGTTCACCGAACGCGTCGACGTTGTCGGCAACGGTGATGCCCTTCTCGCTGGCGGCCAGCAGGGCACTGTAGACGGACTTCGGCAGCCGCTTCTTCGCTCGCTGCTGGGCGAACGCCACCGTCTCGAACCACTTGTCGCGCGCCATGGCTAGACAGGGCTCTCGTTGCACAGCCGCGACGGAGCCGCTCCGGCGGCGACATCGAGCCTGGGCGGGGTGGTCAGCAGTTTGAGGGGGATCGGCCCCTGCCTTGTCCCGCGCGAATGATCCCCGCTTGGCTTCGGCTTGACCCGCTCTTTCTCCAACGCCGGAACACCATAGCCTTCAACACATTCGGGATCCGGTCCGTCCAGCGGCAGACCGGTGAAGAACTTGGCCGCCATGCAACCACCGCGGCAGCTGTCATAGTGACCGCAGCTCCCGCACGCTCCGGCCGACTGCGGCTCGCGGAGCTCACGAAACAGCGGTGCATTCTTCCAAACGCTGGCGAAGCCCGTCCCAAAACCTGAGTCGGACAAAATGTTTCCGGCAAGGAACCGATCGTGGATGGCGAACGGGCATGCATAGACATCGCCGACGGGGTCGATGAGACAGACCACCCGGCCAGCCCCACACAGGTTCAGGCCGGCGAGCGCCCCCGGCGCTCCGAGCCCGGACAGGTGGAAGAACGAGTCACCGGTGAGCACGCCGTCGCCGCGCGCGACGAGCCAGTCGTAGAGCTGGCGTTGTTGCTCCTGGGTGGGGTGCAGGTCATCCCATACGTCGGCGCCGCGGCCCGACGGGCGCAGCCGGGTTATCCGCAGCGTGGCGCCGTAACGCGCTGCCAGCGCAGCGAATTCATCAAGCTGATCCACATTGTGGCGCGTCACCACGACAGAGATCTTCGCGTCCTTGAAACCAGCATCGGCCAGGTTCTCCAGTGCCCGCACAGCCATCGCGAACGAACCCTCACCGCGCACGGCGTCGTTGACGTCGGCAGTCGCCCCGTCCAGGGAGATCTGCACGTCGACGTAGTCGCTGGCGGCCAGCTTCGTCGCCACCTCGGGCGTGATGCGCACCCCGTTGGTGGAGAACTTCACCCCGACATGGTGAGCGGTGGCGTAGTCGACCAGCTCCCAGAAGTCCGGCCGCACAGTCGGTTCGCCGCCACCGATGTTGACGTAGAACACCTGCATCCGCTCGAGCTCGTCGATGATGTCCTTGCACTGCTGGGTGGACAGCTCGCGCGGATCGCGCTTACCCGACGACGACAGGCAGTGCACGCACGCCAGGTTGCACGCGTACGTCAGCTCCCACGTCAGACAGATCGGCGCATCGAGGCCGTGCTCGAACTGCTCGACGAGGCGGGGCACCGGTTGGATTTCCGGCGCGCGTGCCGAGGCTGTCACCGGCGCGGGCGCCGAATCTGTCATGGTCATGCGTTTTCTCCCGTTACAAGCATCTTCGACTCGGCAAGCACGCCAAGCGCGTGCAGATACGGACCCTGCTGTGCGTCGTCGACCCCTGCCGCCCGGCAGGCGGACCTCACGTCGGGGTGTTCGCCCAGCGAGTTGATCACCTCGACGATGGTCCGGTTCTTCAGGAACGACAGCTTGCGCGTGCCGAAGTGGTACAGCAGCGCGCCGAACGGCTCAGGCCGCACCGCCACCTGGTGGTGCAGCCGCCAGCTGACGTCCGGATCGAACGTCATGGTCAGTAGACCCCGCACATCCCGTCGATCGACACCTCTTCGACCAGCGTCTCCGTAACGAGCTCTTCGTTCTCCACCTGCTGATTCGGCTCCATGATTGCCACCTTTCGTCAACCGGGTCTCGACATTTGTGATCGAGATCGCAAGAATATGGCATCGAGTGCCAGAATGGAAGGGCAGGGGTGACGATGCGGTCGAGTTCCGAGCACCGGGTGGGCCGGCGTCGCTCGACGACCTGGGACCACCTGAGCAATGTCGCGATCGATCTGTTCGTCGCCCGCGGCTTCGACGCGGTCAGCGTCGACGACGTTGCGCACGCCGCGGGGATCGCGCGCCGCACACTGTTCCGCTACTACCCCTCCAAGAGCGCACTGCCATGGGGCGATTTCGACGCACACCTCGAGCGCATGCGCGATCAACTGGCGCACCTCGATCCGAGTGTGCCGATCGGGGACGCGCTGCGAACGGCACTGTTGGCGTTCAACACTTTTGACGAATCCGAGACACCGAGGCATCGCCAACGGATGCGGGTCATCCTGCAGACGGCCGAACTCCAGGCCTATTCGATGACGATGTACGCGGGGTGGCGCGCGGTGGTTGCCGCGTTCGTGGCGCAACGGCTCGGCGTCAAGGACAGCGATCTTGCGCCGCAGACCGTCGCCTGGACGATGCTGGGGGTGGCGTTGTCGGCCTACGAACATTGGCTGGCCGACGAATCAGTGTCGCTGCCTCAGGCGCTGAACGACGCGTTCGACACGGTCAGCGACGGGCTCCGCGCGCTGACCTGAAACCGCGTCGAAAAGAAATTCTGGTTTCCGGCGTCGGAGTTCGGCGCTTCGAGGCGACGATAAGGGTGTGAGCGCCGAATCAGAGCCAGGCGACGCTCCGCGGACGCTGTTAGCGCTGTACGACGAGGCACTGCCCACGGTGTACGGATATTTCGTCCGACGCTGCGGTGACCGCGGAGCCGCCGAAGACCTGACGTCGGAAACCTTTCTTGCGGCTATGGACGCCGCGCGCAAAGAGGTTCCGCCGCAGATCACGGTGCCGTGGCTGATCGGCGTGGCGCGACACAAACTCGCCGACCACTACCGGCGACGGTCTGACCGGTTCACCATCCCGGTGGCCGATCTGCCCGAACCGGTCGACCCGGCCGACGAGTGGGACAGCGAGCTGAATCGGATTGTGGCCGAAAGTGTGCTGGCCAAGCTGCCCGAGCAGCACCGCACCGTGCTCGCGCTGCGCTACATGGACGACTGCAGCGTGGGTGAATGCGCCGAGCTGATCGGCCGCACCGTGCACGCCACAGAAGCCCTGTTGGTGCGGGCCCGTCGGGCCTTCAGATCGCACTACCCAGAACCGGAAGGAGGACGCCCGTGAACAACAGCCACGATCCATTGACCGTGCTGCATGGCGACGAGCTTCCGGTCCAGCCCGATCCGGCGTTCGCGGCTCGACTGCGCGCGCGCCTGGAATCGGCTGTGAATTTCTTTACGGCCCAACCGAATCGAACAGAAGGAGTCGACATGAGCGGCACAGATACCGCCATCGCAGAACTCAATGAACCCACCGCCGAGCGCGGGGTGGCGAGCGCACCCCCGCGTCCCGCGGCGCTGCCCTATCTTTCCGTCGCCAACGCCCGCGACGCCATCGCCTGGTACATCGACACGTTCGGCGCATCGCTGGTCGGCGAGCCCTACGAGATGGACGACGGCCGCATCGGGCACGCGGAGTTGCAGATCGGCGACGGCGTGCTCTATCTGGCCGACGAGTATCCCGAGCTCGGCCTCAAAGCGCCTGATCCGCAGGCGAGTTCGGTGAGCCTGATGCTGCATGTGGCCGACACCGACGCCACCCTGCACCGCGCGCGAGAGCGTGGGGCGGCCGTGCAGCGGGAGGCCTATGAGAACTACGGGTCCCGCGGCGCCACCATTCTCGACCCGTTCGGACACCGGTGGATGCTCAGCGGGCCGGTCACCGGTGCGCCGATCGAGATCCAGCACGGCGACGTCGGCTATGTCTCCGTGTGGACTCCCGATGCTGACCGCGCCGCTGCGTTCTACGGCACCGTGCTCGGCTGGACCTACGACCCGCAGACCCACCAGGTCACCAACACCAAGGGACACATCGGCATCTATTCGGTCGACGGTCCGCCAACGCTTTTCTGCTGCTATGCGGTGGCCGACCTCGCAGGCGCGCGGCAGTCGATCGTGGACGGTGGAGGAACGGTCGACGAACTCGAGCAGTTCGACTTCGGCACGCTCAGTGGGGCCACCGACCCGCAGGGGGCGTCGTTCGGCGTTTTCCGGCCGAACCCGGGCCAGCCGCGGCCTGACCTCAACGGCGCTGGACCGGGCGAACTTTCATACATCACATATGCGGTGACCGACTCGACGGCGTTCAAGGCGTTCTACAGCCGCGTGTTATTCTGGACCTTCGAGCAGGGCCGTATCGCCGACGGTTGGCAGGTGCAGCAGACACACCCCATGGCGGGGGTCGCGGGAGGCAACGCGCAGCAGACGACGGTGCCAATGTGGACCGTCGAGGACATCGACGCCGCGGTCGCCCGGGTGCGGGCAGCGGGCGGAACGGTCATCGAGGAGCCGTCGCGGCAGCCGTACGGCAGGAGCGCGCTTTGCACCGACGACCAGGGCAGCCGCTTCTACCTCGGCGAGCTCTGACCGCGATTTCGGCGCGCTGATCGACGCTGAGCGCACGCGAGCGCGCCAAAATCGCTAAAACTAGCCGAGCACGTCTGCGATCGGGGCACCGCCGGCGATCTTGCTGCGCGCCTTCATCACCTTGCCCGGCATCCCGCCGCCGACGACGCCCGCCACCACACCGTCGCGTTCGTAGAAGGCCAGGAACTTTCGGCCGTCGTCCTCGACCACGTGCACGATGTCGTCGGCCTGCGGTTCACCGAGACACTGGATCTTGACGTCGTACTGGTCGCTCCAGAAATAGGGCACCGAGACCGTCGCAGGAATGTCCTTGCCCAGCATTGCGGGCACCATGACCCGCGCCTGGTCGGCGACATTGCTCCAATGTTCAACGCGGACTTGATGTCCCACGGGGTGACGCCATGATGCGACATCGCCGATAGCCCACACGTGCGGGGTGGCGGTTCGGCCGACGTCGTCGCAGACCACGCCGTTGTCCAGTGCGATACCGCTACCTTCGAGCCACTCGGTGGCCGGCTTCGAGCCGATCCCGACAACCACCAGATCGGCGTCGAGCTCGGTCCCGTCCGAAAGCACGACCTTCTCGACATGGTCGGTGCCCCTTACCTCGTCCACCCCGACGCCGCAGCGCACATCGACCCCCTCGGCCTGATGCAGCCGGGTCACAAGAGCGCCGATCTGCTCGCCGAGAACCGACGCCAGCGGGGTCGGTTGTGGTTCCACCAGAACGACATTCACTCCCATGCCGCGCAGGCTGGCCGCAACCTCACAACCAATGAAGCCGGCGCCGACGACGACAGCCTGGCCCGCCGAACCCGCGTGCTGGCGCAGCGCGATGCTCTCGTCGAGCGAGCGAAGCACCCGGATACCCTCCAGATCCGGGAACGACGGGATGGTCCTTGGCACCAGGCCGGTCGCGATGATCAGCTCGTCATAGGCCACCCCGCTGCCATCGGCCAGCGTCACCGTCTGCGCGGCGGCATCCACTGATCGCACCGCGTTGCCGAGCCGCAGCGCGATGTCGTTCTCCTTGTAGAACTCCGCCGGTTTGAGGGTGACGTCGTCCACTTCGGCGCGCAACACCTCCTTGGACAGCGGCGGCCGATCGTATGGCAGGTGGTCCTCGTCGCTGAGGATCGTGACGGCGCCGGCGTACTCGGACCGTCTCAGCTGTTCGGCGGTCCTGGCGGCGGCCAGCCCGCCTCCGACGATGACGATCCCCGCAGATGTGCTCACGTGGGGTTTCTACACGATGGCCTAGGGCCTTGTGTGCGCCACCCTGCAGTTGCGGCCTCAGCCACGCATCCGGTCGATCATGTTCGTCAGCACCACGATGCTCTCACTGCGTTCGACATCGGCTGCCGACCGGATTCGCTCGAGCGCCTCTTCCAGATGCCGCATGTCGTGGGCGAGGACGTGCAGAATCGCGTCGGCAGTGCCGGTGACGGTCGCGGCGCTGACCACCTCGGGAATGTTGATCCATGCCTTCCGCAACTCGTCAGGGGCGATGGTGCCGTGGCGGAAAACCTGGACATAGGCCTCGGTGTTCCAGCCCAGGGCATTTCGGTCGACGACTGTGGTGAATCCGCGGATGACGCCGCTGTCGAGCATCCGGTCGACGCGCCGCTTCACCGCAGGTGCGGACAGGCTCACCCGCTGGCCGATCTCGGCGTAAGTCGCGCGGGCATCCTGCGCCAACTCGGCGAGAATGCGCTCGTCCGTCTCGTCCAACCGCTCCATGCATACCTCCACGCAATAAATCGCCGTGTTTGCGATTCTGACACAATAGATCACTGGTAGACACGCAATGGACGGCGATTGATTGCAAAATCGCGAGCAAATATCGTTTGATCATGACGATTTCAGATGTCGCCGCGCTCGCGGCCCCGGTATCCGATGTCGCCGCAACCCGGAGGCGCCCCGGCGCCGACCAGAAATGTGCGCAGCGATCCGCCCGTATCCGCCACTACGCGATGACGCCCCCGACGTTCTTCGCCGTCGAATACGCCATCAACCCATGGATGGACACCTCCACGCCCGTGGACACCCACCTGGCGATGAACCAGTGGGAGAGTCTGCGCCAGACCTATAAGGAATTGGGGCACACCGTCGAACTGGTCGAGCCCGTCGCCGGGCTGCCCGACATGGTGTATGCAGCCAACGGCGGTCTCCTCGTCAACGGCAAGGCCGTCGTCGCCAAGTTCGCGTATCCGCAGCGCGCAGGCGAGGCCGCCGCCTACGCCGAATGGATGGATCGCCACGGCTTCCGGCCCGCCCAGACGCGGTACGTCAACGAAGGGCAGGGCGATCTGCTCGTCGCGGGCGCGATCGTGTTGGCGGGCTACGGATTCCGTACCGACCGTCGCGCACATGACGAAATCGCTGCCGCCGTCGGCATGCCTCTTGTCAGCCTCGAACTCGTCGATCCGAGGTTCTATCACCTCGACACCGCACTGGCGGTGCTCGACGGCACCACCATCGCCTACTACCCACCGGCGTTCAGCGAAGACTCGCGCACTCGCTTGCTCGAACTCTTCCCCGACGCCATCGAGGTAGCCACCCCCGATGCCTACGTGCTCGGGCTCAACGCCGTCTCCGACGGTCGCAACGTTGTCCACCCGGCGGCCGCAACCGGTTTCGCCGAGCAACTCTCCGATGCCGGGTTCGTGCCGATCGGCGTCGACCTGTCGGAGCTGTTGAAGGGCGGCGGATCAATCAAATGCTGCACGCTGGAGGTGTACTCGTGACCATCCTTGACGTCGTGACGCCAACTTCGGAGGGCAGGAGCGATGGGCCCACGCCCGCAGGGCAGGGGACGACCGGGGCATCAACTTCCGATGCGATCGCCATCGACGATCGCTACGCCGCGCACAACTACTCCCCGCTGCCCATCGTCGCGGCCAGCGCAGAAGGCGCGTGGATCACCGACATCGAGGGCAGACGTTATCTGGACTGCTTGGCTGCGTATTCGGCCGTGAACTTCGGGCACCGCAACCCGGAGATCATCGCCACCGCACATGCTCAGCTCGACACCGTGACGCTGGTCAGCCGGGCCTTCCACTCCGACCGGCTCGGGCCGTTCTGCCGGTCGCTGGCCGAACTGTGTGGCAAGGACATGGTGCTGCCGATGAACAGCGGCGCCGAGGCCGTCGAAAGCGGCATCAAGGTGGCCCGCAAGTGGGGCACCGACGTCAAGGGCGTGCCGACCGGGCAGGGCAATATCGTGGTGGCGCAGAACAACTTCCACGGCCGCACCACGACGATCATCAGCTTCTCCGACGATGACAGCGCGCGCCGCGGCTTCGGCCCCTACACTCCTGGCTTCCGGTCGGTACCGTTCGGCGACGCCGACGCGATGGCGGCAGCGATCGACGACAACACAGTCGCGGTGCTCATCGAGCCGATTCAGGGTGAGGCAGGGATCATCGTCCCGCCCGACGACTATCTGCCCCGTGTGCGCGCCCTGTGCACCGAACGAAACGTGCTGATGATCGCCGACGAGATCCAGTCCGGACTGGCCCGTACCGGTCGCACGTTCGCCTGCGACCACTGGGGCGTGGTGCCCGACATCTATTTGCTTGGCAAGGCCCTCGGCGGCGGCGTCGTGCCGGTGTCTGCGGTAGTGGCGAACGAGGATGTTCTGGGCGTGCTGCACCCCGGCGAGCACGGCTCCACGTTCGGCGGCAATCCACTGGCGGCTGCGATCGGCACCACCGTCGTGGACATCCTGCGTCGTGGCGATTTCCAGTCTCGCTCAGCCGAACTCGGCGACCGGCTGCACGGCAGGCTTCGTGCGCTGATCGGTAAGGGGGTGATCGCTGTGCGCGGCATGGGCCTGTGGGCGGGCGTCGATATCGACCCGGCCATCGGCACCGGAAAGCAGATCAGCCTGCGCCTGGCCGAACGCGGTGTTCTAGTGAAGGACACCCACGGCTCGACGTTGCGCTTCGCACCCCCGCTCGTGATCACGGCCGAGGAGATCGACTGGGCCACCGATCAGTTCGCCGACGTTCTGGCCGAATCCGGGTCACACTTGTCCCCTACCGAGATCTAGCCGCACAGGAGGCGCACCATGACCGCTCCATCGCAAAGCCTCGGCCAGCAGATGCTGCGGCGCCGACCGGTGATCGGCGCCCCGATTGCGCACGGTGCCTCAGATCACCTGAAACGAAGTATCGGCACGTTCCAGTTGACGATGTTCGGTGTCGGTGCCACCGTCGGCACCGGCATCTTCTTCGTGTTGTCCTCTGCGGTGCCGGAGGCCGGGCCCGCGGTGATCGTCTCGTTCATCATCGCGGGCGTCGCGGCAGGGCTTTCAGCCATCTGTTATGCGGAAATGGCGTCGGCAGTTCCCGTTTCGGGCTCGACGTACTCGTACGCCTACACCACGATGGGCGAGTTCGTCGCAATGGGCGTCGCGGCGTGTCTGCTGCTGGAATACGGCGTCTCCATCTCGGCGGTCGCGGTCGGCTGGAGCGGTTACCTGAACAAGTTGCTGGACAATCTTTTTGGCGTCCAGATCCCCCAAGCATTATCGGCGGCGCCATGGGACAGCAGCCCAGGTATCGTCAACCTGCCCGCCGTCATCCTGATCGTCTTGTGCGCGTTGCTGCTGATCCGCGGCGCCAGCGAGTCGGCCACGGTGAACACGGTCATGGTGATGATCAAGCTCGGCGTGCTGGCGTTGTTCGTCATCCTCGCGCTCACCGCATACAACGCCGACCACTTCGCGGGCTTCTGGGATGCGGGGTTCGGGGGCATCACCCTGGCGGCCAGTACCATCTTCTTCTCGTTCATCGGCCTCGACGCCGTCTCCACCGCAGGCGACGAAGTGAAGGATCCGCAGCGCACGATGCCGCGGGCGATCATCGCGGCGCTGCTCATCGTGACCAGCGTGTACATCCTCGTCGCCTTCGCCGGGCTTGGCGCTCAACCCGCCGAGGAATTCGGGTCGGACGAGCAGGCCACCGCAGGCCTCGCGATAATCCTCGACAACATCACCGGGAGCACTTGGGCGAGCACGATCCTGGCCGCGGGGGCGGTGATCTCCATCTTCTCGGTGACCCTGGTGGTCATGTACGGGCAGACGCGCATCCTGTTCGCGATGGGCCGCGACGGTCTGCTTCCGTCGATGTTTGCAAAGGTCAACCCGCGCAGCATGACTCCGGTCAACAACACAATCATCGTCGCGGTCGTGACCGGCCTGTTGGCGGGCTTCATTCCGCTGGACTACCTGCTGGACATGGTGTCGATCGGCACACTGGTCGCGTTCATCACCGTATCGATCGGCGTCATCATCCTTCGGGTCCGCGAGCCCGATCTGACCCGCGGATTCAAGGTGCCCGGTTACCCCGTCACGCCGATCCTCTCAGTCGCCGCATGCATCGTGGTGCTGTGGGGCCTGCACTGGTACACCTGGCTGTGGTTCGCGTTGTGGGTCGGCGCGGCCTTGTTGTTCTATCTGGTCTGGAGTCGACGACACAGCGCCTTGAACGACGGCGGGGACGGCTACATTCCTACCGCGGTGCCCGGCGACGACGACGTGCTGTCCACCGGTCACCCTCAGGACACACCATGACCGTTGTCGTCGGCTATCTCGCCGGCAAAGCCGGTCGGTCGGCGTTGCACCTGGCCGTCGAGGCGGCGCAGACGCTGAGCACCTCGCTGGCCGTCGCGACCGTCGTTCCGAGGCCGTGGACCACCCCGTCCCCCGCCCGGATAGATGCCGAATACGCAACGTGGGCAGACCAATTGGGCTCCGACTCCCAGCGTGAGGCGCAGCGGTCCCTCGACCAGATCGCCAAGGGGCTCGACGTCAGCTTCCACAAGTTCGCGAGTCGCACCGCGGGCGAAGGGCTCCTCGACGCGGCCGAACAACTCGGCGCTTCGGTGCTCGTGACGGGATCGTCGTCTGACGGCTCACTCGGCCAGGTGGTGCTCGGCTCGACCACCGACTGGCTTCTGCACTCCTCACCGATACCGGTGGCGATCAGTCCGCGTGGATACCGGGGTGCCAAGTCCGGCAAGCTGACCCGCGTCACGTGTGCCTATTCGGGCACACCCGAATCCGTGAAAGTCGTCGAGCGGGTAAAGACGCTCACCGACGAACTCGATGTCACGATGCGGGTGGTCGCCTACGCGATCAGGGGACGCACGATGTTCCCGCCCGAGGTGGGTCTACATGCCGAGGATTCCCTGCTGTCGGCGTGGGCGGCGCAGTTAAGCGAGACGCTCGGGAAGCTGAAGGCGGACGGCGTTGTCGGTGATGACGTTGAGCTGCAGGTGATTACGGGCAACGGCTGGGCTGAGGCGCTTGACGCCACCGAGTGGGGTGACGGTGAGCTACTCGCTCTCGGCACGTCGTCGCGCCGCAGCCTGAAGACCGTCTTCCTCGGCTCGCACGGGGCCAAGATCATCCGGCACAGCCCGGTGCCGGTTCTGGTTCTACCCGGTTAGTACTTCGCCGTGCCGCGGTCGACGGCGATCTGGCTGCCCGAGATCGTCGCCGATCCGTCGCTGGCGAGCCACGCGACCACGTCCGAAACCTCTTCGGGCATCATGAATTCCATCAGGCCCTTCTTGCCCTGGTGGTTGACCGGCTGGTAGGGCATCGGCGAGAAGCTGTGCACGTACTGCGGGAACTTGGTGAAGAGGTCCATCATCGCCTTCTTCTCCACCATCGGCGTCTCGATGGAGTAGGGGTGGATGGAGTTCACCCGAATCCCGAACTCGCCCACCTCGATCGCCAGCGCGTTGGTGAGCGCAACGAGCCCGTGCTTGGACGCCGAGTAGTGGCCGTTGCCGGGGGTGGCCTTCAGGCCGGCCGACGAGCTGACGATGACGATCGAGCCGCCGTTACCGGCCTCGATCATCGCGGGCACTACGGCGCGGATCGTCTTCCAGGTGCCGCTCAGGTTGATGTCGATGACGGTGTCCCACTGTTCCTCCGACATCTCGAACAGCCGTCCCCAGCTCAACACGCCTGCGTTGGCGACCAGGATGTCCAGGCGACCGAACTGCTCGATGCCGTCGGCAACCACTTTCGCAAGCGCGTCCAGATCGCGGATATCCACCTCGCGGGAAAGCACCTTGCGGCCGGTGGCCTCCACGGCTTGCACCGTCTCCGCGAGCTCATCGGAAGAGCCCAGCGGATAGGTGATGCTGTCGGAGACCGGTCGGCAAATGTCGATGGCGATGATGTCGGCGCCGTCGTTGGCCAGCCGGATCGCGTGGGCCCGGCCCTGACCGCGGGCGGCCCCGGTGATGAATGCCACTCGCCCTTCAAGAGGGCCGCCAGATGCCGTCACCGCTTCTCCCTTCGCCGGCTCGCCAACGCGGGCAAGCACCGGAGTCAGGCTAACAGCCGAACTGGAACGTGTTCTAGATTGGGTCGCGGATAATCGGGCAGGTCATGCAGTGGCCGCCGCCGCGACCTCGGCCGAGTTCCGCCCCGACGATGGTGATGACCTCGACCCCCGCCTTGCGCAGCAGCGAGTTGGTGTGGGTGTTGCGGTCGTAGGCGAACACCACTCCGGGTTCGACGGCGACGAGGTTGTTGCCGCTGTCCCATTGCTGGCGCTCGTAGTCGTACTTGCTGCCACCCGTCTCCACCACCCTCAATTCCGGCAGCTCCAACGCCGCTGCAACCACCTCCACGAACGGCTTCGTCTCCTCGATCACGTCAACACCGATGGTGGAGTCGCCGGGCACCAACGTGAACGACGCGATGCTGTCGACGATCTCGGGATAAATGGTGACGACATCGCGGTCGGCGAAGGTGAACACGGTGTCCAGGTGCATGGCCGCGCGAAGCTTCGGCATTCCGGCGACGATCACCTTCTCGGCGGCACCCTGCCGGAACAGCTCGGCGGCTACCTGGGTGATGGCCTGGCGCGACGACCGCTCGCTCATGCCGATCAGCACCACCCCGTTGCCGGGGATCAACACGTCACCACCCTCCAATGTGGCTAGCCCCCAGCTTTTTTCGGGGTCTCCCCACCACACCGTCGATCCGACGTACTCGGGGTGAAATTCGTAGATCGCCTTCATCAGCAACGTCTCGTCATGCCGGGCGGGCCAGAAAAGCGGGTTGAGCGTGAGGCCGCCGTAGATCCAGCACGTGGTGTCACGGGTATAGAGCGTGTTCGGCAGCGGCGGCATCAGATACTCGGTGACCCCGGTGTCCTCGCGCGCCAGCGCCCGGTAGCCCGACTGGATCCCGGCGGGCAGGTCGCGCGTGGACATTCCGCCGATCAGCAGCTCGGAGAGCCGCCGCGGCTGCAACGAGTCCAGGAACCCTCGGGTGTCGTCGACCAGCCCCAAGCCGACCTCGTTGGCGACGATCTTGCGGTCCAGCAACCAGGTCTTGGCCTCGGGGATCTCCATTGTCTCGGTCAGCAGGTTGTGCAGCTCTACGACCTCGACGTCACGGTCGCGCATCTTGTCCATGAAGTCGAAGTGGTCACGGCGTGCGTTCTGCACCCACAGCACGTCGTCGAACAACAGGTCGTCGCAGTTGGTCGGCGTGAGTCGTTCGTGTGCCAGGCCCGGAGAGCACACCAGTACCTTGCGCAGCTTGCCGACCTCGGAATGCACACCGTAGTCGGCGGACGTATTCGTCACCTGAGTTCCTCTCGCGCGGTGGGCTACTAGATCTCAATCGCCCCTGTTGCCAAGGACACCACACCCGCGACGGCGCCGAGGAGAATCACTCCGAACAGCACCGCCTCGGCGGGCGTGAACACCCGAAGCCCCCGCTCGCGGCGGGCCTTGAAATACAACGCGGCGGCAGGCGCATACAAGATGCACGACAGAAGCAGCTTGTCCACACCCGCGGCATAGATCAGAAACAGCGTGTACACGGTTGCCACGGCGGCTACCACCATGTCGGCGACGACCGACTTGCCCTCGCCGTAGGTTTCGCGGGTGGCGGTCAGCTTGAGCGCATAGGCCGCGGCAAGGAGGTAGGGAATCAGTGACAGGGCCGCGGTCAGATCGAGCATGAAGTCGAGCGCATCCCCGGCAAACAGCAGCGCGACGAGCAACAGAGAGATCAGGCAGGCCGCCATCACCAAGGCAGGCATGGGTGCGCCGTGGCGGTTGGTGCGGGCCAGGAACTTCGGCATGTCGTCGGTGGTCGCGGGAATGTAGAGCACCTCGGCGGCCATCAGCGTCCAGGCAAGGTATGCGCCGAGTACCGAGACGATCACGCCGACGCGAATGAAGACCGATCCCCACGGCCCCACAACGGATTCCAGCACTGCGGCCATGGAAGGCTGACTGACCCCCGCCAACTCGCCCTGCGGCATCACGCCGTAGGACACCAGCGTCACCAGCGCGAAAACACTGAGCACACTGAGGAATCCGATCAACGTCGCGCGGCCGACATCCTCGCGCCTTCGGGCCATCCGGGAGTAGACGCTGGCCCCTTCGATTCCCAGGAAGACGAACACCGTGATCAGCATCGTGCCCGTCGCCTGATCCCAGATGGCGGAAAGCGAATATCCGTCCCCGCCCCAGAAGTTTTCGGCGAAGACGTCGGCCTTGAAGGCGACGATCGCGATCACGATGAACACCAGGATCGGCACGACCTTGGCTACGGTCACGATGTAGTTGATGACGGCGGCGTCCTTGACACCACGCAGCACCAGATAGCAGAACAGCCAGACGCCGATCAGCGAAACGATCACGGCGAGCACCGTGTCCCCCGCGCCGAGTGCGGGCACCACCGCGCTCATCGTCGCCGTGATGAGCACCCAGTAGGAGGTGTTACCCGCACATGCCGATGCCCAGTACCCGATCGCCGAGTTGAACCCGGCGTAGTCCCCGAATCCCGCCTTGGCGTAGGCGAAGATCCCGGCGTCCAAATCGGGCTTACGCATCGCCAGGCGCTGAAAGACGAAGGCCAGCATCAACATTCCGGCACCGGCGATTGTCCACGCGATGATGGCGCCCAATACGCCCGTCTCGGTGCCGAAGCGGCGCGGCAACAGGAACACACCCGACCCGATCATCGAGCCGACCACCATGGCGGTCAGAGTGGGCAGGCTGACCTTGTCGCTCGACTTCTCTGTCGGTGATTCAGTCGCGGTCATGGGACTAGACCCTCAATGTCCGAACGGGTTACAGATCGGAGAGGATCTGCGCCCGTTTCGAGTTGTACTCCTCTTCGGAGACGACACCGGTCGCGCGCAGGGTCTCCAGTTCCTGCAACCGCTGTGACGTGGACGGCTCGGTCGCCATCGCCGGATACTGAGGCGGCACGCCGGGCACGGGTGACGGACCCGGTCCGGCGGGAGCCTGCTGCGCTGCGGCCGCTCGCCGGACGATTGCCTGTACCTGTTGACGCGCAGCGGGATTGGACCGCAGATCGATCATGTTCTTCATGCCGATGCCGTTCGCCTTGAGGATCTGCAGGATCTCGATCAGCGCACCGGTCTGACCGCTGAGGTCGTAGGTTCTGTTGTCTTCGGCGATCGTGAACGTCGCAGGCACCAGCCCGTTGATCAACGCGCTGCGTTCCCAATCGATTTGATATTGCCGCGTGGCCGGGTCAACCAACACCACCAGTTTGCGATTGGTCAGGTTGCCCAGCCGAGTCACGCTGGCGATGACCCGGTCCTGCGAGTCGAATGGCGCGATTCCCGGACCCTCTATGCGCAGTTGCAGCTTCACCACCGGCTGGTCGTTGATGCGGGTGCCCGTCTCGCCCATTCCGGTGATCTGGGCCAGCGCCAACACACCACTCTGCTCGAGGGCGGCGGTCTTGGCCGCCGATTTCGCGCCGAAATTGGCGAGAGCCAATGCGATCAGCACATCGGCGGCGGTGATGAGCAGCCCGACGTAGAACATCCACTTCAGTAGGGACTGCTGGCCGGTGGCGAAGTACACGGCCAGAAAGATCGGACCGACGAGACCGCCGCACAGCAGAACCATCAGCTGAGCTTTGATGTAACGCCACACCATTTGCCACGCTCCTCGCTCGACGCGGTTTGCGTGTCAGATTAGCGCCAACAGGCGCTGTTTGACGCCGAGTTACGACAGGGTGGTGGCGCCGTCGGGAACCTCAGGTGCGGGCGTCGACGACGGACCGAGCAGCTGATGGACCATCCACGTCCACATCTGCCCGTTGCTGCCGCTGACTGTGTAGCTCGTGTGAATCGCCACCGCAGTCGCTGAGACCTCGTCGGCGTCGGGGTCGTAATCGCAGACGGCGTCGCCCGCGTCGCAGACGCTGATCGTCCGAACGCCGATATTGGCGGGCAGCAGCGCCGGGGCATGCGCCAAGATGGGCCAGTCCTGCGCTGCACCGCCCGTCTTCTCCGGATCCGTCGACGCCGATCCGATGTTGACGGTGGTGTCGTTCGGGTGCCGGTCACCATCTGCGATCAACAGCGCTGCGGCGAGATTGGGATTGGCGCCGATGGCGAGCAGATTCCGGTGCACCGCCATCGCGCCCTGCGAGTAGCCCGCCAGCACCACCTTGGTCTCGGGGCACTGCGCGGTGAACGCCGCGTACTGCGCACCGAGGGCGTTCGTTCCGGCATCCACACTGCCCATGTATTCGAGCCAGTCCCCTATGCCGGCATCGGCGGGCACGTCCTTGGCCGGATAGTTGACCGCTTCGGCGGTGATGGTCCGACCCTCGGCTGCCAGCTGTTGCTGGAGAGCCTGGTATGACTCGTAGACGATCTTGCCCATGCCGCCGTTGGCGGCCATGTCGTATTCGGTCCGCTCGCCAGAGCCTGCGGCGCCCATCCAGTGCACGTCGGGGCAACCGGGCGCCGCGTTTGCGGTACCGGCCGTCAATCCGACCAGCGCACTTCCTGCCACAGCGACCGCACAGGCCGCCGCACAAGTTCGACGAAACATAAAACCCCCAACCCGACCAGCAAAAACATGTTAACTGCGAGATCTATCGCCACACAGGTCTCACGCGTTACAGATGCATCACAAAATCCACGATCAGCGGGATCGACCGTTGCGGGTCGTATCGTCGGCGCGTGAGCTCGTCGAGCGGCACCGTGCGGCCCCAGTGGATCCTCGCGGCGGTGTCGACAGCGCTGTTCTGCGTTCAGATCGACTACTTCGCGATGAACCTGGCGCTGCCGCGGATGGCGGCGGACCTCGAGAGCAACGCCACCGACCTGCAGTGGGTGATCAGTGTCTACATGCTGGCCTTGGGTGCCTTCATGGTTCCGGCGGGCCGCATCGGTGACATCTTCGGGCGTCGACGGGCGCTGCTGGCAGGCATCGCGATATTCGGGCTCGCATCGGCGTTGTGTGCGGTTGCGCCGTCGGCAGCTCTGGTCATCGCTTTCCGCGCCGTGCAGGGTGTCGGCGCGGCGCTGATCTTTCCGGTATCTGTCAGCGTCCTGACGAACACGTTTCCTGCGGTGCGCGCCGGCCGCGCGATCGGGTTGGCCTACGGCATTGCGGGTTTGGGAAATGCGGCAGGGCCGTTGGTGGGTGGCCTGTTGACCCAGACGTTGGGCTGGCGATGGATCTTCTGGTTGTTGGTGCCGTTGACATTGGTCGCCTTCGTGATCGGCGTACTGACGGTGCCCGAGAGTTCGGACGACACCGTGCCGCGCCACATCGACGTCACCGGCCTGGCATTGATCACCATCGGAATCGGCCTGTTCACGTTGACCTTTGACCGCGCACCGGCCTGGGGCTGGTTGTCGCCCTCGACGGTCATCGCGTTCGTAGGCGCGCTCGCGGTGTTGGGTGTGTTCGTTCACGTGGAGAGACGGGTGCGTTGGCCGCTGCTCGACCTTTCGCTGTTCGGCAACGCACGCTTCACCGTTCTCGTGATCGCGGGCACCATCGCAAACATCGCCTACGCGGTGACCATCTACCTCTCCACCCTGAACCTGCAACAGGTGCGCGGCCTCGACCCGCTGATGGCCGGCCTCACGTTTCTGGGCCCGTCCATCGGTGCTGCACTGGGCGGCCCGCTCTCGGGACGATTGGCCGCGAAGTATCCGCCGTTGCTCGTGATGGGGGTCGGCTGCGTTGCCGCCGCCGTATCGCTGGCGGCGCTGGCGGTGTCGCGCGGCTGGGTCGTCTACGTCGTCGCGCTCACCGCATGCGGATTCGCCATGGGTCTGGCGTATGCGTTCACCACCGTTGCCACGCAGGCGGTCGTGCGACCCGAGCGCGCGGGTGAGGCGGCAGGCGTCGCGCTGACGTCGTTGGTGACACTGGCAGGCGTGGGCGTCGCGGTCTCCGGCACGATGCTCGAGGTGTTGCGGCGGGCCGAAATGTCAACGGGCGCCGGGATAACCGTCATATTCCTAGTCCTTGCGGCAGCACTGCTGCCCGCCGCAGGCGCCGTGCTCGCCTTCCGCAGACGCGAAGGAAAATGAAACGGCGCCCACCGGTGGGGGTGGGCGCCGTTCCGGCCTAGCTCCGGTCAGTCGTCGTTGTCGTTGCCGACGCTGTTCGGGCTGTTGTTCCCGCTACCGGTGTTGGTGTTGTTGCTCGAGGTGTTCGTAGCGTGATTGCCCGCAGCGGTCGCCGACTGGGTGTTGCTGGTGTTGTTGGTGACCGTGTTGGTGACCGTGCTGTTCTGGGTGGTGTTGCCGCCGCTGCTGCTCGCGGTGCCGTTGACAGTCGACGAGGCAGACGAGCTGGCAACCTGGGCGTTGGTGGCAGTCGCGGCACCGGAATTACCGGCAGTCGTCTCGCCGCTGATTTCACCACCGGTCGCAGTCAACGTTCCGCCGGTGTTATTGGTGGGATCGGAACCGTTGTCGATCGGGCCCGCCGTACCAGTGTTCGTAGTGACCGGTGTTACGGCGCCTGCCGTCGTGTTGACGGGGGTGTTGACCTCCGCGGGAACCTGGCCACCGGTGTTCTGGGTGTTTGCCCCGACGCCGATCGGCATAGCCAGAGCGCCACCGATGGGGGCGGAGGCGGAGGTAGTCGTGCCGGCGTTGATCGGGATCGCCGCGGCACCGCCGTTGAGGGCGGAGGTCTGCGCATTGGTGGTGACCGGGGAAGTTACCGGGGCCGTGGTGTTGGCCTGTACCGCGGTGCCGCCGACCACTGGGCTGAGGGCATTCAACTGGTTGTTCATGATGTTGCCGTTGAAGTTGCCGAACTGATTGGCGTTGCCACTGCCCATCTGCCCGATGATGGTGTTGTTGTTGTTGGCGTTGCCGCTACCGAGCCACCAGCCCTCGTTGTCGTTGTTGTCGGCGAAGGCTGTCGGCGCGCCGGCGAGTGCGCCGAGGCCAACGGCGGCACCGGCGATCGCGCCGGCGGCCAGGGTCTTCTTCAACATGCCCTCATGCGATTTGCGATGTGTACCCATTTGTTTGAGCTCCCTCTTATCTTGCTGTTTCGATTTGTGTTCTGTCGACGTTGATTTCGGTTTGCCTGCAGTGCGATTCAGTGACACTGCTCTGCACAGTCACGTCATCCGCACCTCCTTGCTGAGTTCTCGTGTCCCCTTATCAAGATGTCGAGCTGTCGGCGCTGGTGTCTTTCGGCTTGCTCAGACCCAGAGCACCCTTGACGGTGTCTGAGGCGTTCTTCACCGCGTCGGCGACACGCTGGCCGATGGGCCCAAGCGTGCCCGCTCCCGCAGTCGCGGTCGGCTGACCGGACGCATCGAGCAGTAGTCCGGAACCGCTACCGGAACCAGTGCCTGCACCCGTGCCGCCCGCATCCTCACTGGAACTGATCTGGGCATTCGTGAGTTCGGCCGGCTCTTGCGGCTCCGAGGTCGTCTGCACTTGCTCGACGACGGGGTCCTGCTGCTGACCCTGCGTCAGCCCGGTGAACAGCCGGAACTGCTCGTTGACGATGTTGCCGTTGCCGTTGCCGATCTGGTTGGCGTTGCCGCTGCCAAGCTGTCCGAGGATGGTGTTGTTTCCCCCGCTGCTCACGTCATTGGGGCTCCACTGGCCGTTCCAACCGGCATTGTTTGAGCCGGCCGTGTTTTCACTGACATTGACACCCCCGAACGTGCCCTGCGGGTTGAAGATGTTGGAGACAAGGCCGGCTACCTGATTTGAGTTGCCGCTGCCCGTCAAGCCGACCATGAACGCCCCAAGGCCGCCGCCCTCGGTGTAAGTCGGGCTGAAATTGCCGTTGAAGAACGACTGATTCGTCAACGCCAGGTTGCTGCTCGTGTTGCTGCCGAGAAGGCTGTACTGGGGGTTGAAAATGTTCCCCGATGCTCCGGCTACTTGGTTCGTGTTGCCGCTGCCCGTGATGGCGCTGAACGCCCCACCGAAGATCCCCGTCGACGTCGTTGGGCTGCCGTTGCCATTGCCCGCGGAGACGTTCGTCACCGCTGTGTTCTGGCTCAAATTGGAGCCGAACAGGCTGATCTGCGGGTTGAAGATGTTGCTCGAAAACAACGAGAGCTGAGTCGTGTTGCCGCTGCCGAGGGCGGGACCGAACAGCGACCCCGAGTCCGCGCTCGTCGTCGTTTGCCCATTGCCGTTGCCCGCCGAGACATTGCTAACGGTCGTGTTGACGCTTGTGTTGTTGCCGAAGATGCTCGCCTGCGGGTTGATGATGTTGTAGGACAGGACGTTGATCTGCGTGACATTGCCGCTGCCGGTGGCGCCGCCGAGCGCGATTGTCCCGATCTCGTAGGATCTTCCGGTCGGATCGCTGCCACCGAAGATGATGCTTCCGATGGTCCGGTTGTTGCTGCTATTGCTGCCGTCTCCGCCCAGACCGAACTGCGGCAAGAAGACATTGCCCTCGAGGATGTTGATCTGCGTCGCGTTGCCGTTGCCTCCGGGAAGCAAGATGGAGAGCGCGTGCGCGTCCGGCACGTTCGTCTCGGCAAGCAGTCCGATGCAAACGGCCGCGCCACCCACCACGACCGTCCGACCAACGAGCGACCGACGCCTCCGCGGCGCCCTGTGCGAGCCAGTTCTCCTGGTTTCCGACAAGCCCGCGCTGCAGTGATCCTGGTTCATCCTCGTCCCACCTCTCGGATGAAAGCTGTGTAACACCTAAGTTGCGAAATCAGACACTAGAGGTTTGCTACAGGTTGTGTCAAGCGTCACATGACGCGAGTTACTGGTCGCGCATCCCTGACTACAGCTAAGAGGCCCACGGAAGCCCTGCAAACGCGTTCGGCGCTGGGTCACTAGTCCCAAAAATGGCAATTGACCAGCTCTTACGCCGACTGGCATACTGGGCTTCTTACCGACAGGCGGACAATGTTACTTGCGGGCCCGTAAACAGGCTATGAGGACGCCACGGCCCAAGAAAAAATTCTTGCAGTAGTATCGCCGGTTTGGTAATTAGCTCGTAACATCTCTGGTAGTGTGCTATTCCCTCACTCGCCCCCCACGCCTCAGGAAGTACTCAGGTAGGCGCTGGGGTGCGCATTTCGCAAGATTCTCGGCTGTTCGTCGCAGCCTGGGTAATCTCACCGGCGTGGCCACCATGAAGATCGCCCGCGTTCCCGCGGCGAACGAAAAGTTCGAACTGACCGACATCGAAATCCCCGAACCGGGCCCCGGGCACGTCCGCGTCAAGGTGCACGCCTGCGGCGTCTGCCATTCCGACCTACTGACGGTGATCGGCATGATGGGTAATTCGTTCCCACGCGCGCCCGGCCATGAGATTGCCGGCGAGGTGCACGCGGTCGGCGAAGGCGTGCGCACGTGGAAGGTCGGTGATCGCGTCGGGGTTGGCTGGTTCGGCGGCTGCGATTTCACCTGCGAGCCCTGTCGCAGAGGCGATTTCATCTCCTGTGTGAACGGCAAGGTCCCTGGCATCGCGTACGACGGCGGCTACGCGGAGTACATGGTTGCACCCGCAGAGGCGATCGCGCGCATTCCCGACGACCTGTCTTATGTCGACGCCGCCCCACTGCTGTGTGCGGGCATCACCACCTTCAATTCCTTGCGCGAATCCGTGGCCAGGCCCGGTGATCTCGTCGCCGTTCTCGGCGTCGGCGGACTCGGCCACCTCGGCATTCAATACGCCGCCAAGATGGGCTTCGAGGTTGCCGCAATCGCGCGCGGTCAGGACAAGGAGCCGTTGGCCAAACAGCTTGGCGCACACCACTACATCGATTCCACGGCGTATGACGTCGCCGACGAGCTGAACAAGCTGGGTGGCGCGCAGGTCATCCTCGCAACGGTCACCGTTGCGGACGCGATGGCGGCCACCATCGGCGGACTCAAGGCGCGCGGTCAGCTCGTCGTCGTCGGCGCACCACCCGAACCGATGGAAACGCCGTTGGCCCCGTTGATCTTCAAGTCTGCCGCCGTCCAAGGACACGCGTCGGGCACCTCGCAGGATTCAGAGGACACACTACGGTTTTCGGCACTGACCGGCGTCCGGCCGATGACCGAGACGGTGCCGCTGTCGGAGGTGCAGGCGGCCTACGACAAGATGATGAGCGGCGCTGCGCGATTCCGCATGGTGTTGACGATGGACTGACGTCCTGTCGCCGAGGACCCCCGTCGCCGAGATCGACAAAATGGCGCGCACTACTCGTACTTTTGCGCCCAAATGTCGGTTTGGGCGCTATCACCCAAATGCAAAGTGGCGCCCATCCTTTCGGATGAGCGCCACTTGCGCTATCTAGGTCAGAACGTCACTTGACGATCTTGGTGACCCGGCCGGCGCCGACGGTACGGCCGCCTTCGCGAATCGCGAAGCGCAGACCCTCGTCCATGGCGACGGGCTGGATCAGCTTCACCGAGATGTCGGTGTTGTCACCGGGCATCACCATTTCGGTGCCCTCCGGCAGCGTCACCACACCGGTCACGTCGGTGGTGCGGAAGTAGAACTGCGGACGGTAGTTGTTGAAGAACGGCGTGTGCCTGCCGCCCTCGTCCTTGGCCAGGATGTAGACGCTGCCCTCGAACTCGGTGTGCGGCGTGGTGGTGCCGGGCTTCACGACAACCTGGCCACGCTCGACGTCCTCGCGCTTGACACCGCGCACCAGCAGACCGACGTTGTCGCCTGCCTGGCCCTGGTCCAGCAGCTTGCGGAACATCTCGACGCCGGTGACCGTGGTCTTGGTGGTGCCGGGCTTGATCCCGACGATCTCGACCTCTTCGTTGACGTTGATCACGCCGCGCTCGACACGACCGGTGACGACGGTGCCACGGCCGGTGATCGTGAAGACGTCCTCGACGGGCATCAGGAACGGCTTGTCGGTCTCGCGAACCGGATCCGGGATCGACTCGTCGACGGCGTCCATAAGCTCCTCGACGGACTTGACCCACTCCGGGTCCCCTTCGAGGGCCTTGAGCGCCGACACCTTGATGACAGGAGCATCCTCGTCGAATTCCTGGGCGGCCAGCAGTTCGCGGACCTCCAGCTCGACGAGCTCGATGAGCTCCTCGTCGTCGACCATGTCGGCCTTGTTCAGCGCCACCAGGATGTAGGGCACGCCGACCTGGCGGGCCAGCAGCACGTGCTCACGGGTCTGGGGCATCGGGCCGTCGGTGGCGGCAACCACCAGGATCGCGCCGTCCATCTGAGCCGCGCCGGTGATCATGTTCTTGATGTAGTCGGCGTGGCCGGGAGCGTCGACGTGTGCGTAGTGACGCTTCTCGGTCTGGTACTCCACGTGGGAGATGTTGATCGTGATACCACGCGCCTTCTCTTCAGGTGCGTTGTCGATCTGGTCGAAGGCCGACGCCTCGTTCAACTCGGGGAACTTGTCGTGCAGAACCTTCGTAATAGCCGCAGTCAGCGTGGTCTTGCCGTGGTCAACGTGACCAATGGTCCCGATGTTGACGTGCGGCTTCGTCCGCTCGAACTTCGCCTTCGCCACTTCTATGTCCTCCTGGACTGTGTTGGTGCTTGTTGTAAAGCAGTGTGTTGATCTTTGCAGTTGTTGTTCGCCGCGGTGGCAACAGGTCAGACTAGTGACCCGTCGCCGTCGCGTTTACTGACCCGTCGCCTTCGCGCAGTCGATTACTCGACTCCGGGCCAGCTCCGAGCCTCGGGCCTGACGGCCCTCGATTCTCACTGACCCGTCGCCTTCGCGATGATCTCCTTCGACACCTGCGCCGGAACTTCAGCGTAGGAATCGAAAACCATGGAGTAGTTCGCCCGGCCCTGGGTCTTCGACCGAAGGTCGCCGACGTAGCCGAACATCTCCGACAGCGGCACGTGCGCCCGTACCACGCGTGCACCGCTGCGCTCCTCCATGGCCTGGATCTGGCCACGGCGGGAGTTCAGGTCGCCGATCACGTCGCCCATGTAATCCTCGGGCGTGGTGACCTCGACGGCCATGATCGGCTCCAGGATGACCGGCTGGGCTTGTCCCGCAGCCTTTTTCAGCGCCTGTGAGCCAGCGATCTTGAATGCCATCTCAGACGAGTCGACGTCGTGGTAGGCACCGTCGAGCAGGGTCACCTTGAGATTCACCAGCGGATAGCCGGCCAGCACGCCGTACTGCATGGCGTCCTGCGCACCGGCATCCACCGACGGGATGTACTCACGCGGGATGCGTCCACCGGTGACCTTGTTCTCGAACTCGTAGGTCGCACCGTCCTCGCCGGAGAAGGGCTCGATGGAGATGAGCACCTTCGCGAACTGACCCGAGCCACCCGTCTGCTTCTTGTGGGTGAATTCGACCTTGTCCACCTTGCGCTTGATGGTCTCCTTGTAGGCGACCTGCGGCTTGCCGACGTTGGCCTCGACCTTGAACTCGCGCCTCATCCGGTCGACCAGGATGTCCAGGTGCAATTCGCCCATGCCGCCGATGACCGTCTGACCGGTCTCGACGTCCTGGTGCACCTTGAAGGTCGGATCCTCCTCGGCGAGCTTCTGGATCGAGAGGCTCAGCTTCTCCTGGTCACTCTTGGTCTTTGGCTCGATGGCGACCTCGATCACCGGATCGGGGAAGGTCATCGACTCCAGCACGACCTGGTTGTTCGGGTCGCTCAGGGTGTCACCGGTGGTGGTGTCCTTCAGCCCGATCACCGCGTAGATGTGGCCGGCCGACGCGTACTCCACCGGGTTCTCCTTGTTGGAGTGCATCTGGAACAGCTTGCCCAGCCGCTCCTTCTTACCCTTGGTGGCATTGATGACCTGTGAGCCGGAGTCGACCTTGCCCGAGTACACCCGGACGTAGGTCAGCTTGCCGAAGAACGGGTGCGTGGCGACCTTGAACGCCAGCGCCGCGAACGGCTCGTCCGTCGACGGCTCGCGGACGATGACCTCATCCTCCTTGCCGGGCGCGTGGCCGGTGGCAGGCGGCACGTCCAGCGGCGACGGCAGGTAGTCGATGACCGCGTCGAGCATGGGCTGCACGCCCTTGTTCTTGAACGCGCTACCGCACAGCACCAGGTATGCCTCTGAGGTGATCGTCAGCTTGCGCAGCGCACCCTTGATCTCCTCGACCGTGAGCTCCTCGCCGCCGAAATACTTCTCCAGCAGCGCCTCATCCGTCTCGGCGACCGCCTCGAGCAGCTTGGTGCGGTACTCGTCGGCCCGCTCCTTCAGATCGGCGGGGATCTCGATGGTGTCGTAGGTCTCGCCCAGCTTGGTTTCGCCCCGCCACACCTTGGCGTTCATCTCCACCAGGTCGACGATGCCCTCGAACTCGCTCTCCGAGCCGATCGGCAGCTGGATTGGGATGACGTTCGCGCCGAGGCGGTCCTCCATGGTCTTTACGGAGAAGTAGAAGTCGGCGCCGATCTTGTCCATCTTGTTGACGAAGCAGATGCGCGGAACCTCGTACTTGTCGGCCTGCCGCCAAACCTGCTCGGACTGAGGCTCGACGCCCTCCTTGCCGTCGAACACGGCAACGGCACCGTCGAGCACCCGCAGGCTGCGCTCCACCTCGACGGTGAAGTCGACGTGGCCGGGGGTGTCGATCAGGTTGATCTGATGGTCTTTCCAGAACGTGGTGGTGGCAGCCGAGGTGATGGTGATGCCTCGCTCCTGCTCCTGTTCCATCCAGTCCATGGTGGCGGCACCGTCGTGCACCTCACCGATCTTGTAGCTGATACCGGTGTAGTAGAGGATGCGCTCGGTGGTCGTCGTCTTGCCGGCATCGATGTGCGCCATGATGCCGATATTGCGGACCTTGTTCAGGTCGGTAAGCACGTCCTTCTGTGCCACGGAAATTTCACTCTTTCGGTTGCTTGGTTGCTGTTGTCGTCACGCCCGGCGGCCGCATCCGTTGGACGTCGCCGCCCCGCGGTTCCGCGCACCGCAGGCGTTTCTCACCAGCGGTAGTGCGCGAAGGCCCGGTTCGCCTCGGCCATCTTGTGGGTGTCCTCGCGTCGCTTGACGGCGGCACCCAGGCCATTGCTGGCGTCGAGAATCTCGTTGGACAGACGCTCGACCATCGTCTTTTCGCGCCGCTGCTTGGAGAAGCTGACGAGCCAACGCAGGGCCAGCGTCACCGACCGATCCGGCCGAACCTCGACCGGAACCTGGTAGGTGGCGCCACCGACGCGGCGGCTACGCACCTCGAGCGAAGGTTTGACGTTGTCCAGAGCGCGCTTGAGAGTGACGACCGGATCGGTGCCGGTCTTGTCGCGGGCCTGTTCGAGCGCACCATAAACAATGCGTTCGGCCAGCGATTTCTTCCCGTCCAGCAGAACTTTGTTGACCAGCTGGGTGACCAACTGCGATCCGTAGACCGGGTCGTTGACCAGCGGACGCTTGGGTGCGGGCCCCTTGCGCGGCATCAGCTCTTCTCCTTCTTGGCGCCGTAACGGCTGCGGGCCTGCTTGCGGTTCTTCACGCCCTGGGTGTCCAGCGAACCGCGGATGATCTTGTAGCGCACACCCGGGAGGTCCTTCACACGACCGCCGCGGACCAGCACCATCGAGTGCTCCTGGAGGTTGTGACCCTCACCGGGGATGTAGGCCGTGACCTCAACCTGGCTGGTCAGCTTGACGCGCGCCACCTTCCGAAGCGCCGAGTTCGGCTTCTTCGGGGTGGTGGTGTAGACGCGGGTGCACACACCGCGCCGCTGCGGGCTGCCCTTGAGGGCCGCGGTCTTCACCTTGGCGATCTTGTCGCGGCGACCCTTGCGGACCAGCTGCTGAATGGTTGGCATCTACCGGCTTTCCTTCTTCGTCTCTTCGTGTTGTTCTTAAGTCTCTGTACTGCTGTTATGCCCCGATCGCTTACCCCGCGACCGGGTGTGTCGCACGCGCCCGCACCGGATTTTTGACGATCCGTTTCCGATGCTCAACGACATGCGAATTCGGCCCGGCGCGCGGCAACCGCTTACCTGCCAGGCACGGCGATCCACGATACCAGGGCGGAGCACGTCGATCCAAACCCGCGACCAGGCACCTAACCGCAGGTCAACCCGTACGGATACTCAACGCCTCTGCATGCCCGACGCGAGCCGCATGACCATGTCACTGAACACTGTATCGGTGTCCGCGATCGCGTTCATCACCCCGGTCATCTCCAGCAGCACGAAACCGTGCAGTGCCGACCAGAATTCGAGCGCGGCGTGGAAGGCGTCCTCGCCGTCCAGGCCGTAGGACGACAGCACCGAGATGACCGGCATCGCGGCCGCCCTGGTTGCGTCGGTGAACTCGGGATCGTCGCCGCCCAACGGCATCCGGGTGAATGCCGAGTACCGGCCCGGGTGATGGTGGGCGTAGCTGCGGTAGGAGCTGGCCATCGCGATCACTGCGTCGTCGCGGGTGCGGCCCTGGCCGACGGTGTTCAACATGTCGATGATGTCGCCGACGACTCGCATCCTGACCGTGCGGCGCAGGTCCTCGAGGCTGTCGACGTGGTTGTAGAGCGAGGGCCCCTTGGTGCCGAGCTGGGTCGCCAGCGCGTTGATCGTCAACGCGTCCCAGCCGTCGCGATCCAGGAAGGTCAAGGCGGCGTTGACGATGGCGTCCCGGCTCAGTTTCGCCGGTCGCCGACCGGTCGATTGGGGCGCGGGACGGCCTGTCATATGCGAAAACTAACACCTCTAGTTTCCGGCAGAGTCAGTTGACACGTTCCTGACTGAGCTGGGCGAGCTGCTGGGTGATGTCGCATAGATCGGGCAAGGTGGCCGGATTCATCGTCTGGATCGACCAGGTGATGACGTCGCCGCCCTTGGAGACGTAGATGCTGCATGCGTTGGCGTCGTGTGCCTTGAATCCCTTGTTGCCGTCGACGGACAGTTCGGTCAGCGTCCGCCCGGCCTGCTGCTCGAGGGTCCGCTCGGTGTCCATGTCGCTGCCGCGGTACCACCATGTGGAGATGCCCATGCCCGCGCCGAAGGACCCGAGCATGGTGTTCTCCTGCCAGAAGCAGCCCGCGTCGCTGTCCACGACTTTGGTGAACGTCGCCGATCCGACGGCCTTGGCGACGTCGGCGTCGGTGACGTTGTTGCAATCACCGCTCTGGAAGCCACTGCTCTGCGGTGCGGCCGGGGTGTCCGGCGCGACAGGGTGTTCCGCAGTGCTGCAGCCGGCGGCCAGCACGGCGACACCGGCGGCCAGCGCGGCACGGAAGCGGGACTGCGTACGACGCGACATCGTCATAGATCCGACGACAGCGTGGCTGCGAGTAGCTTTTCGGCGTCCTTGCAGGGGTCGGCGTCGGTGTTGCCGCGGGTCTGCACCCACCAGCTGAGCACCCCGGTGCCCGCGGCGGCGGTCGCCGAACAGCCTGCGCCGTTGGTGTCGCGGCGGGCGAGGAAGGCTTCGTGCCGCTCGACGTCCTTCTCGGTGACCCGGGCACCGCGTTGCTGCGCCAGGGTCCGTTCCCGGTCAAGGCTGCCGGCCTCGAACCAGGAGAAGACGACGTCCACAGTGATGGCCGGAGGGCTGCCTGCGCCGGCATCACGCCCAGAATCGCGCTCCAGCACGTACTGACATACGGCGCCGCTGTAGGGCCGCACCACGTTCTCGGCGCCAAGCATCTCCTGGATCGAGCTGTCCTCCAGTAACCCGCACCGGTTGTCGACGTAGCCGTAGCTGCGCTGCGGATCGGGCACGGCGGGGTGGGCCCGCTGCGCGGTCCCGTTGACGGTCTGCGCGCATCCGGCGCCGGTCACCACCGCTGTGACCGCCGCGATAGCAACCGCTTTGACACGCCAACGCATCGCCTGCACACGCTACCGAGCGCGGTGCGGCACCGCGACTCGTTCGGCCAAGGCCCAGCCGTGGATCGAAGCGGTCAAGTACTGCCATGAAGGACGCCCGCGACGTACGCTCTACAGCCATGACCGCTGGGGGTTGGAAAGCAACGGGCCGGTCGATGGCCGCATGCCTGGTCGCCCTGCCCATGTCGGTGGCGGTGGGGTTGCCCGAGGCGCAGGCCAAAAACGGCGACACGCACATCACCTCGATCGGGTCGACTCAGACCATCGACTGCAACGAGTCGACCCTGATCGTGCTGGGGGCCAACAACACCATCAACGCGCTTGGCACCTGCTGGGCGGTGACGGTGCAGGGCTCGGGGAACCTCATCGTCGCCGACAACGTGATCAACGACATCACGGTGTACGGCTCCGACCAGACCGTCTTCTACAAAGCCGGCGAGCCGGTTGTCTGGGATCGTGGACGGGAACTGGGCATGACGAACCGGATCGACCGCATTCCGGCGTGATCGCCGAGTTCTGATCGCATCGAACGGAAGCGAGGAACCATGCGTACGCACGTCTTGATCGGGGTGGCTGCCGCCGCGATGATCGGGCTCGCCGGCTGCGGTGCGGACAGCAGCGACTCCAACACTCCCACCGCCACATTCGGAACCGAGGGCGGACAGGTCGAGATCGGCAACACCATCAACTACAGCTCGGTCGGCACGACCACCGAGCTCGATTGCGCGGACGGCAAATCGCTCAACATCGGCGGCAACAACAACAAGCTGACCGTCAAGGGCACCTGCGCCAACGCCAACATCGGTGGTGCGGACAACACCGTCAACATGGACCGCGTCGACAAGGGCCTCAGCGTCGTCGGCTTCAACAACACCGTCACCTACAAGCAGGGCGATCCCAAGGTCAACGACACCGGATCGGGTAACAAGATCAGCAAGGGCTGACGCTGCGTTTTTGGTGTCTATAACCATGGACACCAATTGTGGATTTGATGTACATTCCGATGGACATGAAACCGCGGAAGTACGACATGGGCGCGCGCCAGCAGGCCAAAGCTGCCACCCGCGACGCGATCGTCACGGCTGCGATCGACACCTTCATGGCCGAACGGTCCTTCGCGATCACGCTGCCCGCCGTCGCCCAGCGGGCGGACGTGACAGTCAAGACCGTGCTTCGGCATTTCGGCAGCCGAGACGCCTTGGTCGAGGCTGCGTGGTCGCGGGCCTACGACGAGGTGATGGCGGAACGCGTCCCGCCACGGGGCGACCCCGAAGCCGCGTTGAAGGTTCTCATCGCCCACTACGAACGGCGAGGCAGCGTCGTACTCGCCATGCTCACCGACGAGAGTGACCCGCGCGCCGCGCGGATGAACAACGCCGGTCGGCTCGCACATCGCCAATGGGTGGACGAGGTTTTCGCCGACCGCCTTCCCGAACAGACCGCGGCGCGATTGCGGCTGATCGACGTCCTCGTCGTCGCCACCGATGTCTACGCATGGAAGTTAATGCGCCGCGACCGCGGGCTGTCCGTCGACGAAGTCCATGACCGGATGCTGCTGATGACCGAAGCGCTTTTGGCCGCAACGGATCTCACGGAAGTAGCCGCGGAGGCGCGGTGAGGATTCTCTTCGCAATCGTGGACGGCGGCGGTAACATCCCGCCGCAGTTGGCGGTCGCGCGGGCGCTTCGAGCCCGCGGCGTCGAAATCCTGGTGCTCGGTCATCGCGGCGTTCGCGAGCGGGTCGAGGCAGCGGGCCTCGCGTTCGAGCCGTTCACCGAAGGACAGCATTTCGACCCCACCGTGCAGCGGTCGCTGGCCGCGATCATGACGGCGTTCACCCGAGTGGCGGCCGATCGACGCCTTGGCCACAGTGTGGTGCAGGGCGCGCGGCGCCACGATGTGGACGCCGTCGTCGTCGACATGATCCTCACCGCTGGAATTCCCGAGATCGTCGACTCCGGCATCCCGACGATCGTTTTCGTGCACTGCTTCTATCGCGCCGTTCAGGACCTCGCGGCGAGCCCGGTCGGCTGGGTCCTCCGGCTGCGCGGCACGGATCCGCTGGCGCCAGAACACCGAGGGCTGCTCCAGGTGGTCTCCGCTCGCGCTGATCTCGACCCGATGCGCGGACGTCCTGCGGTATGCCATGCCGGTGTTGTGTGGCAGGGAGTGCCGAAAGCCGCCGAGCAGGCCCGTGTGCCACGAATCCTGGTCAGCCTCAGCACATGTGCCTTCGCCGGGCAACGTCGAATGCTGCAGAACATCCTCGACGCGATTGCACCGCTACCGGTCGAGGCGACCGTAACGGTGGGACCGGCTATCGACGCCGCAGGCTTGCGGGTGCCGCAGAACGCAGCGATGCACGCGTGGCTCGACCATGACGACGTCCTCGCCACCGCGTCTCTGATGGTCGGACACGGCGGACACAGCACGGCGATGCGGGCGCTGTCGTTCGGCGTGCCGCAGATCGTCATGCCGGCCAACCCGATGATCGACCAGAAAGGTGTCGGCGCGGCACTTCAGCACGCCGGTGCGGGCATCCTTCTGCGGAAACATGCTGGGCCCAAACGCATTCGAGCGGCGATCCAGGCCGTGCTGAACGACCCCGACTACCGTGAGGCCGCCGGTCGGCTGGGCGCTCAGATCCGGCAGCGCGACGGGGCCGAGGCGGCCGCCGATGCCATCGGCGACTTCGTCAGCAACACCCAGCGCGTCGAGTCTTAAGCCTTCGCCCCGTGGCGTCCGGCTCCCTTCGAGAAGCGCTGCGCGCCTTCGAGCGACTCGGCCGCGACGCGCGACAGGCTGCCGAACTCGAAATCCATGGCGTCGGCTTCAGACACTCCCCACTGACGGAGCGCAGACGTCCGGTCCGCCCGCATGCACTGCTGCGGCAGTGCGGCCAGTTCCGCGGCGAGCTCCTCGGCTTTCTCCCGCGCCTCGCCCGTCGGCACGACGCGATTGGCCAGGCCCATCGCCAGGGCCTCGGCGGCATCGACACCGCGGCCGGTCAGGATCAAGTCCATCGCGCGGCTGTGGCCGATGAGTCGCGGCAGCCGTACCGTGCCACCGTCGATCAGCGGGACACCCCAACGTCGGCAGAAGACACCCATAGTCGCGTCCTCCTCCACCACCCGCAGGTCGCACCACAACGCCAGCTCCAGGCCACCGGCCACCGCGTAGCCGCTCACCGCGGCGATCACCGGTTTGGACAACACCATCCGGGTCGGCCCCATCGGGCCCGGCCCGGTTCGGTGTGCGGGGTTGACGTCCGGTGTGCCGAACGCCTTGAGATCGGCACCGGCGCAGAAGGTTCCGTTGTCACCCCACAGCACCGCAACCCGCGCCGAGTCGTCGTTGTCGAATTCATCGAAGGCGGCGAATAATTCGGCCGCGGTCGGGCCGTTGACGGCATTACGGGCCTCGGGTCGGTTCATGATGACGGTGGTCACCGGGCCGTTGCGTTCGACTCGCACGCTCATCGCGCCTCCATTGGTTCGTACTCGTTTGATCTGGCCACCAGTTCGATGGCGAACTGTGCATAGGAATTCCGCAGTGCGGCACCGGGCCAGCCGACGGGCAACAACTCGTCCGGCAACACGGGATCGGTCAGCAGGTGGCGCACCATCCCCGCGGCCGCAACGAATCGGCCAGGAACATCGGCAGCCGCAGACATGTCGTCGAGGAGCAGGCTGCCGGCGCTCGCCCAGGCCGGTAGATCCCACAGCCGGGCGGCCAGTTCGGCAGGGCTGTCGTCGTAGGAGTGCAGCAGCCGCCCGCGCGAGCGCACCTCATCAGGCAAGATGACGTTGACATTGTCGGGCCGCAGCCAGACACCTTCGCGCAACTCGGCGAACCTGTTCTGCTGCAACGTCACCCGCAGCGAGGCGCGGATACGTGCGTCGATGCCGACACTGGTGATAACGAATGTCGCCCATGAGCCGTCCCACGGCGTCAGCTGCGGATTGATCGCGTCGTCCTGACGTCGCTGCCGGGCCAGCAGCCGGTCGGACAGTCGGTAGCCGTCCTCGGAACGCACCAGGTCCCCTGCGCTGACCATCCGGGTGAGAGCGACTCGCAGCGTGGCTTCTTTGATATCGAAATCGGCTGTGAGACGGACGAGTTCGGCTGTGGTTGCCCATGCCGGATGAGCACCCAGCAGCACGCTCAAAACCACCGAGCGCGCCGTCATCCGGCGCAGCGTGGCCACCGGTCAGACCCCGGACGTCTTGCGGCCCGCATCACCGAACGGCTCGTCGCGGCTCTTCACCGCCTCGCGGAAACCGTGGTCGCGCGCCTCGGCGACGAACGCGTGCCCCTCGGGGGTGTGGCGGGCGACGCCGTCGAAAACGGTGCTCACCATCCGGCTGGTGGCGACCCCCTGCTGCAGCAGCGCCGTGTTGAGCGCGAGCTTGGCCATGATCAGCTGGTTCACCGGCATTGCGGCGATGCGCCCGACGAGGAGTTCGGTCCGCTCGTCGAGGTCGGCCGGTTCCGGCGCCTCCACTGCCAAGCCCCAGTCCGCCGCTTGCGCGCCGCTGATGCAATCACCGGTGAACAGAAGGCGTTTCGCGCGCTGGTCGCCGAGTCGGTGCGCCCACAGCCCCGCGGCGGGCACGCCCCATACGCGCATCGGCGGGTAACCGATCTTGGCGTCCGACGCGGCAATCACCTGGTCGGCGTGCAACGCGATGTCGGTGCCGCCTGCCACGCAGTAGCCGTGGATCTTGACCACTGTGGGCTTGTCACAATGCATCAGGCTGGAGAAGCCGCGAACGAAGCGGCTCATCATCTGGTAGTCGATCATCGGATCCCATGGCTGATCGGGCAGATGGTTGATCGCCTGCGTCTTGCCGGACAGAACGGTGTTCGCATACGGGTTGCCGCCGCCCGCCGACGACGATCCCTCGGCGTAAGCCGACAGGTCGAAACCGGCACAGAACCCTTCTCCCCGGCCCGACACCAGGATGACGTGGACATCGGGGTCCAGGTCGGCCCGCTCGACGAGCGCGGACAACTCCAGCGGGGTGTCCGCGATGATGGCGTTGCCCTTTTCGGGGCGGTTGAACGTGATTCGGGCGACCCGATCGGTGACCTCATAGGTCATCGTCTTGAGGTTGTCGAAGTCGACCGGCCTGATCGCGTGCGTCATCAGATGGTCACCTTCAGTCGCGAGCAGACGCGAAAGTACCCGAAATGCCGAGTTTCAGGGGACATTTGCGTTCCCCTACTGACGTGTGGGCCCAGCTCGGCGGAGGAGGCAGTGCCGGAAGAGGGCGTCATCCCTTGACCAGCACCCGCTCGAGGATCGGCGCGAGATCCAGGCCGTCGGGCATGGTGCCGTAGGCGCCGCCCCACTTGCCGCCCATCCGGGTGGCGAGAAACGCTTCGGCGACGGCCGGATGCCCGTGCCGCACCAGCAGCGAGCCCTGCAACGCAAGGGCGATGTCCTCGGTGACCTTGCGGGCCCGATACTGGATGCTCTCGACGTCGTCGAACTGTGGCTTGAGCGAATCGATGTGGGCGTCCAGCCGCGGATCCTGACCTTGGCTCTCGGCGAGCTCATCGAACAGCACGCCGACGCTCTCCGGCCGAGTTGCCATGGCGCGCAACGTGTCCAGCGCGCTGACGTTGCCCGATCCCTCCCAGATGCCCATCAGCGGCGCCTCGCGATACAGCCGCGGCATGCCGGACTCCTCGACATAACCGTTGCCGCCGAAGCATTCCATCGCCTCCGCAGCGTGTCCAGTCGCGCGCTTGCAGACCCAGTACTTGCTGGCCGCCAAGCCGATGCGGCGAAAAAGCGACTCACGCTCGTCGCCGCGCGCCGCGCGGTCGGTGGCACCGGCCATCCGCATCGCAAGGATGGTTGCAGCCTCGGCCTCCACCGCGAGGTCGGCGAGCACGTTGCGCATCAGCGGCTGGTCAATCAGATAGGCGCCGAACGCTTTTCGATGCTGCGCATGATGGATGGCGCGCGTCAGACCGGTGCGCATGCTGGTCGCGCTGCCCAGTGTGCAGTCCAGCCGGGTGAGGTTGACCATCTCGATGATGGTCGGCACGCCACGGCCCTCCTCGCCGACCAGCCACGCGGTGGCACCGTCGTATTCGACCTCCGAGGACGCGTTGGCGTGGTTGCCGAGCTTGTCCTTGAGGCGCTGCAGGAACATTCGGTTGCGGCTGCCGTCGGGCAGGACTCGCGGCAAGAAGAAACACGACAAGCCCCCTGGCGCCTGGGCCAGCACCAGGAAGATGTCGCACATCGGCGCCGAGGTGAACCACTTGTGCCCGGTCAGGCTGTAGCTGCCGTCGGCATTCGGGGTGGCTTGGGTGGTGCCCGCGCGGACGTCGGATCCGCCCTGCTTCTCGGTCATCGACATGCCCGCGGTGATACCGGCTTTGGCGGCAGGCACTTTCAGCTCGGGATCGTAGGCACGGCTGGTCAGCAGCGGCTCGTAGATCTCGGCGAGTTCCTCGTTGAAGCGCAGCGCCGGAACCACCGCGTAGGTCATCGAGATCGGGCAGATGTGGCCGGGTTCGGGTGTCCACACCGATGTCTTGGCGGCGCGGACGACGTGGGCGCCTGGCCGGTCGTCGCTCCACGGGGCGGCGTGCAGGCCGTGCCCGATCGCGACCGTCATCAGCTCGTGGTAGGCGGGGTCGTATTCGACTTCGTCGACGCGGTGGCCGTAGCGATCGTGGGTGTGCAGGATCGGCTGGTTGCGGTCGGCCAGTTCGCCCCAGCGCTGCGCCTGGGCGCCGCCGGAGAGTGCGCCGAGTTCGGCGACCTCATCGAGGCCCCACTCCCCGCCCTCGCGAATCAACGCATCGGTGAGTACCGGCGACGAGGCCGGGTTGAAGTCCTCCAGCTGCGGGACCTGGTTGGTGACGACGTGCGTGTCTGACATGTCACCGATATTACAGTTTTGCGACAGCCGCACAATGCGTGTAACAAACGGCCTACGGCAACTCACCGGCGTCACGGTGAACTTGCGGACATCGAGCGAACTCAAACAGTAGGGAAACACCCGATTCCTTCCTGATCCATTCGGCGATACGTTCCGAGCGAGTCAGCTGCGCGCGACGCGATCCATCGGAGGCCCATATGTCAGTAAAGTCAGTAGCCGCAAAGTGCGCCGTCACCGCATGTGCGGCAGTGGCGGGATTCCTTGGCGTTCACGCACCGGCGCAGGCTGAGCCCCGCTACCCGCTTCCTTTGGCGCCCGCATGCACGCAGTTCATCTTCTCGGGGCCGGTCGAAATTCGCAGTGCCCAGGGAACGCTTGTCACCTTCTTTTCCACCGGTGCAGCGGTTAACGGAGCAGCAAAGTATTCAGGTGCGGGACTTCCTGCTGTGGACGCCACCGTGAACGGGAGCATCACTGGCGATTCCATAGCACTTACCTTGACCAGCTCCGATCCCGGCGTGCTGCCCAACGCCCAGTACTCCGGCAAAGTGGACGACAATGGTTTCGCAGCTGGCAAAGTGAAGTTCGTTGGTCACGACGACCTTGGCGATGTCGATTGGAATGCCACTGCCAGATTCTTCTGTGCCCAGGGCGCGCAGAACGGCGGCGGGGCCGCAGAGGGCAAGCCTGGCACGGTGACGGTTCTCAAGGATTCGGACGTCTACGACGCACCTGGGGGCAACAGGCTCGAAGAGCCGTTCTTCCTTGACAACGACAGCGTGCTGACCACCGTCAAACCCTGCGCCGACAACTGGTGCCTACTGCAGATACCCAACCTGCCGGGCGGAGCACACGGCGGCCTCCCCGCCGGCCAGGCATGGGTGTACTCCGGCGACGACTTTCTCAAGGTGAACTAGCGGTAGCGCTACTTGCAGAGGTCGGCGACCTTGTTCCTGCCGTCCTCGCCGGCGGTGAGCCGCGCCGCCTGCTGCGGATCCTCGTTGGTTGCGCCTGCCAGCGCGTTGACCCCGATGTCTTCGAGGTTGTTCGCAAACAACCGAACGGCTTCGGCCAGGTCCGGTGGTGTCTGATCGTCGAGGCGACTCAGCAGGTATTCACCGCCGCCGATCAACGCCAACCGCGCGTTACCCGCCACCGCGGTCTGCGCGACCGGGTCCGGTCCGAGATCGGCGTGGGTCTGCAGCTGAACCGCCTTGCTCACGGTCTCGAATGCCGCGCACACCTTCTGTTTCGACTCCGCGGTCGGCTGGACCGTCGCGTCCTTTTGTGGCCACGCCAGCACCACAGCCCATGCCGCGACACCGAGCGCGGCCAACGCGATGAACGCCGTGAACAGCGCCACCCAGCGAGCCCCTCCCCCTGATGACTTTTCCGGGGACTTCGCACGAGCGTGAGGTTGCGGCGCTGTTTCGCTGTCGGTCATGCGGGAATCGTAGCGGCCGCTATCGTCAGGATCCCCGAGCTTCGACGCATGTCAACGCGCGAGGCGCGCGGTCACCGCCTTCAGCACCGGCTCGGCCGACACGAAGAAAGACCCCATGTGCCCCTGCCCGTCGATCACGTCGACGGTGGCGTCGAGAGCCTCGGCATCAGCGCGCACGTGCGGCACGATCCAGTCCTCGGAACCGACGTAATATGTTGCGGGGCAAGCGATCGAAGCCGGATCGACATACCGTGTGGGCCGTTTCGAACCTTCCACTGCCGCCGCGACGGCAAGCGCGTCATTGCTCGTTTCCATCGTCTTCTGGAACTCGCGGTCGGTGATGGCCAGCGTCCGCCAGATCCCGGACCAGTTTCCGTCCCGCAAGAAGCCGGCCAGCGGCATCAGCATCCGGCCGACCTCCTGTTCGTGGGCGTGCATCGCGTATGCGCCGACGACAATGCGGTCCACTCGGTCTGGATAGCGGCTCGCCATATTGCACGCCAGCCAACCCCCGCGCGACCACCCCCAGACAATGGCGCGGTCCACTCCCTCGGCGTCCAACACCGCGATCAGGTCGGCCGTCACTCCCGCGGCCTCATACGAATCGGCATCATGCGGGGTGTCACTGTCGCCGTGCCCAAGCGGATCGATGTTGATGATGCGCCAGCGCCGAGCCAGCGCCGCGGCGTATCCGTACTCGACCCACTGCCGGGCCGCGCACAGCGTCCCTGCGACGAGGACCAGCGGCGGCCCATCCCCGTCCACGGTGTAATCGATGCTGAACCCGCGCGACTGGACCTTCACGCTGCGATCACATCACGAAGTGACAGCCGCGCTCGGTTGAATCTCGGCTTCGTCCTGCGACGGTCCTGCCCGTCGCGACCTGAACCTGTCCATCGCCATCATCACGACCGCCGCCAGCGCCCACCCGAGCAGGATGTCGATGACGAAATGCTCGGCGGTGTACACCAGCGTGAAAGCCATGACGATCACGTACGCGGCCAGCACCGGCCGCCATCCGCGACGCACACGGTTCCAGAGGAACACCGAGATCGCGAGGGTCATGCCTGCGTGTAGAGACGGGACTGCCGCCACAAGATTGACGCTGGCCTGGCCCTGGTCGAGCAGCGCGCTGGCGGTGTGCAGGTTCAACTTGCCCCACCCGCGGCCGACGATGCGCTCGATCCAGCCGTTGGCACCGTCCTGGGTGGTCTGCATTGCCCCGAGCAGGCCGCCGTCGGGGACGTTTCGCGCGGATCGGAACATGCATTCCGGGCCCGATGGGCCACCCTCGACATCGGCGGCGGAGCATCGCGACGCGGCCCACGGCGGTGCCGCGGGAAGAAGCGCGTAGATGACCAGGGCCGCGAAGGACAGTCCGACGAACAGTTTGACGAACGACTTCCACTCGTCGCGGTTCCGTAGCCACAGCACACCCGCCACCACATACGGCAGCACGAAGAACGACATGTAGACGGTGCTGAGGACGACTTCCCACCAGGGCGGATTCGGCATCTTGAGGTGTTCCTGCAGCCAGACCGTCGGCATGACGCCGAAGAACATCCAGCGGTCGGCGTCGACCTGCCAGTGCCACATCGTGGGCCGCCCGATGAGATCGGCCGCTCCCCTGCTGAGGTCGTAGGCGACCAGCACGAGAGCGAACGGCAGCCAGTCGCGGATGACAAAAAGCATCCGTCGGCCCTGCCCGATGCTGGCGGCGAGCAGACCGGTCGCGATGTAGAGCAGCAGCAGTTCCCGGTTGAATGCGAATCCGTCGGTGGCCGTGCGGTACACCACCACCGTCGCCCACACGACAATCGCAGCCCAGCGCACATATCTGAGCCGTCGCCAACGGGTCGCGACGGGGGCCTCGGCCACGCGCGGAACCGCAGTTGGCACCTCGTCAACTGCGGTCACTCCGATGAGATTAGTTCACCCAGCTGAAACCGCACGTTCGTTCCGTATTCAGTAATAAAACTGCGGTCTAGTCGAGGTGATCCCGCAGGAAGGCGATGTCGTCTTTGCGACCCTCGTCGGCGGTCTCACAGATGACGGGAGCGCCGGCGGCGGTGACCACGGCAACGAGCAGGTCAGGATCGATCTGGCCGGTGCCGAAGTTGGCGTGCCTGTCGGCACCGGAGCCCGCCGCATCCCTGGAGTCGTTGCAGTGCACGAGGTCGATGCGGCCGGTGAGGGCCTTGATGCGGTCGACGGCGTCTATCAGCGCCTCGCCCGCCGCCCAGGCGTGGCAGGTGTCAAGGCAGAAGCCGATGCCGGTGTCACCGATGTGATCCCACAGCCGGCCGATGGTGTCGAAATAGCGGGCCATCGCATGGTCCCCGCCCGCGGTGTTCTCTAAGTAGATCGGTACGTCGGTTTCCAGGTAGTCGAGTGCCTTTACCCAGCGCTCGAAACCGGCCTCCATGTCGTTGTCATCGGCGTGGCCGCCGTGCACGATCACCGCGGTGGCGTTGATCTCGGCCGCCGCGTCGCAGGTGTCCTGCAGGATCTTGCGCGACGGGATGCGAACGCGGTTGTTCGCCGACGCCACGTTGATCAGATACGGCGCGTGGACATACAGCGGCATGCTCGCCGCCTTCAGCGTCTCGGCGTCGTCGCGCGGCTTGGGCTTCTTCCAGCTCTGCGGGTTGCCGAGGAAGAACTGCACCACGTCGGCGCCGTCGGCTTCCGCCGCTGCGATGGGGTCGTCTTGATGGACGTGCGAACCAATGAGCACCCGGCCAGTCTAGGCGGGGCGACCGACGCGTCGCCGAGTGTGCGGCGCCACCCCGCAAGACACGTTGCCCTGCTCGTCGCGAAAACGTAGGGAGCCACCTGATTGATATGGATCCATGTCATTCGTAGCGTCATGCACATGTTCACCACACGGAAAATCATGGCCGCCGCAGCGACCGTCGCCGCCGCCGCGGGGATGTTGTCCATCCCGATCCCGGCAGCCGCAGCCCCAGCCTGCCTCGATTGGCGATTCGCCGAGGACGCACTCTTCATCGACTTCGACAACGGAGTCTGGCTAGGAGTGCCATGGCTTGGCGGAACGAACAAGGTTCGTACGAACCCCGCGAACGCGTCGATTGCCCATTTGCCCGGCGGCGGCGTGTACCAGGGGGAGATCGAACCCGGCGGAGGAACATACCAAGGGGACACGATCAAGTTCCGGATCAACTGGACGCAGGGCGTTGGCGACAAGCACCCGATGAACGCGTTCGCGGGCCACATCGACCCCAATGGTGTCGCGACCGGCACCACGGTCAATGAGGCCAACGCGACGAACAACTGGACGGCGCGAGGAAACTTCACGTGCTCCGCTCGGGCGGCCGAGCCTGCACCCGTTGACAACAAACCGGTCGAAAACAAGCCACCGGTTGTCACCGCCAAGGTCGAGCAGGCGTCAGATGTCTACGACGGCCCAGGTGGAAGCAGGATCGAGGATCCATTCTTCCTCGCAGTCGGCCGCTCGCTCGAGGCTGTCCAACCGTGCGCCGACAACTGGTGCCTGCTGAAGATTCCCGACCTACCCGGCGGGGCACATGGCAACCTTCCGGCAGGCCAGGGATGGGTCTATTCAGGTGACGGCTTCCTCACGGTGAAATAGCACGCCACTGCGTCACGACCGCGCACGAAAAAGCCCCCGGCGATACCGGGGGCTTTTCCTATGACGTGACTTAGCGGTAGTCGCTGTAGCCGTAGTCGTCCAGCGGAACCGCGGCTCCGGTCGCCTGGCCGAAGTCGGGGCTGTAGTACTGATCCTCGTAGGACGGGATCGTGTACGCGGCGGCCCGCGCCTCCTCGGTCGGCTGCACCTGGATGTTGCGGTACCGGTTGATACCGGTACCTGCCGGGATCAGCTTGCCGATGATCACGTTCTCCTTCAGACCCTGCAGCTTGTCGCTGCGGCAGTTGATCGCCGCATCGGTAAGCACTCGCGTGGTCTCCTGGAACGACGCCGCCGACAGCCACGAGTCCGTGGCCAGCGATGCCTTCGTGATGCCCATCAGCACCGGGCGACCCGCAGCGGGCTCGCTGCCCTCGGCAACCACCCGACGGTTCTCCGACTCGAACTCGCCACGTTCGGTCAGCGAGCCGGGCAGGAACTCCGTGGCACCCGAATCGATGATCGTGACGCGACGCAGCATCTGCCGGACGATCACCTCGATGTGCTTGTCGTGGATCGACACACCCTGAGCGCGGTAGACCTCCTGGACCTCCTTGACGAGGTGGATCTGCACCTCGCGGGGGCCCTGGACGCGCAGCACCTCGTGCGGGTCCGCGGAGCCTTCCATCAGCTGCTGGCCGACCTCGACGTGGTCGCCGTCGGTGAGCAGCCGCTCGGAGCCGTCCTCGTGCTTGAACACCTTGAGGCGACGGTTGCGCTTGGGCAGCTTGTCGTAGACGACTTCCTCGCCACCGTCGTCGGGGACGATGGTGATCTTGTAGAAGGACTCCGTCTCATCTAGCTGAACCCGTCCACTGACGTCCGCGATCGGCGCCTTGTTGCGCGGCACGCGGGCCTCGAACAGCTCCTGCACGCGGGGCAGACCGCCGGTGATGTCCTCACCCACACCGCCCTGGTGGAAGGTGCGCATGGTCAGCTGCGTGCCGGGCTCGCCGATCGACTGCGCGGCCACGATGCCGACCGCCTCGCCGATGTCGACCAGCTTGCCGGTCGCCATCGAACGGCCGTAGCACATCGCGCACACGCCGGTGCCGGTCGTGCAGGTCAGCACCGAACGAACCTTGACCTCGGTGATGCCGGCCGCCAGCAGCGCATCGATGGCCGGGTCACCGAGATCGTGACCCCGCTCGACGATGACGTTGCCCTTCGCGTCGACGGCGTCGGCCGCCAGAGTCCGCGCATACGCCGACGTTTCGATGTGCGGGTCGCGGATGTGCGAATTGTCGGCTGCCAGTTCGGCCAGCGTGACGTTGATGCCGCGCTCGGTCTCGCAGTCGGCCTCGCGGACGATCACATCCTGAGACACGTCGACCAGACGACGGGTCAGGTAACCCGAGTCAGCGGTACGAAGAGCGGTGTCCGCCAGACCCTTTCGGGCGCCGTGGGTGTTGATGAAGTACTCCAGCACGGTCAGGCCCTCGCGGAACGAGGACTTGATCGGGCGCGGGATGAACTCACCCTTCGGGTTGGTCACCAGACCCTTCATGCCTGCCAGCGTGCGGGTCTGGGTGAGGTTGCCCGTTGCTCCGGACTTCACGATCGTGATGATCGGGTTGTCCTCCGGGTAGTGCTCCTCCAGCGCCTTGCCGACCTCTTCGGTCGCCTGCTGCCAGATCTTGACCAGCTCGCCGTTGCGCTCGTCGTGGTTCAAAGCACCGCGCTGGTACTTCTTTTCGATCCCGTCGGCTTCCTTCTCGTAGCGGTCGAGGATCTCCTGCTTGTTCGGCGGCACCAGCACGTCGGCCATCGACACGGTGACACCCGAACGGGTGGCCCAGTAGAAGCCGGCGTCCTTCAGCTTGTCCACGGTCTGCGCGACCACGATCATCGGGTAGCGCTCGGCCAGGTCGTTGATGATCGACGCCTGAACCTTCTTGTGCATCTGCTGGTTGATGAAGGGGTACTTCGTCGGCAGCAGCTCGTTGAACAGCACCCGGCCCAGCGTGGTGTCCGCCGTCCAGGCGTCGCCGGGCTTCCACCCGTCGTCGCCGAACAACTCGGCCTCGACCTCGGCGGGTGGACGCAATTGCGTCAGCCGTACCTTGATCTTGGCCCGCACCGACAGCGCGCCGCGGTCCAGCGCCATGATCGCCTCGGCGGGCGACGCGTAGACGCCGAATTCCGGCTTGTCCTTGGCGGCCGGCTGGTACTCGCCGATGTCACCGGGGATCTCGGTGGTCAGGAAGTACAGCCCGGTCACCATGTCCAGACGCGGCATGGCCAGCGGGCGGCCCGACGCGGGCGACAGGATGTTGTTCGACGACAGCATCAGGATGCGTGCCTCGGCCTGGGCCTCGGCGCTCAGCGGCAGGTGCACCGCCATCTGGTCGCCGTCGAAGTCGGCGTTGAACGCCTCGCACACCAGCGGGTGCAGCTGAATTGCCTTGCCTTCCACCAACTGCGGCTCGAAGGCCTGGATACCCAGCCGGTGCAGCGTCGGTGCACGGTTCAGCAGCACCGGGTGCTCGCCGATGACCTCTTCAAGCACATCCCACACCTGCGGACGCTGACGCTCCACCATCCGCTTGGCGCTCTTGATGTTCTGCGCGTGGTTCAGGTCGACGAGACGCTTCATCACGAACGGCTTGAACAGCTCGAGTGCCATCAGCTTGGGCAGACCGCACTGGTGCAGCTTGAGCTGCGGGCCGACCACGATGACCGAACGGCCCGAGTAGTCGACGCGCTTGCCGAGCAGGTTCTGACGGAACCGGCCCTGCTTGCCCTTGAGCAGATCCGAAAGCGACTTGAGCGGACGGTTACCCGGTCCGGTGACCGGGCGGCCGCGGCGGCCGTTGTCGAACAGCGCGTCCACCGACTCCTGCAGCATCCGCTTCTCGTTGTTGACGATGATCTCGGGCGCGCCGAGGTCGATCAGCCTCTTGAGGCGGTTGTTGCGGTTGATCACGCGGCGGTACAGGTCGTTGAGGTCCGAGGTGGCGAACCGGCCACCGTCGAGCTGCACCATCGGGCGCAGCTCCGGCGGGATCACCGGCACCGCGTCGAGCACCATGCCCATCGGGGAGTTGCCCGACTGCTGGAATGCGGCGACCACCTTGAGGCGCTTGAGGGCGCGAAGCTTCTTCTGCCCCTTGCCATTGCGGATCACGTCACGCAGCGTCTCGGCCTCGGCGTCGATGTCGAAGTTCTCGATGAGCTTCTTGATCGACTCCGCGCCCATGGCGCCCTGGAAGTACTCGCCGTAGCGGTCGATGAGCTCGCGGTAGAGCACCTCGTCGACGATCAGCTGCTTGGGAGCCAGCTTGGTGAAGGTGGTCCAGATCTCCTCGAGCCGGTCCAGCTCGCGCTGGGCACGGTCGCGGAGCTGACGCATCTCACGCTCGCCGCCGTCGCGGACCTTGCGCCGGACGTCGGACTTGGCGCCTTCCTCTTCGAGCTCCTTGAGGTCGGCCTCGAGCTTCTGTGCGCGCGCCTCGAGATCGGAGTCGCGCTGGTCCTCGACGGCCTTGCGCTCCACGACCATCTCGGCCTCGAGCGTGGACAGCTCGTTGTGCCGCATCTCGTTGTCCACGGCGGTGATGACGTAAGCCGCGAAGTAGATGATCTTCTCGAGATCCTTGGGCGCCAGGTCCAGCAGGTAGCCCAGACGCGACGGGACGCCCTTGAAGTACCAGATGTGGGTGACCGGCGCGGCCAGCTCGATGTGGCCCATCCGCTCACGACGCACCTTGGCGCGAGTGACCTCGACGCCGCAGCGCTCACAGATGATGCCCTTGAAGCGGACGCGCTTGTACTTGCCGCAGTAGCACTCCCAGTCGCGAGTCGGTCCGAAGATCTTCTCGCAGAAAAGGCCGTCCTTCTCTGGCTTGAGCGTGCGGTAGTTGATGGTCTCCGGCTTCTTGACCTCACCGAACGACCAGTTACGGATGTCGTCGGCGGTCGCAAGACCGATCCGGAGTTCATCGAAGAAGTTGACGTCTAGCACGTAACTCCCTTTCCCCTTTCGGGATTAGTAACCAAGTAACTAATTAAGCTCCGCGGCGAGCCGCGAATCAGGCAAGGTCCTCAACAGAAGCAGATTCGTTGCGGGACAAGTTGATTCCCAGGTTCGCAGCAGCGCGCTCCAGATCCTCGTCGTCGCCGTCGCGCATTTCGATCGCGGCGCCGTCACTCGACAGCACCTCGACGTTCAGGCACAACGACTGCAGTTCCTTGAGCAGCACCTTGAACGACTCGGGGATGCCCGGCTCGGGGATGTTCTCGCCCTTGACGATCGCTTCGTACACCTTGACCCGACCGACGGTGTCGTCGGACTTGATGGTCAACAGCTCCTGCAGCGTGTACGCCGCGCCGTAGGCCTGCATGGCCCAGCACTCCATCTCACCGAACCGCTGGCCACCGAACTGCGCCTTACCGCCCAGCGGCTGCTGGGTGATCATCGAGTACGGGCCGGTGGACCTGGCGTGGATCTTGTCGTCCACCAGGTGGTGCAGTTTGAGGATGTACATGTAGCCGACCGTCACCGGGTACGGGAACGGTTCGCCACTGCGGCCGTCGAAGAGCTGTGCCTTACCGTCACCGTTGACCAGTACGTCGCCGTCACGGTTGGGCAGCGTCGACGCGAGCAGACCAGTCAGCTCGTCCTCCTTGGCGCCGTCGAACACCGGCGTCGACACGATGGTCTCCGGCCCGGCCTCCAACAGCTGCTCGGGCAGGTTGCCCGCCCAGTCGGGTGAACCCTCGACCTTCCAGCCGCTCTTGGCGACCCATCCGAGGTGGGTCTCCAGGATCTGGCCGATGTTCATCCGTCGCGGCACACCGTGGGTGTTGAGGATGATGTCGACCGGCGTGCCGTCCGGAAGGAACGGCATGTCCTCGACTGCCAGGATCTTGCCGATGACGCCCTTGTTGCCGTGGCGTCCGGCGAGCTTGTCGCCGTCGGAGATCTTGCGCTTCTGGGCCACGTAGACGCGGACCAGTTCGTTGACGCCTGCAGGCAGCTCGTCGTCGTCCTCGCGGGAGAACACCCGGATGCCGATCACCTTGCCGGACTCACCGTGCGGCACCTTGAGCGACGTGTCGCGGACTTCGCGCGCCTTCTCACCGAAGATCGCGCGGAGCAAGCGCTCCTCAGGGGTCAGCTCGGTCTCGCCCTTCGGCGTGACCTTGCCGACCAGGATGTCGCCGTCGCGGACCTCTGCGCCGATGCGGACGATGCCGCGCTCGTCGAGGTCGGCCAGCACCTCATCGGAGACGTTCGGGATATCCCGGGTGATCTCCTCGGCGCCCAGCTTGGTGTCGCGGGCGTCGATCTCATGCTCCTCGATGTGGATCGAGGTCAGCACGTCCTCTTCGACCAGGCGGTTGGAGAGGATGATCGCGTCTTCGTAGTTGTGGCCTTCCCACGGCATGATCGCCACGAGCAGGTTCTTGCCAAGCGCCATCTCACCCTGCTCGGTGCAGGGACCGTCGGCGATGACCTGGCCGGCTTCGACCCGGTCGCCTTGGTCGACGATCGGACGCTGGTTGGCGCACGTGCCGTGGTTGGAGCGGGCGAACTTGCGCATCCGGTAGGTGTGCCGGGTGCCGTCGTCAGCCATTACGGTGATGTAGTCGGCCGAGACCTCTTCGATCACCCCTGTCTTGTCGGCCACCACAACGTCGCCAGCGTCGATCGCGGCACGCAGCTCCATACCGGTACCGACCAGCGGGGCCTCGCTGCGCACCAGCGGAACGGCCTGGCGCTGCATGTTGGCACCCATCAGGGCACGGTTGGCGTCGTCGTGCTCGAGGAACGGGATCATGGCCGTGGCCACCGACACCATCTGGCGCGGTGAGACGTCCATGTAGTCAACCTCGGTGGACGGCACGAACTCGACCTCGCCGCCCTTACGGCGGACCAGAACGCGCTCCTCGGTGAACTTGCCGTTGTCGTCGATCGGCGAGTTGGCCTGCGCCACGACGTGGCGGTCCTCCTCGTCGGCCGTCAGGTACTCGATGTCGTCGCTGACGACACCGTTGTTCACCTTGCGGTACGGCGTCTCGATGAAGCCGAACGGGTTCACCCGCGCGTACACCGACAGCGAGCCGATCAGCCCGATGTTGGGACCCTCAGGGGTCTCGATCGGGCACATCCGGCCGTAGTGGCTGGAGTGCACGTCGCGGACCTCGAGGCCGGCGCGCTCACGGGACAGACCGCCGGGGCCCAGCGCCGAGAGACGGCGCTTGTGGGTCAGGCCCGAAAGCGGGTTGTTCTGGTCCATGAACTGCGACAGCTGGCTGGTGCCGAAGAACTCCTTGATCGCCGCCACGACGGGACGGATGTTGATCAGGGTCTGCGGCGTGATCGCCTCGACGTCCTGGGTGGTCATCCGCTCGCGAACGACGCGCTCCATGCGCGAAAGGCCGACCCGGATCTGATTCTGGATCAGCTCACCGACGGTGCGCAGACGACGGTTGCCGAAGTGGTCGATGTCGTCAACTTCGACAGGAACCTCGACTCCTCCGGGAGCCGTCATGACCGTTTGTCCCTCGTGCAGCCGCACCAGGTATTCGATGGTCGCGACGACGTCCTCTTCGTTCAGCGTCGACGACGTGATGGGCTGGCCCACGTTGAGGCCGAGCTTCTTGTTGACCTTGTAGCGACCCACCCGGGCCAGGTCGTAACGCTTCTCCTTGAAGAACAGGTTCTCCAGCAGGGTCTGCGCGGACTCCTTGGTGGGCGGCTCGCCCGGGCGCAGCTTGCGGTAGATGTCCAGCAGCGCCTCGTCGGTGCCTGCGGTGTTGTCCTTCTCCAGCGTCGACATCATGATCTCGGAGAAACCGAACCGCTCGGTGATCTGCTCGGCGGTCCAGCCCAGCGCCTTCAGCAGCACGGTGACGGGCTGACGACGCTTGCGATCGATACGGACACCGACGGTGTCGCGCTTGTCGACGTCGAACTCCAGCCACGCACCGCGGCCGGGGATCACCTTGACGCTGTGCAGCGTCTTGTCGGTGGTCTTGTCGCGGGCCTCGTCGAAGTAGACACCAGGCGACCGGACCAGCTGGCTGACGACGACGCGCTCGGTGCCGTTGATGATGAAGGTGCCTTTCTCCGTCATCATCGGGAAGTCACCCATGAACACCGTCTGGCTCTTGATCTCGCCGGTGTTGTTGTTGATGAACTCGGCCGTGACGAACAGCGGGGCCGCGTACGTCATGTCCTTGTCTTTGCACTCGTCGACCGGTGCCTTGACCTCGTCGAAGCGCGGATCGCTGAACGACAGCGACATCGATCCGGAGAAGTCTTCGATCGGGGACAGCTCAGTCAGCACCTCTTCGAGCCCACCGACAGGGTTGATGTCACCACGCGCGGTGGCGACCTCACGCCAACGCTCGGAGCCGACCAGCCATTCGAACGACTGGGTCTGCACCTCGAGCAGCCCCGGAACCTCGAGAGGCTCGCGGAGCTTGGCGAATGAAATTCGGTTTGGTGCTCCAGGTACGGAGCTAGAGGTAGTAGTAGCGGACTTGCTCTGGCGGGAGACTGCCAAGATGCATCCTTCCAGCACCTAATGCGACTGTCGGGAAGGTGTGCACCACCCCTACGCCGCGAACTCTGCGTTCGGTTCGGCTGGCGTTCTCCTGTGTCCAGACGGCCCTGAACAACGGGCACGCGACTAGATACTGAGCCTGAAACGGGGCTCAGCCTAGGACCACGGTGTCAGAGGCGGTAGATGGGCAGGAGGCAGCCAGCGCAACGTCCAACAATAGCGCAGGACGGCGTATTCCTCAACTACGGGCATGCTGAATCAACTCGGGCGCTGGCTGGCGTCCTTGACCCGTTTACACATGCTGCCCAACAGACTGGCCCGTCGGAGCCTTTCCGTCAAGAGATAACGCCGTGTCGTTGTGGACTTTTACCGGTTGGTCACGCCGCGATCGCAGGACCCGTCGTCAACACAGGTGTCTGTGTCGTGTCGACGTCGGTGGCGAAATTGATGTGCGAAAACAGCCCGAAGAACGCCGCCGTCACCTCGCGGGCCAGCGAGGTGATCGGCCCCGGGGTCGGCTGTATCAACCCGATCGCGGGCCCGACCGGGGTCGGGATGGTGATCGTCGAACCGGGCAGGCCGTAGAACCCGGAGGCCTCGGTGCCGGCGAACATGTCGTTGATCCAGCCAGCGGCGAGAATTTGGGAGCCCGCGACGTTCGCCGGCCCGCCGTAGCCGGTGAGCAGATAGGCACCGAACTGGACGAGAGGATTGCCGCCCACCATCGCATCCGAATGCCAACTGCCGAGCAGCTGAGCCCCGGTGGGCTGGCCGCCCCGCGTCTTCGCCAGGGCGTAGTCCATCGTCCCGAACAAGTTCCAGGGGTTCGGTGTCGAGGACAGGTTGTACACCGGGATGTCGTCGGGGATGTCCTCAAGGATGGGCACCGGATCGGTGAATGAGACGCCGTCGAGCATCACCACGCCTGCCAGCGTGTAGTACGTCGAGTCGCCATCGGCCTGGTTCTGCGCGATGTATCGGGCGACGTCGAGCACCAGACCGCCGCCGAGCGAGTGCCCGACCAGGACGACGTTCTGCGGGAGGGCGTCCTGACCGTAGCCGGCGTCCTGAGCGCTGGTCAGCAATGCGGCGTTGTGGTCGGTGAACAGGTCGGCGACCGCTTGATGCATCTGATCGCCGCCAAGCCACATTCCGTCGGTGGCGAAAATATTGGACGTCACCGTTGGGGCGACGACGACGCTGTTGGTCGACTTGGCCAGGTAGGACGCCGTGTAGTCGTAGAACACACCTGTGGCCAGGAAGCCGTGCTGCAGATAGATGATCCGTTCAGGCGGTGTGTCGCTCTGCGGGTCGTAGGTGTCAGGGAAGTACCAGTCGGCGGGGACTTCCTGATCTCCGATCTTCAGCGTCGACCGCGTGACCGTGACTCCGCTGCCCGGCAGAGCCTTCGGCGGCCCCTCGAACACGCTCTCGGCGAACGAGATCAGGTTGAAGACGGCGGTACCGATGGCGCTGACCACCGGCGGCACATCGATCGTGGGCGACGCGGCGGCGGCCTGTGGTTGTGCGACCATCGGGGTGGCAACGGTGATGTTCGACCGCCTCGGCGCGAACAACGTCTCGCGTTCGTCGCGGTTGGGGAGGGTTGTCGCGATCTTCACGTTCGTCGACTCGGTTTCGACTGCGTCGACGGCCTCGACCGGAACCCCCGTTTCGGCCGGGTCGGTGTGCCGCGTCCTTTCCACCACGACCTTGCGGTCGGGCCCTGGTGCCACCGCGGCAACGAAATTGTTGACCAGCTTCGCGGCCCGTTGACCCGGTTCGGCTCTGGCCGTCGTCGCGCCGTTCGATTTGGCGACGGTTGCCCGGTCGCTCTCACCCTCGGCCTTCACCACCTTGGTGACGGCGTCGTTCACCGCCTCCTTGACGGCGTTGATCGCCTTGGCGGCGTCGCGGCTGAATGCCGGCCTGGCGTCGGGCGCAGCCGAAGGAGCGTCTCGACTCGAATCTTGGTTGTTCTCAGTGGTATTCGCCGACTGCGACGTTTTGGCGCCGCCCTCGCCGGCGGATTCGGTCTGCGCGAAGGCCGTGCCTGCTCCTACCAGCATCCCGACCGTCACACCGGCGCACACCGCGCCCGCACCGAGCCAGACCAAGAACCGGTCGCCCACGCCCGTCTCCCGTCTGTGGACCGCCGGTAACGCTAACGGTCGACGCGAGCTTCAGGAGCGTGTTTACAAGATTCCGCTACAACGTCAGCCCAAAAAGACGACTGCCGGCGGATTGTCGCCCGCCGGCAGTCGGTGAAAAGAAAAGAATCAGCGCTCTCCGGTGACCGGGATGCGACCGGTCGGCGCCTCGTCCTCCGCGGTGCGATGCCGTGCGGTCGCCGCATCGTCGGGGATCGGGCGCGCTGCGTACTGGTGTGTGCCCTCGAGGTCGTCGCGGATGGCTTCCTGGGCGTTGGGCGGCAGCGTGTGCATGATCTCGCGCACGCGGGCCTGGCGTCGACCGACAGCCTGCCGCTCGGGCATGCCAGGGGTGGCGCTGATCTGCGGCGGCACACCCTCGATCTCTTCGACGCCGCCATCGTGGTGACCGGCGTCGACCATGGCCTGTTCCTCGGCCATCTGCGCCTCGTCCTTTTCCTCCGACATACCGATGGGGCCAAGGCGGCGGCCGTTGAGGAACTGACGCACCACAGGCTCATCGCTGGTCAACAAGACTTCGCGCGGACCGAACATCACCAGGTGCTTGCGGAACAGCATGCCGATGTTGTCGGGCACGGTGCGGGCGATGTTGATGTTGTGCGTCACGATCAGGATCGTCGCGTCGATCTGGGCGTTGATGTCGATCAGCAGCTGGCTCAGGTAGGCGGTACGGACCGGGTCAAGACCCGAGTCGGGCTCGTCGCACAGGATGATCTGTGGGTCGAGCACCAGGCTGCGGGCCAGGCCAGCGCGCTTGCGCATACCGCCGGAAATCTCGCCGGGAAACTTGTTCTCGTCGCCGGCCAAGCCGACAACCTCAAGCTTCTCCATGACGATGTTGCGGATTTCGCTTTCCTTCTTCTTGGTGTGTTCACGCAACGGGAAAGCGGTGTTGTCATACAGGCTCATCGAACCGAACAGGGCGCCGTCCTGGAACATGACGCCGAACAGGGTCCGGATCTCGTAGAGCTCCTTGGCGGAGCACTCGATGATGTTGGTGCCATCGACGATGATCGATCCGCGCTCTGGACGCAGCAGCCCGATCAGCGACTTCAAAAACACCGACTTACCGGTACCCGACGGGCCCAGCAGCACGCTGACCTCACCCGGCGGGATATCGAAGGTGACGTCCTCCCAGATTCGCTGGGGCCCGAAGGACTTGGTCAGTCCCTCGACCTGAATACCAATGCCCACGCGAGATCCTTCCGCCAGTGAGTTGTGCCGCCACATGCCAGCCCGCTGTGGCTTGAGTCACTGTAGCTTACGACGCCGGTTGCGGGACACTTGTCGGAGGTCTCATCTCGGGCCCGACCAGCATCGACGGCAAAAATCACTGTGGGGCCGACCTGTTTGCCAGATCAGCCCCACAGCATTTGTTTGTCGGCTCAGCCGACGGTACGACGACGCTACTTGACGGTAACCGTCGCGCCCGCGGCCTCGAGCTTGGCCTTGGCCTCTTCGGCGGCTTCCTTGGCGACCTTCTCCAGGAGCGGCTTCGGAGCGCTGTCGACCAGATCCTTGGCTTCCTTCAGGCCGAGACCGGACACGATCTCGCGAACGACCTTGATGACGCCGATCTTCTTGTCACCGGCGGCCTCGAGGACGACGTCGAACTCCGACTGCTCCTCAGCGGCTTCGGCGGGTGCGGCGGCCGCACCGGGAGCGGCCGCAACGGCGACCGGGGCGGCGGCGGTGACGTCGAAGGTCTCCTCGAACGCCTTCACGAACTCGGAAAGCTCGAGCAGGGTCAGTTCCTTGAACGCGTCGAGCAGATCCTCAGTGGACAGTTTTGCCATGGTGGTGGTCCTTCCTTACTTCTTCTTCTGTCTTTGTGGGTGGATGTGATTTACGCGGCTTTTACGCTGCGGCTTCTTCTGCGGCCTTCTTCTCCTGCAGTGCAGCAGCCAACCGGGCGACCTGCGACGCGGGAGCCTGGAACAGCCCCGCCGCCTTGGTCAGGTTGGCCTTCATCGCGCCGGCCAGCTTGGCCAGCAGCACCTCGCGCGACTCGAGATCGGCGATCTTCTCGATCTCCGTGACGGTCAGCGGTCGACCGTCCATGTAGCCGCCCTTGACGACCAGTGCCTTGTTGTCCTTAGCGAACTTCTTGATCGCCTTAGCCGCGTCGACTGCCTCACCCGTGACGAACGCGATCGCCGTGGGGCCGACGAACAGCTCGTCGAGGCCCTCGATACCTGCCTCTGCCGCGGCACGCTTGACCAGCGTGTTCTTGGCGACGGTGTAGGTAGCGGAGTCACCGAGCGAGCGGCGCAGGTCCTTGAGGTTAGCCACCGTCAGTCCGCGGTATTCGGTGACGAGCGTTGCCGTCGCCTGGGTGAACTGCTCGGCGATGTCGGCAACCGCGGTGGCCTTGTCAGCCTTGGCCATGCATGCCTCCTCGTAGTTGGTGACCGAGGTCGGATGTCTGAAGGCCTGAGAAATGACGAACGCCCCGACGCAGACGGTCGGGGCGCGCTGATCTACAACTGCCTCGTCCTCCTGCGTAGGCCGCCCGGACAATCCAGGACCTTCAACCGATTTCTCGGTGACCGACGGTCTTTGGTGGAACGGCTCAAGGGTAGCCGATCGCCCGCCGATCAGCCAAAACGGATGTCGGACTGCGCTCAGAGGTGAGAGTCGGCCACGTCGAGTGCGGCGTCAAGGATCGCAAGGCCGTCGCGCGCCTCCTGCTCGCTGACCGCGCACGGCGGGACGACGTGTATCCGGTTGAAGTTCGCAAACGGAATCATGCCGCCCTGCTTGCACGCGCCGACGACGGCATTCATCGCGGCACTCGATGCGCCGTACGGGGCCAGCGGCTCCTTGGTCTGCTGGTCGGCGACGAGTTCCACCGCCCAGAACACGCCGAGGCCGCGGACCTCGCCGACACTGCGATGACGTCCGGCGATGTCGGCCAGTCCGGGTCCGAGGATCTCGGCGCCGATGCGAGCCGCGTTGGCGACCATGCCTTCGTCTTCCATCGCATTGATGGTGGCGACGGCGGCGGCGGTGGCCAGCGGATGGCCCGAATAGGTGAGGCCGCCGGGATAGGCGCGGTGCGCAAATGTCTCCGCGATCGCCGGGCTGATGGCGACACCGCCGAGCGGCACGTAACCGGAAGTCACGCCCTTGGCGAAGGTGATCAGGTCGGGCGTGACATCGAAATGGTCGATGGCGAACCATTTTCCGGTACGGCCGAAGCCCGCCATCACCTCGTCGGCGATCATCACGATGCCGTAGCGGTCACACAGTTCCCGCACGCCTGCCATGTAGCCAGGAGGCGGCACCATGATTCCGGCGGTCCCCGGCACCGATTCCAGCACGATCGCCGCGATGGTCGCGGGCCCCTCCAGCCGGATCACCTCGTCGAGGTGCGCAAGCGCGCGTTCGGATTCCTGCTCCTCGGTGGTGGCGTTGAAATGCGAGCGATAGAGGAACGGGCCGAAAAAGTGCACGGCGCCGCTGTTTCCGTAGTCATTGGGCCAGCGTCGCGGATCGCCGGTCATGTTGATCGCGGTGTCGGTGCCGCCGTGGTAGGACCGGTACCGCGTCAGCACCTTGTAGCGGCCGGTGTGCAGTCGCGCCATTCGCAGAGCGTGTTCGTTTGCGTCGGCGCCGCCGTTGGTGAAGAAGATCTTGTTCAGGTCACCGGGCGTTCGCTCTGCGATCAACCGTGCTGCCTCAGAACGTGCGTCGTTGGCGTGCTGCGGAGCGATCGTGCACAGCTTGGCCGCCTGCTCTTGGATGGCCGCGACGACCTTGGGGTGCTGATGGCCGATGTTGGTGAAAACCAGCTGAGAAGCGAAGTCCAACAACCGGTTTCCGTCGCCGTCCCAGATGTAGGAGCCCTGCGACGCCACGATTGTCATCGGCGCGATCTCGGCCTGGGCAGACCAGGAGTGGAAGACGTGCGCGCGGTCGAGTTCGTACGCCCGCGCTGCCTGGCTACGGGCGTCGTCGAGGGTCAGGCCGTTGGGCAGCACTGTTGCGTCGGTGCGCTCGTCGAGATTCGTCATGTCGGGATCACTCACTTGTTTTGGGGGAAGCCGAGTTCTAGGCCGCCGTGGCTGGGGTCGAGCCAGCGTTGGGTGATGGCTTTGCCGCGGGTGAAGAAGTGCACGCCGTCGGCGCCGTGGGCGTGGGTGTCGCCG
>NZ_RARC01000017.1 GCF_003719305.1 Mycolicibacterium stellerae
AGGTTCTCCTCGATGCGATCGGCGATCTTGTTCAGGATCACCGCACGCTCGGCCGGCGACGTCTTGCCCCAGGCCGGAGCCGCGGCGTGCGCGGCATCCAGCGCCTTCTCGACGTCGGTTTCGTCGGAGCGGGGTACCTCGCAGAACACCTGACCCGTCACGGGACTCGGGTTCTCGAAGTATTCGCCGCCCGCCGGCGGGACCCATTCGCCCCCAATGAAATTGCCGTAGCGCGACTCGTAGGCCATCAGGGCGTCTGCTGAACCGGGGCGGGAGAACACTGTCATGACTGACTCCTTCGGATGGAACGGATGGCGGGCGCCGTCGACGACCGCAACAGCGTGGACATATCCACGGGGTATGTGACTTCGAGATCAACCGTCGCCGCGAATCGATACGGTTGAGCGGCAAGCAATCCCGCGAACTGCTTGCGGATCCGTGAGACCTCGGCGCGTACGGTGACTCCCCGCGACGGGTCGCCGTAGAGGTCGGCGGCCAGTTCGGTGGCGGTCCTGCCCGCCGATGACGTCGCCAACACCAGAAGGATCTCGGCGTGGCGCAGTGAGATGTCGTGTCGCCATGCGGCGAACTGCCCCGTCATCGCCAACGACGGCGCATCGGGGTTGCTCAGGTCAAGTGTTACGTGAGCGAGTCGGCCCGCCGAGTCGTCGGTGGCCAGCCGCACCAACCAGCCTCCCGGCAACGGCTCGACGTCGCACGGGCCCAGCGCCGAGAGCCGCACGCGTCCCGGCGCGATGTCCATGATGTCGGCGGGCAGAAGGATGCGGTTGTGCAGCGGCATCGCGTCAACGGCCGCCACCCAGCCGTCCTGATCGACCGCGAGGGCGGGGCTGCCGATGCGCGCGAGGATGGGCGCGGCCACCGTCCGCAGCCGGTTCAGCGTGCGGTCGTGCTGTTCGCGCAGGTGTGACTCGGCCAGCCGGGCTACCGCATCCACCAGCGCGACGGTGGTCGGATGGACGGTCGCCGCGGGCCCCGATACGTCGACGACGCCGATGACGTGACCGGTTCTCGGATCCCTGATCGGCGCACCCGCGCAGGTCCACGGATGGTGACTACGCAGGTAATGCTCGGCGGAGAACACCTGAACCGCCCGTTTTGACGCCAGCGCGGTGCCGATCGCGTTCGTGCCGACGGCGTTCTCACCCCAGTGCGCGCCCTCGACGAAGCCGAGCCGGTCGGCGTGGTTGAGCACCTGCGTCGACCCCGACCGCCACAGCACCCGGCCGGCAGCGTCGGCCACGACCAGGATGTTCTCCCCTTCGGCGACAAGCGATTCCAGCCCGTGCGCGATCTCGTCGAGAACGTCGAGCAGACCTGATGCACCGCGCAGCGCCTCCAGCCCGACCGACTCGACGATCGGCGCGGGCATCTCGTCGGGACCTATCCCCTGCGACATCAATCGCCGCCACGAGTCCTCGATGACCTGACGCGGACGCGCAGGCGCGCGGTCGCCCGCCATCGTGGCGTCGTATACAGCCGACATCAGCCGGGCGTAGGTACGCGGATCCTCGCCGACCGCCACCGCGGGCTCAGGCACTAGCTGACCTTGCATCAGTGCCGATTGTGCTCTCCATCACACTTCCCCGCCAGCCGCCCCTAGACCGCCGGATCGACCAGCACTTTCATCTTCCTGCCCGCGTGCAACGCCTCGAAGCCCTCGTCGATGACGTCGTCGAGCGCGATTTCTGTCACCCAGCCGGTGGTGTCATAGGCGTCTCGCGCCATCAGCGCGATGACCGCCTCGAAATCTTCTGCGGTGTAGCACAGCGAGCCTTGGATGCGGGATTCGTTCATCACCAGGTTCAGCAGCGGTGTCATCAGCGGCTTCTCGTAGATCGCGACGCTGACCATCGGCCTGCGGGCGCCAACGCACGCAAGGGCGGTCTGGATCGCGGGCGTGACGCCCGCCGCGTCGTATACGGCGTCGGCGCCGCGGCCGTCGGTGTGCTCGGCGATGAACGCCGGGATGTCGACGCTGGCCGGATCCAGCGTGCGCGCACCAAGTGCCTCGATCGACGTGCGCCTCGTCGGCGATGGTTCGACGACGAACGTGTCCTCTAATCCCTTGCCGCGCAGCGCGAACCAGAGGCCGATGCCGATCGGACCCGCCCCGAAGACCATCGCGGTGTCGCCTGACTTCACGTCTCCGAGCGTCGCCGCGTGGTAGGCCACCGACATCGGCTCGACGAGAGCGCCCAATTTCAGGGACACGTTGTCGGGCAGCTTGTGCAGCATGTTGGTGGGCACCACGGTGTACTCGGCCATGCCACCGTCAGACATCAGCCCGTGAAAGCCGATCTGGGCGCAGATGTTGTAGTTGCCTGCCGTGCATGCCGGGCAGTGGCCACACCGGTAGATGGGTTCGACGGCCACCCGGTCCCCCTCGGACCACCCGGCGACTCCTGCGCCGACGTCTGTGATGACGCCGGAGAACTCGTGGCCGATGACCAAGGGCATCTGCGCGTGGGTCAGCGGGTGCGGTTCGGTCGGCACGAAGATCGGGCCTGCGTAGTACTCGTGCAGGTCGGTGCCGCATATCCCGTTGAAGCCGACCTTGATCTTCACCGTGCCCGGCGCAGGCGACGGCTCGACGACGTCGGCGATCTCGATCTTGTTCGGTCCGTGGTACACAGCTGCTCGCATCACCCAGTTGTATGTGACCGCTGCCACATGCCGAAAGAGTTGCAGACCGTTGCATGCCTCGCCTGCATGCCTCTCCTGGTTGCCGTGGGAGGTCATTGCCGCTGCAACCCGGTGCAACCCTTGTGGCGGGCGGCGTCGAGGGTGTGTGGTGGGTCACATGACTCAGACGCTTGACCCTGCCACCGATCTCACCCCGCAGGACCGCATGACTGCCTGGCTCGCCGACTTCGAGGCGGCGTTGGCGGCACGCGATATCGACCGCGCGGTGGCGAAGTTCGCCACCGACAGCTTCTGGCGCGACCTGGTCGCCTTCACTTGGAACATCAAGACCCTCGAGGGTCGCGACCAGATCGCAGGAATGCTCGGTGAACGGCTGGCCGGCACCGAACCGTCGGGGTTCCGCACCCGCGAAGAGGCGACCGAGGACGGCGGCGTCGTCTCGGCGTTCATCGAGTTCGATACGGCCGTCGGCCGCGGCATCGGCCACCTGCGCCTCAAAGACGACCAGGCGTGGACGCTGCTCACGGCACTTCAGGAACTGAAGGGCCACGAGGAACCCAACGGCCCTTCGCGGGTGCTGGGTGCGGTGCACGGCTCCGACCCGGACCCACGGTCGTGGGCGGAGAAGCGTCAGGCCGAGGACGAGTCGCTCGGCTACACCACCCAGCCGTACGCGTTGGTCGTCGGCGGCGGCCAGGGCGGCATCGCCCTTGGTGCGCGGCTTCGGCAGCTGGGGGTCCCCGTGATCGTCGTCGACCGCCACGAGCGCCCAGGCGACCAGTGGCGCAAGCGCTACAAGTCGCTGTGCCTGCACGACCCGGTCTGGTACGACCACCTGCCCTATCTGCCGTTCCCGCAGAACTGGCCGGTCTTCGCGCCGAAGGACAAGATCGGCGATTGGCTCGAGTTCTACACCAGGGTGATGGAAGTGCCGTACTGGTCGAAGACCGCGTGCTTGTCGGCTGTGTTCAACCCTGGGGTCGACGGGGGCCCTAAGACCTGGACCGTCGAGGTGGACCGCGACGGCGAGCGGGTGACTCTCCGGCCGACGCAACTCATCCTGGCCACCGGCATGTCGGGCAAACCCAACGTGCCGACATTGCCAGGCCAGGACGTCTTCAAGGGCGACCAGCACCATTCCAGTGCACATCCCGGCCCCGACGCGTACGTGGGCAAGCGGGCCGTCGTCGTCGGGTCGAACAACTCGGCACATGACATCGCAAAGGCGCTGTACGAGAACGGCGTCGACGTGACGATGGTGCAACGCTCGTCGACGCACATCGTCAGGTCGGACACGTTGATGGACATCGGGCTCGGCGACCTCTACTCCGAGCGTGCAGTGGCAAGCGGAATGACCACGGAGAAGGCCGATCTGACGTTCGCATCGCTGCCGTACCGGATCATGCACGAATTCCAGATCCCGCTGTACGACAAGATGCGCGAACGGGACAAGGAGTTCTACGACAGGCTGGCGGCGGCGGGCTTCGAACTGGACTGGGGCGACGACGATTCCGGGCTGTTCATGAAATACCTGCGCCGCGGCTCCGGCTACTACATCGACGTCGGCGCATGCGACTTGGTGGCCGATGGCAGGATCAAGCTGGCCCACGGTCAGGTCGAACGGCTGACCGAGGATTCGGTGGTGCTGGCCGACGGCACGACGTTGCCCGCCGACGTCGTCGTCTATGCGACCGGATACGGCTCGATGAACGGCTGGGCGGCCGACCTCATCGGCCAGGACGTCGCCGACAAGGTCGGCAAGGTCTGGGGCCTTGGCAGCGACACGACCAAAGATCCCGGGCCGTGGGAGGGCGAGCAGCGCAACATGTGGAAGCCGACCCAGCAGGAGAACCTCTGGTTCCACGGCGGGAACCTGCACCAGTCGCGGCATTACTCGCTCTACCTGGCGCTGCAGATCAAGGCGCGTCAGGCTGGCATCCCCACGCCCGTCTACGGCCTGCAGGAGGTCCATCACCTGAGTTGACTTCGCCTCGTCGAGATCGACGAAATGGTGGACTGCACTGGCACTTCTGCTCCCAAATGTCGGTTTGGGCGTGGGGGACCGCACAATGTGAGGGTGACCGACCCCTACCTCTGGCTGGAGGACATCACCGGCGACGACGCGCTGGACTGGGTTCGCAGGCACAACGAGCCGACGCTGGCCCAGTTGTGCGACGAACGCTTCGAGCAGATGCGGGCCGAGGCGCTGGAGGTGCTCGACACCGATGCGCGTATTCCCTACGTCCGCCGCCGCGGCGACTGGCTGTACAACTTCTGGCGCGACGCGGCGAACCCCCGCGGCCTGTGGCGTCGCACCACGCTGGACAGTTACCGCACCGACGCGCCGGACTGGGAGGTGGTGATCGATCTCGACGCACTGGCCGCCGAAGAGGACGAGAACTGGGTATGGGCAGGTGCCAAGGTGATCGAACCCGACCATTCTCTCGCGCTGATCACCCTGTCGCGCGGTGGCTCTGACGCCGGGGTGGTGCGCGAATTCGATATGCGCACAGGCGAATTCGTTGTCGACGGTTTCGAGGTGCCCGAGGCCAAGACCCAGATCAGCTGGGAAGACGAGAAATCCGTGCTGATCGGCACGGACTGGGGCGAGGATTCGCTGACCGATTCCGGCTATCCGCGGCTGGTCAAGCGCTGGCGAAGGGGCACCCCGCTCGGCGATGCCGAGACGCTGTTCAGCGGTGCACATTCCGACGTGATCGTCGCGGCGTCGAGGGACCGCACACCCGGCTTCGAGCGGACGTTGCTGAGCCGCGCCGTCGACTTCTTCAACGACGAGGTCTACGAACTGCGCGACGACGAGTTGATCCGCATCGACGCACCCACCGACGCGACCGTGTCGATGCACCGAGAATGGCTGCTGATCGAGCTGCGCACCGACTGGTACACCGGCACCGGCTCGCTTCGGGCGGGTTCCCTGATCGCCGCCGACTACGACGAATTCCTCGCCGGGACAGCCGATCTCCATGTCATCTTCGAGCCCGACGACCACACCAGCCTCAACCACTACGCGTGGACGAAGGACAAGCTTGTCATCGTCACGCTCGCCGATGTGGTGAGCCGGGTGCACACGGTGACACCGGGCAGCTGGGTCACCCAACCGGTGCCAGGGATCCCGGACAACACCAACGCCGTCATCGTCGACACCGACGACCTGGGTGACGAGATATTCCTGGACTTCAGCGGGTTCACCACGCCCTCGCGGCTGCTCTACGGGCCCGTCGAGGGCCCGCTCGAAGAGATCAAGTCGGCGCCCGCCTTCTTCGACGCCGACGACCTCACCGTCACACAACATTTCGCCAAGTCGGCGGACGGCACCGCGATCCCCTACTTCGTGGTCGGTCACCGCGACAGCGCCGGGCCAGGCCCGACCTTGCTCGGCGGCTACGGCGGCTTCGAGGTATCCCGGACGCCGGGCTACGACGGTGTGCTCGGCCGTCTGTGGCTGTCCCGCGGCGGCACCTACGTGTTGGCCAACATCCGCGGCGGCGGCGAATACGGACCGGGTTGGCACACCCAGGCGATGCGGGAGGGGCGCCACCTCGTCGCCGAGGACTTCGCGGCTGTCGCACAGGATTTGGTGCAAAGCGGGATCACCACGGTCGAACAGCTCGGCGCGCAGGGTGGCAGCAACGGCGGCCTGCTGATGGGGATCATGCTGACCCAGTACCCGGAGTCGTTCGGGGCGCTCGTGTGCAGCGTGCCCCTGCTCGACATGCGGCGGTTCCACCTTCTGCTTGCGGGCGCGTCCTGGGTGGCGGAGTACGGCGACCCCGACAGCACGGAGGATTGGGAGTTCATCGGCGAATACTCGCCGTACCAGAACATCTCGGCGGTGCGGCGGTATCCACCCGTGCTGATCACCACATCGACGCGCGACGACCGAGTCCACCCCGGACACGCACGCAAGATGACCGCAGCGCTCGAGGAGGCGGGCCATCGCGTGCACTACTACGAGAACATCGAAGGCGGGCACGCAGGAGCGGCCGACAACGCGCAGACCGCATTCCGGTCCGCCCTGATCTATCAGTTCCTTCATCGCACGCTGTCAGATTGATGTCACGGGCTGTATCGAACCGCCGGTAAGCTGACAGCAAACGTCGTTCGGAGGTCGTCGAATGTGGGTTGAGCCGGAATTGCTGCACTCGGGCGGTGACGTGGCGCGCAGCGCAGGCCAGCGTGTCCTCGGTGGTGCGGAGGCGCTGTCCGCGGCCGCGATAGGGTCGAGCATCTTCGGCGACTTCGACGCGGCACGCTCGTTTCATCAGCGCCTGAGCGCACATCGGACCAGCCGCGTCGATGCCATGCGGGGCAACCATCAGACGCTGACCGACGTCGGACAGAAGGCGCAGACCGCGTCGGGCTGGTTCAGCCAAACCGAGCGCGAGAACACCAGAGACGTCTCGCACATCACGGATGCCTAGCTATCCGCAACTGGTCTACCTGAGTGTTCCCGAACTGATCGGTGCGGCCGGAGGCGACCCCTGGCAGATCGACGACACGATTCAGGCGGGCGCACCGGGCGAGATCAGCGAGCTCGCGACGTCGTTCCGAAATGCGGGTCTGTGCATCACCGAGACCGACGAAGAGTTCTATCAGGCCAAGAAGCGCTTCACCGAAGCCTGGGACCGCGACGATCCCGCGCATCCCGTCAACGACTCCGAAGAGGTCAGGCGCGCAACGCAGTGGCTTCGGCTCAGCCCGCGACAGATGGCGAAAGTTGCCGCCGACCTTCAGGACATCGCCGCCACGCTCGCCGAGGCGCAGCGCAGCGGTCACGTCTCGGTGAGCAACCTCAACGGCAGGCTCGTCCAGATCGACAACACGATCGCCGCAGAGATCGCGCGAGCCCAGGCCGACGGCGTCAACCTGGACTGGTCGGAACTCAAAGCCGCCGCCATCGAGGCCACCAGAAACTCGCTGGGCGAGATGACCGCGGTCCGCGACGCGTACGGCACCAAGTTGGATGCCGCCGAGTTGGACATGGCGGCCGACGGTTACGACATGGATGCCATCCAGGGTGCCGAGGGCGAGGGCGACCCGTCCCTGCAGGACCAGGCTCGAAGCGCCGCCCAGAGGTATGACGAGACCCAGCGCGCGGGCGACGAGGCGCTTGTCAACAGCGGCGGCCCGATGACGCCGGAGAAACAGGCGGCGGCCGCACGCCTGCGCGACTTCGCCACGGCCAACGATCCCACCGCCAACCCGTACGCCAAGCAGTATGCGGGCGAGCGCCTCGACGACTTCAACATGTCCAATTTCGTCGGGCCGCTGCCCGTCGACCCGGTCCTTGGCACCGATGCCCGCCAACAGGCGAGAACGCGGCTGGAGTTCCAACAAAAGCTGGAAGCGGGTCTTCTCGGTTCGGGGCCGATGTCCCCGGACGCCGCGACCGCGTTTCTGGACAGCTCCGAAACGCAGGCCAGAGCGATGGTGCTGAATCGAGCGGAGCAGCAGCTCACCCAGAACGGCATGACGCACGACGGCGCCATCACCGTGATCAAGGGCCTGGCGTCGCTGTCCGACAGCATCGGCACCGGCGTCGGTCAGTACGGCGATTCGGTGGAGACCGGACGGCACGCACTGGACGGCCTTTCCAAGGCCGACGCCGAACTCTTCTCCAAATGGGGTGGTCGGCTGGGCAACGTCGGCAACGTGGCGCAGCTTGTTCTCGCGATGACGGAGTTCGACAACAACACCTGGAATCCCAACGAAGAGTTCGGCGAGGGCGTCGGCGGCGTGGTGGGCAGCGTCCTTGCCGGCATGGGCTCGGGTGCTGCCGTCGGCTCGTTCGGCGGCCCCTACACAGCGGCAGCCGCCGCGATCATCGGCGGGCTACTCGGCGGCTTCGCGGGCAGCGACATCGGCGGTGGGCTCGGCAGTCTCGCCGACCCGAGTCGCTACCTTCCCGGTGGCGGAGCGGGTAGTTGGTAACTGCGCGATGCTCGCCTTGAAACATCTGAGCGTCGCCGAACTGATCGGCGCCGCAGGCGGCGACCCGTGGCAGGTGAACGACACCATCGCGGCCGGATCGCCCGGTGAAATCAGCGAGCTCGCAACGTCTTTCCACAACGCCGCGGTATGCACCACACAGACCGGTGAGGAGTTTGCGCAAGCCAAGAAGCGCTTCGCCGAAGCGTGGGATCGCGACGACCCGGCGCATCCGATCAACGACGCCGACGAGGTCCGGCGCGCGACCGAGTCGTTGCACATGAGCAGCCAACAGATGGGCCGCGTGGCAGTCGACCTGCAGGACATCGCCGCAGACCTCGCCGAGGCGCAGCGCAGCGGGCACATCTCTATCGGCAACCTGGAAGCTCGGCTCACACAGATCGACGACCTGATCGAATCGGAATTGCAGGCTGCGGCCGCGGCGGGCCATCAGCTCGACTCGTCGGAGCTCAAGAGGGCCGCCGTCGACGCCACCAAGCATTCACTGGGCGAGATGACCGCGCTCCGCAACGCGTACGGCGCCAAGCTCGACGCGACCCAACGGGAGATGGCGGCCGACGGATACGACACCGATACGGTCAACGGTGCCGTCCCGAATTCCCCTGCGGCACAATCGAACGAAAGGCACGGCAGCCAACCAGGCAGTCTTGACGACGCCCTCGACCAGATCGCCGGTGCCCCTGTGCCCGCTGCGGCCCCTGCACCGCAGCGGGCGCCGATGGATCCGAAGGACGTCGAGACCTTCAAGGCGATGGCTCGAAAGGTGCTCGAAGCACAAGACGTGCCTGCCGACCAGATCGAATCGCGGCTGACCGCGATGGTCGCCCAGGCTCAACAGGGTTTGGGCCGCCCCAGCCATCGGGCGCCAGATCCGCCGCGTCAGCCACCCCCGGGCTTCGGAGAGGGGTTCGCCGACCGTTGGTTCTCCACCGAGCAGGGCATCAAGAACCTTCTCGGCCAAGGCGGTCCTGGCGCGCCCGGGGTACTCGAGTCCTGGGGCGGGCTGCTCCAGGGCACCGCCGAGACCGTCGTCAACCCCGCCGGTGCCGCGGTTGAGGAAATCAAGAACGCCGTGAACTCACCATCCCCGGCCTACTACCTGGGCGAGAAGACGTTCGATGCGGCGTCCACCGCCGTCACCCTGCCCTGGGGCGGCGAAGGTGCTGCGATTCGGGACGCCCTTCCTGTCAGAACTATCGTCGAGGGCGGCGCGCCGGAGGCTCTCGTGCGGGGCTGGCACCCCACCGGCGGCATGCCCTCGGATGAGTTCGGGCCACGGTTCGGCGCCCCCGGGTCCCGAATCTGGCCGGAGAACAACGGGTTTCCCCCTGGCTACGAACCGCAGCCCGTCCAGCTGCCCGCGGGGACCATCATCGACAGGTTCGGCCATGAGGGGGGCCGTTATCTCGCGCCGGACGGCACGCTCTTCGCGGATCGCGCCCTGAGTCCGGAGACGGTCAGCGTCGAGTACCACCGGTACTCGGTCACCGGCAAACCGCTACCCGATGGCTGGCAGATCCTCGAAGGGCCCGTGGAACCCTGGTATGGCCAGACGCCGTCGCCGGGAACCGTCCAATATATGATCGTGGGCCCGGACGGCGTCAAAGTTGATGTAGAAGAGCTGGTCGACAAGGAGATTCTTACTGACCATGGACCCGTCCTCGGATACGAATACAAGTGAACTTCAAAGCGAGATCAACCGGCTGGCGGAGAGACTCGACGTTCGTCCGATGACTGTCGGACTGCTAACGAACGATGGACTGAACATCTTCGTCGACGACGACGGCACCTACCACTACACGACCTACGAGCGAGGAAAACTCGTCTGGGACAACGCAGGCAGCCGCGACGACGTCCTGTACTGGTACTGCAAAGGAATCGTGCGCGGCCAAGGCTCCAGATACTTCGAGGACCGCAAGGAACGCTTCCTGTTCGAGTACCAGGTACTGAGCCATTACCACCCCGACTGGGCCAAGCGACGGGTGCGTGAACTGGCCGCGTCGTTCCGAGACAGTCAGCCGGAGGACATCGCGTTACTCCCCGACATCGGCGAACCGCTGTGACAACGACAGACAAATCCAGTCACCTCCAAGCGGAGATCGATCGGCTCGCAGAGGGGCTCGGGGTAGAGCCGACGCCCGTCGGGCTCGGACTGCGAAAGAACGACGACCTCTACGTGTTCGTCGATGACGACGGCACCTACCACTACAGGTATTACGAGCGGGGCAAGCTCGTCTTCGACGATGCAGGCAACTTGGACGATGTTCTGTACTGGTACTGCGCTGGCGTTGTCGGCAGCCTCGCCGGCTTCGGCGACCGCAAGGACCGCTTCCTCTTCGAGTACCAGGTACTGAGCCACTACAACCCCGACTGGGGCACCAGAATGGTGCGCGAACTGGCCACGAAATTTCGTGAATGGGGAAACCCGCAGGACGTTGCGCTGCTTCCCGATATCGGCGAGCCTCTGTAAATGCACGTAGTCATCGCGGGCGGACACGGAAAGATCGCGTTGATCCTCGAGCGGCTGCTGTCGGCGCGAGGCGACTCGGTGGCCGGATTCATCAGGAACCCGGCGCAGGTCGCTGACCTGGAGGCGGCGGGCGCGGACGCGTTGGTCGTCGATCTGGAAAAGGCGTCGGTCGACGAGGTGGCCGGCCACCTTCGCGGCGCCGACGCCGTCGTCTTCGCCGCGGGGGCGGGCCCGGGCAGCGGTGCGGCGCGCAAGGAGACCGTCGACCGCGACGCCGCCGTCCTGCTGGCCGACGCGGCGGAAGCGGCTGGCGTCGAGCGGTACGTGATGGTCTCCTCGATGGCGGCCGACCCGCAGGCCACCGCCGACGACGAGGTCTTCCAGGCGTACCTGCGCGCGAAAGGCGTTGCCGATGAGGCGATCCGGGGTCGCGCCGCGCTGAAATGGACCATCGTGCGGCCAGGGGCGCTGACAAATGGTGCGGCCATCGGCCGCGTGGCCATCGCCGAGTCGACCGGCCGGGGCAGCATTCCCCGCGCCGACGTCGCGGCGGTGCTGGTCGCGGTGCTCGACGAACCGCGCACCGCCGGCCGCAGCTTCGACCTGATCTCGGGTCAGACGCCGATCGCCGAAGCCGTGTCCGCGCTCGTGCACTGACAGCGATACTGCAGGTATGCCGACGACGCCCCCGTTCGAGACCCTGCTGTACAAGACGGAGCCGCCCGTCGCCACCATCACGCTGAACCGCCCCGACGAGCTGAACACAATCGTTCCGCCGATGCCAGACGAGATCGAGGCGGCCGTCGGGCTGGCCGAACGCGATCCGGCGGTCAAGGTGATCGTGCTTCGCGGAGCCGGCCGCGCATTCTCGGGGGGCTACGACTTCGGCGGCGGCTTTACGCACTGGGGTGAATCGATGAGCACCGACGGCCGCTGGGATCCGGGCAAGGACTTCGCGATGGTCAGCGCCAGGGAGACCGGGCCGACGCAGAAGTTCATGGCAATCTGGCGCGCGTCGAAACCCGTGATCGCTGCGGTACACGGCTGGTGTGTCGGCGGTGCAAGCGATTACGCGCTGTGCGCGGACATCGTGATCGCCAGCGACGACGCCGTCATCGGCACGCCGTACGCCAGGATGTGGGGCGCCTACCTGACCGGGATGTGGCTGTACCGGCTGAGTTTGGCTAAGGCGAAATGGCATTCGCTGACCGGTGAGCCACTGACGGGCCGCGAAGCAGCGGACGTCGAACTCATCAACGAGTCCGTACCCTTCGAGCGGCTGGAGGCCCGGGTAGCCGAGGTGGCGGCGATGTTGTGTCGAATTCCGTTGTCGCAGTTGCAGGCCCAGAAGCTGATCGTCAACCAGGCCTACGAGAACATGGGGCTGGCGTCGACGCAGACTCTCGGCGGCATCCTGGACGGACTGATGCGCAACACACCCGACGCACTGCAGTTCATCGAGACCGCGTCGACCGAAGGCGTGCGGGCCGCAGTCGAGCGCCGCGACGGCCCGTGGGGCGACTACAGCCAGGCACCGCCCGAGCGGCGCCCCGACCCGTCACATGTCATCGAGCCCTAGAGCCCGGACACCGAATGTTTGGGAATGGCTCTCCGCCGAGAGGACGCAAGCGTCGGGGGTCTCGGGGCACCGAGGCTAGAACCGCTGGAAGAACGAACGAAGTTCGGCGACAAACAATTCCGGTTGCTCGAGTGCCGCGAAATGGCCACCCTTTTCGAGCTCGTTCCAATGTTGGATATTGGTGAATCGACGCGCCGCCCAGCGGCGCGATGGTCGCTGGTTCTCCTTGGGGAAGATCGAGCAGGCAGTAGGGACGTCCACGGTGTCTCCCACCTCTTCGGTGATGATGTCGTTGACGCGCCTGATGCTCTCCCAGTACAGGCGGCCCGAGGAGGCCCCGGTGCCGGGAAGCCAGTAAAGCATCAGGTTGTCGAGCAGCTCGTCGCGCGAGACGGCGTCCTCGAGGTGCTCATCGCAGTCGGTCCATGCCCAGAACTTCTCCACGATCCAAGCGCACAGACCCGCAGGTGAGTCGACGAGCCCATATCCGACGGTCTGCGGACGAGTGGCGTGTTCCTCGGCGTAGCCGGAGTCCCAGCTGCGCGAGTGCTCCAGCGCGTCAAGGGCCGCCTGTTCCGGCTGAGTGAGGTCGTCGAATGTCGCCGGGTCGGGCGGCGCGAGCGGCGGGATGAGATGAATGCCGGCGACATGCTGGGCGTCTTGTTGTGCGATGCTCGTGGAAATGCTTGTGCCCCAGTCGGACCCAGCGGCACCGTATCGCTGGTAGCCGAGCCGCGCCATGAGTACGGACCAGGCGCGTGCGATCCGCTCGACCCCCCAGCCGGGCTCAGTTGGCTTGTCGCTGAAACCGTAGCCGGGCATTGACGGGCATACGACGTCGAACGTATCCGAGAGCGGTTCGATCACCTTCTCGAATTCGACAATTGACCCGGGCCAGCCGTGGGTGATGATGAGCGGCAGCGCGTCCGGGCGTCGGCACCGTACGTGCACGAAGTGGATTCCCACCCCGTCGATCTCGGTGCGGAACTGCGGCAGGGCGTTCAGCCGCGTCTCGGTGGCTCTCCAGTCGTACTCGTCGGCCCAGTAGCGGCATAGCTCCTGGACGTACTCAAGCGGAACGCCCTGCGACCAATCATCGACCGTCTCCCGTTCCGGCCAACGCGTGCGCCGAAGTCGGTGGCGCAGGTCGTCGAGCGCGGATTCGGGAGTCTGGATGCGAAAGGGCGTCACATCGTCGGACATCGTTGCCCCTGTACCCATACCTGCGCGGCGCAAAACAACCTCGCCAGCCCGCGTGCCCCGGTGTTCGCCCTGGACGCGGGCACCTGCCGCGTTGGAGGTGAGGATGTGAGCGACCTTCGCCGAGCCTCATAAGGCCTGTCTCCCACCACATCTGGACCAGCCCCATGCGGTGCAGCTCCTCGGGGTCGTACTGGCGCCGGCGCGACCCGCGCTCCGCTGGACTCAATAGCCCACGCCTTCCCAATACCGCAGCGGCGAGACTCTAATCGCTGCGGCGCATGCCGCCGAGCATCGAGACCACGATGCCGAACACCAGCAGCACGCCGCCCACCGCCAGCGTCAGGTTCAGCCAGTGGTGCAGGCTGGCTTGCGCCACGCCGACCATGACGTCGGCCACCTGGCGGATGTCACCGGTCGTCTTGTTCAGCGCGTCGTCGATGTAGCGTCTGCCCACCTCCAGGCCAGCCCATCCCGCCGCGCCGACCAGAAGCGCCGAAACCCCGAGCGCAGCAAGGGCTTTACCGCGGGAACGCGCTGAAGCGAGGGTCAGTAGGGCGAACACCCCGGTGACCACGCAGACGCCGATGCTCGCCAACGGACCCCACGTCGACAACACCATCAGCTCGCCGGGCCGCAGCGAAGAGGACTCGGGCACGGTGATCGGGACGGTCAGCGTCTCTGGAACGTCGAGATTGAGGTCGCCGAGCGTTTGGCGAAGCGAGTCGTCGCGCAGCATCGGCGCGATGTCGACCAGCCACCGGTCATCAGAACCTGGATCGTGGCGGACCGAGTCGGTGAACATCCACCGGTGCGCGATGCGGTTGGCCTGGGCGAACTGACCAGGGAATCCCGCGTTTGCGGTATAGGCAGATGTGACCCCGCCGACGAGCTCGGTGTTGGCGAGGTCATACCCGTTGTCGGCGGCCAGCGCGGTGATCTGCGTCGTCAACTCCGACGCCATCGCCTCCTGCAACTGCGGATCTTTGGCGGCCGTCGCGGCGAGCGAGGCGTAGCCGTCCTCGCTGACCACATTCGTCTGCGCCCACGACACCGGCACCGCAACCGCCAGCGCCGCCGTCGTGACGAGCCAGAACAGCAGCGCCGCCAGAAACCGCACGCTGCCCTCCTACGGAAGGGACGCGCCGTTCAGTCGGCCAATGCGCGTCCGACGATGAGGGGGTCGGGCCGGCCGACCACCTCATGGTCCTTGTTGTCGTAGTCGAACTTACTCAGTACATGCCGCATCGCATTGATGCGGGCACGCTTCTTGTCGTTGCTCTTGACGACTGTCCACGGCGCCGCCTCGGTGTCCGTCCAGGCGAACATGTCCTCCTTGGCCGACGTGTAGTCGTCCCACTTGTCCAGCGAGGCGAGGTCCGTCGGCGACAGCTTCCACTGCCGGACCGGGTCGACCTGACGGATGGTGAACCGGGTGCGCTGCTCGGACTGCGTCACCGAGAACCACAGCTTGGTGAGGCTGATGCCGTCGTTGACCAGCATCTGCTCGAACAAGGGGACCTGACGGATGAACTCGGCATGTTGCTTGGGGGTGCAGAACTCCATCACGCGCTCGACGCCTGCACGGTTGTACCAGGATCTGTCGAACAACACGATCTCGCCCGCGGCGGGAAAGTGGTTGATGTATCGCTGGAAATACCACTGCGTGCGCTCGCGGTCGGTCGGCTTCTCCAGCGCGACCACCCGCGCCCCGCGTGGGTTGAGGTGTTCCATGAAGCGCTTGATGGTGCCGCCCTTGCCCGCTGCGTCGCGACCCTCGAACACGATGACGTGCCGGTGGCCGTGCGCCTGGCCCCATTTCTGCAGCTTCAGCAATTCGATCTGCAGCAGCCGCTTCTGCTCCTCGTACTCATCGCGCTTCATGCGCTCGTCGTACGGGTAGTTCTCGCGCCAGGTGTCGACCACCTCGCCGCCGGGATGGATCAACAGCTCCGGGTCGTCATCGTCATCGTCGCGAACGGTATAGCTATAGCTCTCTGCCAGGGCCACGCGGCAAAAGGTAGCGACCGAGGTGAACGCAACGGTGACGCGCCGGTGAACGGCGGGTGTCGACGCGCTATTTCGCGGTTCGGCGCGGACGCCGAAGGGCCAGCCGGGTCATCAGCTTGTTCATCCGCGTCAGAGCCTTGTGCGAGTTGTTGTAGTAGTTACCACCCGCCCCGACACTCGTCCGCGGCGCGACAACGGTTTCCTGCCTGCAGTACTTGCGCAGACCCTCGGCCCCGCCGAAGCGTGCACCCATCCCCGAGGTCTTCCAGCCGCCCATCGGCGCGGTGGTGCACATCAGGTTCGAGATCACGTCGTTGACGTTGACCGCCCCGCAATCAAGCTGCACCGCAACGTCTTTGGCGCGCTCAACGTCCTTGGAGAACACCGAGGCCGAAAGGCCGTATGGGCTGTCGTTGGCGAGGCGGATCGCTTCGGAGACCGTCGACACCTTCATGATCGGCAGCGTCGGGCCGAACGTCTCCTCGGTCATGCAGGTCATCGAGTGATCGACGTCGACGAGCACCGTCGGTGGGTAGAAGCTGCCCTTGCCCGTCGTGCGCTCTCCGCCGGTGAGCGCCTTGGCGCCTGCGGCCACCGCTTCGCGCACATGCCGTTCGGTGACGGCGACCTGGTCGTCGTCGATCATCGCGCCGAAGTCGTAGCCCTGCCCCGCGCCCACCTTCAGCTTCTCGACGTTGTGCACGACCGCGTCGACGAACTGGTCGTAGACCGGCTCGAGGACATAGACCCGCTCGACCGACACACACGTCTGGCCCGCGTTGAACATCGCCCCCCACACTGCGGCGTGCGCGGCCAGGTCGATGTCGGCGTCCTCAAGCACGATCATCGGGTCCTTGCCGCCGAGTTCGAGGCTGACCGGCGTGAGCCGCCGCGCGGCCCGCTCCATCACCTTGGCGCCGGTGGCGCACGACCCGGTGAACTGGATGAAGTCAACAGTGTCGATGACGGCCTCCGACACCTCGCGGGCACCCTGAGCCAGCGCCAACACCTCGGGCGCTCCGGAGTCCTGCCATCCGCGCAGCAGCACCTCCGCGGTCAGCGGGGTGCGTTCGGACGGCTTAAGCAGCACCGAGCAGCCTGCTGCCAGCGCGCCGATGGCGTCCATCAGGGCGTTGGCCACCGGGTAGTTCCACGGCGCGATGATGCCCACCACGTGGCGTGGCCGGTAGTGCACGGTGACCTTCTTGATCGCCAGGAACGGCAGCGACGCGGGCCGCGTCTCGGGCGCGAGCGCCTTCTCCATCGTCTTGATGTAGTACGACAGGATCATGATCAGCAGCGGAACCTCTTGGGCCGCATCGACGGCGGACTTGCCCGTCTCCTCGATCAGCAACGACTCGATCTCGTCGCGGTGCTCGCCGAGCCAGACGGCGTAGCGGGCGAGCACCTTGGCGCGGCCCCTGGCGCCGCGCGCCTCCCACTGTCTCTGCGCCTCTCGTAGCCCGGCCGCGATGCGCGGCACGTCGGCGGGGTCGGTCCAGCGCACCTGTCCGGCGACGGCTCCGGTGGCCGGGTTGCGGATCGTGGTCGCAGACGTGGGCGAATCAACTTCTGGCGTCGCGGTCATGGAGCAATGTTAACCACCGGTGTGATCTGCATCGCAGCCGGGTTGACGCGTGTCAAGTTTGCCGATGAGCGCGGCGATGCACACGACCGCGCTGCCAAGCAGCAGGCCGCCGACCGTATCGGTGAAGTAATGGAACGTGACACCGACACCCAGCATGACAAGCGGAATCAGGACAACGGCGAGCGCGACCGCCCATCTGGCGGCGCACGCCGCGAGCACGACAAGGCCCACCACGATCACCGTGGCGGTCACGTGGCCGCTCGGATAGGCCAGCCCGCCCTCCTTCTCCCGCTCGAATATCGGTTTGATCAGCCTGACCACGGCAATGCCGACCAGCGGCGCGATGACAACCATGGCCGCCAGTCGCCGACGCCGCTGATAAAGGAGGACGGCGAACACCGCGATGCACGCCGCGACGAGCAGAAGCGGGTTTGCGATGACCACGAGGTGCCGGGCCTCGCTGTCGCGGTACCGGCCGAACCAGTCGTCGACGGGCGTCGATGTCTTCCCGACCGCGAAGCCGAGGATGAGCATTGCCGCAACGGCGATTGGCGGCCACAGCACGACCGCCCTTTCGGCCGCCGTGTGGCGCACGTCAGACCGCGATGCCGCGAATGTAGGCGGCCTGCCCCAGGTGCTGTGCGGCGTCGTCGACGATGCTGACCAGCCGCGCGCTTGCGGTGACCGGCGGTGTCCAGTGGGTGTCGACGACGCGGTTCAACTCCTCGATCGTCACCGACGCAACGTACTCCAGCGTCACCTTGTGCACCGCGTGGTAGTAGCCGGCCAGCAGGTCGGCAGGTACGCGGACCTTCCCGACATCGTCGGGGCTGTGTCCGTAACCGTTGTCGTTGCCCGCCAGGTCGAGGCCGAACCGGTCGTCCCAGCCGTCGCGGGTCCACACCTGCTCGATGCCCGCGATGTCGCAGAGTTGGAGGTCCTGCTGACGGGCGCTGTGCCAGATCAACCACGCGATGCTGTTGGCTTCGGCCGTCGGCCGGAAGAACGACACCTCGTCGGTCAGGTCGTCGGTGAGGTCGTCGACGTGCTCGATCTGCCGGGTGAACGCGTCGCGCAGAAGTTCGCGGACGGCTTGCAGGTCGTCGGTGTCAGCCATGCGGTTGACGCTACCCGGGGCTACTGCGATGGGATGTCGTGGAATACCGCCTCGACGTTGTTGCCGTCCGGATCGCGGACGAAGGCGCCGTAGTAGCCAGGGTGGTACTCCGGCCACAGCCGGGGTGCGTGCAGCGACTCGGCGCCGAGTTGCAGCGCGGTGTCGTAGAAGGTGTGCACGGCGTCACGATCCTTGGCGTGGAACGCGACGTGCACCTCGCGGTTGGGGCCGGCGGCCTCACCGGCATTCATGTCGGCGATCCAGAAGTCGGGCTTACCGTTCGTGCCGTAACCGATGGCCACTTGGAAGTCCATCTGCCGGGTGTAGCCAAGCACGCCAAGCACCCCGTCGTAGAAGGACTTCGACTTCTCCCAGTCCGCACAGTTGATTCCCAGGTGATCGATCACGGCCCCATCCTGGCATGGCCCCCTGACACAGTCGTAAATTCAGCCTATGGCGCACGACTCCGGAGTCGCACCGGTGACGACATTCGACATATGCATTCGCAACGGCACCATCGTCGACGGCCTCGGCGGCGAGCCCTTCGTCGGTGACGTCGCGATCTCCGACGGTGTGATCACCGCGGTAAGCCGCGCAGACGGCACGGCCGTCGGTTCCTTCGACGGCGGGGCGCGCCGTGAGATCGACGCCACCGGGCTGCTGGTCACTCCTGGCTTCGTCGATCTGCACACCCACTACGACGGGCAGGCGATCTGGTCGGACCGCATGACGCCGTCGTCGGCGCACGGTGTGACGACCGCGGTGATGGGCAACTGCGGCGTCGGCTTCGCGCCGTGCCGGCCCGCCGACCACGAGGTACTCGTCGACGTGATGGCCGGCGTCGAGGACATCCCAGGGGTGGTGATGGTCGACGGGCTGCCGTGGACGTGGGAGACCTTCCCGGAGTTCATGGAGGCGCTCGACGCGGGCAGACGCGACATCGACGTCGCCGCGTTCCTGCCGCACTCGCCGTTGCGCGTTTACGTGATGGGTCGGCGTGGCGTCGACCGCGAACCCGCGACGCCCGAGGATCTGTCGCAGATGCGCAAACTGGCCGCCGAGGCGATAGACGTCGGGGCGCTCGGGTTCGCGTCGTCGCGGCTGACGATCCACAAGACCGAGAGCGGACACCCGATTCCGAGCTACGACGCGGGCCACGACGAGATCGAGGCCATCGCACGTGGCGTGGATGACGCGGGCGGAGGGCTCATCCAGTTCGTGCCCGACCTCGTGGCAGGTGATTACGAACCGGCGCTGCAGACGGTGTTCGACGTCGCCGCCGACGTCGGATTGCCGGTCACGTTCACGCTGGCGATCGGCAACGCGGGCCCGGCCTTCTTCGAGAATGCGTTGACGATGGTGGAGAAGGCCAACGCCAACGGTGGGGACATCACCGCACAGGTCTTTCCGAGGCCGATCGGCCTCGTGATCGGGCTCGAACTGTCGGGCAACCCGTTCGTGATGTACCCCAGCTATCGCGAGATCGCCGATCTGCCGCTCGCCGAGCGGGTGGCCGAGATGCGCAAACCCGAAGTGCGGGAACGCATTCTGAACGACAAGCCGGCATCTGACGGCCATCCGCTGATGTTCGCGGTGCAGGCCTTCGACTGGATCTTCCCGCTCGGCGATCCGCCCGACTACGAGCCCGATCCCGCCAACAGCATCGGCGCTAGGGCCAAGGCCCGCGGCGTGAGCCCGCAGGAGGAGGCCTACGACCGACTCCTCGACGACGACGGCCACGCGATGCTGCTCGTGACGCTGGCCAACTTCCGCGACGCCTCGCTGGACACCATCGCCGAACTGGTCCGCCGCGACGACGTCGTTCTCGGGCTGGGCGACGGCGGTGCGCACTACGGGATGATCTGCGATGCAAGCTTTCCCACCTTCATGCTCACCCATTGGGTGCGCGACCGCGCGTCGGGCAGGCTGACTGTCGCCGAGGCGGTCCGCGAGCTGACGTCGGCGCCAGCCCGCGTCGCGGGTCTTGCCGATCGCGGCCGAATCGCGGTGGGATACAAGGCCGATCTGAACATCATCGACCACGACGCGATGCGACTGCACAAGCCGACCGTGCGATACGACCTGCCCGCGCGCGGGCGTCGACTCGACCAGACCGCCGACGGCTACGTCGCGACAATCGTCTCAGGCGAGGTCATCGCCGAGAACGGTGTGCCCACCGATGCGCGCCCCGGCAGGCTGGTGCGCGGCCGTCAGCACGCGCCGGGCTGACGCCGCCCCTGGCCGATTGTGCGGATTTGGACACCAGCACGGCGTGTCGCGTACGAAACTGCACAATCGGCGGCCAGAAATAGGATGAGCGGCATGAGCGGCCGCGACGACAGTGCCGAAAGCGACAGTGCCGAACGCTACGACACCCTGCTTGCGGCGAGCGCGCTGCTGTACGCCAACGGTCAGTCCACCCAGATGACCCAGACCGCCGTCCAGCGGCTCAATCGCGGGCTGGAAACCGACGCCGTGGTGGTCCCGTCCTGGTCGATGCTGACGCTGACCGCGGCAGGTTCGCGCGCCACGGTGTTGACCGCCGCCGTATCACCGACGGCGATCAACATGCATCGGGTCGCCACCATGATGGGCGTCGTCGACCGGGCACAGGACGGTCCGTTGGAACTCGAACGCGTGGCCGAAGGGATCGCCGAGGCCGAGGCCCAACCAGTCTCCAACACAGCGGCTTTCGTGGTCGCCTGCGCAACGGGCGCCGCCGCGCTGGCCGTGATCTATGGCGCAAGCCAGCCGCTGGCGATACTGCTGGTGGCGCTCGCCGCGGCGGTCGGCGGTCTGCTGCGAAGGTGGTCGGGCGCGCTTGGCGCGGGCCCGCTGGTGCAGGTGTTCGCGGCAGCGCTGATCGCGGGGGCGGTCGGCGCGGCGGCCACCCATCTGCATCTCGGCGCGTCGGCCGCGGTGGTCGCCATCTGCCCGGCGATGGTGCTGGTGCCGGGACCGCACCTCCTCAACGGTGCACTGGATCTGCTCGACCTGCGGGTGACGCTCGGACTGGCGCGGCTGGCCTACGGGCTGCTGCTGCTGACCTCGATCAGCGGGGGTCTGATGCTGGGCCTGCACACCGGCGGCCAGACGCTTGCGGTGACGGCGCCGTCGAGCAGTGCACCCTTCATCGTCGACGTTCTCGCCGCGGGTGTCGCCGCGGCGTCCTACCCGGTCTACTTCTCGATGCCGTGGCGGATGATCGGCTGGTCGGTCGGCGCAGGCATGCTGGCCCACGCCGCGCACTGGGTTGCCCTTTACGCGGGAGCCAACCTGGCGATCGCGGCGTTCGTATCCTGCCTGCTGGTCGGGGTGCTGTTGGTGCCGGTGTCACACCGCATGCGAATCCCCTTCGCGGGCATCGGGTTTGCCTCCGTCGTCGCGCTGGTGCCCGGCGTATTGGTGTTCCGCACGCTGGCGGGTTTCGTCGAATTCGCCAGCCACCCGTCGGCGCAGCTGTTCACCTCCGCTTCGGCGGATCTGATCGTCGCGACGGTCATCATCGCGGGGATGGCGCTCGGCCTTGCGCTGCCGATGCACCTGCGCGCCGACGGCGCTGTTCCGGCGCGGGCATAGGCTCAAGCCATGAGCGTGAAGGTGGATCTCGACCGGCTGGCCGACGAATTGGCCAACTACAAGTTCGCCTATCTGGTCACCGTCGGCGACGACTTTCACGCGCACACCGTCGCGGTCGAACCCGTCTTCGTCGACGGCAGATTCGACGTCGGCCCCGTCGGCGGCACCACGAGCAGAAACCTCGCCTCCCACGACAGCGCCACGCTCGTCTGGCCGCCCAGCGCGCCTGGTGGTTACACGCTCATCGTCGACGGCCGCGCCGACTCGCGATACGTCGTCCCCGACCGCGCGGTCCTGCACCGCAAGGCACCCCCTGGCGTCGCAACCAAGCCCGGCTGCAAAGACGACTGCCACCCGCTGGAAAGAAGCTGAGACACGAAAAAACCCGACCCCTTGTGGGGGCCGGGCCTTTTCGTAGGCGAAGGACTCTTTAGAAGTCCATGCCGCCCATGCCACCGGTCGGGTCGCCCGCAGGTGCGGCGGCCTTCTCCGGCTTGTCTGCGACGACCGCTTCGGTCGTCAGGAACAGCGCAGCGATGGACGCCGCGTTCTGCAGCGCCGAACGGGTCACCTTGACCGGGTCGGCGACGCCGGCCTTGAGCAGGTCCTCGTACTCGCCGGTGGCGGCGTTGAGGCCGGTGCCCGCCGGGGAGTTGCGAACCTTCTCGGCGACCACGCCGGGCTCCAGACCCGAGTTGAAGGCGATCTGCTTCAGCGGGGCTTCGAGTGCAACCTTGACGATGTTGGCGCCGGTGGCTTCGTCACCGGTCAGCTCCAGATCGTCGAGCGCAGGCGAGGACTGCAGCAGGGCCACGCCACCGCCGGCGACGATGCCCTCCTCGACGGCCGCCTTCGCGTTGCGGACGGCGTCCTCGATGCGGTGCTTGCGCTCCTTGAGCTCCACCTCGGTGGCGGCTCCGGCCTTGATCACCGCAACACCGCCTGCCAGCTTGGCCAGGCGCTCCTGCAGCTTCTCGCGGTCGTAGTCGGAGTCGCTGTTCTCGATCTCGGCGCGGATCTGGCTGACCCGGCCCGCGATGGCGTCCGGGTCACCGGAGCCCTCGATGATCGTGGTCTCGTCCTTGGTGACGACGATCTTGCGCGCCTTGCCGAGCAGCTCGACGCCTGCGGTCTCCAGGGAGAGGCCGACCTCTTCGCTGATGACCTGGCCACCGGTGAGGATCGCCATGTCCTGCAGCATCGCCTTGCGACGGTCACCGAAGCCGGGCGCCTTGACGGCGACGGACTTGAAGGTGCCGCGGATCTTGTTCACCACGAGCGTGGAAAGGGCCTCGCCCTCGACATCCTCGGCGATGATCAGCAGCGGCTTGCCGGACTGAATGACCTTCTCCAGCAGGGGCAGCAGATCCTTGACGGTCGAGATCTTCGACGAGACGAGCAGGATGTACGGATCCTCGAGGACCGCTTCCTGACGCTCGGCGTCGGTCACGAAGTAACCCGAGATGTAGCCCTTGTCGAAGCGCATGCCTTCGGTGAGCTCCAGCTGCAGGCCGAAGGTGTTGCTCTCCTCGACGGTGATGACGCCCTCGTTGCCGACCTTGTCCATGGCCTCGGCGATCAGCTCGCCGATGGACGGGTCGCCTGCCGAGATGCCCGCGGTGGCAGCGATCTGCTCCTTGGTCTCGACCTCCTTGGCCGACTTCAGCAGCGTCTCGGTGACCTTCTCGACGGCCTTCTCGATGCCGCGCTTGAGGCCGAGCGGGTTGGCACCCGCCGCGACGTTGCGCAGACCCTCGCGCACGAGCGCCTGGGCCAGCACGGTGGCGGTGGTGGTGCCGTCGCCCGCGACGTCGTCGGTCTTCTTGGCGACTTCCTTGACCAGCTCAGCGCCGATCTTCTCGTAGGGGTCCTCCAGCTCGATCTCCTTGGCGATGGACACACCATCGTTGGTGATCGTGGGGGCGCCCCACTTCTTCTCCAGGACGACGTTGCGGCCCTTGGGACCCAACGTCACCTTTACCGCGTCGGCGAGGGCGTTGAGGCCCCGCTCGAGGCCGCGACGGGCCTCTTCGTCGTACGCAATTGTCTTGGCCATTGCGAAGTAATTCCTCCGGATTGGGGATGGCACACGTATGTGGTCGGGTGCAGTGCCCGCGACGGACGGCTGTGGGTGTGCTCCGCGTGTGCGGACCCTGGCCTCACCGTCCCGACCTAGCACTCACTGGTCGCGAGTGCCAACTGCATTTTTAGCACTCGGGCATGGAGAGTGCAAGCAGGTTCACCGCGGGCGAAGCCCGTCAAGAACAACTTCGGCCAACCGCTCGGCCTGAGCCGGGGTGGATGCCTGGATGGCCAGGTACCCGCCGAGGATCGCCTTTACGTCGCGCACGTCGATATCGGAGCGCACGGCGCCCGCCTGCTGGCCGACGCTCAGCAGGTCGGCCAGCATCTGGAGAAAGGCTTCCTCGACGTCCGGCAGGGCCGTCTCGATATTGATGCCGATCCCCGCGAGCGCGTCGGTCAGGCCACGGTCGGTCGCGCCCCACTGCAGGACGATCGACCGCAAGAACGTGAACAGCGCCTCCGGGTCCTGGCCCGCCACTAGCGCCTGACCCTGGTCGACGAGGTGACGGATCCGGTCCTCGACGACCGCCCGGAACAGATCCTCCTTGGTGGGGAAATGCCGGTAGACGGTGCCCGCGCCGACTCCAGCGCGACGGGCGATCTCGTCGATGGGTACCGAAAGCCCTTCGGCGGCGAACGTGTCGTAGGCGACCTCGAGCACCCGCGCGCGGTTGCGGGCGGCGTCCGCACGTAGCGGACGGTCCGGTTGAGCCACCTGTCACCTCGGGAATAAGAAAGCGGGGCGCGCGTTCCGTATAGTCGTATCAAACGGAGCCGACGCCCCGTTTACCCGATTCTAGGAGATTCTCATGGCCAACTGGACCACTACCGACATTCCCGACCAGGCCGGTCGCACCGCCGTCGTCACCGGATCCAACACGGGCCTCGGCTTCGAAACCGCCGCAGCACTCGCCGCCAAGGGCGCCCACGTGGTGCTCGCGGTCCGCAACGTCGACAAAGGCAATCAAGCCGCCGCCCGCATCGGCGACCGGACGCCGGGCGCCAGCGTCGCGGTGACCGAACTCGACCTCACCTCGCTGGACTCCGTTCGCGCGGCCGCCGAAGCGCTGCGATCCGAGCACGACACCATCGACCTGCTGATCAACAACGCAGGCGTGATGATGACGCCGAAGGCGACCACCAAGGACGGCTTCGAATTGCAGTTCGGCACAAACCATCTGGGCCACTTTGCGTTCACGGGCCTGCTGCTCGACTGCCTGCTGCCGGTGCCCGGCTCTCGCGTCGTCACAGTCAGCAGCGTCGGACACCGCTTCGCGCGCAACGGAATCCGCTTCGATGACCTGCAGTGGGAGAAGGACTACGGCCGCGTCGCGGCGTACGGACAGGCCAAACTCGCCAACCTGATGTTCACCTACGAACTGCAACGCCGCTTGCAGAACACCAACAGCACCACCATCGCCGCCGCCGCGCACCCTGGCGGGTCACGGACCGAACTGATGCGCAACCTGCCGCGGGTGCTCGTTTTGGCGGCCACGCCGGTGATCGAGCCGCTCATCCAGGACCCCGACATGGGTGCACTGCCGACCCTGCGCGCCGCCACCGACCCCGGCGTCATCGGCGGGCAGTACTTCGGCCCCGACGGTTTCGGTGAGCAGCGCGGCTACCCGGTCGTGGTGGCCTCCAGCAGGCCATCGCACGACGTGGCAGCGCAGAAGCGGCTGTGGACCGTCTCCGAAGAGCTGACCGGCGTGACGTTCCCAGTCCCTGCCCTGGTCTGAGTCACCGGATGTCGAGCAGCTCCTCGTAGAAGCCGCCGAACCCGCGCACTGGGTCGGTCAGGTGCACTTCGAGGATCCAGTGGCAGACCTGCCCGGTGCGGTCGGTGCGCCGCATCGGGTGGTCTGACCCCGGCGCGATGTAGGACTCGACGTCTTCGCCGTCGATCTTTTCGTGCGGGAACTCGCCGACCAGATGTCCTGCGATCGTTCCGCCGAACTCCCAGCCCGCCTCGTGGCTGAGCTCGACGACGTGAGCGAACAGCTGGGCACCCGTGACGTCGGGGTTGGCCTCGAAGTAATCCCGCCCCTTCGCCCACACCCGAGCCAGGTCGTCGCGCAGAGCATGCTTACCGGCGTCGTCGCCGAGCACGAACGTGCGGCCGAAGTCTGCCTCCCAACGATCGAAGATCGGGCCGAAATCGCAGAACACGATGTCGTCGTCGGTGATCAGCCGGTTCGGCGGATTCTTCGAATAGGGATGCAGCGTGTTCTCGCCCGCCCGCACGATCCGCTTGTGCCAGTGCCTGCTGACGCCGAACTTCTCCGCGGCCAGATCCCGGATCTCATCGGACAACTCCTTCTCGCGAACGCCCGCGCGGACCATCCCGCTACGCTCGATCTCGGCGAACAACTCCGCCGCCTTGTTCTGGGCGTCGAGAAGCATCTCGACACGGGAACCCTCGATCTCACCCACCCTGGAATGCTACGACCGCAACGGGAGCGTTGATGTCACTCGTCGTGCCGCCCTACCCACCGCAGCGATACACCAAGGACACCCCGGAGATCAGCGCCTGGCTTCGGAGAGGCAGCCAACCCGCCGACTACGACTCGTTCGGCCTAGTGCAGTACCACTACCTCGCCAACCAGAAACAGACGAACGGCGACTACGGCCTTTACCGCGTCGACATCGCGCCCAACGGCGGCGGCCCAGGGCCACACTTTCACCGTGCCATGTCGGAGGCGTTCTTCGTGCTGTCGGGAACCGTCAGGCTCTACGATGGCAGCCAATGGGTGGACGGAACACAGAACGACTTCCTGTACGTCCCGCCCGGCGGCATCCACGGTTTCCGCAATGAGGCCGACGCCGAGGCGTCCATCTTGATGCTGTTTGCTCCGGGCGCGCCTCGGGAGCATTATTTCGAGGGCTTCGCCCAACTGGGTGACCTCACCGACGAGGAACGACGAGAGTGGTTCATCAAGAACGACAACTTCATCGTCGAGTGACCAGCCGCGCGGCCAGGTACGGCGCGGTGCGGCTGCCCTTGGCCTGACTCACCTTTCGCGGTGTTCCCGTCGCGACAACCCGACCGCCGTCATTGCCTGCACCCGGTCCCAGATCGATCACCCAGTCCGAGCCGGCCACCATCCGCATGTCGTGTTCGGCCACCACCACGGTGTTGCCCGAGTCGACGAGCCGATGCAGCTGCGCATCGAGAGTGTCCACATCGGCGGGATGCAACCCGGTGGTGGGTTCGTCGAACACGTAGAGCGTGTGGCCGCGGCGGGGTCGTTGCAGTTCCGAGGCCAACTTGATCCGCTGCGCTTCGCCGCCGGACAGTTCGGTGGCGGGCTGCCCGAGACGCAGATAGCCCAACCCGACCTCGTGCAGCGTTGTCAGGCTGCGCGCCGCGCCCTGGATATCAGCGAAGAACTCCGCCGCCTCGTCGACAGTCATGGCCAGTACGTCGGCAATCGTGCGCTCGCGGTACCGCACACGCAGCGTGGCCTCGTTGTATCGCGCGCCGTTGCATGCCGGGCAGGTGGCGTAAGTGCCCGGCAGGAAAAGCAATTCGACCGATACGAAGCCCTCACCTTGACAGGTCTCGCATCGGCCCTCGGCGACGTTGAACGAGAACCGGCCGGCCGTCCAGCCGCGTCGGCGCGCCGCGGGCGTCGCGGCGAATTCCCGCCGAACGGCGTCGAAAAGTCCCGTATAGGTGGCAAGTGTCGAGCGCGGAGTCCGCCCGATCGGCCGCTGGTCAACGGCGACCAGTCGGCCGATCGCAGCCACGCCGTCGACTGTCACTCCGACACTGGCGTCGTGATCGAGGTCGATGATCTCGGTGTCGGAATCGTCTGCGTCGGTGTCGGTTTCGGGTTGACCCGCCGCGCGGCCCAGTTGGCGCTTGACCACGTCGCCGAGAACCTTCACGACGAGCGTTGACTTACCCGAGCCGGACACACCGGTGACCGCGGTGTAGACGCCCAACGGCAGGTCGACGTCGATGTCGCGCAAATTGTGAAAGCAGATGCCCCGCATCCGCAAGCGTCCCGACGGCTTGCGCGGGGTCCGCGTCTTTGCGGACACATCGCTACCGAAAAGGTACCTGCGGGTGATCGACTCGTCGATGTCGACCAGACCCGGCACGGGCCCGCTGTAGAGAACTTTGCCTCCGTGTTCGCCTGCGCCGGGGCCGACGTCGACGATCCAGTCGGCACGGCGCACCACATCCATGTCGTGCTCGACCACGAACAGCGAATTGCCTGCTCGCCGAAGTCGATCCAGAACATCGAGCAGCGGTTCGGCGTCAGCGGGATGCAGGCCTGCTGATGGTTCGTCCAGCACGTAGAGCACTCCGAACAACCCTGCGCGCAGCTGCGTGGCCAACCGCAGCCGCTGTAGTTCACCCGGTGAGACGGTCGGGGTGCGACGGTTCAGTGTCAGATAACCCAGGCCGAGATCGATGAGCACCTGGATGCGGGCCACGAGGTCGGCGGCGATCATCGCGGCGACCTCGGTCAGTTCACCGGACTCCGTCGACTCGAAGGCCGCTCCGGCATCCCTGAGCGCCGCGGTCGGGCCCAACACGTCGGCGAGTTCGGCCAATGGCATTGCCACGTAGTCGGCAATGGTGCGGCCCGCGAAGCTCACCTTCAGCGCCTCGGGCCGCAGTCCCGAGCCATGGCACAGTCCGCATTCGACGCTGTCGACGAACTGCAGGACGCGACGGCGCATCATCGCGCTCTGCGAGTTGGCCAGCGTGTGCCGAACGTGGCGTTCGGCGCTGGAGAAGGTCCCGTTGTAGTAGTAATCTGCGGTGACCGGATGTTGGCTCGGATCGATCTCGACGGTCGGCTGCTCGTCGGTGAACAGGATCCAATCACGTTGTCGCTTGGGCAGTTTCCGCCACGGTTTGTCGATGTCGTAGCCAAGGGTGATGAGGATGTCCCGCAAATTCTGTCCCTGCCAGGCGCCCGGCCATGCGGCCACTGCGCCCGCGCGAATGGTCAGCGACGGGTCAGGCACGAGCGTCTGTTCCGTCACCTGATGGATCCGGCCGAGACCGTGGCACTCCGGGCACGCACCGACCGCGGTGTTGGGCGAGAACGCATCGGAGTCGAGTCGTTCGGTGGCTCCGCGCGGGTACGTCCCGGCACGCGAGAACAGCATCCTCAGGAGATTGGACAGTGTCGTGACAGTGCCCACCGTCGACCGCGACGTCGCCGACCCTCTGCGCTGCTGCAGCGCGACGGCCGGTGGCAGTCCCGTGATGTCGTCCACCTTTGGCGCGCCCGTCGGCAGCAGCAGCCGCCTCGCGTACGGCGCGACGGACTCGAAGTACCGGCGTTGCGCCTCGGCGTAGATGGTGCCGAAGGCGAGCGACGACTTGCCCGACCCCGAAATCCCGGTGAACGCGACCAGCGCGTCGCGGGGGGCCGCAACGTCGACTCCCCTTAAATTGTGTACCCGGGTGCCAAAGACGCGCACGCAGGGATCGATTTCGTCGTTTCGCGGATCAGGGGTCGCTGGCATGGTGGGCAGAGGGTACCCATGCTGTACCGGGGCAAGCATCATGTTTGCTGCCGTTGACCGCGGTTGGACGCGCCGCGCCGGTTGGCAGCCTTGGCCGATGGGCTAGGCCGCGGGTGTCGGCCACCCGCGACACTCCGTCTGTCCGGCGACGCGCCACGCAGAGATGCGTACTCGTAATCCGTTGCGTTAGGCTGCTGTCCGATCAGTTGAGGAGTCTTGGGTGCGGGCTAACGGCGCGCCCGACACCCAGGCTCTGCGGAGCTGGCAGCGTCGGGCATTGGTGCGGTATCTTGCCGCGCAGCCGCGCGATTTTCTGGCCGTGGCAACCCCCGGCTCGGGTAAGACGGCGTTTGCCTTGCGGGTCGCCGGCGAGCTGCTGGCCGATGGCGTCGTCGAGCAGATCACCGTCGTGGTGCCCACCGAACACCTCAAGACACAGTGGGCGCTGGCAGCCGCACGGGTGGGTATCGCACTCGACCCGAAGTTCAGCAACTCCGCGGCGCACACGTCGTCGGAATACCACGGCGTCGTGGTCACCTACGCCCAGGTCGCCAGCCACCCGACGCGGCACCGGGTGCGCACCGAGAACCGTCGGACGCTCGTGGTGTTCGACGAGATCCACCACGGAGGCGACGCGAAAAGCTGGGGTGACGCCATCCGCGAAGCCTTCGACGATGCGACGCGACGCCTTGCGCTCACCGGCACGCCGTTCCGCAGCGACGACTCCGCGATCCCGTTCGTCACCTACGCGCCCGACGCCGACGGGCTGATGCGCTCGACGGCGGACCACACCTACGGCTATGCCGAGGCGCTCGCCGACGGCGTGGTCCGGCCGGTGGTGTTCCTCGCGTACTCCGGGGAGGCGCGCTGGCGAACCAGCGCGGGCGAGGAACATTCGGCCCGGCTCGGCGAGCCGCTGAACGCCGAGCAGACGGCGCGGGCCTGGCGCACGGTCCTCGACGCCAAGGGCGAGTGGATACCTGCGGTGCTGCAGGCCGCCGACACCCGGCTCACCCAGAAGCGCAACGGCGGCGTGCCCGACGCGGGCGCCATGGTCATCGCGTCCGACCAGAAGGCGGCGCGCGCCTACGCCGCCGTGCTGACAAAGCTGACCGGCGAGACTCCGACCGTGGTGCTGTCCGACGACCCCGGCTCGTCGGCGCGGATCTCGGAGTTCGCGGCGGGAACCGCCCGTTGGCTCGTCGCCGTGCGAATGGTGTCAGAGGGTGTCGACGTGCCCCGGCTTGCGGTGGGCGTGTACGCCACCAGCGCGTCGACGCCGCTGTTCTTCGCCCAGGCGATCGGCCGCTACGTTCGTTCGCGGCAGCCCGGTGAGACCGCGAGCATCTTCCTGCCCTCGGTGCCGACGCTGCTCGACCTGGCCAGTCAGATGGAGGCCCAGCGCGACCACGTGCTCGGCAAGCCGCACCGCGAGGAGCAGGGCTTCGACGACGAGGCGGTCGAGGACGCGAATCGCAAGAAGTCCGAGGCCGACGAGGACAAGGGCTTCGAGTCGCTGGGCGCCGACGCGGAGCTGGATCAGGTCATCTTCGACGGCTCGTCGTTCGGCACGGCGACACCTGCGGGCAGCGACGAGGAAGCCGACTACCTCGGCATCCCCGGCCTTCTGGATGCAGGGGCGATGCGAGATCTGTTGCGGCGCAGGCAAGAAGCACAGATCAGTAAGCGCACGGCAACGGGCGAGGTGCCGCGGTTGTCGACGCACGGGCAGCTGCGTGAACTGCGCAGCCAACTCAACGCGCTCGTGTCGGTGGCACACCACCGCACGGGTAAGCCGCACGGCTGGATTCACAAGGAGTTGCGCCGGATCTGCGGCGGCCCGCCGATCGCTGCGGCGACCTCCGATCAGCTGAAGGCCCGCATCGAAGCGGTGCGCGGCCTGAACGCCTAGCGCGCCTGCGCCAGCTCGCTGAGGTGGCGCAGCGAGCTGTCGAGGTGCGACACATCGAACGGCGGGAACTGGATGTGTTCGCGCGTCTCACGCGGCACCGCCGACCAGTCGTAGGTCAGCGTGACTTCGGTGCGGTCGTCGCCGACGGGTTCGAGGTCGTATCGCCAGATCCATCCGCCGAAGTCGAGAGGGGCGTCGTCGGGACCCTGGTAACCAGGGATATGCCGGGGTTCTGCTCCGGGCTGCCACGCGATGGCCCGCGGCGGCTCGAAAACCTCGACCCGGTTCGCCATTTCGTAGTGCTTGTCGGGGTGGTTGTCGTGGTACATCCCCATCCGGAAGATCTGGCCGGTTTCGGTCAACGCCTTGCCGTCGCGTGATTCGCGCACCCAGCCGGTGCCGTCGATCGCTTCGTGGGTCGTCGGGTCGGCGAGCACCGCGAACACGGTGTCGACGGGTGCCTTGACGGTGGCGCTGACGCTCATGGTGTCTTGGCTCATGTCAGTACAGACCGCCCGCGCCGGCGGAACTCATCGACATTGCGCGTATGGCGCAAAAGTGCGAGCAACCTCCGCCATCAACGCAGAGTCAACGCCCGCGGCCCCAGAACTCGTCGCTACAGGCCGAGCACCTCGGGCAGATCGGCAACCGAGTCGATCACATGGCTGGGCTGCATCGCGAATTCGTCGGCCGCCCACCGGTCCAGGGTGTCCTGACGGAACTTGCCCGTGCGCACCAGCACACCCGTCATTCCGACCACCTGCGCGGCCAGCACGTCGTTGTTGAGGTCATCGCCGATCATGTACATCTCGTCGGGGTCAACGCCCAGACGCGAAGCGGCGGCGAGGAAGCCTGCGGGAGCCGGCTTGCCGACCGCGATCGCCTTGCGGCCCGACGTCTCCTCCATCCCGATCAGGTACATGCCGGTGTCGATACGCAGACCCTCTGCGGTGTTCCACGACGTGCTGCGGTGCATGGCGACCACCGGAACGCCCTGCGCCATCCAGTCGTACACACGGCTGAGCGTCACGTGGTCGTACTCCGGGCCCGCCCCGCCGAGCAGGATCACATCCGGGGTCTCCGGTGTCGGGCCGTCCGGGCCGTAGTCGCTTGCGTAGGCGATGTCGATGCCCGGCATGTCCTCGGCAATCTGCCCGTTGTTCACCAGGAAGCACCGCGCATCGGGGTACTGGCCGCGAACGTATTCGGCCGTCAGCGCGGCGGCGGTGATCACCTCGTCGGCGGTCACATCCATGCCCGCGTCGGTCAGCAGACCGGCGATCTGGCTGCGGGTGCGCGTCGTCGTGTTGGTCAGATACGACCGGGCAATCTGGTTGTCTGCCAGCACTCGAAGCGTCTCGGCCGCCCCCTCGATGGGCTCCCACGAGGTCACCAAGACGCCATCGATGTCAAACAGCACGCCACCGACCGCCATGAGGCGACAGTAAACGCCGTGCGTGGCCGCGCAAGTCGGGCCCGGCTACGAGCGTGCCCAGCGACTGTCGGCCACCCACGGTGACGCCGTCCCCGCAATCGACCAACCGAGCTCGGCGGGAACGTCGATCACCTGATATTGCTTCACCCCGGCCGCGGTCGCCGCGATCAGCGTGGCCACCCCCGCCCGCCGCTGGAAGAACGTCTGGCGCACGGTCCACCCGATGATGCCTTCGGCCGCGATGCAGTCCCGACGGCGTTCCAGGCTGCCCGCCCGAGCGACCAGCCACCGGCCGTCGACGCGATGTCCGAGCGCTCGCACCCGGTCGGCGGCCAGCAGTGCGCACACCAGCGCCAGCACCGCCACGGCCACCCACGCCCACAGTGGAACCGCCACGTATGCCGCGGCGACGGCCAATCCGACCGCGGCGACGACCGGAAACGCGAGCCCGCGCGTCCAGCGCCTACGCGTCGCGGCCGGTCCATGCCCACGCACCGGGCCGGACACCGCGTTGACGTCGGTGATCAAGTCGGTCAACACCGCCTCCGCGGTGTGCACGGGGCACGGCGGCAGCAGCAGCGACGCCTCCCCCGCGCCTTCGACACCCGTCATCACCGCGTCCAGCCGCGCGCCGCCGAGCAGCCGGACGAGCAGCGGCTGTCGCAGCGTGCCGCCCCTCAGCCTGCGCATGTCGAAGGTGTGCTCACGCTTGCGCAGCAGGCCGTGCTGCAGATGGAGCACCTCCACATCGCGGCGCAGCACCAGGTTCCCGAACGTCACCAGCGACCGCAACACCGAAAGCACGACCGACGCGAGCACCACGACCGCGACGACGACGGCGATGCTTGCGACGACGCCGAACCGTTGCGTGGCGTCGCGACCCGACTCGGCGACCCGCGAATGCTCAAGCGCCGCACCGAGACCCGCCTGATAAACCACGCCAACCGCGGCGAGGATCATGGCGAGTCCGGTGAAGCTCAGCGGGCTGTAGCGCAGCCACGACGGATGCCAGCTGGCCAGCAGCCTGCCCGGCGACTGCTGCTGATCGCCTGCATCGTCAGCGGCGGGGGCCAGCGAGTCGGAAAGCAGAATCGAGCGCAGCCGCGGCACCTCTTCGGCACGCACCGCGTCGAGCGCGAACTCGGTGTCGCCCCTGGCCTGCTGGCCGGTGCTCACCCGAAGCACGGTAAGCCCGAGCGCCTGGTGCAGCAGCCGCGCGTCGGTCTGCACCGAACGAATCCTGTTGCGCGGCACCGAAACCACCTTGCGCTGCAGCACGCCGGTGCGCAGCTGCACCTCGTCGGGTTCGATGCGGTAGGTGGTGGTGAACCAGCGCAGCACACCGAAGGCGATCGTCACGCCGAGGATGGCCACCGTCCACCACGAGTTGCCCGTCGCCGAACCCAACACGACCGCACCGACCAGCAACGGAATCTGTCGCAACACCTCATGGACGGGGTGCACCAACAACATTCGCGGGCTGAGCCGGTGCCACACCCGCTCGGCGGCCTGCGAGGTGGTCACGTCGCGTCCTCCGCGCCGATCGCGGCGATGTCGGTGAGCTGTCCGACGACCCGGTCGGCGACCGCCGAGTCGAGGGCCACGATCCGCACCGCACCCGCCGACGACGCCGTCGTCACCGTGACGTTGGCCAGCCCGAACAGCCGGTCCAGCGGGCCGCGGTACGTGTCGACGGTCTGCACGCGGGAGACCGGCGCGATCCGGCGCTCCTGGACCAGCCAGCCCGACCGGGTGTAGACGGCCTGCGGGCTGATATCCCAGCGGTGCACCCGGTACCGCCACAACGGCACGACGACGACGAAGACCACCATGCCGACCGCGGTGACGGCGGCAGCGACGACATGCAGCCAGGCAAGCCTGCTGTCGAGGACGAACCACACCACCTGCCCCACCGCAAGCACCAGCCACGGGATCGCCGCGCCGATCGCCCACACCAGGGGCGCTTTGCGGCTCGGCGGATTTGCGGGATCAACCAAGTCCATCGGTCGCCCTCTGCAGATGCAGGCATTCGGTGACGCCGAACAGGCTCAGCGTGCGAAGCGTCCTTGCGGGCAGTTGGCCCGCGACCTCGGCGGTGGCGGCGATGATCGGCGCCGCGACGTCGACGCTTTCGCCCTGGCTGACGATCGTGGCGGAGCCGGCGGCGAGCACGTTGCGCACCCAGTCGGCGCGGGTGCCGTACGGAAGCGCGATGACGAACCCGTCGGCGGTCGCGATGACGTCAACCGGCGTCTCGTAGGTGCGGCCGCTGGTTCTGCCCGTATGACGGATGACCGACGTCTGGGTGCCCGCCGATCCCGCCGTGCGCATCACCCGCGGGTTCGTCAAGAACCTGTTCATCCGCCGCACCGCGTCGATCACCGGCGGCACCTTCCAGCGCATTCCTGCGATCAGTACCGAGACCAACACCACGGCAATACCGGCGACCACCCCGACCACCAGCCCGGCCGCTCGGGCGCTCGCGCGAACTGACATGGGAACGACGGTAACCGCCCGTGGGTAATGTGCTGATCATGAGCCAGAAGTGGACCTCCGCCGATGTACCCGATCAGTCAGGCCGCATCGCCATCGTCACGGGCGCGAACTCGGGCCTTGGCTATGACACCGCCGCCGTACTCGCCGACAAGGGCGCGCACGTCGTGCTCGCCGTACGCAACCTCGACAAGGGCGCCGAGGCCGTCGACCGGATCAAGGCGGCCAGCCCGAACGCGGTCGTCACCCTCCAGGCACTGGATCTGTCGTCGCTAGCCAGCGTCCGCGCGGCCGCCGACGAACTGCGCGCCGCGCACCCGCGCATCGACCTGCTGATCAACAACGCGGGTGTGATGTACGTGCCGACGCGGGAGACCACCAAGGACGGTTTCGAAATGCAGTTCGGCACCAACCACCTCGGCCACTTCGCGTTGACGGGCCTGCTGCTGGACAACATGCTGTCCGTCGACGGGTCGCGGGTGGTCACGGTCGCCAGCGTGGGGCACCGCATCCTGGCCCGGATTCATTTCGACGACCCCCAGCTGACGCGGAAGTACAACCGCATCGAGGCATACGGCCAGTCCAAGCTGGCCAACCTGATGTTCACCTACGACCTGGCGCGGCGGCTGAAACTCAAGGGCGCCCCGACGGTCGCACTCGCGGCTCATCCCGGTTTCGCCGACACCGAGCTGATGCGCCACCTGCCCGACTTCATCCCGGCTTTCATGTGGAAGCCGATCACCCAGCCGGCCGACAAGGGCGCGCTGCCGACCCTGCGGGCCGCGACCGACCCGACCGCACAGGGTGGCCAGTACTACGGGCCGGACGGCATCGGCGAGGTCAAGGGCAACCCCAAAATCGTTGCCTCCAGCGCGCAATCGCGCAACGAGGACCTGCAGCGACGGCTTTGGACCCTGTCGGAAGAGCTGACCGGCGTCACCTACCCCGTCTGATGCGGTCCGTCGACGAGCACCAACGCGCCGTTGCTGGGTTGATCGCGCGACGCGAACCCGTCGCGGTCGCGATCGCCGACGCGCTCGGGCTTGCTCTTGCCGAGGATGTCGTTGCGCCGCTTTCCCTTCCGGGTTTCGACAATTCGGCCATGGACGGCTACGCCGTCGTCGCCGAAGACATTTCGGGGGCCTGCGACCAACAGCCGGTGATGCTGCCGGTCGCCGAGGACATCCCCGCGGGCCGAACCGACCCGCTGACGCTGAAACCCGGCACGGCACACCGAATCATGACGGGCGCGCCGCTTCCGTCGGGCGCCACCGCCGTGGTGCCCGTCGAACTGACCGACGGTGCGACGGACACCGTTGCGATCCGCGCGACCGCGACCGCGGGAGCGCACATCCGACGCGCTGGCGAGGACGTCGAAGCGGGCACCACCGTGCTGCGGGCAGGCCAGGTCGTGACGCCCGCGGTGCTGGGGCTCGTTGCTGCCCTCGGCCTCGATGAGCTGAAAGTTGTTCCCCGGCAACGGGTTGTGGTGATGTCTACCGGCTCCGAGCTGGTGGCGCCCGGCACGCCGTTGAAACCCGGTCAGATCTACGAGTCGAACGCGGTGATGCTTGCCGCGGCCGCGAAAGACGCGGGCGCGCAGGTGACAACGGCGCCGATGAGCAGTGACGACGTCGACGAATTCCGAGCGGTGCTGGCCCGTCACGCCGGCGAGGCCGACCTGATCATCACCACCGGCGGCGTGAGTGCGGGCGCCTATGAGGTCGTCAAGGACGCGCTTTGGGCCGCGGGGGTGGAATTCGTCAAGGTGGCGATGCAACCGGGCATGCCGCAGGGTGCAGGCCGGATAGGCGACACCCCGATCATCACGCTGCCGGGCAATCCGGTCAGCGCACTTGTGTCGTTCGAGGTCTTCATCCGAGCACCCCTCCGCGAAGCGATGGGACTGCCACAGGCCCAGCGACCGCTGCTGACGGCCGAGCTCGAGGAGGATCTGAAGTCACCGCGGGGCAAGCGGCAGTTTCGGCGTGGCGTGCTGGACGCCGACAAGCGCGCGGTCAGCAGCTACGGGCCGCCCGCGTCGCATCATCTGCGCTGGCTGGCGTCGGCGAACTGTCTCCTGGAGATCGACGAGGACGTCGTGGAACTGACCGCGGGATCTCCTGTGCGGGTTTGGGACCTATCGAGCGGGTAGCCACCCGTAGAATCGCGACACGATGGCCAGACGCCCCGACCTCAGATCAGGCCCCGCGCGACTGGTGGCCCTGGCGAGAACCACGATCCCCCCGATGCATCCCGCCGGCCTACCATTCGTCGGCGCGGCCCTCGCGGTCGCAGCGGCGGGCCGCCGACATCGGTGGCTGCGCAACGCCGGCCTGCTGGCCGCGGGTGCCAACGCCGCGTTCTTCCGCCACCCGCCCCGCGTGCCGCCGACCCGCCCCGGCGTGGTCGTGGCTCCCGCCGACGGGCTGATCTGCCTCGTCGAGGATGCGGTGCCGCCCGCCGAGCTGAACCTGCCAGACCGGCCGATGCCTCGAATCAGCATCTTCCTGTCGATCTTCGACGCCCACGTCCAGCGCATCCCGATAAGCGGTGAGGTGGTGTCGGTCGTGCACCGCCCTGGGCTTTACAGATCCGCCGAGCTCGCCGCCGCCAGCGCGGACAACGAACGCAACAGCGTGCTGATCCGCACCCCGGACGGGCACGAGGTGGTGGCCGTCCAGATCGCGGGGCTGGTGGCCCGCCGCATCGTCTGCGACATCCGGCCTGGCGAGAAGGTGGCGATCGGCAACACCTACGGCCTCATCCGGTACGGGTCGCGGCTGGACACCTACCTGCCGGAGGGCACAGAGCCACTGGTGCTGCCGGGTCAACGGGCGGTCGGCGGCGAGACGATCCTTGCGGAGCTACCGCGGTGAAGCCGCGCGTCAAGAGGCCTGTCGTCAGCCTGCGCATGTTGCCGAGCGCGATGACGGTCGCGGCGATCTGCCTCGGGTTGTCGGCGGTGAAGTTCGCGCTCGACGACAGGCCGACCGAGGCGATGGCGTTTCTGGCCGTGGCCGCGATCCTTGATGCGCTCGACGGTCGCATCGCCCGGCTGCTCAAGGCCACGTCGAAGATGGGCGAGGAGATCGACTCCCTCGCCGATGCAGTGAACTTCGGTGTCGCACCGGCATTCATCGTCTACGGCACGCTGCTGTCTCATTCGCGCATCGGCTGGATCGTCGTGCTCCTCTACGCCGTGTGCATCGTGCTGAGGCTGGCGCGGTACAACACGATGCTCGCCGAGGACCAACCGCCGTACACCAAGGAGTTCTTCGTCGGCATGCCCGCACCCGCGGGCGCGATCGGCGCGATCGGCCCGCTGGCGGCCAAATTGCAATTCGGCGACGGGTGGTGGACCTCGGAGCCCGCCGTGGTGATCTGGATGATCGGCGTCTCGCTCCTCGTGGTCAGCACCATCCCGATGCGCAAGGTGCACACCTTCGCGATATCGCAGAACATGGTGGTTCCGCTGCTGGCGCTGCTGGCGATCCTTGTCGCCGCCTCGATCCTCTACGGCTACATCGTCATCATGCTGATCATCTTGGGCTACGTGATCCACATTCCGTTCGCGATACGGACGGAGGCTTGGCTTTCGAAACACCCTGAGGTGTGGGGAGACAAGCCGAAGGAGCAGCGTCAGGCGCGGCGGGCGGTTCGCCGGGTCCGCCGGGCCCAGCCGCGCACCCACCGTCGTTCGATGGCCCGACTCGGGCTCCGCAGACCGCCGGGCCCCTGATATGACCGGGTTCGACGTAGCGGACCGCCCGACGCCACGGCAGCAGCTCACACTCACCGCGCGGCTGAACACCTCGGCGCTGGACTCGCGTCGCGGTGTCGTCCGGCTTCATCCCGAAGCCATTGCGGCGCTGGGCATTCGGGAATGGGATGCGGTCTCGCTCACCGGATCGCGGACCACCGCGGCGGTGGCCGGGGTGGCGCCGGACGGTACCCCGGTCGGCACCGCGCTGCTCGACGACGTGACGCTGTCCAACGCCGGGCTGCGGGAGAACACGACGGTGCTCGTCGCGCCGGTGACGGTGTACGGCGCCCGGTCGGTGACGGTGCGCGGATCGAATCTGGCCACCCGGTCGATCTCGTCGGCGACCCTGCGCCAGGCGCTGCTCGGCAAGGTGATGACCGTCGGCGACACCGTGTCGCTGTTGCCGCGTGAGTTAGGGCCTGACATCCCGACTTCGGCGGCGAGCAGCGCGCTTGCCTCGGCCGTCGGGATCACCTGGACGTCGGAGCTGCTGACGGTGACCGGCGTCGACCCCGCCGGACCGGTTAGCGTGCAACCGAATTCGGTGGTCAGCTGGGGCGACACAATCACGCCGCCAACACAGGCCGCGTCCGGTCAGTACGTCGTGATCACGCCCGACAAGTCGGCGACGGTCAACATCGACGACCTCAAGGGTTCGCACGCGCAGGCCAGCAGGCTGACCGAATGGCTGAAGCTCGCACTCGACCAGCCGGAGTTGCTCCAAACCTTGGGCGCCAAACCGAATCTCGGCGTGCTCGTGTCCGGGCCCGCGGGTGTCGGTAAAGCGGCGCTGGTGCGTGCGGTGTGCGCAGACCGGCGGTTGGTCGAACTCGACGGGCCCGAGGTGGGCGCGCTGCGCGCCGAGGACCGGCTGAAAAGCGTTGCATCGGCGGTGGCGAGCGTGCGCGACGGCGGCGGCGTCCTGCTGATCACCGACGTCGATGCGCTGCTGCCGACGGCGGCTGACCCGGTGTCGACGCTGATCCTCACCGAGCTGCGCAACGCGGTCGCCACACCCGGCGTCGCCTTCGTCGCCACCTCGCAGCGACCCGACGACCTCGACCCGCGACTGCGGGCACCCGACCTGTGCGACCGCGAACTCGGCCTCAGCCTGCCCGACGGAGCAGTCCGCAAGCAGCTTCTCGAGGTGTTGCTGCGCGACGTGCCGGCCGAGGACCTGAACCTCGACGAAATCAGCGAACGCACACCGGGTTTCGTGGTCGCCGACCTGGCCGCGCTGGTGCGCGAGGCCGCGCTTCGGGCGGCGGCGAGGGCCAGCGAGGACGAGAAGCCCCCGACGCTGACGCAGGACGACCTGACGGGTGCGCTCAGCGTAATCCGGCCGCTGTCGCGGTCGGCCTCCGAAGAGGTGGCCGTCGGTTCTGTCACGCTCGACGATGTCGGCGACATGGTCGAGACGAAGCAGGCGCTCACCGAAGCGGTGTTGTGGCCGCTGCAGCATCCCGAGACGTTCGAGCGGCTCGGCGTCGATCCGCCGCGCGGCGTGCTGCTGTACGGGCCGCCCGGCTGCGGTAAGACGTTCATCGTGCGCGCGCTGGCCAGCTCCGGGCGGCTGTCCGTGCACGCGGTCAAGGGCGCCGAGCTGATGGACAAGTGGGTCGGCGCATCGGAGAAGGCCGTTCGCGACCTGTTCCGTCGGGCCCGCGACTCCGCGCCGTCGCTGATTTTCCTCGACGAGCTCGACGCGCTTGCGCCACGGCGCGGGCAGAGTTTCGACTCCGGGGTCACCGACCGCGTGGTGGCCGCACTGCTGACCGAGCTCGACGGCATCGAGCCGTTGCGCAACGTGGTGGTGCTCGGCGCGACGAACCGGCCAGACCTGATCGACCCGGCACTACTTCGGCCGGGACGGCTGGAGAAGCTGGTGTTCGTCGAGCCGCCCGACGCCGCGGCCCGACGCGACATCCTGCGCACCGCGGGCAAGGCCGTTCCGCTCAGCGACGACGTCAACCTCGACGCCCTCGCCGACGACCTCGACGGCTACAGCGCTGCCGATTGCGTCGCGCTCCTGCGTGAGGCCGCGTTGACCGCGATGCGGCGTTCGATCGACGCCGCGGATGTGACGGCCGCCGACGTCGCAAAGGCCCGCGAAAACGTTCGCCCTTCGCTGGACCCGGTCCAGGTCGAGGCGCTGCGCGCGTTCTCGGCCACCCGCTGAGTGATTACGGTCGCGCCTCGAGCACGAGGTTGAACGGTGTCTCGGTGGCACGCCGGAATCGAGTGAAGCCGCCGCCGTCGACGACGACCTCGCGCAGCCGGGCTTCACCGGCCTGAGCGCCAAGAGCAGGACCCTTGCGCGCCAACGAAACCGGCACGCAGATCTGCGTGGAAGCGCCGTACATCACTCGGCCGACCGGGTTCAGGTTGTCTGCAAGCCGGTCGTTGGCGAACGGCTCAACGATCATCGCGGTGCCGTCGTCGCTGATCGCCTCGCGAGCGTGCCGAGACACACCGACCGGATCCCCCATGTCGTGCAGGCAGTCGAAGAATGCGATCAGGTCGAAATCCGTGCCCGGATATCCGACCGCATCGGCGACCTCGAACCGCGCATTGGAGGCACCTGCCGCCGCCGCCTTTTCGGTTGCGGCACTGATCGATTCGTCGTGGTAGTCGTAGCCGACGAATTCCGAATCCGGATATGTCAGCGCCATCAGGATGGTGCTGGCGCCGTGCCCGCAGCCGACGTCGGCGACCTTGGCCCCGCGCTGCAGCTTGTCGACGACGCCGTCCAGCGCGGGCAGCCACGAGCCGATCAGGTTGGTGTTGTAGCCGGCCCGGAAGAACCGCTCGGTTCCCTCGAAAAGGCACCGATGGTGCTCGCCCCACTCCATGCCTGCCCCGGACCGGAAGTTGTCGAGGGTGCTCTCGAGCGCGTGGAACGTCGCCTCGACGATGTTGTATGCGCCCGGCATGTCGACGGGGCCGTTCGGGTCGGTCAGGCACAGCGCCTGCTCAGGGCTCAGCGACCACTCGTCGCGAGCGGGGTCGTACTCGACATATCCGCCTGCGCCTTGATTGCCCAGCCATTCGCGGACGTAGCGCTCGTCGGTGCCGGTGCGCTGCGCCAGTTGGGCCGACGTGATGGCGCCTTTCGCCAATTCGCGGTACAGCCCGAGCCGATCGCCGACCAGTATCAGCGCCGCGCTCATCGCGGCGCCGAGATCGCCCACCGCCTTGCCGAGGAATTCGTTCAACTTGGTCTCGTCGACAGCCATGGCTGCCTCATTTCAGGTTGTCGGGTTCTGGCGCCTTCATGGTCCTGCGCATCACGGGCCTGCGGACGAGATTCGACAACTAGATCTTGACAGTGGCTAGTTGAAAGCGCATAGTCATATCAGAAACTAGGCACTGTCAAGATCGAGACGGAGGCACGCCATGACCGCCCCAACGAATCCGTCCATTCGGGCCGGCGACCGCGAGCGGGAGAAGACCGCGAACCAACTCGGTTCGGCACTGGCCCAGGGGTACCTCGCAATGGACGAATACGAGACCCGGCTACAGGCCGCATTCGCCGCCAACACCACCGCCGAGCTGCGCCGGCTCCTCGCCGATCTGCCGCTGGCCCAGTTGCGGCGCAACGACCCGCGACGCAGGGAGGCACGTCGGGCCGCCGCGCGCCGCGGCGTCCGGATCCATCTGGCCGGCTACCTGGCGATGGTCGTCGTCGTGCTCACAGTGTGGCTCGCCGTCGGGCTGAGCGCCGGCGCCTGGTACTTCTGGCCGGTCTGGCCCATCCTCGGCGCGGGCATCGGCGTCATCGGCCACGCACTGCCGATCCGGTTCACGACGGGGTGCGGCGCGCGTCAGGGCTCGATCAGCCCCGCGCGGATTGCATAGCGGAGCACCGCCTCCTCGCGCGGCGTGAGGATCGTGTCGGGAAGCGCGTCGCCCTGGCGTGGGTCTATGCCTGGCTGCGCTACTTCTGAGCTGTCCGTTTCCAGTGGGCGATCGCGGCCGCGATGTGCGCTTCGGTCGGCACCTGGTCATCGGCCCACCCGACGTAGCAGTCCGGGCGCACCAGCACGGCGGCAGGCAGATCGCTGTCGCGGTGGGTGGCATGCACGACGTCGGCGCGATCGACGTCGACCTCTCCGTTCGTCAGCATCACGAACCGGCCCTCGCGCAGCAGCTCGTAGAGCCGGGTGCCGCCGCAATCGGTGTCGGGCATGCGCTTGCCGATCAAGCGGTGCTCCCCGCGAGATGCGCGTGGATAGTCGATGCCGATCTGGCTGAGGCGGCCCGCCATGAACCGACGGCCCGCTGGCAGCCGGGTGATCGTCCCGATGGCGAGGGACTGCACCAGCCGCTGCGCCTTGGACCGGCCGAGCACCAGTTGGTTGAACGCGTCGGTCAGCCGGAGCACCGCCGCGCCGACGGGACGACGCTCGCTCTCATAGCTGTCCAGCAGCCAGCCCGGCGCCGTGCCGCCCACCGCCTCGGCGAGCTTCCAGCCCAGGTTCATCGCGTCGGCGATGCCGGTGTTCATGCCCTGCCCGCCGAGCGGCGAATGGACATGCGCGGCGTCCCCGGCGATGAACACCCGCCCGGCCCGGTAACGCTCGGCCTGCTTGCGTTCGGACAGGAACCGCGAGCTCCAGCGCATGTCGGTCATGCCGTAGTCCTCGTCGGCGATGCGGTGGAACGAGTCGCGGATCTCGTCGAAGGTGACCGGCTCCTTCAGCGGCGCCTGCTCCCGCAGCCGGTCCCATGCGATGGCGCGAAACCAGCCGTCGCCGAACGGGATAATCAGCACCGCACCGCGCTCGTTGGTCACGCCGGACAACGTCTCCTGCGGTGCCCGCGTCAGGTGCACGTCGGCGAGCAGGATGTGGGTTTCGTACTGCTTGCCGGTGAACTCGATACCGGCCAGGCGCCGGACGGTGCTGTGCGCGCCGTCGCAGCCGACGACGTAGCGCGTCGAGATGGACGTGCCGTCTGCGCACTGCACGTTGACGCCGTGATCGTCCTCGGCCAGCCCGACCACCTCGGCGCCGCGCGCGACCTGCACCCCGAGGTCGTCGACCCGCGTCTGCAACACCTGCTCGGTGCCGCTCTGCGGGACGATCAACAGCATGCCGAATCTGCTCGGCAGCTCCCGCAGGTTCATCGTCACCCCGCCGGGCGGCGCGACCTCGTAGACCGGCGTCCCGCGCGTCAGCAGCTCGTCGGCCAACCCGCGCGCGTCGAGCAGCTCGAGCGTGCGCGCGTGCACGGCGAACGCCCTTGTGATGTTCGGCATGTCGACGCGCTCTTCGAGCAGCTGCACCTTTGCGCCGCCGACCGCCAGTTCGGCGGCCATCATCAGGCCGGTCGGTCCGGCGCCGACCACTACCACATCGGGGGTATCCACGGGCCGGATGCTAGCTGCATCGGCCCACGTAGACTGGGGTTCAGCCATGCTCGTTGTCCTGTTCGCCCATGCGGTCGCAACCGCGTTGGCTCCGCTGCTGGTGCACCGGTGGGGGCGAAAGGCTTTCTATCCGCTGGCGCTCGTCCCGCTCGTCTCCCTGGTCTGGGTGGCGCAGAACTGGCCGGGGCACGGACAGGCCCGCAGCGTGACCGTGACCTGGGTGCCCGAGCTGTCGATGGACATCACCCTGCGGTTCGATGCGCTCTCGGCGATCATGAGCGTGCTGGTGCTCGGCATCGGCGCACTCGTGCTGTTCTACTGCGCCGACTACTTCCACCACCACGACGGGCACGACGAGAAGCGGCTACCTAGCTTCGCCGCCGAACTGGTCGCGTTCTCTGGCGCCATGTTCGGCCTGGTGGTCAGTGACAACATGCTGGTGCTCTACGTGTTCTGGGAGCTCACCACCGTGCTGTCCTTCCTCCTGGTTGGTCATTACGCCGAACGCGCAAGCAGCCGCAAGGCCGCGGTGCAAGCGCTGCTGGTGACGACGGCGGGCGGGCTGGCGATGCTGGTCGGCATCATCGTGCTCGGCACCATCTCGGGCACCTACCTGTTGTCCGAGCTGGTCGCGGCGCCTCCGACCGGGCTGGCGGCGTCGATCGCGATCGCGCTGATTCTCATTGGTGCACTGGCGAAGTCGGCAATCGTGCCGTTGCACTTCTGGCTGCCCGGCGCGATGGCCGCGCCTACCCCGGTGAGCGCCTACCTGCACGCCGCCGCCATGGTCAAGGCAGGCGTCTACCTGGTCGCCAGGATGAACCCGGGATTCGCCGACTCACCGCCGTGGCGGCCCATGGTGATCACGCTGGGCGTGGTGACCGTGCTGCTTGCCGGCTGGCGGGCGATCCGCGAATACGACCTGAAGCTGATCCTGGCGTTCGGCACGGTGAGCCAACTCGGCTTCATCACGGTGATGGTCGGCGCGGGCGGCAGCGACCTGATGCTGGCCGGGCTGGCGCTGCTGTGCGCACACGCGATGTTCAAGGCCGCGCTGTTCATGGTCGTCGGCATCATCGACCACACCACCGGCACCCGCGACATCCGCAGGCTGGCCTGGCTCGGGCATGCCAACTGGCCGCTGCTCGTCATCGCCGTCGGCGCCACGGCGAGCATGGCGGCGCTGCCACCGTTCCTCGGCTTCGTCGCCAAGGAAGCCGACTACGAAACCCTTTTGCACAGCCAGGCATTGGGGCATTTCGCGCCGTTCGTGCTTGGCGCCATCGTCGCAGGCTCGGTGTTCACCACCATGTACAGCCTGCGTTTCCTGTGGGGTGCGTTCGCGAAAAAGGGCAGGACGGAACCCAGCAAGCGCGTCGCGGCCATGCACGTTCCGCCTGTGACGTTCCTGGCCGCACCCGCCATCCTCGCCGCGGCGGGTCTGCTGTTCGGGCTGTGGCCGTCGCCGCTCGACAGTGCCCTTGACACCTATGCCGACACGATCCCCGGCGAAGGCGACTACGAGCTCGCGCTCTGGCACGGCTTCAACCTGCCGCTGCTGCTGTCGGCCCTGGTGCTGGCGATCGGCACTGCCGCGTTCTTCGGCCGGTCACGGTTTCCGCGGGCGAGGCTGGTGTACCTACCGCTTGGCAACGCGGACCGCATTTACGACGCCGTGATCCGCGGCGCCGACGTGTTCTCGGTCCGGCTGACGGGCACCACCCAGCGCGGCTCGATTCCAGCGACGCAGTCGGTGATCCTGGCCACGCTCGCGATCGTCCCCGCGGTGGTGCTGACGCTGGGGGCACGCGACCGCCCGGAGTTCGCGCTGTGGGGGTCGCCGCTGCAGGTGATCGTCGGCGTGCTGATACTGGCCGCCGCGGTCGGGGCGGCCGTCATGCGTAACCGTCTCGCGGCGGTGCTGCTCGTCGGCGTGACCGGCTACGGCTGCGGCACCATCTTCGCGTTCCACGGCGCACCCGACCTGGCCCTGACCCAATTCCTGGTGGAGACCCTGACGCTGGTCATCTTCGTGCTGGCGCTGCGCACGCTGCCCGCCGAGTCCGACCGCACCAACATCCGCAGGCACCGGCTGCCGCGCGCGGCCCTTGCGCTGGCCGTCGGGGCGAGCGTGACCACACTGGCGACGTTCGCGATGGCGGCCCGCACCGGTGTCCCGATCGCCGCGCTGCTGCCCAACGCCGCGTACTACCGCGGCAACGGCGCCAACACCGTCAACGTCCTGTTGGTCGACATCAGGGCATGGGACACCCTCGGCGAGATCTCGGTGTTGTTGGTCGCCGCGACCGGTGTGGCGTCAATGGTGTTCCGGCACAGGCGTTTCGGCGCCGCCCCGCGGGTCGCCGACGCCGGTCAACCCGACATCGGTCCAGTGGATGCGATCGCGACGAGCCCGGCCGCGGGCGACACCACCTGGTTGCGCGGCAGCGAACTGCGTGACCCGCGGAACCGGTCGCTGGTGCTGGAGGTGGCGACCCGGATGATCTTCCCGCTCATCATGGTGGCATCGGCATACTTCTTCTTCGCCGGGCACAACACACCCGGCGGCGGCTTCGCGGGCGGACTGACCGCCGGGCTGGCGCTGGTGTTGCGATATCTCGCGGGCGGTCGCTACGAACTCGGCGAGACGCTGCCACTGGACGCGGGCAAGATCCTCGGCACCGGCCTTGCGCTGTCGGCGGGCACCGCAGTGGCCTCGCTGCTGCTCGGCGCGCCGGTGCTTTCGTCGGCGGTGCTGGAGTTCGACGTTCCGGTGCTCGGTCACATCAAGCTCGTCACCGCATTGTTCTTCGACCTCGGCGTGTATCTGATCGTCGTCGGCCTTGTGCTCGACGTGCTGCGCAGCCTCGGCGCGCGGGTGGACGTCGAGATATCCGCGCAGCGACCGGCGGCGGTGCCACGATGACCGCCCTGCTCGTTCCGCTCGTGTTGATCGGCGGCCTCACCAGCGTCGGGGTTTACCTGCTTCTGGAACGCGGCCTGACGCGAATGTTGTTGGGGCTGTTATTGATCGGCAACGCCGTCAACCTGTTGATTCTTCTCGTTGGCGGTCCGTCGGGAAACCCACCGGTGCGCGGCCGGATCAGCGACGGCCAGACCGCGACCGCCGATCCCTTGGCCCAGGGGATGATCCTCACCGCCATCGTCATCAGCATGGGCATCGCGGCGTTCGTGCTGTCGCTGATCTACCGGACCTACCAGCTGACCACCGACGAAGAGGTCGCCAACGACCCCGAGGACACCCGGGTCGCCCAGCTGACGGACGAAGAGCTCGCCGCCCTGGACGAGGCCAGGCCGACTCCCGATGTGTCGCGCGACACCGACGATCCCGACGAACTGGACGCGTTGCCGGGGCTGGAGGGGTCGCGATGACGAGCACAGCCTCCGCGGTGTTGACCCCGCTGCCCGTGTTGATTCCGTTGATCGCCTCGGCCGCCACGCTGGTGGCCGGTCGCCGACCCCGACTGCAGCGGACCATCACGCTGGTCGCGTTGTCCTCGGTGGTCGCGGTGTGCGCGGCTCTGCTCTATCTCGCCGACCGTGACGGCACTATCGCCCTGCACGTCGGCGGCTGGGGACAGAGCGTGGCAGGAATGGGTCCGCTTGGCATCACGCTTGTGGTGGACCGGCTTTCGGCGCTGATGCTTATCGTCTCGTCGATCGTCCTGCTCGCCGTGGTGCTTTACGCCATCGGGCAGGGCATCCGCGACGGGGACGACCGCCAACCCGTTTCGATCTTCCTGCCCACCTACCTCGTGCTGTCGGCGGGGGTGTGCAACGCGTTCCTGGCCGGGGACCTTTTCAACCTCTTCGTCGGGTTCGAGGTGCTGCTTGCCGCGAGCTTCGTGCTGTTGACCATCGGCGCGAGCACAGAGCGCGTCCGCGTCGGCATCTCCTACGTCATGGTCTCGATGGTGTCGTCGGTGATCTTCCTGATCGGCATCGCGCTGATCTACGCCGCGACCGGCACACTGAACATGGCCGAGGTCGCGGTCCGGATGGACGGGGTCGCGGCGGGCACGCGCAGCGCACTGTTCGCGGTGCTGCTCGTCGCGTTCGGCATCAAGGCCGCGGTGTTCCCGCTGTCCTCCTGGTTGCCCGACTCCTACCCGACCGCCCCTGCACCCGTCACCGCGGTGTTCGCCGGCTTGCTCACGAAAGTCGGTGTCTACGCGATCATCCGCGCGCACACGCTGCTGTTCCCGAACGGTGGGCTGGATCGGATGTTGATGGTGGCGGCGTTCCTCACCATGCTCGTCGGTATTTTCGGCGCCATCGCGCAGAGCGATATCAAGCGACTGTTGTCCTTCACTTTGGTCAGCCACATCGGCTACATGGTGTTCGGCGTCGCCCTGTCGAGTGAGCTCGGCCTCTCCGGTGCGATCTACTACGTCACACACCACATCCTGGTGCAGACGGCGCTCTTCCTGGTCGTCGGCCTCATCGAGCGACAGGCAGGCGCGTCCACGCTTCAGCGACTCGGCGGGCTGGCGGCGGCGAGCCCCCTGCTGGCCTTCGTATTCGTCGTACCCGCGCTCAATCTCGGTGGGATACCGCCGTTTTCCGGATTCATCGGCAAGGTCGCACTGCTGCAGGCCGGCGCCCAGGACGGTTCGGTACTGGCCTGGCTGCTGGTGGGCGGCAGCGTGGTGACCAGCCTGCTGACGCTGTACGTGGTGTCCCGCGTCTGGACGCTTGCCTTCTGGCGCACTCGCACCGACGCGCCAGAGGGCGACGTCGCGGCCGCTGCGCCGTCGGCCCTGCTCGACGACACAGAGGACATCCTGCTAGCCGACCGAACAGACGTCGGACGGATGCCGGTGGGCATGATGGTGCCGACCGGGGCACTGATCGCCGTCGGGCTCACGCTGACGGTGATAGCCGGTCCGATCGTCGCGTACACCGATCGCGCGGCCGCCGAAGTGCTTGACCGTGATCGCTACATCTCGGCGGTCCTCGGGGAGGCGCCACGATGAGAAGCCGCCTGCTGCGAGTTTGGGTGCTCTGCTGGCTGATGCTGGTCTGGGTGTTGTTGTGGGGCACGGCAACACCTGCCAACATCATCGGTGGTTTTGCGGTGGCGTTGGTGGTCACACTGCTGCTGCCGCTACCCGTTGTGCCCGTCGAGGGCCGGGTGCACCCGCTGTCGCTGGTGAAGCTGATCGCGGTCGTCGCCTACCAGTTGGTGTTGTCCTCGCTGCAGGTGGCCTGGCTGGCGATCAGACCGGGGCCGCCACCGCTGACCGCGGTGCTGCGCGCGAGGCTCGCGATCAAGTCGGATCTGGTGCTCGCGCTGGCCGTCAACATCTTCAACCTGATCCCCGGGTCGATCGTGCTGGAGATCAATCAGGAGCGGCGGCAGCTCTACATGCATGTCATCGACGTCGGCAACGTGAAGGCCGTCGACCGCTTCTACCACCAGGTCGCCCAGGTGGAGCGCTTGCTGGTGTCGACGTTCGAGCGCGATGCGGACTGGCAGCCTGCCGTCAGCAAGGAGGAGCAATGAACACCGTGTGGATCATCGCCGCGGTGATGCTGATCGCGGCCGCGGTGATCGTGATGTTCCGGATCCTGGCCGGGCCGAGCACGTTGGACCGCATCGTCGCGCTGGACACCCTGGTGGCCGTGACGATGTGCGCGATCGGCACATGGGCGGCATTCAGCCTGGACACCACCGTCACATACAGCCTGACGGCGCTCGCACTGATCAGCTTCGTCGGCGCGGTCAGCGTCGCGCGGTTCCGGGTCCCCGATATCCGCCGCAACCGCGAGAGCAGGTACCAGCGATGAACATCGCAGACATCGTCGCCGCGGTGCTGGTGCTCAGCGGCTCGGCGCTGGCGCTCACCGCGGCGATCGGCGTAGTCCGGTTCCCTGACACCCTGTCTCGGATGCACGCGGCCAGCAAGCCGCAGGTGCTGGGCCTGCTGTTGGTACTGGCGGGCGCGGCGATCCGGCTGCGTGGCAATGTGGATGTCGGCATGCTGATCCTGACGGGCATATTCACCGTCATCACGGCGCCGGTCGTGGCCAACCGGGTGGGGCAACTCGCATACCGCGAACAGAACGTGCACGACAAGCTCACAAAGGACGAATTGAGCGAGCAAAGTTGACCGAAGGCGGCACGAATGGCCAGAACTGACGACGACTCCTGGGACATCACCGAAAGTGTCGGTGCCACCGCATTGGGCGTCGCGTGGGCGCGATCTCAAGAGTCGACGTCGGAGTGCCCGTTGTACACGGACCCGTACGCGGAGGTGTTCATCGCAGAGGCCGTCACGCGCGGCTGGGAACTGCCGCAGCGGCACATGGCCGAGCGGATCCGATCCATTTCCGGTTACGCCGCGTCCCGCACCAAGTGGTTCGACGAATTCTTCATCGCGGCGGGCGCAGCCGGTATCGAGCAGGCGGTGATCCTCGCCGCCGGGCTCGACGCCAGGGCGTGGCGGCTGCCGTGGAACGACGGCAGCGTGGTTTACGAGATCGATCAGCCGAAGGTGCTGGCGTTCAAGACCGAGACACTGCGCGCCCACGGCGCGGCTCCCGCGGCCCGTTACGTGGCGGTACCCGTCGACCTGCGGCGCGACTGGCCGCAGGCGTTGCGGGAGGCGGGATTCGATGCAGGCGAGCCGACCGCTTGGGCGGCCGAGGGGCTGTTGCCGTACCTCCCCGCCGACGGTCAGGATCTTCTGTTCGAGCGAATCGCGGCCCTCAGCGCCAAGGGCAGCCGTGTCGCCGTGGAGGCTTTCGGCGCCGGGTTCTTCGATCCGGAGTACCTCGCCAGCCGCCGCGAGCGGTTACGTCAGCTGCGTGAGCAGGCCGGTGTGCCCGACGACACCCCCGACGTGGCGGATCTCTGGTTCATCGAGGAGCGCACCGAGGTCACCGACTGGTTCTCCGCGCACGGCTGGGAGGTGTCGACGATCGACGCCGCGGACCTGATGAAGAGATACAACCGCACGACCGACGACGACACAACGCCGCGAACGGCTTTCGTCGAGGCGAGACTCAGCGGTTATTCGCCCGACAACTGAAATTCGACGAGCGCGCTGACCGTTTCGACGGCTTCGCTCAGTGCCGCCAACCGTGCCGCGACCGTCGGCGCGGACAGCACCGCGTAGCGATCGGCCTGTCCCATCGGCAAGCGGGTCGTCAACGCGTACAACCACATTGCCGCGTCCGGCACGGCGTCCGCCCCGGCCACGATATCCCGCGCGTTGATCTCGGCACCGCGGGCACCGGCGATCCGTTCGAACAAGGCGACCATTTTGTCCTCGATGTCGCGGATGGCGTCGGCGCCGACCGGTTCACCCGGCTCGTCGGGCCACAGCTCGATCGCGGCCCGCGGATAGGGATGATCGGGCTGCCATTCCACTACCCGGATCCGCTCGGCCATCACGCAGTTGAGCCGGTAGCGCCCGTCGCCGAAGTCGGCGACCTCGGCGATGTGGGCCAGCGTGCCGACATCGCTGCGCGCATCGCCGCCGCCGACCTCGCGGCCCGCCTCGATCAACACGACACCGAAGGCGGGGTCGTCCATCGCGAGGCAGTCGGAGACCAGCGCGGAATACCGCGGTTCGAAAATCCGCAGCGGAAGTTCCTCGCCGGGCAGCATCGCCCGCTCGAGCGGAAACATCGGGACGGTCGGCACGCTCAGATGTCCAACTCGCCGACCAAGGCGTCGACCACCGCGCGCAGGTCGCCGTCGGTGTCTTCGGCGATGCGTCGCTGGCGCTGATAGGACGCGCCGAGCCGGTAGATGTCGGCCACCCCGGCCAGCTCGTCGCTGCAGTGCAGCGATCTCGCCACGGGTTCGAGCCGGTTGAGCAGCTCGTCGAGGTCCTCGGTGACCAATCGCTCGTTGCTGTCGGCGTCCAGGATGATCACCGCGTCGAGGCCGTATCGCGCTGCACGCCATTTGTTTTCCTGCACATGCCACGGCGGCATCGTCGGCAGCTCTTCACCGGCGTCCAGCCTGCGGTCGAGATCGACGATCAGGCAGTGCGTCAGCGCGGTAAGGGCACCGAGCTCGCGGAGGTTGGAGACGCCGTCGAATACGCGCACCTCCACCGTGCCGAGATGTGGGGAAGGCCGGATGTCCCAACGGATCTCGTTCATGTGGTCGATGATGCCGGTCTTCTTCTGGTCGTGGACGAACCCCTCCCACTGCGCCCACGTCTGGAACTGGAACGGCAGGCCCGCCGTCGGCAGCTGCTGAAACATCATCGCGCGGTTGCTCGCATACCCGGTGTCTTCACCGTCCCAGTACGGCGACGACGACGACAGCGCCAGCAGGTGCGGGTAGTGGTTGAGCAGCGACGTGACGATCGGCATCACCTTGTGCGCCGAGGAGATGCCGACGTGCACGTGCACACCCCAGATGAGCATCTGCCGACCCCACCACTGGGTGCGTTTGATCAGTTCCGCGTACCGCGGCGCATCGGTCAACTTCTGAGCGGACCACTTCGCGAACGGGTGCGTGCCCGCGCAGAAAAGTTCCATGCCGCGTTTGCGCACGACTTCGCGCGCGGGCAGCAGGGTGGACCGCAGGTCTTCCATCGCCTGACCCGCGTTGTCGCAGATGCCGGTGACGACCTCGACCGTGTTGCGCAGCAATTCCTTGTGTACGCGCGGGTTTTCACCGATCTCGGCGATCACCGCAGCCGCTTCGTTGCTCAGGTCGCGGGTCTCGGCGTCGACGAGGGCGAATTCCCATTCGACACCAACGGTCGGCCGAGCCGACCCGGCGAAATCTATTCGACTGCTAACCGGTACCGATGACACCGCACGCGACCCGCTTCCCGGCGTCGCCGGTGGCCAGCGTGGTCTGGTCCGGAGGCGGGGTGCCGTTGATCTGCTGGTAGCGCTCCGGCGGGATGTTGGCGAAGTTGTCGGCCTTCTCGTGAATGATGATCGACGTCTTGGCGCCCGCGAGCAGATCCTCGGAGGTGAAGGCATCGGCGGTCGTCACCAACTCGGCGGTGCCGTCCTCGCGCACCTGCAGCGACGTGAGGTCGCCGCTTGCCGGATGCCCGCTGTGCCCTGGCACCTGGAAATGCCCTCCTGCGGAGTTGAAGTCGCCCGGCTCGCCACCTGTCGGTGCGACCGAGCTCGCTTCGCACTTGCCAACCGAATGGATGTGCAGCCCGTGGAAGCCCGGTGTCAGCTGACCGGGTTCGGTGGTCTTCACGGTCACGGTCACAAAGCCGCTGGAGAACTCGAAGTCGGCGGTGGCCACCGTGGCGCCGGCTGCGTTCTTGAGTTGAGCGGTCAGCTTGTCGCCCGCGGGCGCCGCCTCTCCTTGGCGCTCGGTGGCCGAAGCCGACGGCGCAGGCGACCCCGTCCAAACCGGCGGGGGGGTGCCCGGCGTCGAGCTCGGCGTCTCGGGTGCGCTGCAGGCGCTCAGCGCCAAAGCGGGGAATGCGAATAGGGCAGCGACTGTGACGGTCCTAAACATGCGGTGAGCCTATCCCGTGACCGCCACGATCACGCCCGGTGGTTGCTCGGCCAGCTCGGGAGACCTCGGCTCGACCGGAGCCGCGAGCAGCTGGCCCACCTCATCGGCGGACTCCCGCTCGCCCGGCGCCTCGCTGAAGTAGACGGTGGTCGCGGTGACCCCCTCGAGGGTCAGGTTGCCGGTCTCGGTGACGTTCCAACCCGCGTCCCGCAGCTGATTGGCGGTGTTCTCGGCGGCGCCTGCGGTCTCCGAGATGTTGTACACGCGGACGTCTGCCTTGGCGGCAGGTGCCGGCTCCTCCGACGTCGGCGACGGCGTCGAGGTCGTGTTGACCGTCGCCACCGGCGACTCGTCGGCGCTCGAGTCGTCTCCCGACCCCATCGCCTGGAATCCGACCAGCAGGAATACCACTCCCAGGAACAGCAGCACCATCACCATGGCGCGCAGGGGCAGCCCGGAAGAGTCGGAATGGCGCTCGTTCATTTGGCCCACTGTATCGGCGTGGTGCGCGAACCCACGAAAGGCTCAGGTCACCTCGAAGCCGAGACGGCGAGCCGCCCTGGCCTTCTGCCTGCTCGCACGGAGCCGTCGCAGCCGCTTGACCAGCATCGGATCGGCTGCCAGCGCCTCCGGCCGGTCGACCAGCGCGTTCAGCACCTGGTAGTAGCGGGTCGCCGACATCGAGAACAGTTCCTTGATGGCATCTTCCTTGGCGCCTGCGTACTTCCACCACTGTCGTTCGAAGGCGAGAATGTCGTGTTCGCGTCGGGTCAGGCCATCGGTGAGTTCAGAATCGTCCCCGGATTGCTCAGTCCGCGCCATGGCGCCGTCCATGTGGCTCCTGGACCCTTCCCACACTCGATGTCGCTAGCGATACGGCGAATATTGAACCACGGCATTGCTTGTTGGGCCGTCAGCCAACCGGGCGAGTCGGCTCACTTAAGCTTGCCAACCGTGGCAGTCGTACCCATCCGAATCGTCGGAGATCCCGTCTTACACACCGCGACCACTCCGGTGCCGGTGGCCGACGATGGTTCGCTGCCGCCCGAAGTCGCCGACTTGATCACAGATCTCTTCGACACGATGGACGCCGCGTACGGCGTCGGCCTTGCGGCCAACCAGATCGGCGTGTCGGCGCGGGTGTTCGTCTACGACTGCGCAGAGGATCGCGGCAAGACGGCCCGCAGGCGGGGCGTGATCGTCAACCCGGTGCTGGAGACCTCCGATGTACCCGAGACGATGCCCGACCCCGAGAACGACGACGAGGGCTGCCTTTCGGTGCCCGGAGAGTCGTTCCCGACCGGCCGTGCCGACTGGGCGCGGGTCACCGGGCTGGACGCCGACGGCACGCCGATCACCCTGGAGGGCAGCGGGCTGTTCGCGCGGATGCTGCAGCACGAGACCGGACACCTGGACGGGTTCTTGTACCTCGACCGGTTGGTCGGCAGGCATGCGCGCAGCGCCAAGCGGGCGGTCAAGTCGCACGGTTGGGGTGTGCCGGGCCTGACGTGGATGCCCGGTGAGGACCCTGACCCGTTCGGCCATTGACGTGACCGACCTTCCCACGGTGGGCACCAGGGTCAGCCTGCGCTACCGGCGCGAGGAAGGGTCGGTGCCGCCGCTGACCGATGTGATCGGCCACCTGTTGCAAGCTGGCCCGCTCGTCCGTGTCAAGACGAAAACAGGTGCGGTGGTGGAGATCTCGGCCGAGGACGTCGTCGCAGTAAGGGCACTGACGGCGGCACCGGTGCGGACGTCGCAGATCCGGGCGACCGAGCATGCCGCCGCGCTGGCGTGGCCCGGCACCGAGCGGCAGTGGCTCGACGGCTGGCTGCTGCGCGCCGCGGGCGGACACACTCACCGGGCGAATTCCGCTGTGCCGCTTGGCGTTGAGGCGGGAATGGATACCGTGCCCGCCATCGTCGACTGGTACGCGCAACGCGGCCAGACGCCGTGGCTTTCGCTGCCCGACCGGCTGCTTACGCTGCCGAAGGGGCAGCCCGCCCATCTCGAGACGGTGGTCATGGTGCGCGACCTGCCGATGGGTGAGGCCGATGTGACGGTGACGCTCGCACACCGTCCCGACGGCAGGTGGCTGCGCATCTACGAGCGCCCGGTCCCCGTCGATGTGCTCACCGCAGTCGTCGACGGCGACCTGGTGTTCGCCACCCGCGGCGACGCCGCCGTCGGCCGCGCGGCGGTCACTACCGCACCGGACGGAACCCGCTGGGCAGGTATGTCGGCCGTGCGCGTCGCCGAAGGGCGGCGGCGAGAAGGCCACGCGCGGGCCATGTGCCTCGCGCTGATGGCCTGGGCCGGCGAACGGGGTGCACAGCACTGCTACGTGCAGGTCCTCGTCGACAACGCACCCGCGATCGCGCTGTACGAACAACTCGGCTTCAGCACGCAGCACCACGCCCGCTACGTCGACGGTGCGCACCTGGGCAGCGGTGTGGATCCGTAACCTGTAGCCATGCGGCTGGCCACCTGGAACGTGAACTCGATCCGGGCCCGCGTCGACCGCGTCACCGACTGGCTGGAACGCGCCGACGTCGACGTGCTGGCAATGCAGGAGACCAAGTGCGCCGACGACCAATTCCCCACCATGCCGTTCGCCGCCCTCGGATACGACGTCGTGCACTGCGGCTTCAACCAGTGGAACGGCGTGGCGATCGCATCGCGTGTCGGCATCGACGACGTTGCGGTCGGCTTCGACGGGCAGCCGACGTGGGGTGACAAGCCCGACGTCGAAGCCGTGGCCGAGGCACGTGCGCTCGGTGCCACATGCAACGGCGTGCGGGTGTGGAGCCTTTACATACCCAACGGCCGCACGGTGGATTCCCCGCACTACAGCTACAAGCTGGAATGGCTTGCCGCGCTGAAGGATACCGCGCAGCAGTGGCTGGCCGAGAACCCGCAGGCGCAGATCGCACTGACCGGCGACTGGAACATCGCGCCGACCGACGAGGACGTGTGGAGCGTCGAGGCCTACCAGGGCAGCACCCACGTGACCGGACCAGAACGCGCGGCGTTCAACGCGATCGTCGACGCGCAATACGCCGACGTGGTGCGGCCTTTCGCGCCGGGCCCCGCGGTCTACACCTACTGGGACTACACCCAGCTGCGGTTCCCGAAGAACCGAGGCATGCGCATCGACTTCATCCTCGGCTCACCCGCGCTGGCGCAGCGCGTCTCGCACGCCGAGATCGTCCGCGAGGAACGAAAAGGCAAGGCGCCAAGCGATCACGCGCCGGTGCTCGTCGAGCTTGGCTAGCGGGCCTCAGTTGACATCGAGACCATCCGGCGGTCCAGGGAAGCCGAGGTCCGGAAGCTGAAACTTGGGCACGTCCGGCTGCCCTATCGGTGCGGCGTCCGGCGTGAAGTCGACACGCAGTGTTCCTCCCCATGCGTCGAGATGGCCGGTGTTGCAACCGCCGTCGATCCCTTCGGCCTGCACTTTGATGACATGGCCGCCGGCCGTGCGGTCAACTGTCGGACTGTCGACGGTCTGCCCTGGACCAACTCGCATCCAGTCACTCATCGGATACCAACCGGTGCTCTTCTCGTCCTTGATGAAGCGCACGTTGATGTCCGAGCAATGGTTGGCATTCGCGGTGAAGTGCGCTTGGACCACCCCTTCCGCGGGGACGTTGTAGTTGACCTGCGGCTCCTGTGGGCATCTTTGGCTGGTGTTCGGCTGGCACTGCCCCACCCCTACGGGCTGGTCGGCTATGGTGTCCGCCGAGGCCGCACCCGCGAAGCCGAGGGCGGCCAGGCCACTGCCCGCCAACATTGCCGCGACTGCGACACACCTACTTAATTTCGGACTCATAGTCGAACTCCTCTCAACCGGTTTTCTGGACGGGCTGAAGCGTCAGCGCGGTGCCGTTGTTGCCCGGCGTCGTGTCGCCACCCCCGCTCACCTGTGCATGGATGGTCCCGAAGCCCGCACTGTTGAACGTGACCATCACGGCGGGATTGGTATGGTCCTTGGCCTTCAGGGTGCCGCCTCGACACGTCATCGCCGACGACTCGCCGCCGACGGGAGGCCTTGTGGCACAGGAGTATCCACCTGCCGCCCAGCCGGGTGCGACCAGACCTTGGTCGGCCGCCAACGTCGCGACACCGGAGGTGGAGATATCGACGGTGACGTCCTTCGCGTCGTTGGCGCTGTTGTTGTCCACGAGGATCAGGTATGCGTAAGTCTCGGGTGCGAGAGGTTCCTGCTTGCCGCGGATGTTCTGCAGGGCGAGGTCGGCCTGACTCGCTGTCGTCTCAGGGTCCGTGCAGATCTGATTCGACGGGGGCGACGGGTCGTCGTTTATCCCGAGGTGCACGTACTTCCACACGACAACGCTCACGCACACCGCTGTGCCCTCCGGCATGCCGGCCGCCGTTCGGGTGATGTCGCGGAAGGCTCCCGGTATCGGATGGATGTCGACGTCCTGCCCGCTGACGATGACATTGTCCGGGTTGTCCCGCTCCCGCACCGTCAGCCAAATGCCGCCGACATCTTCGGTGTCCTGCAATGCAAACGTGTAGGTCAGCGTCGTCTTCTTGACCGTGGCACTCTTCAGCTGTGCCGCGGCCGTGTCGGCCCCGGCCATCGGCACGAGAGGGCCGAACACGAGGCCGAACAGCAGCGTCGCGACGACGGACAACACGCGAATGACCTGTGAGAGCGTCATGAGCCACCCACTTCTTCGACGGTGAAATTCCTGCCTCGACGCTATTGGGTGGAGGCCCCCGAAGAAATCAGGTGTTTCCCTATGATTTGCGGGTTCGAACCGCCCGAACATCAGCCGAACAGCGGCAGCGCCCGCTTTCGGGCCAATGCATCCATTCCGCACTGGATGCTGGACTGCACCTCGCGATACTTGGATTCGACGTACTCGTCGTCGTCGACACGTTGTGGATCGTGGTCGAGTTCGATGGCAGGCATCAGCCTGGTTCTGATCTTGGCGGGCAACGGAAACTGCGGCAACGCCGCAGGCGCTATCCCCCAGGGCAGCGACACGGCGATGGGAAAGACCTTCAGACGCAACAGCTTGTCCAGCCTGAGCGCCTTCGCAAGCGCGTCACCACGGATGAGCACCGGCATCGCGTCGGCGCCCCCGACCGTGGCGATCGGCACGATTGGAACGCCTGCACGGATCGCCATCTTCACGAATCCGCTGCGGCCCGCCAGATTTGCCCGATCGCGTTCGCTCCACGGCCTCAGTGAGTCGACCTCGCCGCCGGGCCACACTGCGACGTCGCGTCCCTCCGCCAACGCCGTGGCCATCGAGTCGGGCGCCGCGGGAAGCACGCCCATCGCGCGGAAGTAGCGGCCGATTCCCGGGATTGCCATCAGCGCGTCATGCGCGGTGCCGTGCAGAAGCCTGTCCTGGCCGAACCGACGCCACCACTGCACACCAACCGTCCAGGCGTCCCAGACGAACGGCGCACCAGAGTGAATGCCCACCAACAACACCGGCGTTTCGGGCAGGTTCTCCCAGCCATCCATCTCCATGCGGAACCAGTAGTCGACAAGAAAGTTCCAGAAGAACTTCTGCCGCTGCATCGTCGCCTCGTCGGGTCCCTGCAGATCCCACTGGCCCGCACGCTCGGCAAGCCAGCCGCTGAGTCCCCCGTCGGACTCGTCGCGGCGGGTCGCCATCTTCGCCCGTGCTTCCTGCGCCTGCTGCGCCGCCTGCAGTCGGATCTCGCTGGGCCGGTTATCGGTCGACGTCATAGCGACGGGGTACCCACCTTGTGCCCGGCATCACACCGCTCCTGGCGGCGCTATTCGTACAGTCCGGTGACCTGGTCGCCGAACGCTGCGGTGACGACGTTGCGCTTCAGCTTGAGGCTCGGCGTGAGATCTCCTGACTCAACCGACAATTCGCGATCGATGATGACGAACTTCTTGATCTGTTCCCAACGGTTGAGCTGGTTGTTCAGCGTGTCGACGTACCCGCTGATCAGTCTGTGAGTGCGGTCATCTCGGGCGATCTCGGCGAAGGTTGCGTCGGCCATCTCGTTGCGGGCCGCCCATTCGGTGATCGCCTCCGCGTCGAGGCTGATCAGGGCGACGCAATACGGCTTGCCCTCGCCGATCACGATCAGCTCACCCGCGTACGGGCAGAGGCCCTTGAACGCCGCTGAAATCGGTGAGGGTGCGACGAACTTGCCCTGCGACGTCTTGAACATGTCCTTCTTGCGGTCGGTGATCCGCAGGAAGCCGTCGGCGTCCACCTCGCCGATATCGCCGGTGTGGAACCAGCCGTCCGCCTCGAGCGCCTCGGCGGTGGCGTCGGGCAGGTCGTGGTAACCCGTCATCACGCCCGGCCCACGCAGCAGGATCTCGCCGTCGCCGGCGATCTTGAGCTCCGTTTCCGGGAACGGCCAGCCCACGGTGCCGAACCGGTAGGCGTCGGGGCGGTTGATGAACGACGCGGCCGCGGTCTCGGTCAACCCGTAGCCTTCCAGCACGACGATGCCGACGGCGTCGAACCACTGCGCGACGTCGCGGTCCAGCGCGGCAGCCGCGGAAACAAAGAAGCGCAGCCTGCCACCGAACCGCTTTCGGATCGTCGAGAACACCAGCCTGTCGGCGACCTTGTGCTTGGCCTTCAGCGTCAACGGGATCTTCTGACCCGCCTGTCGTGCCCGTGACACCTCAAGCCCCACCTCGAGTGCCCAGTCGAAGATCCGCTTTTTGAGGGCGCCCTCGGTCGCCGCCATGGCGACGATTCGCGAGTGCGCCTTTTCGAAGATCCGTGGCGCTGCGCCCATCACCGTGGGATGCAGCTGGGCGAGGTTGTCCACGATCCGGTCCACCCGTCCGTCGATCGCGGTCGGGAAGCCGATCAGCAGCGGCAGCGCCAGCATGACCTTCCCGAACGCGTGCGCCAGCGGCAGCCACAGGAAGTTCAGGTCGTCGGGTCCCAGCACATCCAACGCGTCGATCGCCGCGGCGGTATACGTCCAGGCCCCGTGTGTGAGGCGCACACCCTTCGGCCTGCCGGTGGTGCCCGACGTGTAGATGATGCTGGCCAGCTGACCCGAGTTGATCGATGCGATGCGATGCGAGACCGCGTCGGGCGTCTCGTCGAGCAGCTTCTGGCCCCGCTCCTCGAGTTCGGCGAGGGTGATCACCCAGTCGCCGTCCCCCTCGCCGTCGATGACCACGACCTTCATCACGTTGGTGAGTTCGGCACGGTGTTCTCGCAGCTTGTCGATCTGATTCTGGTCCTCGGCGACGACGACCCGGCTGCCCGAGTTGCCGACGATATAGGCGACATCACTTGCTTTCGTCGTCGGATACACGGTGGTGGTGGCCGCACCCGAGCACATGATCGCGAAGTCGACAAGCACCCATTCGTAACGCGTCGAGCAGGCTAGCGCCACCCGGTCCTCGGGCTGCACGCCGAGTGATATCAAGCCAGCCGCGATGTGGTCGACGCGCTTACCGACGTCTCCCCAACTGACGCTCGTCCACGCATGGTCGGTCGGATAACGGAAGGCCTCCCGCAGAGGAGTTGCCTTCACGCGGTCGACGATCATCTGCGCGACCGAGGGCGGATGTTTCTGTATTACGGGGCGGCTCCGGGCTTCGGTGACCATTGGCGACGCTGCCATGTGCGGAGCCTAGGTGCGCGCATGATCCGGCTGTCAGGGTCGAAAGGCCCTCTTTCGACCCGCGTCAGTCCTCGTCGCTGGTGCCGTACCGGCCTGCGTTGAACATCGAGGCGACGGCCCCGATGAGCATCATCACGGCCGCGGCGATGAACACGACGCTGAGCCCGGAGTGGAACGGCTCGGTGATCAGCTGCGGGAAGAACGTCTTGCCGGTCAGCACATCGGCGTTGACGGCGGGGTCCTGCAAGGCTCCCGACGGCTCCAGCAGTTCGGCGATCGGGTTGTAGCCGAGGAATGCCGCGAACAGGCTGCCGACGGGGGGCAGGTTGGCCACCTCGTGCGCGACGGACGCCGAAACTCCCTGCGCTTGCAGCCCGCTGCTCATGGCCGAAGGAAGGGTGTGCGCCAGCCCGACGATCATCAGCGAGAAGAACACGCCGATCGACAGCGATGAGCCTGCGTTGAAGAACGTCGCACGCACGCCTGAGGCGGCGCCGCGCTGGGCGGCCGGGACGCTGGACATGATCGCCGCGGTGTTGGGTGCGGTGAAGATGCCGCCGCCGAGGCCGTTGAAGAACACCAGAACCGCGAAGAGCCAGTAGTTGAAGTTCACCGGGATCATCACCAGCGCGACGAAGGTCGCGGCCATCAGCAGCATGCCGCCGACCGTGAAGGGGCGCGCACCGAAGCGGTCGGACAGCGAGCCCGCCAGCGGCCCGGCCACCAGGAAGCCCGCCGTCATGGGCAGCATGTATATGCCTGCCCACAGCGGTGTCGACTCGAAGCTGTAGCCGTGCAACGGAAGCCAGATGCCCTGCAGCCAGATGATGAGCATGAACTGCAGACCGCCGCGGCCCATGGAGGACATCAGCCCGGCGAGGTTACCCATGCCGAACGACGCGGAGCGGAAGAGCCTGATATCGACCATGGGATCGGCGACCCGCAACTCGATGAAGCAGAAAGCCACCAGCGACAGCAGGCCGAAGAGGATGGCGCCGAGAACATAGGGGCTCGTCCACCCGGTCGTCGACTCACCGTAGGGCTGAATGCCGTAGGTGATGCCGGTCAGCAGCACCGTCAGGCCGACCCCGAAGGACAGGATGCCGGCCCAGTCGAGTCGGCCCGGCGTGCGGACGCCGAGTTCCTTCAGCGACCGGATGCTCCACACGGTGCCGAGGATGCCGATGGGCACCCCGACCCAGAAGATCGCCTTCCAGTGCCACTCGGAGAGAAATCCGCCGATGAGCAAGCCGAGGAAGGATCCCGCGACGGCGGCCACCATGTTCACGCCGAGTGCCATGCCGCGCTGGTTCGACGGGAACGCATCGGTGAGGATCGCCGACGACGACGCCATCAGCATCGCGCCTCCGACGCCCTGCACGACCCGCCAGCCGATCAGCCACAGGGCACCGCCGCCGAGGTGAAAGGGGTCGAAGGACAACGCGACAGCCGCGAGGGTGAACACCACGAAGCCGAGGTTGTAGATCTTCACCCGGCCGAACATGTCGCCGAGACGGCCGAACGGGACCACAAGCACGGCCGTGACCACGAGATAGCCCATCAGCATCCACAGCAGGTAACTGACGTTGCCCGGCGCCAATGGATTAAGACCGATGCCACGGAAGATGGCAGGAAGCGAGATGAGGACGATCGACGCGTTGATGGTGGCCAGCAGCGTGCCCAGCGTGGTGTTGGACAGCACCACCCACTTGTAGAAGGGGTGGTCGTGGTCCATCCGCTTGCGGCGGCGCGCGGTCTCCACGACAGCCACGTCGGCGTCAGCCACGACTGGGGGTTTCGTCATCTCTATCTCGGTCGACATCAAGTTCGCTTACGTATCGTTTCGGTGCAAAACACATATGTTAGCTATACAAACCATTGCGGGGCAATTTGTGTTCCATGCGATAGCGTGAGGACGGCCTGTAACCACGCGGGAGCGCGCACTTCAGCGCGCTGAGAGGACGGCTGTAACCGCCGTCGACCGTATGAACCTGACCGGGTAATGCCGGCGTAGGGAGTTGTCGTGAGTTTCCTACCTCTGACCCCCGGCGGTCAGACCCCTCCGAGGGTGATGACGATCGCAGGCTCGGATTCCGGCGGCGGTGCAGGCATCCAGGCCGATATGCGCACGTTCGCGTTGCTCGGCGTGCACGGTTGCGTCGCGGTGACCGCGGTGACCGTGCAGAACTCGATGGGGGTCAAGGGCTTCCACGAGATCCCCGTCGACGTCATCGCCGGCCAGATCGAGGCGGTGGCCAGCGACATCGGAATACAGGCCGCCAAGACCGGGATGCTGGCGTCGTCGGAGATCATCGGGACGGTCGCCGACACCTGGCGTTCGCAGGGCTTGGCCGGTGTGGTGCCGCTGGTCGTCGACCCGGTCTGCGCGTCGATGCACGGCGACCCGCTGCTGCACCCGAGCGCGCTGGATTCCCTTCGGGGCGAGCTGTTTCCGCTTGCCACCCTGGTGACGCCGAACCTCGACGAGGTACGCCTGCTCGTCAACATCGACGTCGTCGACGACGCGTCCCAGCGCGATGCCGCCCGCGCGCTGCACGCGCTGGGGCCGACCTGGGCGCTGGTCAAGGGCGGCCATCTGCGGTCCTCCCCGGAGAGCCCCGATCTGCTGTACGACGGCACCGACTTCTACGAGTTCGGCGCGGCCCGCATCGACACCGGCGACGACCACGGCGCAGGCGACACGCTCGGGGCCGCCGTGGCCAGCGCGCTGGCGCACGGCTACACCGTGCCGGACGCGGTGGCGTTCGCAAAGTCGTGGGTGACCGAATGTCTGCGCGCCGCCTACCCGTTGGGCCACGGCCACGGCCACGGCCCGGTGTCACCGCTGTTCCGGCTCGCGCGGGGGCCGTCGTGAGCCTCGACGACATCGCTGGTATCGCGCATTTGCCCGACGGCACGCCGAACGGCACGGTCATGCTGACCCACGGCGCGGGGGGAAGCCGAGAAGCCGTGCTGCTCAAGAAGATCTGCGAAGAATGGGCACGCCGCGGTTGGCTCGCCGTGCGCTACAACCTGCCGTACCGCAGGCGCAGGCCGAAGGGCCCGCCATCGGGGTCCGCGGCCACCGACCAGGCGGGCGTCGTCGAGGCGATAGAACTGGCCGCCACGCTGGCCACGGGTCCCGTCATCGCGGGCGGCCATTCATACGGCGGCCGGATGACGTCGATGGCGGTTGCCGACGGCACAGCGCGCGTCGACGCGCTTACGCTGTTCTCCTACCCTCTTCATCCGCCCGGTAAACCCGAAAGGCTTCGCACCGAACACCTTCCGCGGATCGGGGCGCCGACGGTGTTCACGCACGGCACGTCCGATCCGTTCGGCTCCATCGAGGAGCTGCGCGCCGCCGCCGCGCTGATTCCTGCGTCCACCGAAGTCGTCGAGATCACCGGCGCCCGCCACGACCTCGGCTCCAAGACACTCGATGTACCGGTGCTTGCGGTGGATGCGGCGCTACGGTTGCTTTCGTGACCACGCCGCCGGGCTATCCTCCTCCACCCGACCAGCCGCCGCCGGGACCGTATCCCCCGCCGCCGCCACCGTCAGGCGCGTATCCCCCGCCGCCGCCAGGGGCGTATCCCGCACCGCCGTACTACCCGCCACCACAAGGCCAGTACCCGCCACCGCCGGGCCCGTACGGGCCACCGCAAGGCCAGTACGCGCCGCCTGCTCCTGGCACCAACTGGTGGGCCGTCATTTCGTTGATCTTCGGTGTCCTTGGCGGTGTCCTGATCAGCGTGGTCTGCGGCATCGTCGGGCTGAACAGGGCCAAGAAGGGCCAGGGCGGGCGCGGGATGGCGATCGCGGGTCTGGTGCTCTCGGGGCTCTGGATATTGGCGATCGTCGCCCTTGTGATCTTTCTGGTGATCTTCGACAAGGGCACCGTCAGCGCCACCGACGTGAAGGCGGGCGACTGTCTCAAGGAACTGCCCGCGTCCGGACTGGTGATCACCGTCGACACCGCGCCGTGTGGCGAACCGCACACCGGCGAAATCTTCTCGGTGATGACGATGCCCGACGGAGATTTCCCCGGCCAGTTCGCGATCGAGGAGTACCAAAACAAGTGTGCGCCTGAGCTTGCGAAGTATTCGCCCGAGGCCGCAGAGGATCCCGACGTCGGGCTGTTCGTGCTGTACCCGAGTGAGGACTCATGGGGCCAGGGCGACCGCTTCGTCACCTGCATTGCGACCACGGAGCTGCCACGCACAGGCGCCCTCAAGAAATAAATATGTACCGTTTTAAGGGTGACTCCGCAGCAATTTGAGGCGGTCGTCGTCGGGGCTGGATTCGGGGGAATCGGAGCCGCCATCCAGCTGAGGCGGCTCGGCTATGAAAACTTCGTCATCCTCGAACGCGCAGCCGACCTGGGTGGGACCTGGCTGGTCAACCACTACCCGGGGTTGGCCGTTGACGTCCCCGCCACCACGTACTCCTATTTCTTCGAGCCGAATCCGAACTGGTCGCGGCTGTACTCGACCGGCACGGAGATCAAGCGGTACGCCAACGACGTCGCCGACAAATACGATGTTCGCCGCCACATGCGTTTCAACACCGCAGTTGAGTCGGCAGGCTGGGACGAGGACGCGAAGGTGTGGAATATCGCGCTCGCCGGCGGCGAGACGATCGCCACCCGGATCCTCATCACCGCGACAGGATTTCTCTCACAGCCTCGGCTACCGGAGATCCCTGGCATCGGCGATTTCGCGGGCAAAATCGTCCATACCTCCGATTGGGACGACAGCTACAACGCGGCCGGTCGGCGGATCGCGGTCATCGGCACCGGCGCGACCGCGGTGCAGCTCGTTCCCGAGCTGGCCGAGGAGGCTGCCGATCTCACCGTGTACCAGCGCACACCGATTTGGGTCGTGCCGAAGATCGACTTCCGATTCCCCGCTTGGGCCAAGCGCTTGTTTCGCCGTTTTCCATTGGTGCAGAGAGTCATTCGAGCGATCACCGATGGAATTTACGAATTCCTCATCTACACCGGCCTACACCATCGGCAGCTTTTCTTTCGCAGGCTCAACATCGGCGCGACCGACCTCGCCAAGATGCTTCGGTTCATGCAGATCCGCGACAGGGGCCTACGCGAAAAACTCACACCTGACTACGATCTCGGATGCAAACGACCGACGTTCTCGAACAGGTACTACCGCACCTTCGCCAAGCCCAACGCACATCTACACGACAGCGGCATCGACCACATCGAGGCGGACGGCATCGTTGCCGCTGACGGCACGAAGAACGTCGTCGACACGCTGGTACTGGCTACCGGGTTCGACCTGTGGGAAGCCAACTTCCCGGCGTTCGAAATCATCGGACGTGACGAGCGCAATCTCGGAAAGTGGTGGCGTGAGAATCGCTTCCAAGCCTATCAGGGCGTGTCGATGCCATGCTTTCCGAATTTCCTCAGCCTCTCCAGCCCATATGCGTTTCTCGGGCTGAACTTCTTCAACACGGTCGAATACCAGATGCGGCTGATGGACCGGTTACTCGGCGAGATGAAGCGGCGAGCAGCCGACACCTTCGAGGTGACGGTGGAGGCCAACGCCCAGTACCTGGACCGGATGACCAAACTGATCGGCGACTCGGTGTTCGCGGTCGGTAACTGCGCCACCTCGCGCTCCTACTACTTCAATCCGAGCGGCGAGGCGGCGCTCTTGCGACCCATGTCCGCCAGGGCCGCCATCGAAGAAGCCTCTCGATTCCCGTTGACCGACTACCAATTCGCATGATTAAGTTCGAACTCGTGTCCACTGAAAGTACTGGCGGTTCGCGCCTCGCGCGGCTCGTCGGCCTCGGGATTGCCGGGGCCGGGGTCGCGCATTTCGCCAAGCCCGAATTGTTCGACGACATCACCGGTCAGGCGTTCCCGCGCGACACCCGCAAGCACGTCTACATCGACGGCGGCATCGAAACCGCGATCGGCCTGGCGCTCACTGCGCGAAAGACCCGGCCACTGGCCGTTATCGGGTTGATCGGTTACGGCGCCTACCTGGCGGGCAACGTCGTTCGCAACCGGTAGCGGCCAAGCAGCGCGAGGTCCAGCAACCCACCGACAGCAAGGCGCGATGCGGCGGTGTTGTCGTAATGCACCAACCTGCCCACGTCGATCACCAACGCCATAGCGGCATGCACGGCGAACCGCGCCTGCCCCACGGTCCAGTCCGAACGGATCTCGGTCAACAACCGCACCCACGATTCGACCGTCGCCCTCTGCAGATTGCGCAGGATCTTCTGGTCGGCGGGCGACATGTTCACCCGCTCGGTGTAGTAGACGTAGGCGAGTTCCGGGTGGTCGAAAGAACGCTTCACGTAGGCGTCGATCAACCCGGTCAGCGCCTGCTCCGGCCCGGTGACCACGCCGAGGATCGACGAGGCCTCCGAGGACAGCCGATCGGCCGCCCGCCGGTATATCGCGGCAAGAATGTCGTTCTTGCCGGAGAAGTATCGGTAGATCCCTGACGTCGGCATGCCGACCGTCGACGCTATCTCCTCCATCGTGGTGTCGCGGTAGCCCTTTCGGTTGAACAGCCGCAACGACTCTGTCAGCAGCGCTTCGTATTTCGACGGGTCGACCCCCGTCGGCCTCCTACGTTGTGCTTCGGCAGCGGAACCGTCGGACAGGTCGGGCACGTCAGCGGTCGAGATGGCGGTGGCGATTTCGCCAAGCACGGCACGAATGTGGACGGCGGGCAACTTCGCGTGATGATCGACGATGCTGCCGATCACGCTCAGCATCGACGAGGACAGCATCCAGCGCTGTCGCCAGGACAGTTCCGGCCGAAGTGCCAACAGCGGCAGTTGAATCCGGCGGTTCACCGTCCGCATCTGGCCGTTCAGAGTGGCCTGGTCGTCGCCGCGCAGATAGCGCGCCTCCCAGCGGTAGAGCCCGCCCGACTCGCGATTGGCGAGCGCGGTTTCGGTGATCGCGGAGATCAGCCGCTGCAGCGTCTCCGCGTCGGGTTGCGCGTCCTCGGCGAACGCCGTGCATCCGACCAACTGCTCACCTAGTGCCAGCACGGCGTCGCGAAACAGGTCGTACTTGCTCGGGTAGTGCCGGTACAGCGCGGCCGCCGAAATCCCGACCCGCGACGCGATCGCCTCCATGCTGACCGCGTGATAGCCGAACGTGCTGAATGCCTCTGCGGACGCACGAGCGATCTGTGCCTTGCGGTCCTTGGGCCGTCGCCGGACGCCGCCATCTGGGATCGGCCGGCTGGGACTGATCCGCTGCTCGCGTGCGCGGCGCGCCATGGCGCTCACCCTAACGGACCGGGCCAACACTTACCGGCCGACTTCTGTTGCAAAATATCGACAAAGTAATAGCTGGAATCAGAATGGCCGTTAACATAGCCGACGGGCGTAGGCATGAGCGAGGGAGACTGGAGGCCTAGGAAGTGCATCACTACCACCACCGCGCCTTCTACGTCGGTGTGCTCAGCGTCGCCCTGATCGCCACCGGGTTGCTCGCGCTGAACTTCCCCGTCTTCATCGACTCCTACGACCAATTCGGGTTCCAGATCAAATGCGGTACCGGATACTTCGCCAACCTGACGCAGGCGACCGAGGCCACCGGAGGCGACTACGTCGGCCACTGCGAGACCGCACTGATGCTGCGCCGTCTCTGGACGATCCCGCTGGTGGCCATCGGCGCGAGCCTCCTCGCCGTCGTCGTCTTCGTGGCCGCCACCATTTGGGGCCGCGAGTCGGTGTTCGGAGAGGACGCCACGGCCTGACCTAGTATCAGCTCCGGTGAGCACGCCGGAGGAGCCCGCACTGCAACGGCGGCTCGGAATCGCGGACGCCGTGACTATCGGTCTCGGCTCGATGATCGGCGCCGGGATCTTCGTCGTACTCGGACCCGCCGCGGCTGCCGCGGGTTCGGGCCTACTCATCGCGCTGGCGGTCGCCGCCGTCGTCGCCTACTGCAATGCGACCTCGTCGGCGCGGCTGGCCGCGCTTTACCCACAGTCCGGCGGAACCTACGTGTACGGCCGCGAGCGTCTTGGCGAATTCTGGGGTTACACCGCGGGCTGGAGTTTCGTTGTCGGCAAGACAGCCTCGTGCGCGGCGATGGCGCTCACGGTCGGCGTCTACGCGTGGCCCGCGCACGCGCATGCTGTCGCCGTCGCCGCTGTCGCCGTGCTTACCGCGGTCAACTACGCGGGCATCCAGAAGTCGGCGTTGCTCACCCGGGTCATCGTCGCGATCGTGCTGGCCGTGCTCGCCGCGGTCGTGGCGGCCGTCTTCGAATCCGGTGTCGTGCGCGCACCCCTGTCGGGTTTCGACGGCAGCAGCGTCGGCGGGGTGCTGCAGGCGGCGGGCCTGTTGTTCTTCGCGTTTGCGGGTTATGCCCGCATCGCCACCCTCGGCGAGGAGGTGCGCGACCCGGCGCGCACGATCCCTCGGGCCATTCCCATCGCGCTCGGCATCACGTTGGCCGTCTATGCGACCGTCACGGTGGCGGTCGGGCTGCAGCTGGGCGGCGACGTCCTTGCGACGTCGAGTGCGCCGCTCGCCGATGCCGTACGGGCCGCGGGCCACCCGGGTTTCGAACCCTTGATCCGCGCAGGCGCGACGGTCGCGGCGCTGGGATCGTTGTTGTCGCTGATCCTCGGCGTGTCGCGGACGACGCTGGCGATGGCCCGCGACGGCCATCTGCCGCACACCCTTGCCGCGGTTCACCCGCGCTTCGCGGTTCCACACCGCGCCGAGCTGGTCGTGGGTGTCGTCGTCGCGGTGGTCGCCGCGTTCGCAGACGTGCGGGGGGCGATCGGTTTCTCGGCGTTCGCGGTGCTGGTTTACTACGCGATCGCCAACGCGGCGGCTATCACGTTGGGCCGCACGTTGATTCCCGTGGTTGGCCTCATCGGCTGCTTGATGTTGGCGATCCTGCTGCCGATCTCCTCGGTGCTCGTCGGAGCCGGCGTTGTGGTCGTCGGTGTGGTCGCCTACGGAATTCGACAGTTATAACTGTGCAGTCTAGGCTGTCCATATGTCAACGGTCAGCACATCGGCGGTAGCGGCGGCCCAAGATCTCCGCGTGGTCTTCAGCAGGCTGCGCAGACGCCTGCGGGAGATCGCGACCGCCGACGATCTGACCCCGTCGCAGACGGCGGTTCTGATCAGGCTCGTCAAGGACGGTCCGGCCTCGACGAGTGAGTTGGCAGGAGCGGAGCGGGTCCGTCCGCAGTCCATGGCGACCACGCTCTCCGGACTTGACCGCCACGGCCTGATCGAACGCAAACCCGATCCGGACGACGGTCGGCGCCAGCTGATCGCACTTACCGCCGAAGGACGGCGCCACGCCGTAACCGACCGCCGGGTGCGGGAGGAATGGCTGGTCAAGGCCATGCAAGACCTCTACACCGAGTCGGAGCGGCGAACCATCAACGACGCGCTGGCGCTGCTGCATCGACTCACAGATTGAAAGGTGTTGTCGAACAATGGAATTGAGCGTGCACTACATAGACTTCCTGCCAGGCGCGCCGGAGCTGCTCGCCCCCACCGTGAGGGACACAGCCGTCGCCGCCGAAGAAGCAGGGGCCACGATGTTCACCCTCGCCGACCACTTCTTCCAGATGGAGAGTATGGCGCCGGCGGAGAACCCCTTCCTCGAGGTCTACTCGACCCTGGGATTCCTCACAGGCCTGACGCACACGATCGCGTTGGCACCGCTGGTCACCGGGGTCACCTATCGCCACCCCGGCCTGTTGGCCAAGACCGCCACCACGGTCGACGTGTTGTCCGGAGGCCGTCTGGTGTTCGGTATCGGCGCAGGTTGGTACGACCGCGAGCATTTCGGCCTCGGCGTGCCGTACCCGCCGGTCCGCGAGCGGTTCGAGATGCTCGAAGAGACGCTCCAGATCTGTCTGCAGATGTGGAGCGACGACAACGGGCCATACCGGGGCAAGCACTTTGCGCTCGCAGAAACGCTCTGCGAACCGCAACCGATAAGGCGCCCGCCGATCCTGATCGGCGGTCTCGGTGAGAAGAAGACGCTGCGACTGGTCGCACAGTACGCGGATGTGTGGAACGCCACGACGTCGACCACCGAAGAACTCGAGCACAAGATCGATGTGCTGCACCGGCACTGCGAGACGGTGGGCCGCGACCCTGCCGAGATCCGCCTGACCGCCGCCCAGTTCAGCAATCCTTTCGACGACATCGACGGCTATCTGCGCACGGCGGAACGCCACGCCGAGTTGGGCATCGAGCAGATCAATGCGGGCCCGTTGCCCGGTGACCCGGATCCCGTAGGGTTCGTCAAACGCTTGGGCGACGAGATCATCCCGCGCCTGAACGAGCTCGGCTAAGGCAAGATACCGCGGGTGACCCCGCTGACATGGACGCGCGTCGAGGCCAACACCGAAAGCGATTTCGTCGTCGCCCCCGACGAACGGCTGAGCTGGCCCCGCACCATCGGCATCGGCGCCCAGCATGTGGTGGCGATGTTCGGCGCCACCTTTCTGGTGCCGGTGCTCACCGGTTTCCCGCCCGCGACGACGCTGCTGTTCTCGGGCGTCGGCACGGTGCTGTTCCTGATCATCACCGGTAACCGGCTGCCCAGCTACCTCGGCTCGAGCTTCTCGGTGATCGCCCCCGTCACGGCGGCGGTCGCGTCGAACGGCACCGGCAGCGCCCTCGGCGGGCTGGTCGCCGTCGGCCTTGCGCTGATCGTCGTCGGCCTCGTCGTGCACGTCGTCGGTACGCACTGGATCGACGTGACCCTGCCGCCCGTTGTCACCGGGGCGATCGTCGCGCTGATCGGTTTCAACCTTGCGCCCGCGGCCAAATCCAACTTCGAGAAGGGCCCGCTGGTCGGCATCGTCACCCTGGTGCTGCTGGTCGCCACCCTCGCCTTCTTCCGCGGCATCATCGGCAGGCTCGCGATCTTCCTCGCCGTCGTCGCGGGATATGTGCTGGCGCTGATCCTCGGCGACGTCGACACGTCAAAAATCGCCGCGGCGCCGTGGATCGGGCTGCCGGAGTTCCAGACACCGACCTTCACGCTCGCGGTACTGCCGATGTTTCTGCCTGCGGTGATCGCACTGATCGCCGAGAACATCGGGCACGTGAAGTCCGTCGGTCAGATGACGGACACGGACGTCGACCCGGTCATGGGCCGTGCGCTGGCCGCCGACGGCGTCGCCACCACGCTTGCGGGCTTCGGAGGCGGATCGGCGACGACGACCTACGCCGAGAACATCGGGGTGATGGCGGCGACGCGCATCTATTCGACCGCCGCGTACTGGGTGGCCGCCGCTGTCGCGATCGCATTGTCGTTGTGCCCCAAGGTCGGCGCGGCGATCTCGGCCGTCCCGCCCGGCGTGCTCGGCGGCGCCACCATCGTGCTGTACGGGCTGGTCGGCGTGCTCGGCGTGCGGATCTGGATGACCAACGACGTCGACTTCTCCAAACCGCTGAATCAAATGACTGCGGCCATCCCGTTGATCATCGGGATCGCCGACTTCACCTGGCACCTGGGCGATTTGACGTTCACCGGCATCGCCCTCGGCTCGATCGCCGCGCTCGTGGTCTACCACGGCATGCGGCTGCTCGGGCTGCGGACAACCGGGACGGTCGACGACCCAAGTCCGGCTCAACGGTGATGTTCAGCCGCCACGCACTGGTCCGGCCGCCATCCCCTCTGCTCGCCGAAGGGCTGATCACCCACATCGATCGAAGTGATCGCGTGGACGTCGAACTCGCCCAACGTCAATGGGAGGGCTACGTCGCGGCCCTTCGAGCCGCGGGCTGGATCACCCACGAGGTGGCAGCCGCGCCGGACTGTCCGGACTCCGTGTTCGTGGAAGACACCATGGTCGTCTACGGCGACCTGGCGATCGTCAGCCGTCCCGGGGCCGATGAGCGGTGGCCCGAGATCTCCGCGGCCGAAGACGCCGTCAGCGCGCAGGGCTACCGCGTCGTGCGGATTGAGGCGCCGGGCACGCTCGACGGCGGTGACGTGCTCAAGCACGAGGGCACCGTTTGGGTCGGCGTCGGCGGGCGTACCAATGCCGACGGCGTCGCGCAGTTGCAGGAGCATCTGCAACAGTTCGGCGTCACCGTGGTGACCGTGTCGATGACGAAGGCGCTGCATCTCAAGTCCGCGGTCACCGCGCTTCCCGACGGCACGATCATCGGCTACGAACCCGTCGTCGACGATCCTGGTATCTGGGGTGAGCGGTTCCTCGCCGTCCCCGAGGAGCCGGGCGCACACGTCGTACTGCTCGAAGACGACACGCTCCTGATGTCGTCGGCCGCACCGCGCACGGCGGAACTCTTCGAACAGCGCGGTTACCGGGTGATGGGTGTCGACATCTCCGAATTCGAGAAGCTCGAGGGCTGTGTGACGTGTCTTTCCGTGCGACTGCGTGGCCGTCCAGGAGATCACTGATCTTGAGGCAGCGACCGCGGTGACGTAGCGTCGTCCTTGGTCAGATGTCACCCGCCGCCCGCGCCGATACTCGGTGAGGTGAAGACATCCGCGTCGGTCCCCAGGAAACTCAGCTACGAGCGACGGTGCCCGAACAACTCAGCAACGCGGGCACTGAATTGCAAACCGGCACCGGAACGTAGGTGAAGTGATGGACCTGACGGTAGACGACGCCAAACGCGCCGCGCGTGCGTTGCGGGATCAGATTCCCGATGCGCATCTCACCCATTCCAGGGCTCTTGAGATCGTCGCCGCGCAATTGGGTTTCCGCGATTGGAACGTGGCATCAGCCGTACTCCCGACGCGTGGAGGCATAGGCGCACCGATCCCCGTGGTCAGAAGTCTCGACGAAGCCCGGGCGCGAGAGTTCTACATCGACTATCTGCATTTCACGATCGAATGGGAACATCGGTTCGACGGCGAACTGCCTCTCTACATGCGCCTTCGACGTGACAGGTTCGTGCTTGACCTATCCGAGCACCACGGCGACGGCACTCCTGGCTCAACGGTATGGGTGCCCGTCACCGACGTCGTTGCCCTTCAGAGAGAACTTCTCGCCACCGGCTACCCGCGAATGAATCCGGGCATCGAAGCCGATGCTCCCGGCGGCCCGACCATGGAGGTCATCGACCCGTTCTCGAACACGATCCGGTTCTGTCAAACCTCGCCATAGTCCGCAATGCGAACTGGAAGTCCATACGCGCCGTCCGGACGTCAGCGGCCCTCGAGCACCGCAGCAGGACCGCGGGTCATCATCTGACGCGCCACGATGATCCGCTGAATCTCGCTGGCGCCCTCCCAGATTCGCTCCACTCGCAGTTCGCGGAACATCCGCTCGGCGACGTTCTCGCGCATGTAGCCGCGCCCGCCGAACACCTGCACGGCGCGGTCGGCGACCCGGCCGGCCATCTCCGAGCAGTACAACTTGGCCATCGAGGCCTGGCCGTGCAGGGTCTTGCGGTCCAGGCCTGCGTCGATCGATCGGGCCACCTCGTAGAGCATCGTGCGCGCGGCGAACAGTTCGGTCGCGCTGTCGGCCAGCATGCCCGCCACCAACTGATGCTCGCCGAGCGGCTTTCCGCCGATCTCGCGGGTCTGCGCGAACGCGGTCATCTCGTCGACGAGGCGCTGCGCAGCACCCACGCAACGCGCGGCGACCATCATCCGTTCGAACCGGAACCAGTCTTGGGTGAACGTCATCGGCTCACCCTCGGCCCCCACCAAATGCGATGCAGGAACCCGGACGTCGTTGAATGCGACGATCGGGTGCTCGTCGGCGATGTTGTGCGAATATTGCGGTGTACGAACGACTTCCATCCCCGGCCACGGCACGTCGACCACCAGCAGCACGTGGTCGCCTGCATGGTCGCCGGTCGTCAGCACGGCCTCGACGAAGACGTAGTCGGCGAGGTTGTACGACGTGACGTGCCACTTGACCCCGTTGATCACATACTCGTCGCCGTCACGGCGCGCTGTCGTCTGCAGCGCCGAAACGTCGGAACCGGCGAACTCCTCGGTGATCGCGTACGCCTCGTGCTTCTCGCCCCGCACCGACGGCAACAGCCAGCGCTGCAGCTGGTAGTCGGTGGCCACCTCGGGCCACCACTGCGGCGGCGTGGCCATCACCCAGGCGAGGCCGTTGGTGACGCGCCCGCACTGTTCCTGCACCAGCACCTGCTGCAGGGCGGTGCAGCCGGGACCGCCCACCGACGTCGGCATGTTCGTGGCGTACAAACCCAGCTCTTTCGCCCGCCGCGAATGCTCGGCCGTCAGCTCCTTTGGCAGCAGGCCGCCCGCAAGCTCGGCCTCCACCTCATGCGGCATCAACGACTCCACGAAGGCCCGCGCCGCGTCGCGGATCCGCAGATCCTCCTCCGAGAGTCCATACATCGTGGAACCACGCTCCTTGCTCTTGACTGAGCGTTCAGTCTATGCCAGCGTTCCTGGGTATGACCAGTGCTGACGTTGTAGTCGTGGGTGGCGGAACGGTCGGGGCGTGGACGGCCGTCCAGCTGGCGGAACGCGGCGTGAAACGGGTGGTCCTACTCGAGAAGGCGACCCTCGGCGACGGCGCGAGCAGCCGTGCAGCGGGGATGGTGCGCGCCCAGGGCGGCACCGAAGCCGCCATCGTGCTCGGCATGCGGACCCAGGACTTCTACGCAGCCAGCGGCGACCGGTTCCCGCTCGACTGCGGTTTCGTCGCACAGGGCTACCTGATGCCGTGCTTCAGCGACCCCGAGGTAGCCCAGGCTCACGACCGCATCGCGCTGCAGAAGAAACTCGGCCTCGATGTCGAGTGGCTGTCCGGCTCGGACGTCGACAACATGCACACCGGCATGGCGCGGGGCGCCACGCTCGGCTCGTCGTACGCACCGGGGGACGGCTACATCGACGCACCGCGAAATGTGCTGGCCTACACCGCCGCGCTGACCGCGCAGCGGGTCGACGTGCGGGAGCGCTGCCGGTTCACCGGTCTGCGCACCCAGGCCGGTCGGGTGGTCGGCGTCGACACCTCCGACGGGCCGATCGACACCGACCACGTCGTGCTCACCGGCGGGCCGAAGCTCGCCGAAGTCGGTACCACGGCGGGTGCGAGGGTGCCTGCGGGCGGGGCGCGCCACCAGGTGGTGGTCACCGCACCGGTGACGACGTTCAACGTGCACGAGGTGCCGATGGTGTTCGACCTGCCCTCCGGAATCTATTGGCGGCCAGGCGAAGCCGGTGGTCTGCTCTGGGGTATGAGCAATCCCGAAGAAGCGCCTGGGGTGGCGGCCGGCTTCGACGAGATCTACTACCAGAAGGTCCGCGACCGGATCGAAGAGCTGCTGCCCGGCCTGAAGGGGCTCGGGCTGCGCAGGACATGGGCGGCGACGATCGACTACACCCCCGACCACCTGCCGATCCTCGGCCCGCTGCTCACCGACGACGGCCCGATCGATGGCACCGTGGTCGCCAGCCCAGCGGGCCACGGCATGATGTGGGGCCCTGCGGTCGCCGAGGTGGCCGTCGACCTGACGATGACCGGCCGATGCGACTGGCTCGACCTCACCGATCTCGGCCTCGACCGCTTCGACGCCGACGGCAACAGTCGCGTTGCCCCCGAACCGATTTCACTCCCCTTCCCAGAGAAAGCCGCAATGTGAACACAATTACCACTGCAATCCTTGCCAAGGCAGCCGACGCCGAGCTGGAGGACTGGGGGCCGCTCGAAGAGGCCACCGGCGATCCGATGGCCACGCACGGCGTCGAGATGTGGGTCGACGGCGACAAGTCCGCGGGCATCTGGCAGTGCACACCGGGACCGTCCTACTGGGTGCAGGACGAGAACGAGGTCATCTACCTGTTGTCGGGCCGGATGACCGTGACTCCCGACGGCGGCGAGCCCGCGGAGGTCAAGGCCGGCGACATTGCGGTGTTCCCCACCGGCTGGAAGGGCACCTGGGATATTCACGAGACCGTGCGAAAGGTCTACTCCATCTTCTGATCTCTATTCGATCAAGGTCGCGTAACGGGTCGTGCGGCACCGCGGTTTTCGTCGTGCCGTGATCGACAATCCGATGCGTGACGCAATCGCGGGAGCCCGACGTTGGCGCGTGAGATATCCCGCCAGACGTTTCTGCGTGGTGCCGCAGGAGCGTTGGCCGCCGGCGCGGTTTTCGGCTCGGCACGGGCGGCCGCCGAGCCGATGGCCACTGGCTGGGACGCGCTTTCCACCGCCATCGGCAACCCGGTGCTACTGCCGGACAACGCGCAATTCGGAGCGGCGAAGCAGGTTTTCAACACCAACTTCAACGGCTCAACGCCCGCCGCGATCGTCACGCCGACGTCGGCGGCCGACGTGCAGAAGGCGATGGCTTTCGCCACCGCCAACAAGCTCAAGGTCGCTCCGCGCAGCGGCGGACATTCCTACATCGGCGCGTCGACGGCCAACGGTGCCATGGTGTTCGACCTTCGTCAGCTGCCCGGCGGAATCAATTACGACGCCGCCAGCGGACGGGTCACGGCGCCGCCAGCGACCAGTCTGTGGGACCTGCACCAGACGCTGGCCGCGGCGGGCAGGGGCATCCCGACGGGTATCTGCCCGACGGTTGGTGCTGCGGGGCATGCCCTTGGCGGTGGGCTTGGTGCCCAGTCCCGGCACGCGGGCTTGCTCTCCGACGCGCTGACGTCGGCGACGGTGGTGTTGCCCAGCGGCCAGGCGGTCACCGCTTCCGCCGCCGAGAACCCCGATCTGTTCTGGGCGTTGCGTGGTGGCGGCGGCGGCAATTTCGGGGTGACGACCTCGTTGACCTTTGCCACGTTCCCCACCTCCGATGTCGACGTCGTGAACCTCCATTTCCCGACAGAGTCTTTCGCGCAGGTCCTCGTCGGCTGGCAGAACTGGCTCAAGACCGCCGACCGGAGCAGCTGGGCGCTGGCCGACAGCACCACCGACGCGACGGGTACGCACTGCCGCATCATGGCGACCTGCCCGGCCGGGTCGGGTGGCAGCGTGGCCAACGCCGTCACGGCAGCAGTTGGAATGCAGCCGACCGGAACCGACACCCAGACGCTCAACTATTTGGACCTGGTGAAGTATCTGGCAGGCAACAATCTGAACCCGGCGCCGCTGGGATACGTCGGCGGCTCCGATGTTTTCCGGACCGTCGAGGCGGGCGCGGCCAAGGGCATCGCCGCTGCGGTCAACGCCTTCCCTGCCGGGGCGGGCCGCATGTTGGCGATCATGCATGCCCTCGACGGCGCCATGGCCACCGTCGCACCGGGGGCCACCGCATTTCCGTGGCGCGGGCACTCCGCGCTGGTGCAGTGGTACGTCGAACCGTCCGGTCCCCCGTCGGCAGCCATCAACTGGATCAACACGGCACACCAAGCGGTGCAGCCGTATTCGGTCGGCGGCTACGTGAACTACGTGGAGGCGGGCCAGCCGCCTGCGCGGTACTTCGGCCAGAACCTGACCAAGCTGAGCGCTGTCCGGCAGAAGTACGATCCCGGCCGGGTCATGTTCTCCGGGCTGAACTACTGACGCCGGCGCCCTCCTAGCGCGAGCGCGAAGAAATCAGCCCCTGCGCGCGAAGTACTTCTTATAGGCCTCGGCCGACGCGCGCAGCTCCGGGTCGGCTTCGAATTTCGGCTCGAACTTCGCCCATGCCGCCTCGCGCTTGGCGGGGAGGTACTCCGTCGGCCAATACGGGTGCTGCTGCGGCGAGTAGTCGCGCAACACGCGGCGCGCCACGGTGGCCTTGTGCACCTCGTCGGCACCGTCGGCCAGGCCCATCGTCGGTGCGCTCGCATACATCGCCTGCAGCGGGGTCAGGTCGGTCGTGCCGAGCGACCCGAGGATGTGCAGCGCGTTGAACGACACCTCCCGCAGCACCTTGGCCATCGTGAACTTGACGGTCGCGATGTCGGTGCGGGCTTCCTTGGTGCTGGAATTGTCGATCTTCCAAGCGGTTTCGAGGACCAGCAGCCGCAGCATGCGGATGGCGGCGTAGGAGTCGGCGATCTTCTCCTGGACCATCTGATGCTCGGCGATCACCTTGCCGTGCGACTCACGCGACAGCGCCCGCTCACACATCATGTCGAAGGCGAGCTTGCACTGGGCGATGGTGCGCATCGCGTGGTGGATACGGCCGCCGCCCAGCCGCCGCTGGGCAAGCGTCTTGGCGCCGTCCTCTGGGCCGAGCAGATGGTCGAGCGGCACCCTGACGTCGCGGTAGATGATGTGGTTGTGGTTTCGGGGCTCCGGCTGGATCTCCACGCCCGGCGTATTGCGCGGCACCACGAACATCCCGTTGGTGCACATGACGAAGAGGATGTCGGCGACGCGGCCCGCCGACGTGAACCACTTCTCGCCGTTGATCACCCACTCGTCGCCGTCGCGCACCGCGGTGGTCCGAAACAGGTTGGGGTCGGATCCGCCCTGGGGCTCGGTCATCGAGTACGCCGAGAAGATGTCCTGGTTCAGCAGCGGCTCGAGCCACCGCTTCTTCTGCTCCTCGGTGCCGAACGCGGCGAGCATCTCGATGTTGCCGGTGTCGGGGGCGGCGGCGCCGAACATCTGCGGCGCGCCGGAGTAGCGGCCGATGATCTCGTTCAGCAGCCCGAGCTTGAGCTGGCCGAAGCCAGGACCGCCGAGTTCCTCGTCAAGGAAGAGCGCCCACAGGCCCTGGTCCTTGATCTGCTGCTGCAGGCCGCGAACGTAGGCCTTCACCCTGGGATCGGGTGAGCGCACCGCATAGGGGAAGACGAACTCGAGCGGCTCGACCTCCTCCTTGCAGAACTCCTCGACCCAGTCGAGTTTCTTCTGGAAGTCCGGATCGGTCGAGAAGTCCCATGCCATACCTCGAGATTGTGCCCCACCGGTCTTCGTGTTCCCTAGGAAGCGAGAAGGAGCGCAGTAGTCACCAGCATGACGGCGGCGGTGAGGCCGTGGACTCCCATTGCGATTGACTTGGGGCCGCCGTTGCGGAGCACGATGGCCGCGTCGGCAAGCGGAATGATCGTGGCGGCCAGTATCACCCAGCCGAGCAGATGGGTCGCGCCCGCAACCATCAGGATGATGACGAACAGCCCCGATGCGATGTCGCGGACGCCCTTGACACTCAGGTAGGCGCCGACGGAAGGCTGGCCGAGATCTGGTTGCACCCCGTAGCCCGCGGCGGCGACGCGCGGCGCGACAAGGAATCGTGCGCCGATGAATATGATGCCCGCGGCAATGAGTCCGGCGAGCGTGTAGGCGACGGCGATGACGGTCATGTCGAGCACTCCTGAAGAGTTGTCAGTGAATCGGTGAGAATGATGTCGGGTCAAGCAGTCTCGACTCAACGTCGACGATCTCGGTGACGTCGAAGCCGGCCATGTCGGCCCCGAACTCTGGGCTGGCCATGATGTGCCGCGCGAGTTGTTCCGGGTCGGCACCGGGCGGGTAGCCGATCAGCGCCACAAGTCGATTCGCGCCGCCGCTCCGCTCGGTCCACACACCGTGAGTCGTCACCCCGAATGTGTTGAACGTGGCCAGGTGGCGGGCCCAGTGAACCGATGCGTACCGCTGTAGAGCTTCATGCGATCGCAGGGTGTAGATCCTGAGCTGGAACATCAGATCGCCAGCACCACGCACAGGGCGGCCACTGCCAGGCCCTGCAGGCCCGCGCGAACGCCGATGATCGAGTCCCACTTTGCTTGCAGCGCACGGCCGTTCGGGAGTGCACGGCCGGCTTCGGCCGCCGCAGTCAGTTGTCGATTGATGGGTGCGCTCAACCGGGTGTACAGCAGCAGCCAGATCAACAGCGCGACCAGAGCGGCACCCGCCGCAATGGCCTGTGCCCAGTTCGCGGCGACCGCGGCAAGCACCGCGGTGGTCGCGGTGGCGACGACCCCGAGCACTCCCGGGACGGGCATTCGCCGGTCTCCGTAGCGGTGCACGCTGCCCGTGACCGCGACCAACCCACGATCGTCGACCAGAGCCAACGCCGGCCTCAGCACGACTGCACAAAACACGTCGGTGCCGTAAACCACCGCGGTACCCAATACCGCGATCAGTGCGGCGGCACGGGTGATGTGGTCCAAGGCCATGTCCTGACTCCCTTGATGCGTAACTGCTAGCAACGCTAACCCCGGACTCGACGCACGTCAATAGCAGTGCTAGATCTTCTAGCGGTGCTAGCATGCGATATGGCCATCGAGGACCGCCGTCAGCGTGAGCGAGCCGACCGCCGACGGCTGATCATCACGACGGCCCGCAAGATGGCCGAGGCCGAAGGCTGGGATGCCGTCACCACCCGTCGGTTGTCCACCGAGATCGAATACAGCCAACCGGTGTTGTACAAGCACTTCACCGGCATGGAGCAAATCGCTGAGGCCGTCGCCATCGACGGGTTCGGCGAGCTCGCCGATGTGATTCGGGCCGCCCGGTCCCACGGGGGCGCGGGCAACGGCACCACCCTGACCCTGGTTGCGCGCGCCTACCTCGACTTCGCCCGCGACAACCCGGCCGTTTACGCCGCGATGTTCACCCGTGCGACCACCTTGCGCTTCGCCGCAGAAGACACGCCGCCTGAGCTGACGGCGGCCTTCGCGGAGCTGCGCCAAGCGATCGGCGTCGTCGGAGACCAACAGGATGCGGACACGCTCACCGAGGTGTTCTGGGCTGCCCTGCACGGACTGGTCACCCTCGGCGGCACAGGCCGACTACGCCCTGACTATGACCCGGACCGTCTCCGACTGCTGGTCAATCAGTTCAGCTGATTCAACTCAGGCCCGAGACAGACCGGCGTCGACGGGATATCGCGTCCACACTGGCCGCCAGCAGCAGCACGCCGCCAGTGACCAGGAAGTTGATGTAGGAGGACTGGTTGAGCAATCCGAGGCCGTTGGCAATGGTCGCCACGACCACGCCGCCGATCACGGCATCCAGCGCCCGGCCGCGGCCACCGAACAGGCTGGTACCGCCGATCACCGCGGCACCAACGGCATAGAGCAGGGTGTTGCCCGCTCCCGAGGACGCCGAGACCTTCCCGCCATACGAGGCGGCGATGATTCCGCTCAGCGCGGCGAGCGACGAGCACACCACGAAAGCCGACACCCTGATCCGGTCGACGTGGATGCCGGCGCGCCTTGCGGCCTCCCTGTTGCCGCCAACGGCGTAGATGTGCCTGCCGTAGGAAGTGCGGTTGAGCACAAAGGTCAGCACGATCAACAGAATGCCGACTATCGGCAGAACGTAAGGGATGCCGCGGATTTCGATGTTCGGGTTGACGCTGCGGTTCAGATTCAGCAGGTAGGTAACGCCGAGGATGACCACCGCGACGGCGGCCACCCGCGCCGCCACCACCCCGGTCGGCGGATGGGCAAGGCCGAGGGCGACCTTGTCGTGCTGGCGGTAGAACTCCAGGGCGCCATAGCCACCGGCGATCAGCACCGCGCATACCCAGCCGGTGACCGGAGACAGGTTGGTGATGGTGATTCCGCGGATAACGGGATCGTCGACCCGCACCGATCCACCCTCACCGATCAGCCTCAGCGTCACACCCTGCAGACCGAGGAAAAACCCCAGTGTCACCACGAAAGACGGTATCCCGAGCTTGGCGCACAGCAGGCCGATCAACGATCCGATGAGTGCACCGCAGACGACACCGGCCAGGATCGCGGCCCACCACGGCCACCCGCGCGCCACGATCGTCAGCGCCATCACACACGCCGAGACGCCGCCTGCCACCCCGGCGGACAGGTCGATGTCGCCGAGCAGCAGCACGAACACCAGGCCCATCGCCAGCACGCAGATCGACCCCGCCTGGGTGACCAGGTTGGCCAGATTCAGCGCCGACATGAACCGGTCGTTGGCCAGACCGAACACGATGAACAGCACGACCAGCCCGAGTACCGCGGGCAGCGAGCCCATATCCCCGCCGCGCACCCGACGGCCGTAACTGCGTAACGCGTCGATGACGGTGTCGTCGCCGCCGGAGTCGGCGGCGAAATCCGCGTCCGCCAGATTCACAGTGGCCATATCACGGTGTCCTTCACCTTCACGTCGGGCGGCTTCACATCGACTCGGCTGCTGCGGCGGGCGCCAGGCCCAGACTGCCGGACCGACCCGCGGTAATGAGCTCGACGATCTGGCTGTGGGTGACCTCCGACGCCTTCACCTCGGCGGCCACCCGGCCTAGATACAGTGCGCACACTCGGTCGGCGACCTCGAACACGTCGGCCATGTTGTGCGAGATGAACACCACGCCCAACCCCTGGTCGGCCAGCCTGCGCACCAGGTCGAGGACCTGGCGGGTCTGTGCCACCCCGAGCGCTGCGGTGGGCTCGTCGAGAAGCACCACCTTCGAGTTCCACAACACCGACTTGGCGATTGCCACCGTTTGACGCTGCCCGCCCGACAGACTTGATACCGGGGTCCGCACCGACCTCACGGTGCGCACCGACAGCGACGACAGCGCCTCGCGCGCCTTGGATTCCATCGCAGCCTCGTCCAGCGTGCCGCGGCGCTTGATCTCCCGACCAAGGAACATGTTCGAGACGATGTCCAGGTTGTCGCATAGTGCCAGATCCTGGTACACCACTTCAACACCAAGGGCCGCAACATCATTGGGCCCGTTGACATTGACCGGGCTGCCCTCGAACAGATAGGTCCCTGAGTCGATGCGGTAGATACCGGCGATCGCCTTCACCAGGGTCGACTTGCCCGCGCCGTTGTCACCGACCAGAGCGGTGACTTCGCCTGGGTAGACCCCGAAGTCGACGTCGTGCAGGACATGCACCACGCCGAAACTCTTGTTGACACCTCGCAATTCGAGGATCGGCTGGTTCGCCATGCCCGTCTCCGTTGTTGCGCCCGGCGCTCCCGTCACAGACCCGCGGACGCGCACATCGGTGCGAACCGACCGGCGCAAACGTCTGCCTTCGACTGTCCGCCGTCGGTGAACACCACGTCGACGTTGTCCTTGGTGATCGACTTCGGGGTCAGCAGTACCGAGGGCACATCGCGCTTGCCGGTATCGTCGCGGCTGGTCGAATTGGTCGTGACCTTCTCTCCCTTTGCCAGCGCGATGGCGGCTTCGGCGAGCGCGCCCGCCTCCTCCTGCGCCGATTTGTAGACCGTCATGCACTGGCTGCCGGACAGGATGTTCTGCAAACCCTCGACGGTGGCGTCCTGGCCGGTCACCGGGACCTGCCCGGCGCGGCCGTTCTTCTCCAGAATCGAGATCACCGAACCGGCCAGCCCGTCGTTGGCCGCGTAGACGCCGTCGACCTTTCCGTCGGCCGCGGTGTAGAGCTGCTCGAAGATGGTGACGGCGGCGTCGTTGTCCCAGTCCGGCACCGCCTGTTCGCCGACCACCTTGACGGTCGGAGTTTTGTCGACAACATCATGTGCGCCCGCGGTGAACAGGGTCGCGTTGTTGTCGGTCGGAGATCCGTTGAGGAACACCACATTCGCGGGCTTGCCCGCCAGGCAGTCCACCAGACCCTGCCCCTGCAGCTCGCCGACGGTGGTGTTGTCGAACGAGATGTAGGCGTCGGCCGAACCGCCCAGCGTCAGGCGGTCGTAGTCGAGTGTCTTGACACCCTGGGCCGCGGCCTTCTGCTGGATGGAGGCTCCGCTGTCGGAGTCGAGGTTGACGATGGCCAGCACGGTGACACCGTCGGCGATCATCCCGTCGGCGATGGTGGCCATCTTGTCGGCCGAACCTTCGGCGTTCTGAATGGTGTAGGCGATACCGGCCTTCTTGAACGCCTCTTCGAGCGCCGGACGGTCCTTGGACTCCCAGCGCACCGACGACTTGGTGTCGGGCAGGATGACGCCGATCTTGCCTGAGTCGGATGCCGAGCCGTTGCTTGCGTCGTCACCGCTGGAGCACCCGGTGAGCGTGAGGCCCGCGCCGATGACGATGGCGGCGGCCAGGCTGACGGTTCGCTTCATGAACTTTGCCTTCCTTGTGGGAAATGTGTTGGGTGGCCCGATCACCGCGCACCCATCAGATGCTCGATGGCGAGCTGGTTGAGCCGCACGAAGCCGAATCCTCTTCCGCCGAAATATGGCTCGGGGTCGAAGTCCTCCCAGGCCGAGCGGTCGGCGAGCAGATCGGCGTAGGTCTCCCCAGGGTTGCGCGTCGGCTCACGCAGTTCGCCCACCCGCGACTGCTGCATCGCCTCGGCCACCTCCGGATCCGCCCGGAACGCCGCCGCCCGCTGCTTGAGCAACAGGTACATCCGCATATTCGCGGCCGCCGAGACCCATACCCCGGTCGCATCCTCGGTTCGGCTGGGTTTGTAGTCGAAGTGTCTCGGCCCGGTGTAGCTCGGGCCGCCGTCCGGGCCGCCGTTCTCGAGCAGATCCACCAATGCGAACGCGTTGGCGAGGTCGCCGTGGCCGAACACCAGGTCCTGGTCGAACTTGATGCCGCGTTGACCGTTGAGGTCGATGTGAAAGAGCTTGCCGCTGTAGAGCGCCTGGCTGATGCCGTGCATGAAGTTCAGCCCGGCCATCTGTTCGTGGCCGGTTTCCGGGTTCACCCCGAACAACTCGGAGTGGTCGAGGGTGTCGATGAACGCCAGGGCGTGGCCGACGGTCGGCAGCAGAATGTCACCGCGCGGTTCGTTCGGTTTCGGTTCGATGGCGAATCGCAAGCCGATGTTCTGGTCGATAACATACTGCGACAACAGATTCAGCGCTTCGCGGTAGCGCTCCAGGGCGGCCTGGACATCCTTGGCGCTATCGTACTCACTGCCTTCCCTGCCGCCCCACATGACGAAGGTTCCCGCGCCCAGTTCGGCTGCAAGATCGATGTTGCGCAGCACCTTTCGCAGGGAGAACCGGCGCACCGCGCGGTCGTTGCTGGTGAAGCCGCCGTCCTTGAAGACCGGATGGGTGAACAGGTTGGTCGTCACCATCGGCACGACCATGCCGGTGGCCGCCAGCGCCGCGCCGAGCCGCTCGATCTGCCTGCGGCGCTCCGCGTCGGACGAGCCGAACGGGAAGAGGTCGTCGTCGTGCAACGTCAAACCGTAGGCGCCGAGGCCGGCCAGGCGTTCCACCGCCTCGACGACGTCGAGGGCGGGCCGGGTGGCGGCGCCGAAAGGATCGGCGGCGACCCAACCCACCGTCCACAACCCGAAGGAGAATTTGTCGGCAGGCCGTGGCTGGAGTTCGTCAGCCAGGGGGCTGGACTCGAGAACGGACATATAGGAGGCTCCTGTATGCGTCTGGATTTGTTCTGCCGCCGAACATATGATGTGACGGGCACCACTGTCAATAGCCACCCGTGCCAATATCACTCCGAGAGGGGGCAGATGCGGATCGGGACAAGCACCGACGACGTCCGCCGGCGCAATCTATCCGTGGTGCTGACGCTGGTGCACCGCCACCGGTTGCTCAGCCGGGCCGACCTCACCAGACGCACCGGCCTGTCCCGGTCCACCGTCAAGGCGCTCGTCGAGGAACTCGCAGGCGCCGGTCTGGTCGAAGAGGTCGAGGCCGGTGCGCCGAGCCAGGTCGGCCGGCCCAGCCCGATTGTGCGACCACAGGCCCGCACCCTGGCCGTCGCGGTCAATCCCGAAGTGGACGCGATCACCATCGGGCTGGTGGCGCTCGGCGGGCGGGTGCTGGCGATGAAACGCCGGCCGACCGCAGGCATCCCCAGCGCTGCCGAGACTGTCACGGTCGCCGCGAGGGCCATCGCCGGGATGCGTCGCGCGCTCGACCCCGGGTGCAGCATCGACGCGATCGGAGTTGCCGTTCCCGGCTTGGTGCACGCTTCCGACAAGACCGTGCAGCTGGCGCCACATCTGGACTGGCACGACGAATCGATCGGCCAGATGCTCAGCGCCGCAACCGGTCTGCCGGTGTTCGCGGTCAATGACGCTAATGCCGGGGCGATCGCCGAGCACATCTTCGGCAGTCACCTCGACCCCGATCACATGATCTATGTCAACGGCGGCGCCAGCGGCATCGGCGCCGGATTCGTGGTGGCAGGCGAGCTGCTCGAGGGCGCGGCCGGCTATGCGGGCGAACTCGGCCACACCTTCGTCGGCGGTGTCGGGCTGTGTCACTGTGGCCGCACCGGCTGCCTCGAGACCGAGGTCAGCCAGGCGCAGATCAGCGCCGCCGGCGCGGGCACAAAGTCGATCATCGTCGAACGCCAAGCCCAGTATCTCGGTATCGCCCTCGGCAATGCGATCAACATGCTCAACCCGCAGTTGATCGTGCTCGGCGGGTTCCTGCGCGAGATCCCTGAACTGGCGCCGCAAACGCTGCTCGACGCCGTGGCCCGGCACAGCTTGCGCGGCCCCAATGACATGGTCCGCATCGTGCCTGCCAGCCTGGGCGCCGAAACATTGATGATCGGTGCAGCCGAGTTGGCCTTCGCGCCTTTACTGAGCGACCCTGCGGGAGATCACCAGCGCATCGACGGCGACAACGCCGTGCGGTGACACGATCACCGGGTTGGCCTCCACCGCATCCACCAGATCGCCGATTTCGACCGCCATCTGCGAGAACGCGACGATGACCCGCGCGAGCGCGTCGATGTCGACCGCGGATTGACCGCGCCACCCGGCCAGCAGCGGGCGGATGCGTAGTCGGTCGAGCAGGTTTCTGGCGCCAACGTGTGATACCGGCGGGCATGCCACCACCCGGTCGGCGATCAGCTCGACAAGTGTGCCCCCCGCCGCGACGATCAGCAGCGGCCCGAAGCCCGGGTCACACACGATGCCTACCGACACCTCGCAACCTGCGGTGACCATCGGCTCGACGGTCACCGCGGGCCCGAGCGAGGCCGCCATCGCTGGGTAGGCCGCCCGCAACGCGGTCTCGTCGCGCAGATCCAGCGACACGCCGCCGACGTCGCTCTTATGCAGGGCGGCAACGGTTTTCAGGGCGACGGGATATCCGACCGCTCGGGCGGCATCGAGCACCGCTTCGACCGATTCGGCCACGCGGACGTCCACAACGGGCACGCCGTAGTCCGCCAGCAGCTCGAACGGCGCAACCTCGGAGACCAATCGTGTGGCCCACCGCGCCCGCCGCACAGGATCCGCGACCGCATCGGGCGTATCGACGGGTCGCGGCCAGCGCGCGAGGTGATTCAGCGCGGCCAGCCCGCTGCGGGCGCCTTCCAGCACCGCGATCCCGCTGTCCCGCAATCGTTCCGCGGTGGACCGGTCGATCGCCGATGCCACCGAGGCCATCACCGCGATCGGCGCGTCGGTGTGCTTGGCGACGTCGGTGACCGCGTCGGCGTATGCGGTGTCGCCGTCGAACTCGGTGACAAGGTCGACGGCCAGCGCGGTGACCGCGACGGCCGGATCGTCCACCATCGCGCGCAGGCAGGCGCCGAACAGGTTTCGGGTGTCGGCGCCCGTTCCCCACACGTCCAGCGGGTTGGTGGCCGCCAGCCCGTCGTCGAGCATGCCGCCAATGGTCGTCAGCGTCTCGGGTGCGAGGTCGGCGAACTCGACACCGAGCTCGTGGGCGAGGTCGGCCACCAGCGCGCGTTCGGCCCCCGAATCATGCACGGTCGCAATGCCTCCCGGCTTGGCCCTTCGGCTCGCAGAGAACAGTTCGAGGGTGTCGCTGAACTCGGCCAGATCGCCGACGTGCACCGCCCCGGTCGCCGCGCAGAACGCCTCCCACGCCGCCCGCTCGCCTGCAAGGGCGCCCGAGTGCGCGGCCACCATGGCGCTCCCGCGCGGCGAACCGCCGACGGTGAGGATCACGACGGGCACGTCCTGCTCGGCGGCGCGCAACAGCGCTGCCCGTAATCGCGGGACGGAGCGCGGTGCTTCGAGTAGCAGCCCGACGATGCGCGTCTCGGGATCATCCAGCGCGTAGTCGACGTAATCCGCTGTGTTCGTGACGATCTCCTGCCCGGACGATACCGCAAGCCGGAAGCCGAACCCGCGGCGCGCACGCAGCAGCGTGGAGAACGCCGAACCGGAATGGGTGACCAGGCTGACGCCGCCGTCGGGCAGCGGGTCCGGCTCGAGATACCCCAACGCCCGCACCCCGAGCGCGTTGTTCACAAAGCCCATGCAGCCCGCACCGCACACCGCCATCCCGGCATCGGTCGCGATGGCCGATATCTCATCACGCAGGCCATGCGCGGATCCGAAGAGCACGGCCGACTTGGCGCCCGTCGCCGCCGCGGCCGCCAACTGGTCGGTCAGCGCAGCATCGGGAACGCCGAGCAGGACCACGTCAACGGGTTCGTCCACATCGGCGATCGAGGGCGTGCACGGTAGCTCGCCGATCCGGTCGTAGCGCGGGTTGACGAGATGGAACCGCGCCGAACCCCGTTGCGCCTCGAGGATCATCCGCGATCCGAAGCTGTCCGGGCGCGGGCTTGCGCCCACCAGCGCCATCGACCGCGCGCCCAGCATCGCGGCAACGGGATCGGGTGAGCTCATCGATTGCGCCGGAACCGCTTCAACCCTCGCGTCTTGTCGGCCAGCGCCGCGCGCGCCGCCTGCCAACCGGGGATGCCGCAGACGCCACCACCGGCATGCGTGCCGGAGCTTCCGTTGTACAGCCCGGCGATCGGGGTGCGGTAGTCGGCGTAACCCGGTGCCGGGCGCATGTGGAACAGCTGCTCCAGCGACAGCTCACCGTGGAAGATGTTGCCGCCGATCAGGCCGTACTCCTGCTCCATCTCGTACGGACCTACGACGTCGCGATGCGTGATCGATGCCTTGAAGCCGGGCGCCACCTGATCGTAGGTGTCGATCACCCGGTCGGCGTAGGCGTCGAGTTCCTCGGTATGGGGCGCCTCACTCCACTCGGCTGGCACCCACTGGGTGAACAGCGACATGATGTGCGTGCCATCGGGATTCAGCGTCTTGTCCAGAGTCGTCGGGATGACGCCATCGCTGAACGGCAGCGTCGCAGGCTTGCCGACGCGGGCCTCTTGGAACGCGGCCTCCAGGTAGTCGATCGAAGGCGCCATCTCGATCGAGCCGGTCAGGTGTTCGGCCATCCCGGAACTCGGGTTGGCCGTGAAGCTGGGCAGCTCCGAGAGCGCGACGTTGACCTTCACCACACCGCTTCGCGTCTTGAAGTGCTCGATGTCGCTGACGAAGTCGTCGGGCAGCTCGGAACTCGAAAGGTGGTCGAGGAAGGCGATCTTCGGATGAAGCGTGGTGACGACGAGCGGAGCCGAGATCTCGTCGCCGTTCTCCAACACCACGCCGGTCACCTTCCCGCCGCGCGTCAGCACGCGGGAAACCTTTGCGTTGGTGCGAATCTCGGCGCCGAAGGAACGGGCCGACTTGGCGATGGCCGCAGACACCCCGCCCATGCCGCCCTCGGGGAAACCCCAGCTGCCGAGCTGGCCGTCGCCGACGTCGCCGATCGAGTGGTGCGCCATCACGTACGCGGTGCCGGGTTCGCACGGCCCTGCCCAGGTGCCGATGATGCCGTTGACCGCCATCAGACCTTTGACTTGCGGTGATTCAAACCAGTCGTCGAGCAGATCAGCGATGCTCATGGTCAACAGCCGGGTGATATCGGCAGTCATTCGCGGCGTGATCTTGTTGCGCATCGGCCAGGCCAGCTTCGCAAGGTCGAGTAGGTCGCCGGGCCGCTTCGAGCCGACATTCGGCGGCACCTGGGTCAACAGCGGACCCATCACCTCGGCGATACGTCCGATCCAGTCGTAATACTCCGGCAGCGCGTCGGCGTCCTTCTTGGAGAATTTGGATAGCTGCTCGTGGGTGCGCTTGGGGTCATCCTCGTAGATGATCAGCGAGCCGCCCTCGGGAAACGCCTGGTAGGACGGCCCCATCGGGTGCACCTTGTAGCCGTGCCGCTCGAGTTCGAGCTCACGCACGATGGTCGGCGGCATCAGGCTCATCACATACGACAATCGGGTGACCCGCAGGTGCGGGGCGTCCTCCCACGGCGATTCGGTGGTGGCCGCACCGCCAAGCGAGTTGCGAGATTCCAGCACCAACGTCTTGGCGCCCGACCGCGCGAGATACGCCGCGGAGACCAGCCCGTTGTGGCCACCGCCGACGACGATGGCGTCGTATGTGTTCGACATAAAGAGCCCTAACTTTCACGCCTCGCTCAGCGTCTTTGACTGACTGTTCAATCTAATCAAGTGTTAGGCTTTAGAGCAAGTGGCAACGCTGCGACGACAAGGGGGAGCTTCACGCCATGGCGGAACCGGCACCCGCGACGGAGAACAACGAACCCCGTCGCATCGAAATGCTTCGCGCGGCAGCGGAGCTGATCTGCGAGCGGGGCTTCGGCGACACCCGCATCGCCGACGTCGCGAAGCGCGCGGGGGTCAGCTCGGCGCTCGTCATCTACTACTTCGGCACGCGTGACCGCCTCCTGGTCGACGCGCTGCGCTATTCCGAGGAGTCGTTCTACGAGGCGGGCGAGAGGATGCTCGCCGAGATTCCGTCGCTTCACGAACGGCTGTCCCTGCTGATCAAGTGGACCTGCGTACCGTCAGCCGACAACGAGATTCCCGGCGCATGGGGGCTGTGGTTCGACCTGTGGGCGCAGGCTTTTCGGCACGACGAGGTGAAAGCGGGACGGGTCGAGCTCGACGCACGCTGGCGAAAGATGATCATCGACGCGGTGAAATCCGCCGAACTCGACACCGACGTCGACGTGCGCATGTTCGCGCTTGAGTTCTCCGCGCTGCTCGACGGACTGTCCATCCAGGTCGCGCTCGAGGACCCTGAAGTCGACTCCGCGGTGGCCTACGACATCGCCATGCGGTTCGCCGAACGGGAGCTGAATCTGCCTGCGGAGAAGGCGTCTTCGGTCAAGAAACGCTGAGTGCCCCAAGGTCTTCGGCGACCGGGTCGGAGATGACCGGGGCCGAGCTTCGGTGCAGCACGCGCACCGCGTCGTGCGTGCAGACGCAGTTAACTCGTTCCCCCGGCTGGTGGCTGACCGACCCCGGACCGGAATGGTTGGGCACCTCGACGATCAGCGCCATGGGAGCACCGACATCCACGTGCACCTGCGTGCAGTGGCCGAGGTAGACCACCTGCGCCACCACGCCCGCGATGGCGTTGTGCCCGTGCGCAACCGGCTCGTCGGCACCCTGCACCGTGATGCGTTCGGGCCGGATGACGATGGCCGCCTCGCCTGGTTTGGCGGCACCGTCCTCGACGGCCGCACCCAGCCGCGTGTCGAGCGCTGAGCACACCGCTGAACCGTTGCCCGCCTCGAGCACTTCGGCGTCAAAGATGTTGGCAGCGCCCAAGAATCCGGCTACGAACGTAGTGGCCGGGGCGGAGTAGATCTCCTGCGGCGGTCCCACCTGCTCGATGCGCCCCTCGGCCAAGACCGCGATCTGGTCGCTCATCGTGAGCGCTTCCTCTTGATCGTGGGTGACGTACACGAACGTGATGCCGACCTCGCGCTGAACGGCGCGCAACTCCAGCTGCAACTGTTTGCGCAGCTTGGCGTCAAGGGCGCCGAGTGGCTCGTCGAGCAGCAGCACCTTCGGGCGAAGCACCAGTGCCCGCGCCAGTGCCACGCGCTGCTGCTGTCCGCCGGACAGCTGGGCGGGACGCCGCTTGGCGAAATCGCCCATCCGCGCCAGCTCGAGCGCTTCTCCGACACGCCTCTTGGTGTCTTCCTTGGACGCCTTCTGGTATTTCAGCCCGAACGCGACGTTGTCCCACACCGTCATGAACGGGAACAGCGCGTAGGTCTGGAAAACGGTGTTGACGGGCCGCTTGTGCGGTGGATCGCCCGCGACGTCACGGCCGTCGAGTTCGATGCGACCGGAGTCGGGCTTCTCGAAGCCTGCGATCATGCGCAGGGTGGTGGTCTTGCCGCAGCCTGAAGCGCCAAGCAGTGAATAGAACTGACCGGCCGGGATGTCGAGATCGATACCGGTCACCGCCGGGATCCCGTCGAACGACTTGACCAGCTGCTCGAGCCGGATCGCACCGCCCTTCACCCGGGCCGGCCCATCACGGTGCGACCGCTTCTGCGAACCGGGCGAAGTTGGCCGCGAACCGATCGACGTCGTCGCGGTCGTGCTGAACCGACAGCAGCCATTGCTCCACCTTGCCCCATGGCGGGAGAAATACCCCGCCATTGTGCTGCATCAGCCAGTGCAGGTGGCCCAGCCTGGCGTCGATTTGCAGGAAGTCGCGGAATTCGCGCACGGGTTCGCGGCGGAAGGTCACACATCCTTTCGCGCCTGCGGTGACGACGTGCCAGCCGAAACCGTAGGTGGCGATGGTGGCTTCCAGCGAGCCGCGCAGCCGGGTCGCCAGCTCGTCGAGGTGCGCATAGGCCTTCGGCGTGAGGACGTCGGTGAGGGTTGCCCTGGTGGCCGCCATCGCAAGGGGGTTGCCGTTGAAGGTGCCCACCTGCTCGTAGCGGCCGTCGGCGATCGCCGACATCACGGTCTCGGTGCCGCCGATCGCCGCGACCGAGATGCCGCCACCCAGTGCCTTGGCCAGACACACCATGTCGGGCACCACACCACTGCGGGCGGTGACGCCGCCCGGTCCCGTGGTGAACCCGGTCTTCACCTCGTCGTAAATCAGGAATGCGCCTTCGCCGTGCAACATGTCGCGGATGACGGCCAGATATCCGTCGTCGGGCGCGATGATGCCCGCGTTCATCATCACCGGCTCGAGAATCATCGCGGCCACCTGCCCGCGGTGCTCGGCGAGTGCCCGGGCCACCGCGCCGGTGTCGTTGAACGGCACCACGATGACCAGATCGCGGATCGCGGAGGGAATGCCGGAGTTACCGGGTACCGCGTTGGGCCGCTCCCGCGGTCCGACCTCGTCGGCCTCCGGCAGCACCGAGACCTGCACCGAGTCGTGGTGTCCGTGATAGCAGCCCTCGACCTTGATGATCCTGTCGCGTCCTGTCAGTGCGCGGGCCAGGTGGACGGCGTCCATGGTGGCTTCGGTGCCGGAGTTGGCGAACCGCCACAGTGGCAGCTCGAAGCGGCGGGACAGCTCGCCTGCGATCCAGATGGCGTCTTCGGTCGGCTGCGCGAAATGCGTTCCGCGCCTTACCCGATCGCTGACCGCCGCGACGATCGCCGGGTGGGCGTGTCCGGCGATGGCGGCGCCGTAGCCGCCGTGCATGTCGACATAGGAGGTGCCGTCGACGTCATACACCTTCGAGCCAAGGCCGTGGCTCATCCAGACCGCCTGCGGTTCGGCGATCTGCCAGTTGGAAGTCGCCCCTCCGGCAAGGTGCACGCGCGCCTCGGCGATGAGCTCCGAGCTGCGCGGCTGACGGCGAAGGAACACCTGCTCTTCGTCGGCAATCAGTTTGTCTACGGTGTCGGCCACAGGGCTTTCCACCAACGACGAAGACACGGTTGAACCTCCACTTCACAACGGTTGACTGAGCATTCAGTCTATGCGAGAGTCCTACCAGCGACAAGCCGCGAAATCAACGGGGAGGCCCCGGATGCCAGTGCCCAATGGACCGCACAGCCACGGTCCGACCCGACGACAATTCCTGACCCGAGCGGCGATTCTCGCCGCCTCTGCACCGACCCTCGGCGCCTTCCTTGCGGCGTGCTCGAAGTCGGGGCCGTCCTCGGGTCAGCCGACGCTGACGCTCGCCTCGCCGGACAGCCCGGTCAAGTGGGACATCGCCGACGACAACAAGGCGATCGCCGACGGGCTCGCGCCGGAGAAGGGCGCAACCCTTCAGCTCTACACCTACGCCGACTACACCAGCCCGGACGCGGTCAAGGCATTCGAAGACCGCTACGGCGTCAAGGTCGAGATCTCGACGTTCAACGACACCGACGAGGCGATCACCAAGATCCGCGGCGGCAGCGTCAACTACGACATCTACTTCCCCAGCTACGACCAGATCAGCAGGCTGGTGACGGGCAAGCTCGTGCAACCGCTGAACCACAGCTACATCACGAACATCAAGAACGTCTGGCCGACGTTCACCAACCCCTGGTACGACCAGGATTGGCGTTACTCCGTGCCGTACACGATCTACACCACGGGCATCGGCTGGCGCAACGACCAGGTGAAGACCGACATCCCCGCGATGAAGAATCCCTATGACGTGCTGTGGGATCCGCAGTACAAGGGCAAGACCGCCGTCATCGACGACTGGCACACCGCGATGTCGATGGTCCTTCTGCAGCAGGGCATCACGGACGTGAACACCAGCAACGAGGCCGACCTGAAGAAGGTCGGCGACCAGCTCAACGCATTGGTCGCCGCGACGTCGCCGAAGGTCACCATCACGATGTACAACGACCTGCCCGCGGGCCAACTCGGTGTCTCGCAGATGTGGTCCGGCGACATCATCAACGCCCAGTCGTACCTGCCCGAGGGCACCTCGACGGACATCCTGCAGTACTGGTTCCCGCCGGACGGCAAGGGCCTGGTCGACAACGATCTGATGGTGGTGCTCAAGAGCGGCAAGAACCCGGTGCTCGCCCACCTGTTCATCAACCACATGTTGGCGCCGGACGTCGCCATGCAGAACTTCACCGCCATCGGCTACCAGCCACCGCAGAACTCGATCACTGCGGATTCGCTTGTGGCAGAGGAGTTCATCCCCGAGAACCTGCGCACCGCCATCGTCAAGCCGGAATACTTCGACGCCGGTTACCGGCTGCTCGAGCTGGACGCGGCAAACCAGGACGCGTGGCAGAAGGTGTGGCAGGCGTTCAACGCCGGCGGGTCATAGCCTGTCGTGGCGGTCCCGGTTGTCACCCCACCATCGCGGGCGCACCCACCGCCCCGCGAGCGCCGAACCCGACTCTGGTCATTGTTGGCGGCCCCCGGAATCTTCTGGCTGGCAGCGTTTTTCATCTTTCCGCTGTACGTGGTGCTGTGCATCGTTTTCGGCCAGATCGACCCGCTGTTCCGCACGCCGATCCCGGTGTGGAATCCACTGCAATGGGACCCGACCCAGTTCAACTACGTGCTCACGCACATCGTCGGCGAAAACGGCGTCTACGGGCCTGCGATACTGCGCACCTTCATCTACGTGTTCGTCGCGAGTTGCCTGTGCCTGCTGATCGCGTTCCCGGTCTCGTACTACGTGGCCCGGCTGTCCGGTAAGCGCAAGGGCCTGCTGCTGGCGTTGCTCATCGCGCCGTTCTGGATCAGCTACATGATGCGAATGTTCGCATGGGTCAACCTTTTACAGGACGACGGCCTGTTCAACAAGGTGCTCAGCTTCGGCGGCTTGCTCCATCCCGACGTGAAATGGCTGACCGGCCAGCCCGCGGTAGTGGTGCTCGGGCTGGCGTACGGCTATGTGCCCTACATGATTCTGCCGCTCTACGCGGGCCTCGACCGGCTTTCCCAGCCGATGCTCGAGGCATCGCGAGACCTTGGCGCCGCACGGCTTTCGTCGTTCTGGCGGGTGACGTTGCCCCTGTGTCGGCCGACGATCGTCGCAGCGGTGCTGCTGACGTGTCTGCCGATGCTGGGCGACTACTTCACCAGCGACATGCTGTCGGCGTCGCCGAAGACCACGATGGTCGGGAACCTGATCAACGACAGCGTCCAATCGCCAGGACAAACGGGACAGGCGGGCGCGTTCGTCATGCTGGTGTTCATCGCCGCGCTGATTCCGATGCTCTACTACATCCGGGTGACCTCGCGACCTGACGAGGTGTCGACGTGAAGGGCCCGCTGGCGTGGTGGAACAACCCGTGGCGGCCGCCGCGGTTCCTCATCGCCATCACCATCGGCTATCTGGTCTGGTCGCTGCTGCCGGTCCTCATCGCGGTGGCCTACTCATTCAACGACGGCAAGTCGCGCACGACGTGGCAAGGCTTTTCGTTCCGTTGGTACTGGGGCGATCAGACGCTGTCGGTGTGGCACAACGAGGCTTTGCACACCGCGCTGCTGCAGACGCTGAAGCTGGGCGTGATCGCGACGCTGATCACCGTTCCCCTCGGCACGTTGTTCGCCATCGGGATCGACCGCTGGCGGGGCAGGTTGCCCGCGGGCGCCAACTTCCTGATGCTGTTGTCGTTCGTGTTGCCGGAGGTGCTGCTCGCCGTCGCGTTGCTGTTCGTGATCACCACCGTGGCCGTCCCGATCCAGCTCGGCACCACCGCGCAGGTGATCGGCCTTGTCACCTTCCAGGTGTCCTATCCTGCGGTGCTCGTGCGCGCCCGACTGGCCACCATCGGACCTCAATACGAAGAAGCCGCAATGGATCTGGGCGCGTCGCCGCTTGCCGCGCTGCGCCGGATCATCGTGCCGATGCTGGTGCCTGCGATCTTCGCGAGCACCGTGCTGGTGTTCGCCGATGTCATCGACGACTTCGTCCTTGTGCGGTACCTGTCCGGCGACGCCTCCACCGAGCCGGTGTCGGTCAAGATCTACAACACCGCCCGCGCCGCGCCGACACCGGCGCTCAACGCGCTTGCCAGCCTGTTGCTGTTCGCCGCGCTGGCCGCCGTCGTCGTCGGCTTCCTGGTGTACCGGCGCATGACACGCGGCGACAGCACCGCCGACAGCGGGATCGGCGGCTTCACCGGAGAGGCGTAATAGCCACTTCACAGGGTGGCTGCCTACCCTGGGTGAAGTGCCCGAGATCAACCGAAGAACATTCGTTGGTGCGTCCATCGCGGTCGGCGGGGTGGTCGCGACGCCGCCACTCGTGGCCGGTTGCGGCGAGGGTGAACACGACACCGGGCAGTCGTCGACCGTGCGGCTCCGTATCAACGGTGAAACCCGCGAGATCAGCGTCGACAACCGCACCTCGCTGTTGGACATGCTTCGTGAACGCGCGGGGCTGACCGGCACGAAGAAGGGTTGCGACCAGGGCGCATGCGGTGCGTGCACGATCCTGGTGAACGGTAGCCGGATCAATTCCTGCCTGACCCTTGCGGTGATGCACGACGGCGCGGAGATCACCACCATCGAGGGGCTGGCACGCAACGGTCGGCTGCACCCGCTGCAGCAGGCGTTCATCGACGAGGACGCGTTCCAGTGCGGGTACTGCACGTCGGGCCAGATCATGTCCGGCGTCGGGTGCATCATCGAAGGCCACACAGGCTCGCCTGCCGAGATCCGCGAACAGATGAGCGGCAACATCTGCCGGTGCGGCGCATACACCAACATCGTCACCGCGGTCGCCAACACGGCGCGGGCCTGAAAGCGCGCGTGTACCCGTTCCGGTTCACCAAGGCGTCCGATGAGGCATCGGCACTGCGCGCGGGCGCATCCGGCGCCCGCTACATCGCGGGCGGCACCACGCTGGTCGACCTGATGCGCGAGACGGTGGAGCGGCCCGACGCGGTGGTCGATATCAACGCGCTGCCCTACCGCGATATCGATCTCAAACCGGCACGGCTGCGCATCGGAGCGCTCGCACGCATGTCCGAGGTCGCCGCCCATCCCGGTGTCCGGCAACAGTTTCCGGTGATCGCCGAGGCGCTGGACCTGTCCGCGTCCGCCCAGCTGCGCAATATGGCGTCGATCGGCGGCAACCTCATGCAACGCCCCCGTTGCCTGTACTTCCGGGATGTGTCGGCATCGTGCAATCGGCGCAGTCCCGGCGCAGGATGCGCGGCGATCGAGGGACGCAACCGCACGCACGCGATCCTCGGCACCAGCGATGCCTGCGTGGCCACTCACCCATCGGACCTGGCCGTTGCGCTCGTTGCTCTGGACGCCCGGGTGATCACGCGAACCCGCGAGGGTGAGCGATCAACTCCGATCGCCGACTTCTTCCGTCAGCCGGGTGCCACCCCCGACAAGGAGCACAACCTGCATCCCGGCGCGTTGATCGCCGCGGTCGAGGTGACGGCACATCCCGAGTCCCGACGGTCCGGCTACCTGAAGGTTCGCGACCGAGAATCCTTTGAGTTCGCGATCGCCTCGGCAGCTGTGGCACTCGACATCACGGCGGGCACGGTCCAGACCGCACGCGTGGCCGCGGGCGGCGTCGGCACCGTGCCGTGGCGTCTGACCGCCGTCGAAAAGGCGCTCACCGGCAGACCCGCAACTCCCGAAACGTGGCGCGCGGCGGCCGCTAGAGCCGCCGACGGTGCAAAACCACTGTCGGAGAACGGGTTCAAGGTGGAGCTGATCAAACGCACGGTGGCGCGGCAGCTCGTGACCGTGGCGGGTATGCCGTGACGAGGCCCCTGCCCGCGGCGCTCGTCACCGGCCGGCCCGTCACCCGGGTGGACGGCAGGCTGAAGGTCACCGGCCAAGCGCGATACGCGGCGGACAATCCCGCCGACGACATGGTGTACGCCGCGCTGGTGACCGCCACCGTCGCCCGCGGCGCCGTCGACAGGATCGACCCGGCGGCAGCGGTCCGGCATCCCGGCGTGTTGCGCGTGCTCACCGACTTCGGCGGGCTGACGCTGCCCTACGACATCCGGCAGGTGTCCTGCTTCGGGCAGCCCGTCGCCTTGGTGGTGGCGACCGACCTTGAGGCCGCCAACCACGGTGCCTCACTGGTCAATGTGCGGTACCGGGGTGCACCGCAGCTGACGAACATCGATGCGCCGCAGTCAGAACGGGTACCGGGCAAAAGAACGGAAGACTACGCCCGCGGCGACGCAGACGGGGCACTGCGCACCGCTGCGGTCGTCACAGATCTGCGCTACTCCATCGAGCGCAACAACCACAATCCGATGGAGATCCCGGCTACCGTCGCCCGCTGGGACGGCGACCGGCTCACCGTGTGGGACAAGGTGCAGAGCATCAGCTCGGCGCAGGAGGCGTACGCGGACGCATTGGGTGTTCCGGTTGACAGCGTTCGGGTCATCTCGCCGTTCGTCGGCGGGGCGTTCGGCAGTGCGGGCACGACGTGGCCGCATCAGCTGCTGGCGGCCTTCGCGGCGCGGCAGATTCGCAGGCCGGTGAAACTGATGCTCACCCGAAGGCAGTACTACAGCGGCGTCGGGTTCCGACCGACCAGCAGGCAGCGGATGGCAATCGGCGCAGAGCCCGATGGACGCATCGGCTCCATCGTGCACGAGGCGCACACCGAAACCTCGCGCTATGACCCCTATGAGGACAACCTGATGACCGGTGCCAGGTTCGTCTACCGCGCACCGAACATGCGGTCGACGTATCGCCTTGTGCCGCTGGACATCAACCCGCCCACCTATATGCGCGGCCCGGGTGCGACGACGGGCGCGTTCGCGCTCGAGTGCGCGATGGACGACCTCGCCCACCGGCTGGCGATGGACCCCATCGAGCTGCGATTGCGCAATGAACCCACGCGCGACTTCTCAGAAGACCTGCCGTTCTCCACCCGCAGGCTCACCGACTGCCTTCGCGAGGGCGCTGCGACGTTCGGCTGGTCGAGGCGAAACCCCACGCCGCGATCGGTGCGCGACGGCGACGAACTGGTTGGTATCGGCGTCGCCGCCGCGGCTTATCACACCAGCCGCAGCGAGTGCGCCGCGATCGCACGCATCAACGCCGACGGCATCGCCGAGGTGCAGAGCGGGACAAGCGACATGGGGCCAGGGACCTACACCTCGATGACGCAGGTGGCGGCCGACGCCCTCGGCCTGCCAATCGCCAAGGTGCGCTTCTCGTTGGGCGACAGCAACTTTCCGAAGGCGCCGTCGCACTCGGGCTCACGGACCATGGCAAGTGTCGGCTCGGCGGTCCTGACGGCTGCCGATATGCTCCGCGACCGCTTCATCCGGACCGCGGTCGTCGACCCCGGCTCGCCGCTGAACGGCACAAGGCCGGGCCAGGTCTCGGTCGCAGACGGACGGATGTTTGTGACCTCACAGCCCGCGCGCGGTGAGACTTACCAGGACCTGCTGCGCCGCCGGGGTTGGAAAACCCTTGACACACAAAAGACCTGGACACCCGATGACGCAGATCAGCGCTTCTCGATGTCCGCGTACGGAGCGGTGTTCGCCGAGGTCGCCGTGGACGAACTGCTAGGCACCGTTCGCATCCGGCGCGTCTACGCGTGCTACGACGCCGGCCGAATCATCAATCCGAAACTGGCGCACAGCCAGGCGATCGGCGGCATGGTCGGCGGGATAAGCATGGCGCTGCTCGAGGGCACCCACCTGGATTACCGGGACGGGCGGATCGTCAACGCGAACATGTCCGACTACCTGGTGCCGGTCAACGCCGACATACCCGCCCTCGATGCAGCGTTTCTGCCCGCCGAGGACAAGATCGCCGACCCCCTCGGCGTCAAGGGTCTCGGCGAGCTGGTGATCGTCGGAGTCCCCGCGGCGATCGCCAACGGCGTGTTCAACGCAACGGGGAAACGCGTCACCGACCTGCCGATCACGCTGGAGAAACTTCTCTGACCACCCAGTCCCGGTAGACCGGTAGGGGTCTCGCAGACTAGTCTGACTGTATGTTCAAACAGCATCCTCCGGCTCCTCTCCCCGCCGACGGCGTCGCCGCGGCAATGGCCCCGTTCGGCCAGTCCCGGATGCTGCCGCGCGAAGCCTATGTCGACCCCGCCGTCTTCGCCTGGGAGCAGCAGCACATCTTCTCCGGATGGACCTGCGTCGGCCACGCATCCGATCTGGCCGCGGTCGGCGCCCAGAAGGCCGTCGGCACCGGCGCCAACGCGGTACTGCTTGTCCGCGGCGAAGACACCGTCCGCGCGTTCGCCAACACCTGCCGCCACCGCGGCCACGAACTGTTGGCCTGTAACGCGACCACAAGGGGACGCAGCATCGTTTGTCCGTACCACTCCTGGTCGTATCGGCTGGACGGCAGCCTGCGCAACGCGCCGCACTTCTCGAAAGTCGAGGGTTTCCAACCCGACGAGTTCGGGCTGGCCGAGCTGCGGCTGGTGAACTGGCACGGCTGGCTGTTCGTCGACCCAAGCGGCGAGGACGCTGACTTCGCTGAGCACGTCGCGGGGTGGGAGGACGTCGTCGCCCCCTATCGGCCGGAGGACCTCGTTGTCGTGGACCGGCATTCCTACGAGCTGGAGACCAACTGGAAGGTCATCGCCGAGAACTATCAGGAGTGCTACCACTGCTCGACGATCCACCCCGAGCTGTCCCGGATCAGCCCACCCACCAGCGGCGAGAACCTGGCCACGGCTGGCTCCTGGATGGGCGGCTGGATGTCGATCATCGAAGGCGCCGAAACGATGTCGCTGACCGGGGCCAGCGGCGGTGTCGCGATCAAGGGGCTCTCCGAGCACGAGCTACACACCGTGATGTACGTGGTGGGCTACCCCAACCTGCTGGTCAGCCTGCACCCCGACTACGTGATGACTCACCTCATGACGCCATTGGCTGTTGACCGCACCCACGTCGAATGCGCATGGGCGTTCCCAACGGAGGCCGCCGAGAAGCCGGGCTTCGATCCGTCCTATGCGGTCGACTTCTGGGATCTGACCAACCGTCAGGACTGGGCCGCGTGCGAGTCGGTGCAGCGCGGCCTGGCGTCGCAGCACGCGCGGCCAGGACCGCTCGCCCCCGACGAGGACGGCGTGTACCAGTTCGTCAGCCGGGTCGCTAAGGCGTATTCCGGCGGCGCTGCTCGCGGCTAGGCACCCCGTTGACGCCGTCGATCGACGTGGCGTAAGTACCGACGGCGAAGGCCACACCGGGACCGGTCACAGCGAGCGCATCGCGGTCGACGTTGTCGACCGTGTCGCCTGGGAGGTGGTAGTTGCGGTCGAACGCCACCCCTGCGATACCGCCCCACAGCCGCGCCTGCACCTCCGTTTTCCGCTGCGCCGCACCGGTTGTCATGCCACCGATCGGGACGCCTGCGTCCAGGAACGGGCTGTAGTCGCTGGCCTTGCCAAGCGGCATGTCGGCGGGCCGGATCCCGGCCAGGTTCAAATAGCCGGCCAGCGTGCGTTCGATGCCTGCCGAGCCTGCGGGCACGGTATCGGCCGCGACGGCTGGGTTCGGTTGGCCGGACTGGTCACCGTCGTAGGTGAAGAATCCCGCGTTGGGCGAACCAAGCATGTCGAAGTTGAGGTAAAGGGCGATGTCGTTGAGGTGGTCGCGGTCCAGGCTCGAGACATACTTCGTCGACCCGTCCAGCACGGCCTCCTGGGCACCCCAGAAACCGAACCGCACGGCGTTGGCGATCTGCGGCCGCGACCCCAGCGCCGCAGCGGTTTCCAGCAGCGCCGCAACCCCGGTTCCGTTGTCGTTGATGCCGGGACTTCTTGCGACGGTGTCCAGATGCGCACCCGCCATCACCACGTTCTCCTGGTCGCCGGTCTTGGTCTGGGCTACCACGCTTTTTGACTTCACCATGGCAGCCTTGGCGTCGAGCGTGAGCAGTACGGCTGCATCGGTGCGGCGCAGCGCGGCGTCGGCGTCGGCGTCGATCACCCCGACCGGCACCTTGAGCGCCCGGTAGTAGCCCGGTGTGAACAAGCCTCTCGGGCTACCGGATGCACCGGGGTTGCTGACGACGAGAAGCCCGAGCGCACCCTCTGCGACAGCGACATTCTGCTTGTCGACGATCGAGCATCCCGTGTCGTCGACCACGGCGATGGCGTTCGTCATGCGCTTCGTGCCGTAATCGGCTGCAGCGCAACCCGCGGGTTTCTGCGGACGCTGGGTGGGCGCCCTCAACCCCCCTGCCCGGGTCGGCGTCAGCAGCGACGCCTGGTCGACGGCGTAGTCGCGGCCCGATGCCGTCAGCGTCGGCCTACCGGGCGACGCCACCCCGAGCCGTTCGAATTCCGGCGTTTCAACGTCGAAACCCTTGTCCCGCAGCGTCTGTGCGACGTAGTCGACGCTGGCGTCGTAGCCGGATGTGCCGTCCGCGCGGGACCGGTTGTTGGCGTCGGCGATCTCCTCGAGCTTGCGCAGGTGGACGTACATGCCGTCGACGCCGACCCGATCCGCCAGATCGCGCGCGAGGTCGACTGCCGGTTGCGGCGCCGACGAACAGCCGCCGAGCAGCAGGGCGACCACGACTGCCGCGCCGACTAACAGCCGCGCCTTCACGACTTCGCGAGCACGTGGCGGGTGCGGTCCTCGCGAACCGGAACGCCGTTGCGGCCGCGTTGATCCTGTGCGTAGATGCCGACGACATAGCCGACCCCGGCGCCGTTGATTGCCAGCGCGTCTCGATCGACGTGGTCCAGAGTGTCTGACTTCTTGTGGTAGTTCGGATCGAACGGCTCGTCGGCCTTGCCGTCCCACAGCTCTGCCTGCTGCCTGGTCATCTTCTCCTCGGCGCCGGAGTACAGGCCGCCGGCGGGAACTCCCGCCAACGTGAACCCGTCGTAGTCGGAGCGGCCGTCGAACCCGGTGTCCTGCGCCGTCTTACCCACTTCCTTGAGGTACGCGACGAAGTCGCGTTCGATGCCCGCCGACCCCTCCGGGACACGCGGGTTGGGGTCTCTGGGGTTCGGCGGTACCGACTGGTCACCGTCGTAGGTGAAATAGCCGGGGTTCGGCGAGCCGAGCATGTCGAAGTTCAGGTACAGCGCGATGTCCTTGAGCTGGTCCACATTCAGCGACTGGACATAGTTGTTCGAACCCTTCAGCCCGAGCTCCTCTGCGCCCCAGAAGCCGAACCGCACCGCGTTCTGCACAGCAGGCGACGGGCCAAGCTGCAGCGCGGTCTCCAGCACGGCGGCCACACCTGACCCGTTGTCGTTGATGCCGGGACCCTCCGGCACGCTGTCCAGGTGGGCGCCGACCATCACCACGTCGGCGGTAGAGCCGGTCTTCGTCTGCGCGATCACATTGCGGCTCTTCTCGACGCGCACCCCGGCGTCGAGAACGAGGGTGCTCTCACCCGGCGCGGCGCGCAGCCGCTCACCCGAGGCATTGGTGATGCTGACGACAGGGATCTTGGGGTTCGAATCCTCGCCGAGCGTGCCGCCCATCTCGTCGCCTTCGTCGTTGTTGGCGACGATCAGCGCGACCGCGCCGCGCTCGGCTGCCGCGGCCTGCTTCTGCGAGAACTGGCAGGAGCCGCGATCAACCAGCACCAACGCGCCCGCCACGGGCAGCCCGTCGTAGTCCGACGCCGTGCAGCCAGGCGTGTCCTCGACGCGGGCCGCGACCAGCGGACCAGAGACACCCCGCTGCGGGGTGCCGATGGTGAACTGCAGCGGCTTGGCCTCGATCGACGCGCCGCCGACGGTCAGCCGGGGATCCTCTGCGAACGGCAGTCGCACCTCGAACTCGGGTGTCTGGACATCGAAGCCCTTGTCGCGCAGCATCTTCGCCACATAGTCGACGCTCGCGTCGTAGCCGGCTGTGCCGAGCGCACGGTTTCCGTCGTGCGCGTCGGCGATCTCCTGAAGTTCCTGCAGGTGCGCCATCATCGCGTCGGCCTTGACCCGATCGCGCAGTTTCGATGCGAAATCGGTGGCCGCGCCAGACGCCGCGGGCGAAGACGGCGGGTTGGCGGCCTCCTTCGCGGGCTTGTCGCCGCAGCCACCGAACGCAGCCACGATGACGACGGCCGCGAGCGCAGCCAACACCCCACGCGATTTACGACCCATAGCACCCACGTTAGCCGGTGGCACACTCTCTGCTTCGACTCCGCTCATGCGTCCCGGCGGTTGACGGTGACCAGCGCCGCGACGAACACGACCGCGACCACGGCTGCGAAGTAGATGATCGATCCGAGCTGTCCCCACGGCATCGCGTAGTACGGGTAGAGCCACTGCACGTCGATGGACCTGAAGGCGTTACCGAACGGAAGGTACGGGCCGACCGCCGTGCTGATGTTGGGCAGGTTCCCGAGCAGGGGCTCGGCCACCAGCGGCCACAGCAACAACAGCGCAACGGCGCCCGCTGAGGCCCGCAGCAGTGCGCCGACGGCGACGCCGAGAACGGCGGCAAGCGCCGCGTACAGCGCAATCGCGCCGACAAGCCGCCAGTCGAAGTCCGAGTCCGCCACCACGATCGAGACCACCACCATCACCGCGGCATAGAAGCTGGAAAATGCGCCTGCCACAATCGCTTTCGCTACTAGCACCATGGACCGATTCGGCACCGCCATGAAGGTGGTACGGATCACGCCGTTGCGGTACTCGTTGGTGACGGTGAGCGTCGACAGGATCATCAGCACCGGCACCCCGAAGACAGCGACACCCATGGCGGCCTTCTGCGGCTCCAGCGGGAGGGGACCGTAGACGGTCGACGCCTGCATCGCGGCGAGTCCGAGGCTCAGCACCGCCACCGCGACCGCCGACCACAGCGGCGAACGGGTGGTGGTGAGCTTGATCCGTTCGGCGTTCAGCACCGCCGCCACACTCATGTCGCCGCCCGATACTGCACGGCGTCGTCGGTGAGCTTCATGTACGCGTCCTCGAGCGACGCCTGCTGTGAGGTCAATTCGTGCAGGGTGATTCCGTTGCGCGCGGCAAGCTCGCCGACCACCTCGCTGGCCGCCCCCCGCACCAGCAGCGCCGAGGCTTCCGCGTCGTCATCGACCCCGATACCCGCATCGGACAGCACCCCGCGCAGCAGTTCCAGCTGCGGGCTGCGCACTCGCACGGTGTCGGCGCGGCCGACGAACTCGCTGACCGTCGTCGACGCGATCAGCTTGCCGCGCCCGATCACCACCAGCCGGTCTGCGGTGTTGGACATCTCGGCGAGCAGATGGCTGGACACGAAGACGGTGCGGCCTTCGCCTGCGAGTGTCCGCATCAGCGTGCGCACCCAGCGGATGCCCTCGGGGTCGAGCCCGTTGACCGGCTCGTCGAACAGAAGCACCGGCGGGTCGCCGAGGAGCGCGGCCGCGATGCCCAGCCGCTGGCTCATGCCCAGCGAAAGCGTGCCTGCCTTCTTGGCCGCGACCGTGGCCAGCCCGACCATGTCGAGCACCTCGTCGATCCGGCCTGACGGCAGCCGCTGAGTGGCGGCGATCCAGCGCAGGTGGGCCCGCACCGACCGGTTGGGGTGCGTCTGCTTGGCGTCGAGCAGTGCACCGACGTGCCGCAGCGGTTCGGTCAGCTCCCGGTAGGGCTTGCCGTCGATGGTGGCGGTGCCCGAGGTCGGACGATCCAGGCCGAGGATCATCCGCATGGTCGTGGTCTTGCCTGCTCCGTTGGGCCCGAGAAACCCCGTCACCACCCCCGGCTCGATGGTGCAGGTCAGGTCGTCGACCGCGCGGGTGTCGCCAAATACTTTGGTAAGCCCGGCCAGTTCGATCATCGCCACCATGATCGCACGAGGCGGCAATTGTGAATCTGACGACGGAAGTGGCCAAAAAACGTCGTCAGACTCACAACCCGTCGACTTGCTCGATGATCAGGTCTGCCACGGCGCGCATGCCCGCCCCGTTGGGGTGTGCAGGGAAGGGCCTGCCGGGAATGGGCAGTCCGAACCGCGACGGTTTCGTCGTCCAAGGGTCCTTCGACCACGCGTGGTGTTCGCGGCTGGCATCGGATGCCCGCACCACTTTGCATCCGGTCTCCGCGGCGGCTTCCGACGTGAGCCGCTCGAGCGTGGCGGCGACCCGACGGCCGAGCGCGGCATCCACACCGGTCAGCGGCGAGGCATCCTCTCCTGCGGGCGGCAACACCGTCAGGTAGTCGACGAAAAGCACGCTGGCCTGCGGCGCCCGCCGCCGCACCGTGTGGCCCACTTCCTTCAGCGACTCGCCGACCTGCACCAGCGCGCGGTCGCGGGCGGTCGGGTCGAGCAGCTCCCGAAGGCGACCACCGAGCACCGGCACCGACCGCACCGCCCGCGGCAGGCCTGCCGCTGTCAGCAGCGGCACGTAGCCGACGTCGTTGCCGCCGATCGTGACGGTGACAAGCTCCTCAGAGCCGTCGAGTGCATGGATCTGCGGCGGCTCGCCGTTCTGCCGATCGGTCAGCACGTCGGCGGTGGTGGCGCCGGAGTAGGTCACATCGACCAGGTCGAGGCCGAGTCGCCGTGCCACCAGGTGCGGATAGTTTGCCGCCGAGCGCGCTGCCCGCAACGGCGCATCCTTGTCGCGCGGTGGGATGCCGGGGCCGGCAGCCATCGAACTACCCAGCGCGACATATCTTTTCGTCACAGCGACGGACTGGACGGCTGCGCCCAGAACCGCTTCGGGATCCGGCCCGCCTGACGCGCGAGGTAACCGGCGGTGACCGCGGCGGCCATCGCGGCGGCCATCAGCGGTGGGTCGGCGGCCCTGGTCACCGCGGTGGCGAGAAGCACGGCGGCACAGCCCAATTCCATCGCCTGCGCCGCATCGCTTGCGGTCCCGATTCCCGCGTCGAGGATCACCGGGACGCCCGCCTGCTCGACGATCATCTCGATGTTGTGCGGGTTGGCGATGCCAAGGCCGGTCCCGATCGGCGAACCCAGCGGCATCACGGCAGCACAGCCGGTGTCCTCCAGCCGGCGGGCCAGCACCGGATCGTCGTTCGTATACGGCAGCACGACGAAACCGTCGTCCACCAATTGTTCTGCGGCGCGGACCAGCTCGACGGCGTCGGGCAGCAGGGTGCGCTCGTCGGCGATCACCTCGAGCTTGACCCAGTCGGTCTGCAGCGCCTCACGGGCCAGCTGCGCAGTCATCACGGCTTCTGCGGCCCCCCGGCATCCCGCCGTGTTGGGCAGCGGCGTGATGTTAAGCCGGTTGAGTAGGTCGAGCACGCCGGTGCCGCCGTCGGCATCCACTCGGCGCATCGCGACGGTCGTCAGTTCGGTTCCCGACGCCAGCAGCGCCTCCTCCAGCACGGCCAGGTTGGCGGCTCCGCCGGTGCCCAGGATCAGCCGAGACCCGAACTCGCGGCCCGCGATCGTGAGTTTCTCAGCCACCCTGCACCGCCGTGAGCACTTCCAGCCGCGCACCGTCGGTCAATGTGGTCTGCCAGTCCGACCGCCGCAGCACCGTCTGATCCACCGCGACCGCAATGCCCTTCTCCGGGAAGCCGAGTCGGTCGAGCAGGCCGGCAACGGTCACCTGGTCGTCCACCTCGACGGGCTTGTCGTTGACGATGACTTTCATCGAACCTCCACCAGTTCGGCCTCCGGTAGCGGAGCGCCGTTGAGCTCGCCCGCGATCGCCTCCGCGGTCCACGGCGCCAACAGGAAGCCGGACCGTCCGTGCCCCGCCGCCACCAGGGTGCGGTCGTCGAGACGGCCGACGATGGGCAGGTTGTCGGGTGTCATCGGACGCAGGCCCGCCGCACATTCGGCCAGCTCGTACTCACCGAGCGCGGGCATCACCGCGCAGGCGTCGTCGAGCAGTTCCCGCACACCGGTCACCGCGGGGGCGGTGTCGCGGCCGTGCTCGTACTGGGTGGCGCCAACGACGACACCGTCGCGTCGTGGCACCAGATAGACCTGCCGTCCGTGCACGCGGGCGCGAATCACCCGTTGCGGCACCGGCATACAACCTTTTCGCCAGCGCAGCCGAAGCACCTCACCCTTGACCGGCCGAATCGGCAGGCCCGGCCACAACGTGGGCGCGTCGATTCCGTTGGCGATCACCCGCACGTCGGCGTCCAGCGCCGCGAGATCGTCCACCGGCGGGCACATGAGCACACCGAGCCGTTCACAATGCGAATCCAGCGCCTCCACCACCGCCCGATTGTCGACGGCGAGTTCGGTCTCGGCCACGAAGCCGTGCCGAATGCCCTGGGCGAGAAGCGGTTCGACATCGCGGGCCGCAGCCGTGACGTTCACCGGATGTCCCTGCGCCGCCAGCCACTCCCCGACCGTCTTGAGGTCGGCGACGTCGGCGCGGTCGACCGCGACCACCAGCGATTCGCGCGCCGTGATCACGCTTTCTGGCAGCCCGTCCATGAAATCGCCGTGCCACAGCGCAAGCGATGCAAGGCCGAGCCGCAGCAGCCGCTCCTCCCGCGGCCAGCCCTCGCTGTGCGGGGCGAGCATGCCGCCCGCGACCCACGAGGCACCGGGGTCCTTGCCCCGGTGCACAGCCACGGACCAACCGTCGAGCGCCGCGCGACGCGCGACGGATAGGCCGATGACGCCGCCGCCGACGACGGCAAGCGATCCGATCGACTGCATTCCCCTCCCTTCGCCGGCATGACCCGGAGCAGGTTCGACGGTAAGGGCAGGTTGCGCGTGCCCACTCTCAGTCCCCGGTTCCCGGGACTCCCGTGTCGACGTCCCACATTACTCTCGCGGGTGTGCATCACCCTTCCGACCGGCTGGCCCGGCTGGCTTCGGCGTCGCTGTATCTGTGCACCGACGCCCGCCGCGAGCGCGGTGATCTTGGCGCGTTCGCCGATGCGGCGCTGGCGGGCGGGGTCGACATCATCCAGCTGCGCGACAAGGGTTCGGCAGGCGAGGAGCGGTTCGGGCCGTTGGAGGCCGGCGGCGAGCTCGCCGCGCTGGAGGTGCTCGCAGACGCCGCGCGCCGCCACAACGCGCTGCTTGCGGTCAACGACCGCGCCGATATCGCCCGCGCCGCCCGAGCCGACGTGCTGCATCTGGGGCAGGACGACCTGCCGCTGCCGATCGCCCGTGACATCGTCGGGCCGCAGACGCTGATCGGCCGCTCCACCCACGACCCACAGCAAGTCGCCGCCGCGGTCGCCGAACCCGTCGACTACTTCTGCGTCGGCCCCTGCTGGCCCACCCCGACCAAACCCGGCAGAACGGCGCCCGGCCTCGGCCTGGTCCGCATTGCCGCCGAATCGGGTCCGGCCAAGCCCTGGTTCGCGATCGGTGGCATCGACGAAGAGCGGCTGCCTGAGGTGCTCGACGCGGGTGCGCGCCGCATCGTCGTGGTGCGGGCCATCACGGCCGCCGACGACCCGCAGGCGGCGGCGAGCCGGCTCAAAGCTCGGCTTGTAGCAGCGGAATAGCCGCCGCGACCTCGCGCAGCCGCTGCCAGCTGTTCGCGAACCCGGGGTGCAGAGGCAGCGCCTCGATGTCGTCCTCGGCCACCCAACGCAGCTCGGCACTCTCCCGGTTGGGCACGGTCTCGAGCTGTTCGGGGGCGTCTGCGATCACGGTGGTGTACGTCCATTGGCTGCCGCTCGCGGTCACGGTCGCGGTGACCTCGATCGTGCGCACAACCAGCCTGCCTGCATCAAGGCCCGCCTCCTCATGAGCCTCGCGCAGCGCTGCCTCTTCGGCGCTTTCATGGCTGTCGCGGGCCCCGCCGGGCAGACCCCAGGTGCCGCCCTGATGACTCCACGGCGCGCGGTGTTGCAGGAGCACGGCGGCCGATCCGTCGGGACAGGGCGCGCGGAGAAACAGACCAGCCGCGCCGTGCTTGCCCCAGTAGGGCGTGCCGCTGTCGGACACCACCCAGCCGTCGCCGTCGCCACGCACCCGTTCAGCTTAGGGAACACGCGGCAAATCAGTGGGCCGCGAATGCCCACACGTCACTCGAATAACTCTTAGAATTCTTTTATAGATTTGGAAGCAGGTCAGAACAGAAGCCGGAAAGAGCCGAAAAGATGAGGTCCGGGCACCCGTGACTGTGGAGCTGGCGCATCCGTCGACCGAACCACTCGCGTCGCGGTCGCCGACAACACCCGCGCATCCGCGCTGGTGGTTTCTTTGGACGACTCCCGGGCGAATCCTGACCATCGGCGTCGTGTTGTCGGCGTTGGTGATCGCCAGCGCATACGCCACCTCGACCACCGTCAACGACCGCCAGCAGGCGCTGACCACCGTCCTCGAACACACCGAGCCGCTGGCATTCGCGGCCGGGCAGCTCTACACCACGCTGTCGGTCGCCGACGCCGCCGCGGCGACGGCCTTCATCGCGGGCGCAGAGCCGCGCGACGTCCGGCAGCGCTACGAACAGGCGATCACCGACGCCGCCAGCGCCGTCACCAGGGCATCGAGCGGGCTCACCGACGAGCCGCTGGTCCAGCTTCTCGGCCGGATCAACGCCAACCTCGCGGTGTACACCGGGCTGGTCGAGACCGCGCGCACAAACAACCGGGCGGGCAACCCCGTCGGCTCGTCGTACCTGTCGGAGGCGTCGTCGCTGATGCAACGGACGATCCTGCCCGACGCCCAAAAGCTCTACGAGGAAACCTCGGCCCGGGTGGACAAGGAGACGACGGCGTCGACCCGCATCCCCGCGCCGGTCATCCTCGTCGTGCTGGCCACGCTGTTGTTCGGCGCGTTCGCCAACCGCTGGCTGGCCCGCAGGACCCGCAGGCGCGTGAACATCGGCTTCGTGGCAGGCGGGATGGCCGTGCTGATCATGTTGATCTGGGTGTTCACCGCGCTGGTGATCTCGACGATCGACAGCCGCAGCGCCAAGAACACCGCAGCGGAATCCCTCAAGACCGTCACCACCCTTGCGATCACCGCGCAGCAGGCGCGGGCCGACGAGACGCTGTCGCTGATCCGGCGCGGCGACGAGATTGTCCGCAAGCAGTCCTATTACCAGCGCATCGACACCATGCAGCAGGAGCTGTCCGAATATCTCGGCCGCGACGACGCGATCGACAAGGGGGATTTGTCCGACGCCGAGCAGTTGTTGCAGCGCTGGCGTGCGGCCGACGACCGAATCAGCTCCTACATCGCGGTCGGTAACTACCAGGCCGCGACGCAGGTCGCGCTCGGCCGGGGCGAGGACGACTCGACGCCCGCCTTCGACCGGCTCGACGAGGCGCTGAACAAGGGCATCGCCCAGAGCCGCGAGCAGCTGCGCAGCGACATCCTCAACGCCAGGCGGGTGCTGTCGGGCGCCACGGTCGGGGCGGCGGTGCTGTCCGTGATGGCCGCGATCGCGGTGGCGTTGGGGTTGTGGCCCAGGCTCAGTGAGTACCGATGATGAGCGTCTCAGGCGAAGATCGAAGGCGGGTGAAGTTCAGGATCTTCTGCGTCGCGGTCGCCATGGTGACCGTGCTTGCGGGTTGCGGCCGGGCGGACGGGGTGGCGCCGACGCCCACCCTCACGCTGGTCCCGCCGACACCCGCGGGCATGGAGGAGCTGGCGCCGGAGTTGGTGCCGCCGCAGGAGGACACCGACGACGACTGCGATTTGACCGCGAGCCTGCGGCCGTTCGGTAACCGCGCGCAGGCAGAAGACGCCGTCGCCACTATCAAGGCCCGCGGGCGGCTCATCGTCGGACTCGATATCGGCAGCAACCTTTTCAGTTTCCGCGACCCGATCACCGGCGAGATCACCGGATTCGACGTCGACATCGCAGGCGAGGTGGCGCGCGACATCTTCGGCACCCCGTCTCAGGTCGAGTACCGCATCCTGTCGTCGGCCGATCGTGTTGCGGCACTGCAGAACAACCAGGTAGACATCGTCGTCAAGACCATGAGCATCACGTGTGAACGCAAGAAGCTGGTCAACTTCTCGACGGTGTACCTCGTTGCCAACCAACGGATCCTGGCGCCACGCGACTCGCCGATCGCGCAGGCGAGCGACCTCGGGGGTAAGCGGGTCTGCGCGGTCAAGGGCACCACTTCGCTGCAGCGGATCCAGGAGATCAACCCGTCGCCGATCGTCATCGAGGTGGTGACGTGGGCCGACTGTCTGGTGGCACTGCAGCAGCGGCAGGTCGACGCGGTCAGCACGGACGACTCAATTCTGGCCGGGCTGGTGGCACAGGACCCATATCTGCACATCGTCGGGCCCAGCATGAACGAGGAGCCGTACGGCATCGGCATCAACCTGGAGAACACCGGGCTTGTCCGGTTCGTGAACGGCACGCTGGACCGCATCCGCCGTGACGGCACGTGGAGCACGTTGTACCGCAAGTGGTTGACCGTGCTCGGGCCGCCGCCCGCACCGCCGGTTCCGAGGTATTCGGACTGATGACCACGGCAGAGGGATTCGAAGATCCCGGTACCCAACCGGCCAGCCTCGAGGAACTCGAGGAACTCGACGCGGATTCCGCGTCGACGGTGCGGCCGATGGCGACGCAGGCCGTGTTCCGGCCACACTTCGACGACTCGGACGGCGTCTCGGTCGGCATGGCCGAAACCGAACCCGAGGACCACGCGACCACGATGACGCGGGCGCTGTCGCCGACCCGGCGGCTCGGCGGCGGGCTGGTGGAGATCCCGCGGGTGCGCGAGATCGACCCGCTGTCCGCGCTGATGACCAATCCCGTTGTGGCGGAGTCGAAACGGTTCTGTTGGAACTGCGGGAAGCCGGTCGGCAGGTCGTCGTCCGACGGCAAGGCGCTTTCGGAGGGCTGGTGTCCGCACTGCGGCAGCGCGTACTCGTTCCTGCCTCAGCTGGCTCCTGGCGATATGGTCGCCGACCAGTACGAGATCAAGGGCTGCATCGCCCACGGCGGGCTCGGCTGGGTGTATCTGGCTTTCGACCACAACGTCAACGAACGGCCCGTCGTGCTCAAGGGCCTTGTGCACTCCGGCGACGCCGAAGCCCAGAAGATCGCGATGGCCGAGCGTCAGTTCCTCGCCGAGGTGACACACCCGGGAATCGTCAAGATCTACAACTTCGTCGAACATCCAGACCAGCACGGCAATCCCGTCGGCTACATCGTGATGGAGTACGTCGGCGGAAAGTCGCTCAAGCAGGCCAGGGGCGACAAGCTTCCGGTGGCCGAGGGCATCGGCTACATGCTCGAGATCCTGCCTGCGCTTGGCTATCTGCATTCGATCGGGCTGGCGTACAACGATCTCAAGCCAGAGAACATCATGATCACCGAGGATCAGCTCAAGCTGATCGACCTCGGCGCGGTGTCGCGGCTCAACTCGTTCGGATACCTTTACGGCACACCGGGTTACCAGGCACCCGAGATCGTGCGGACGGGCCCGACGATAGCCACCGACATCTACACCGTCGGCCGCACGCTGGCGTCGCTGACGCTCAATCTGCGCACCCGGAAGGGCCGCTACGTCGAGGGTCTGCCGGAAGACGATCCGGTGCTGACGGAGTACGACTCGTTCGGCAGGCTGTTGCGAAGGGCGATAGATCCCGATCCGCGACGCCGGTTCGGCAGCTCAGAGGAGATGACGAGCCAGCTTCTCGGCGTGCTGCGCGAGGTGGTCGCCCAGGACAGCAAGGCGCCTCGGCCCGGCCTGTCGACCGTGTTCAGCCCGTCGCGGTCGACGTTCGGCGTCGACCTTCTCGTCGCGCACACCGATGTGTACCTCGACGGGCAGGTGCACTCGGAGAAGCTGACGGCGCAGGAGATCGTCAAGGCGCTGCAGGTGCCGCTGCTCGACCGGACCGACGTCGGCGCCGCGGTGTTGTCGGCCGCCGTGCTGAGCCAGCCGGTGCAGACGCTGGACTCGCTGCGGGCCGCACGCCACGGCACGCTCGATTCGGAGGGCGTCGACCTGTCGGAGTCGGTGGAGCTGCCGTTGATGGAGGTGCGGGCGCTGCTGGACCTCGGCGACGTCGCCAAGGCCACCCGCAAGCTCGATGACCTGGCGGACCGGGTGGGCTGGCGGTGGCGGCTGGTCTGGTTCCGCGCGGTGTCCGAGGTGCTGACCGCCGACTACGATTCGGCCACAAAGCATTTCACCGAGGTGCTCGATACCCTGCCCGGCGAGCTGGCGCCCAAACTGGCGCTGGCGGCGACGGCCGAGCTGGCCGGAAGCGCCGACGAGCGCAAGTTCTATAACACGGTGTGGTGTACCGACAACGGCGTGATCTCAGCGGGCTTCGGCCTCGCCCGCGCGCAGTCGGCGGGTGGCGATCGGGACGGTGCCGTGCGCACCCTTGACCAAGTGCCCGCCACCTCAAGGCATTTCACGACGGCGCGGCTCACTAGTGCGGTGACCCTGCTGTCTGGTCGCTCGATGACCGAGATCACCGAACAGCACATCCGCGACGCCGCCCGACGAGTGGAGGCGCTACCCGACTCGGAACCGCGGGTGCTGCAGATTCGGGCCCTGGTCCTGGGCACCGCGATGGACTGGCTGGCCGATAACACCGCCAGCACCAACCACATTCTCGGCTTCCCGTTCACCGAGCACGGCCTGCAACTCGGCGTGGAAGCCTCGCTGCGTGGACTGGCCCGGGTGGCACCGACGCAGGCCCACCGGTACGCGCTGGTCGACCTCGCCAACAGCGTGCGGCCGACCAGTACCTTTTAGAATCGCGTCGGTGGAGACGTTCAAGCGCTACCTCGTCATTCAGGCGATGATGTTCGTCTTCGGCATCGTCGGGCCGATCTTTCTGATCGGTTACTTCATGTCGCAACCGGACCCCACGCTCAAGTGGATGTACTGGTGGGGCCTGTTCATCACCTTCGCCGACGTGTTGATCGCGTTGCGACTCGCCAAGGTCAGCGATGCGAAATCAGTCGTCAAGAAGCGCGCGTCGGACTAGAAGCCTGATCCGTACCCCGCCGAACAGGATAAAGACCAGGTCGGCCGCTGAAAATTGGGGTATCGCCGCCCGACGAAATACGTAGTAATCTGCTGTTCAGGTTGAGTTAACAGCCACCCACAGCGACACCAGGTTCGGCTGAGGGAGGTCAGATGACCGATATAGGCACCAGTCGAGTGTTCCGCATCGATCCCAGGGCACTCGATCTTCGCGAGGAAAACGGGCGCGCGGTCTTCTCCGCCTGCCATAAGCGCCCGTCCACCCTGCTCGTCACCGTCGAGGGCGATGTCGATGCAACCAACGGCCGCGCGCTGGCGCGGTATATCGAGGGCCGGGTCGCCGGGTCTGCGCGCCTCGAGCTCGACCTCCGGCTCGTCGACTTCTTCGGCACTGCCGGCTTCGCGGCGCTGCACAACATCAACGTGATCTGCTGCCGGTACGAGGTGAGCTGGGCTCTGCGTGCGGGCAGGCAACTGCGCCGCCTATTGGCGATATGCGATCCGGACGGCAGCCTGCCGGTCGAGGACTCGCAGTCGGTCCTCGACGAGGTGGCCGCAGGCGCGCGCGATCGACCATTCCTCGTCGGCCGGAACAACTAGCACCGTCGTCGCACAGTCTTTTGACCTGATTGCGGTCAGCGCTCGGCAAGCAGGTAACAGCGACGGCTGGGGTATTCCACACCGTCAATGGGCTCTCGTTCCAACCGCGCCTTCACGGTGAATCCGGCCGCCTCAAGCTGCGCGCTTACGTCGTCGGGGTCAAGGAAGTAGCCGTCGAGTTCCACCCGTTGGCCCAACCAGCTCGTGAGGTGATTGACAGCGCCGACGGCGAACTCGGGGCTGTCGACATGGAAGGCCAACAGAAGCCATCCCCCCGGCCGTATCACCCTGGCGAATTCACGGCATGCCGTTGTGCGGTCGGAAGGTGTCAGGTGGATGATCGAATACAGCGACACTGCACCCGCCCAGGCGTCATCGGCGACCGGCAGGTCCAGAATCGAACCCACCGTGAAACTGAGGTCGGGGGCACGTTGACGCGCAATCTCAACCATCGCCGGAGACAGATCGATGCCGACAACGTCCGCGTGGCGTCCTGCTAGGAAGCAAGTGACATGCCCGGGGCCACAACCAATGTCGCAAATGGTCCCGGAGCTCGCCAGTTCCGCGAAGGACGTAAGAAGCGCACGATCCAGGGGCTTGGCATCAAGTTCATCGGCGAACGCCGCGTCGTATGCTGTCGCGACCGCATCATAAGCCGCCCGGGCGTCGGGTCCGCTCACTCGCCGATCACCCGCACGCAGGCCTGCGCGATCGCGAGCTCCTCGTCGGTCGGGATCACCAGCACCGCCGTGCGAGATGTCTCCGCTGAGATCCGCCGCGCGCTTCTGTCGGGGTTCTCGTTGAGGCGGTCGTCGATGTCGATGCCGAGGGTGGTCAGGCCGGCGAGCGCGTCGCGGCGCACGGTCGCGTCGTTCTCGCCGACCCCCGCGGTGAAGGTGATGACGTCCGTATCGCCGAGCAGTGCCAGATAGCCGCCGATGTAGCGACGCAACCGGTGGATGTAGACGTCGTAGGCCAACTGTGCTGCGCCATCACCGGATTCGATCTGTTTGTGCAGCACGCGGAAGTCGATCGCGCCGCCGAGGCCGAGCACGCCGGAGCGCTTGTTGAGCATCGTCTCGATGTCCTCGACGCTCATCCCTGCGGTGCGCGACAGATAGCTGATGATGCCAGGATCGATGTCGCCCGACCTGGTGCCCATCACCAGGCCCTCCATCGGCGTCAGGCCCATAGACGTGTCGACGGGTCTACCGTGGGCGATCGCGGAGGCCGAGGCGCCGTTGCCAAGGTGCAGCACGATCTGGTTGAGCGACTCCAGTGGTCTGTCCAGGAACGCCGCGGCCTGTTCGCTGACGTAGGAATGCGACGTGCCGTGGAACCCGTAGCGACGAATGTGCCACTGCCGCGCGATATCCCGGTCGATGGCGTACGTCGCCGCTGCCGGTGGCAGATCATGGAAGAACGCGGTGTCGAACACGGCGACGTGCGGAAGGTCGGGCAGCGCTTCGCGGGCGACACGGATGCCGAGCACGGCGGGCGGGTTGTGCAGTGGTGCCAGCGGGGCGAGTTCCTCCAGTTCGGCTATCAGCGCATCGTCGATCAGCGTCGGCTCGTAGAGGTCCGGCCCGCCGTGCACGACGCGGTGGCCTACGGCGACCAGCGGGAGAGCCTCAAGCGGCCGACCGGATTCTGCGAGCTGCCGCAACGCCTCCTGCAGTGCCGCGCCGTGGTCGGCAATCGGCCCGTCGCCGATCCGCTCGACGATCCCGTCGGCCACCATCGTTCCCGAGTCCGGTTCGACAACAGCGTATTTCAATGACGACGAACCGGAGTTGATGACGAGTACCGCGGGCGAAGCGGACATCACTTGCCTTGTGCCTGGATCGCAGTGATCGCCACGGTGTTGACGATGTCCTCGATCAGCGCGCCGCGTGACAGGTCGTTGACCGGCTTCTTCAATCCCTGCAGGACCGGGCCGATCGCGATGGCACCTGCGCTTCGTTGCACCGCCTTGTAGGTGTTGTTGCCGGTATTGAGGTCCGGAAAAATCAGCACCGTCGCCCTGCCCGCCACCTTCGAGTCGGGCATCTTGGATGCCGCCGTCGTCGGATCGACGGCCGCATCGTACTGGATCGGCCCGTCCACCAGCAGATCGGGCTCCCGCTGCCGCACCAGTTCCGTTGCCGCCCTTACCTTGTCGACGTCGGCGCCGGTTCCTGACGTTCCGGTCGAGTAGGACAGCATGGCCACCCGCGGCTCGATGCCGAACTGCGCGGAGGTGCGCGCCGACGAAATCGCGATATCGGCCAGCTGCTCGGACGTCGGGTCGGGCACGATCGCGCAGTCTCCGTAGGCGAGCACCCTGTCGGCGAGGCACATCAGGAAGATGCTGGACACGGTGGTGATGCCGGGCTGGGTCTTGATGATCTCGAACGCGGGCCGAACGGTGTGCGCGGTGGTGTGCATCGCGCCGGAGACCATCCCGTCGACCATGTCGTTGTGCACGAGCATGGTGCCGAAATAGGAGACGTCATGGATGGTCTCGCGCGCCTGCTCGACGGTCACGCCCTTGTGCTTGCGCAGCTCGGCGTATTGTTCGGCGAACCGGTCGCACAGCTCACTGGTCCGCGGGTTGAGCACCTTCGCATCGGACAGGTCGACACCCAACTCGGCCGAGCGGGCCCGGATCTGCGGCTCGTCGCCGAGGATGGTCAGCTCGGCGACATTGCGCTGCAGCAGTCGCCCCGCGGCCTTGAGGATGCGGTCGTCCTCGCCCTCCGGCAGCACGATGCGCTTGCGATCGGCTCGTGCCCGGTCCAGCAGCTGGTAGGTGAACATCTGCGGCGTGACGACCGTCGGAATCGGGATGGCAAGCTGCGCAAGCAGATCCGCGGTGTCGACGTAGGTGTCCATCAGTTCGATGGCGGTGTCGATCTTGCGATGCGACGAGGCGGTGACACGGCCGCGGGTGGCTGCGACCTTGCTGGCAGTTTCGAACGTGCCGAGCGTGGTGGCGATGATGGGCAGCCGCTGGTTCAGCCCGGACACCAGCGCCGCGACCGACGGGTGCAGCTCGAGCCCGCCGTTGAGGATGATGCACGACAACGACGGAAAGCCCTCGGCGGCATGGGCGCTGACCACCGCAAGCACGACGTCGGAGCGGTCGCCAGGGGTGATGACCGCGACACCGTCGGTGAGCCTTTCCAGCACGTGCTCGGCGGTCATGCCCGCGACGAGCACTCCCATCGCCTCGCGCCTGAGCAGCTCGGCGTCGCCGCTGACGATGACGCCGTCGACGGCACGCGCAAGGTCACCGACCGCGGGCGCATCCAGAAGTGGCTCTTCCGGCAGCACGTACGCCTTCGGCGTGAGGCTCTTGAGCGCGTCGGCGACGGCCGCCATCTGCGACGGCTCGCATCGATTGGCCACCACGGCCGCGGTGTGGGCGTGCTGCCCGGCGATCTCGACGAGACACAGCTCCACGACCTGTGCCACCTCGGCGGGAGTGCGGTCTCTCGCCTTGACCGACAGCACGATCGGCGCGCCGAGGTTGGCGGCGATGCGGGCATTGGTGTCCAGCTCGCTGGGGGTGGTGACGTCGGTGTAGTCGCTGCCGACGATCACCACGGCATCGCAGCGGTCGGCCACCTCGTGGAAACGGTCGACGATGTCGGCGATCGCCGCGTCCGGATCGTCGTGCAGCTGTTGATAACTCACGCCGACGCACTGCTCGTAGGACAGGCCCGCCGTGGTGTGCGCTAGCAGCAGTTCCAGGATGTAGTCTCGGTCCTCGCCCAACCGCGTGATCGGCCGGAACACCCCGACCTTGGCGACGGTGGCGGCGAGCCGGTGCAGGATGCCGAGCGCGATCGTCGACTTGCCGGTGTCGCCCTCTGGCGAAGCGATGTAAATCCCGCTGGGCACGCCGCCAACGTATCAGCCGAGCCGGCGCAGCCGGGGCTCCAGATCCTTGGCAAAGAGCTCGAGGAAGCGGCGCTGGTCGTGGCCGGGCGCGTGGAAAACCAGATGGTTGAGGCCCCACTTCACGTACTGGCCGACCTTCTCGACCGCCTCGTCGGGGTCCGATGCCACGATCCACCGCTTGGCGACCTGCTCGATGGGCAGCTCGTCGGCGGCCTTCTCCATCTCGAGCGGGTCGTGGATGTTGGTCTTCTGCTCGGCGGTCAGCGACAACGGGGCCCAGAACCGGGTGTTCTCCAGCGCCGCCTCGGGATCGGTGTCGTAGGAGATCTTGATCTCGATCATCCGGTCGACGTCGTCGGGGTTGCGGCCCGCCGCCTCTGCACCCTCCCTCATGGCGGGGATGAGCTTGTCCTTGTACAGCTCCTCGCCCTTGCCGGAGGTGCAGATGAAGCCGTCGCCCGCGCGGCCCGCGTACTTGGCCACCTGCGGTCCGCCCGCTGCGATGTAGATCGGGATGCCGCCCTCCGGGACGTCGTAGATGGACGCGCCCTTGGTCTTGTAGTACTCGCCATCGAAGTCGACGCGGTCGCCGAGCCACAGCTCGCGCATCAACTTCACCGACTCGCGCAGCCGCGCGTAGCGCTCCTTGAACTCGGGCCACTCGCCCTGGTAGCCGGTGGCGATCTCGTTGAGGGACTCGCCTGTGCCCACGCCGAGGAAGATGCGGTCCGGATACAGGCAGCCCATCGTCGCGAACGCCTGGGCGATGACGGCGGGGTTGTACCGGAACGTCGGGGTCAGCACCGAGGTGCCGAGGACCAGGCGCTTGGTGCGCTCGCCCACCGCGGTCATCCAGGCCAGGGAGAACGGCGCGTGGCCGCCCTCGTGTCGCCACGGCTGGAAATGGTCGCTGACCGTGGCGCTGTCCATTCCGTGCGCTTCGGCCTCGACGGCCAGTTCGACGAGTTCACGCGGCGCGAACTGTTCCGCCGACGCCTTGTATCCGAGTTTCAAGTCCATGGTTTCCTTTTGCTCCTCACATGCCCGCTCTTCGTTTCTACTCCACCCTCATACACTCGGCAGATGGCACTGGATATCAACGCCATCACCGACAGTGTGCATTTCGCACACACCGACCTGGTCAACTGGACGCTCGTCGCCGACGACACCGGCGTCATCCTGATCGACGCGGGCTTTCCCGGCAGCCGCGACGACGTGCTGGCCTCGCTGCGCCACCTCGGCTTCGGCGCCGACGACCTACGCGCGATTTTGTTGACCCATGCCCACATCGATCATTTCGGCTCGGCGATATGGTTCGCGAAAACCCATGGCACACCTGTGTATTGCCATGCCGAGGAGGTGGGTCACGCCAAGCGCGAATACCTGGAGCAGGCATCGCCTTTGCAGGTGGCCACGCATGCCTGGCAACCGCGCTGGTTGAAGTGGTCGGTGGCGATCAGTCGCAAGGGAGCGTTCACGCACGAGGGCATCCCGACCGCGCAGGCACTGACCGGCGACGTCGCCGCCGGGCTCCCCGGCGCTCCAATGGCCATCCCCAGCCCGGGACACACGGGTGGGCACTGCTCGTTCGTCGTCGACGGCGTGCTGGTCAGCGGCGATGCGCTGGTGACGGGGCACCCGGTCGCCAGCCGCGGCGGCCCTCAGCTGCTGCACAAGGTGTTCAATCACGACCAGGACGGCTGTGTGCGGAGCCTGGCCGCGCTGGCGATGCTGGAGACCGACGTGCTTGTGCCCGGTCACGGCCCGGTGTGGCGGGGTCCGATCCGCGAAGCGGTGGTTCAAGCCACGCCGCGTTAGGCGAGCGCTTCGTAGCCAAGCAGGAAGATCGCGGTCAGACACAGCCCGCAGCACACCACGAAGGTCGGCATCAGGATCTTGTCGTCGAGATCGGCGTCGTCCGTGGCTTCGCGCCGTCGGCCGATCAACGACCGCAGCACCAGTCCGGCGGCCAGCGTCAAGCCGGCGGCGGCAAAGAGCAGCCACCCTACGGTCGTCTGCGAAATCTGCACCCCACCACGCTCCCGCCGCACTGTGCGACAGCCTCGACCAAGCCTATAGGCAAAGGTGGTCGCGCAGGGTGTGGCCGGCGTATTCGGTTCGGAATGCGCCGCGCTCCTGCAGCAACGGCACCACCCGGTCGACGAATTCATCGAGCCCGTGCGGGGTCAGGTGCGGGACGAGGATGAAGCCGTCGCAGGCGTCGGCCTGAATGTGCAGGTCGATCTCGTCGGCGACCTGGGCGGGTGTGCCGACGAACTGCTGGCGGCTGGTCACCGCGATCACCAGCTCACGGATGCTGAGGTTGTCGGCCTGCGCGCGCTCCCGCCAGCTGGCCGCGACGGCCTTCGGGTCGCCGTGCCGGACTCGGCCCTGGGTGATGGTCGGGTCGTCGGCCGGTTCGACATCGGGCAGCGGACCGTCGGGGTCATAGCCCGAAAGGTCGCGCTGCCAAACCTGTTCGAGCATCGCGATAGCGGTCTGCGGGCCGACCTGCTGACGCCGGATATGGCGGGCCTTCTCGACCGCGTCGGCCTGCGTATCGCCCAGCACGAACGTGGCCGCCGGAAAGACCTTGAGCCGGTCGGGATCTCGGCCGTAGGACGCCGCCTGTTGTTTGACGTCCGCGTAGTAGGACTGTCCCGCCTCCAGCGTCGAGTGCATGGTGAACGCCGCGTCGGCGTAGCGGGCCAGGAACGCGCGTCCGTCGGCGGAGTCACCCGCCTGCAGCAGGACGGGATGGCCCTGCGGCGCACGCGGCAGCGTGCTTACCCCGCGAACGTCGAACTGCGGTCCACGATGTTCGACCGCACGCACCCGGGCCGGGTCAACATAAACGCCGCTGTCCCGATCGACGACCACGGCGTCGGGTGCCCAGCTGTCCCAGAACTCGCGCGCCACGATGACGAACTCCTCGGCCCGCTTGTAGCGGTCGGCGTGGTCCAGGAATCCGCCCCTGCGGAAGTTCTCGCCGGTGAACGCGTCCGATGAGGTGACAATGTTCCAGCCTGCGCGGCCGTCGGACAGGTGGTCGAGGGTGGCGAATTGCCGTGCCACCTCGAACGGTTCATTGAACGTGGTGTTGATGGTGCCTGTCAGGCCGAGGCGGTCGGTGACCGCGGCCAGCGCCGCCAGCACCGTGAAGGTATCGGGCCGACCGACGACGTCGAGGTCGTGGATGCGACCGCGGTGTTCGCGCAGCCGCAGGCCCTCGGCGAGGAAGAAGAAGTCGAAACGGCCGCGCTCCGCGGTGCGCGCCATGTGCACGAACGAGTCGAACTCGATCTGGCTGCCCGACTCGGGGGCCGACCACACCGTGGTGTTGTTGACGCCGGGAAAGTGGGCGGCGAGATGAATAGGCTTGCGGTGCTTGCCTTCTCGGACAGCAACCATCAGATCCCCCATCGTTTGGCGATGAGCTCGTGGGACCGCAGGCGATCGGCGTGCCGGTGCGTTACGGAGGTGATGACGAGTTCGTCGGCGCCGGTGACGCGTTGCAGCGTCTCCAGCTTCTCCGCCACCTGGTCGGGATCGCCGACGAATTGCGTTGCGGTGCGGTCCTTGACAACTTCGGCCTGCTCGTCGGTGAGCGGTTCGGCGGTGTCGGGGTCGGGATACGGTACCGCGCCGCCACCCTTCCGGATGGAGTACACCCAGTGGCCATACGTGGAGGCGAGGTGTTGCGCGGTTTCGGTGTCGTCGGCCACCACGACATCGGCGGAGACCACCACGTACGGCTCCAACAGCGTCGTAGAGGGGGTGAACGCGCTTCGGTAGGCGTCGACAGCGTCAAGAGCCGTGGCGGGGGTGATGTGGTAGCTGGCCACGAACGGCAGGCCGTTGGCGCCTGCCACCTGCGCGCTCTGCCCCTTGCTGCTGCCGAATACCAACGGCGTCAGGCTGGTTCGTTCGCCGGGCACCGCATGCAGGTCGAAGTCTTTCACCCGGTAGCAGCCGTGCAACATGGCCAGGATGTCGTCGACCTGGTCGCCGAAGTCCGGCGAAACCGCCTCGGGCTGCTGCAGGATCGACATCTGCGCGCGAAGCTGGTCGGTGATGATCGTGCGCATGTCGAACGGCGGCGGCACGACCACGCCACCGATATCGCGCCATTCCGTCGGCAGCTCACGCTTCGGCTTGGGCTCGTCGGTGGGTTTCTTGGCCGCCTCGCGGCGCCGCTGCCCGGACCGGCCCACCCCGAGGTCGATGCGACCGGGATAGAACGCGTCGAGCATGCCGAAGCCTTCGACGACGGAAGCGGCCGTGGTGTGGCCCAACTGCACAGCACCGGCGCCGACGCGGATGCGTTCGGTGGCGGCCGCGATCTGGCCGATCAGTACGGCGGGCGACGAGCTGGCCACCGCGACGAAGTGGTGCTCGGCGATCCAGTAGCGCTTGTACCCCCACTGCTCGGCGTGCTGAGCCAGATCGATGGTGTTGCGCAGCGCGGTCGCAACGTCGCTACCTTCGCTGATCGGCGACAGGTCGAGGATCGACAGTGGGATCGTCATGTCGGCTCCACCCTGACATAGCGGTTGTCGGCGACGGGAAGGGCGAGGCGTTCGCGCAGAGTTTCGCCGTCGCCGTAGGCGGTGCGAAACAGATCCGCCTGCTGCAGAAGCGGCACCACCTCGTCGACGATCACCGGAAGGTCGGTGGCGTTCACGGCGGGCCGCAGCCGGAAGCCGTCGAGGCCCAACCGCCGCCAGCGGGTCAGCAGATTCACCAGTTCGGCGGGTGCGCCGTCGAAGATCACAGCGTCGGACCGGGTGTCGACGGCCCCGGAGAACGAGACGAAGATGTCGGCGTAGACCTTCAGGTCGGTGCCGCCTGCCTGCCGGACCTCACCGAGGATCGTGGCTACACCGTCGTCGTCGTGGGGGGTGATGAACACCAGATCCGCACTGCGCGCGGCGAATTCGTAGACCGGCAGCTGATGTGCGAGCGCGGTGACGACGGGTTGACCCTGCGGTGGCCGCGGGGTGATCGACGGCCCCTTGACGGAGAAGTACTTTCCGCTGAAGTCGATGTAGTGCAGCTTGTCGCGGTCGACGAATCGGCCTGTCGCGACGTCGCGGATCACCGCGTCGTCCTCCCAGCTGTCCCACAACCTGCGGACCACCTCGACGACGTCGCTTGCCTCGTCGAACAGGTCCACCCCGGCGACGTCTCGGCGGCCGAACAGCGCAGCCTCGTGTGCAGAACTGCTGATCCGCACCTGCCAGCCGGCCCGACCATGGGAGACGAAGTCGAGCGTGGCAATGGCTTTGGAGATGTGGAAAGGCTCCGTGTGGGTGACGGTGGCGACCGGAATCAGCCCGATGTGTCGGGTCACTGGCGCGACCCGCGAGGCGATCAGCACCGCATCGGGCCTGCCTGCCAGCCACCGCGGCTCGATCTCGGCGCGGCGGCGCCGCTGGGGGGTGAGCGCGTCGTCGAAGGTCACGAAGTCCAACAGCCCGCGTTCGGCGGTGACGGCGAGATCGGACCAGTAGCGGCCGCTGGTGACGGGCTCGGCGTCCTGGCTTCGGCGCCACGCCTCGGGATGCCAGCCGTATCCGTCGAGCGCGACCGACAGGTGTAGATGCTCGCTCACCGGCGCACCAACGTCTTCAGGAAAGCAAGGGGATAGACCTCCCCCTCGGCTACCAACGGCTCGTCGAGCCGTTGGTAGCCGGTGCTGAGGTACAGCTCCTCTGCCTCGGGTTGGCGGTCGCCCGTCGTCAAATAGATACGCGTGTAGCCCCGGGCGGCGATCTCCTTCTCCAACTCGACCAGCAGGGCCTTGGCGTAGCCTCGCCGCCGATGCCCGCTGTCGGTCCAGATGCGCTTCAGCTCAGCGGTTTCGGCGTCGAACCGCCGGAACGCGCCGCCCGTGACGGGCCGGCCGTCGCGCAGACCGATCAGCATGGCCCCGCCGGGTGCTGCGAACTCGTGGGCTGGATAGGTGCGCAGCCAATTGGCCACCGATTCGACAGGGGCGCGGTATCGGCTCGCATACTCCAGCGCGAGTTCCGCCAGCAGCGGTTCGGCCAGGAGGTCGTCCTGGTCGACCGCGGCGAAGCGGAGTTCTTCAACGGCGTGCGCGGACATCACTTAACTGTCTAACGCAGTTGGCAAGACCGCATTCCTTACCCGTGGTTCGGGTCAGCGTGATCGCAAATTCCCGCAGGTCGCTAGTAGGGCGGGATGTCGACTTCGTTGAGCCTGCGTTCGGCTTGGATTGCTGCGGCTTCGTCGGCGGTGCGGGTGCGTTGTCGGCGGGGCATCATCAGGCCGCGACGTTCGGCGTGGGGTGGGGGTTTTGTCGCGGGTGGGAGTTCGGTGGTGGTGACGTTCCAGGTGGGGAAGAACAGCCGGCTGCCGGGTTGGGTGGTGTAAGTCTTCCCGCTGGGCGCCGTCCAGATCACAGTGGCGTCGGGCAGCTGCTTATCCGCCCAGCCGCCGATGCCGGTCCAGAACGTTTTCATCAAATGATGTCGTCGGCATTTGCAGTTCAAGTTCGACGGGTGAGTGGGGCCTAAAGGCCAGGGAATGACGTGGTCGATGTCGCAGCGGTCGGCGGCCACGGTGCAGCCGGGGAAGCGGCAGAACAGATCGCGCATGCGCACGAACTCGGCCAACTCGTCGCTGGGCCGATACCGCGGCTCGGGTGCGGCGTCGGGCATCCGGATCGGTTTGATGGTGGCGCCGTTGCGGATCGCTTCGGCCAGCAGCGTATTGGGCAGCACCCCGTGGCCCACCAGCAGGCCCGGCGACCGCGGCCGCCGCCCCGACGCGGCAGTGGCGGATTGGGCGGTGGCCTCGGGTTGGTCGGTGGCGTCGTTGTCGGCGGTGCCGTCGGGTTTGTCGGTGGGCTCCGCGGGTTGGTCGGTGGCGTCGTTGATGGCGGCTTGATCGGCGATCACCCGGATCACCACATCCGACTTGGGTGTCACACCCGCGGTGGGGCAGGCCGGGGATCCGCACCGACACGCCAGGGTGTCGTTACCGTTGAACAGCGCGCCGACCGCATCCGAGCGGCGTTCACCGGCGCTGCGCGGATCACCATCACAGACCCCGTTGATCATCGCGGTGATGCGCTGGCCCCCAACGGCGGCGTCGTGGGCCAGCAGCCGCCCCCACACCGCGGTGGTTTCGGCGTCGTCGTCACAGGCGCCGATGGTGAAATCACGGCCCCGCACCGCGGTGTGGGTGCGGCGTTGGGCGTCGGGGTCGTAGCGGGCGACCTG
>NZ_RARC01000018.1 GCF_003719305.1 Mycolicibacterium stellerae
AAAGTTACGGCGGAAATAGCGACAGGGAAACGCCCGGACCCATCCCGAACCCGGAAGCTAAGCCTGCCAGCGCCGATGATACTACCCAACCCGGGTGGAAAAGTAGGACACCGCCGAACACATTTTAAGACCTTTGCCCCCCAATTCTGTTGGGGGGCAAAGGCATATCTAGACGAATTCCTATCAAACGGCGCGATGGTTCGACCGGCCTCGGTTGATTTGAGAGAAGTGTCGACGATGGGCTGAGAATGACCTTTGCCGTCGGGTTGGAATTGACCCCTGATCCAATGCAGGGAGGGCGATTTAAGCACCGCCCCCCAGCTCCTGGCCAAAGGCCCCAACTACCGATTAGGCAATGCGAGGCGCACTGCGGTGGTGATGAGATCGACGATCGCGTCAGGGTCCCGGTCGGACCCGATGACCCGTTCATCGCATCCGTGCAGAGCATCATGATCGCGCCACCATTGCCGAAGCTCACTCTCCCCGAAATCACTGCAGCCCTTGGTGTTGTGGCGCCGCAAAGCCTCCTCGAACGGCAGATCGAATCGGAAGAATCCTGTAGTACCGAGATGATCATCCGCTAGCGATCGCAACATCGGCCCATAGATGTCGCTACGCAGGATGCCCTCCATGACCAGATGCATGCCGCGATCAAGCGCAAACCGGGCGACAAGATCAATCAGCCCAACCGCCGGATTGCCACGGCCGTCTCCAACGCCAAGCACCTCTCGCCGCAACAAGTCCTGGCTGATTACCGCCAGCTCGTGGCGATCCTGCAGCGTGCGGGCAATAGTCGATTTTCCCGACCCACTGTTGCCACGCAGAACAACGAGCACCGTGCTCGCTGACCCGACACCAACCACCCATAAATCAAACCAAAACAGGAACAATGGTTCACGTGTGGATTGGCCGGTGGTGCACCCCCAACGCCCGATTCGCAGCGGGCCGTATCCTGGCACGAGGCTTTATAGCGAAAGGTTTCAGTGGTCGACAACAGAGGTGGCGAGCGTCGCCAGTTTCGCGGCGGCACCGGCGATTCCCGCAACAGCGATGGGAGTGCCCCCAACAGCGACCGGCGACCGCCCCCGAAGCGGTCGGCACCGCGTTCGTCGGGTCCCCAACGCGCGCGCCGAACCCAGCCCGACCCCAAGGCCGCCCCGTCGCCCGAGCGAAAGGGGCCTGCGCTGTCGGCGGATATCGAGGCCCGGCAGCTTTCCCCTGAGGTTCGTCGGGAACTCACCACGCTCGACCGCAGTACGGCTGACTTCATCGCACGTCATCTGGTGGCGGCCGGCGATCTCCTCGATGAGGATCCGCAGGCCGCGCTGGAGCACGCCCGCGCCGCCAGAGAACGGTCGGGCCGAATCGCGGCTGTCCGCGAAGCCGTCGGCATAGCCGCCTACCACTGTGGCGACTGGTCGCAGGCGATCGCCGAACTCCGGGCAGCCCGCCGGTTGGGTAGCAAGTCTCCGTTGTTGCCGCTGATCGCCGACTGCGAACGCGGTCTCGGCCGACCCGAGCGGGCCATCGAGTTGGCCCGCAGTTCCGAAGCCACCCATCTGGTCGGCGACGACGCCGACGAACTGCGTATCGTCGTGGCCGGCGCCCGATCTGATCTGGGACAGCTCGATCAGGCCTTGGCGATTCTGTCGACGCCGCAACTCGACTCCACGCGGACCGGACAGACCGCGGCCCGCCTGTTCTATGCCTACGCCGAAACGTTGCTCGCACTCGAAAAGCGGGAAGAAGCCCTGCAGTGGTTCATCAATGCCGCAGCCGCCGACATCGAGGGCGTGACCGATGCCGAAGAGCGGATCACGGAGCTCGGCTGACGTGACAACGCTTGCACAAGAACATGATTGCTTGCTTCTCGACCTCGACGGCACCGTATTTCGGGGCCACGAACCCACCCCGGGCGCCGTCGACACGCTCGCTGCCGTCACCTCGCGCACGCTATACGTGACCAACAACGCCTCACGCAGCTCCGATGAGGTCGCGCAGCATCTTCGCGCGATGGGTTTTGCCGCCGTGCCCGACGACGTCGTCACCAGCGCCCAGAGTGCCGCCAATCTGCTTGCCGATCGGTTACCCGCAGGGGCCGCCGTACTCATCGTCGGCACCAAATCGCTGGCCGCCGAGATCGAGAACGTCGGCCTCAAGCCCGTGCGGCAGTGGTCGGACGACCCCGTCGCCGTGGTGCAGGGTCATTCGCCCGAGACGGCATGGCCCGACCTGGCCGAGGCGGCCCTGGCGATCCGGGGCAACGCGCTGTGGGTGGCCGCCAACGTCGACCGGACACTGCCCTCAGAACGCGGACTGTTACCCGGAAACGGCTCGATGGTCGCGGCGTTGCAGGCGGCGACCGATCGCGAACCGACGGTGGCGGGAAAGCCGCAGCCGATACTGCTGACAGATGCGTTGTCCCGCGGCAACTTTCGACAACCGCTAGTCGTGGGTGACCGTCTCGACACCGACATTGCAGGCGCGAACGCCGCAGGCCTGCCCAGCCTGCTTGTGCTCAGCGGTGTCAGCACGGCGGCCGAGGCTGTGCGCGCGGTGGTCGGCGAGCGACCCAACTACATCGCCGCCGACCTGCGGTCGTTGTACGACCGCGCCGACAGCCTGCGGGTTGGGCCGCATCCGGCGTGGCGCGTCGAGGTCGGCGAGGCGGCGGTGACCATTCACAACACCGGCAGTGAGCCAAGGGATTCGCTGACGGTGGTGCGGGCCACCGCGAACGCGGTGTGGAACTCCGGGGTCAGTGGCCAGCCGTTCGCGATCGTCGCGGGTGACTACGTCGCCAGGAGGGCGCTGGAACGGTGGTCCCTGCTGACACCGCCCGATCGACTAGCGTGAACGCCGTATGAGTACCGAACCTGACGAGATCCGGACCAGGATCGCGGCGTTGCTGGCCGAGCTGCCCGACATGGACGGGCCTGGTTCTGCCGAGGTCGACATCGACGGCGTCGCCACCCGGCTGGAGGAAGCGCACGACCTCTTGGTTCAGGCGCTGGAATCGGTCGAGAAGGGGCCGGCGCCGACGGAAACACCGGACGGGTGAGGCTCCGTGACGCGGCGCGCTCGTGTTGACGCCGAGCTGGTGCGGCGCGGGTTGGCGCGCTCGCGTCAGCAGGCCGCCGAACTGATCGGCGCCGGTCTGGTCAGCATCAACGGGATGCCAGCGGCCAAACCCGCGACGGCGATCTCCGTCGACGCATCGCTGACGGTCGACGTCGCAGACGAACGGTCGTGGGTGTCGCGTGGAGCGCATAAGCTCATCGGCGCGCTGGACGCCTTCGGTATCTCGGTGGCCGGTACCCGCTGCCTGGACGCGGGTGCGTCGACCGGCGGGTTCACCGAGGTGCTGCTCGATCGCGGTGCCCGCGAAGTGGTCGCCGTTGACGTCGGTTACGGGCAGCTTGCGTGGCCGCTGCGCTCAGACGATCGGGTAACGGTGTTGGAACGCACAAATGTGCGTGAGCTGACGCCGGCCCGCATCGGCGGCCCGGTCGAGCGTGTGGTGGCCGACTTGTCCTTCATCTCGCTGTCGACGGTGCTGCCCGCGCTGGTTTCGTGCGCGTCGGCGGACGCCGATATCGTTCCTATGGTGAAACCGCAGTTCGAGGTCGGTAAGGATCGCGTCGGCGCAGGCGGCGTGGTGTCGGACCCGAAGCTGAGGGCAGGTGCCGTGCTCGCGGTCGCGCACCGAGCCGCTGAACTGGACTGGCACACCGTCGGTGTGACGGCCAGCCCGCTTCCCGGCCCCTCGGGCAATGTCGAATACTTCCTACATTTGCGCGCCGAGCCGGGGCAGCATCCGCTGACGGGTGACGAACTCGCGCAGGCCGTGCAACGCGCTGTCGTCGAAGGGCCGCAATGACAACCGAACGGACCATCCTGCTGGTGGTACACACCGGCCGCGATCAAGTAGCCGAAACCGCGCGCAGAGTGGAAAAGGTTCTCGGCGACAACGATATTGGCATGCGTGTGCTGTCCGCGGAGGCCGTCGACCGCGGGACGGTGCATTTCTCGACCGACGACATGCGTGGGCTCGGGGATGACGTCGAGGTCGTCGACGCCGACGAGCGAGCGGCCGAAGGGTGTGAGCTCGTTCTCGTGCTCGGAGGTGACGGTACGTTTTTGCGGGCCGCTGAACTTGCCCGCAATGTCGAGATCCCGGTGCTGGGTGTCAATCTCGGCCGAATCGGTTTCCTTGCCGAGGCCGAGGTGGATTCCATCGACACAGTGCTCGAACACGTCGTCAAGCGCGACTACCGCGTCGAGGAGAGGATGACCCTCGACGTCGTGGTGCGCGTCGAGGGTCGAATCGTCAGTCGGGGCTGGGCACTCAACGAAGCCAGTCTGGAGAAGGGGCCGCGCCTCGGCGTTCTTGGCGCCGTTGTCGAAGTCGACGGCCGCCCGGTATCGGCGTTCGGGTGCGACGGCGTGCTCGTGGCGACCCCGACGGGCTCGACGGCGTGGGCATTCTCTGCAGGCGGGCCGATCCTGTGGCCGGATCTCGAGGCGATACTCGTGGTGCCCAACAACGCTCACGCGCTGTTCGCCCGGCCGATGGTGACCAGTCCTGAAGCCGCCATCGCCATCGAGGTCGAAGCGAGCGGTCATGACGCGCTGGTGTTCTGCGACGGGCGCCGCGAGATGGTCGTGCCCGCAGGCGGGCGGCTGGAGGTGACGCGGTGCGGTACGCCGCTGAAGTGGGTGCGCCTGGACAGCGCGCCGTTCACCGACCGCCTGGTGCGCAAGTTCCGGCTGCCGGTCACGGGCTGGCGCGGACAGTAGTGCTTTCCGAAATCCGCATCGAGTCGCTTGGCGCCATCAGCACGGCGACCGCCGAGTTCGACCGCGGGCTGACCGTGCTGACCGGCGAGACCGGCACGGGTAAGACGATGGTCGTCACCGGGCTGCATTTGCTTGGCGGTGCGCGGGCCGACGCCGCCCGCATTCGGTCGGGTGCCGATCGCGCTGTCGTCGAAGGCCGGTTTTCCACCGGCGAACTCGGCGACGGGGTGGCCTCCCAGGTCGACGAGATTCTCGACGCCTCCGGCGCGGATCGCGACGAAGACGGCAGCGTTATCGCGGCGCGCTCGGTGAGCCGTGCTGGTCCGTCCCGGGCATACCTGGGCGGCCGCAGCGTTCCCGCCAAATCGCTGAGCACCTTCACCACCGAGTTGCTCACGTTGCACGGACAGAACGATCAGCTGCGCCTGATGCGCGGCGACGAACAGCGTGCCGCATTGGACCGCTTCGCCGACGCCGGTGCGCGCTTACAGCGCTATCGCGCGGTGCGTGAATCATGGCAGGCCGCGCGCCGCGATCTGGCCGAGAGGACCCAGCGGGCAAGGGAAATGGCACAGGAGGCTGATCGACTGAAGTTAGGCCTCGGCGAAATCGATGCCGTCGACCCGCAGCCGGGCGAGGACGATGCACTCGTCGACGACATCAGGCGGCTATCCGAGCTCGATGCGTTACGGGAGGCCGCCCAATCCGCTCGCATCGCGCTCTCGGGGGTGTTCGACGATGCCGCCGACGCCGACACCGCATCGGCCGCCTACGAAGTCGGACAGGCCAAGTCGGCCCTGGAAGCCACAGATGACAACGCACTGCGGGCGCTGGGGGAGCGGCTCGCGGAGGCCATGGCAGTGATCGGCGACGTATCCACCGAACTCGGCGACTACCTCGCTGAGCTTCCAAGCGATGCAAGCACTTTGGAGACCAAGCTGGCTAGGCAGAGCGAGCTGCGGGCTCTGACGCGAAAGTATGCCGCCGATATCGATGCCGTCCTTGCGTGGGCGCGCGAGTCGAGGGAAAGGCTGGCACAACTGGATGTCTCCGAGGAGGCTCTGGCCGGCCTGGAGCGCCGGGTGGCGGAGTTGGAAGCCGACGTCGTCGCCGCTGCAACCGAACTCAGCAGGGTGCGCACCAAGGCGGCGAAGGGCCTCGCCAAGGCGGTGACCGCCGAGCTGTCCGGGCTGGCGATGGCTGACGCCCAATTCACCGTCGCAGTGTCGCCGCTGACCGTCCGGGGCGATGACTCAGCGCCGATCACGTTGCCGTCGGGCGCGACGGTGCACGCAGGGGCCGACGGTGCCGACGCCATCGAGTTCGGATTCGCGGCGCATCGGGGGACCGACGTGCTGCCACTGAACAAGAGTGCTTCGGGCGGCGAGCTGTCCCGGGTCATGCTGGCGCTGGAGGTCGTTCTCGCCGCGTCGGTGGAAGGCACCACGATGGTCTTCGACGAGGTCGACGCGGGCGTCGGCGGTCGCGCCGCCGTACAGATCGGGCGGCGCCTGGCCCGGCTGGCACGTACCCACCAGGTCATCGTCGTCACCCATCTACCTCAGGTTGCCGCGTACGCCGACATCCATCTCGTAGTCGACAGCGCAGGCCGCAACAACGCCAGCGGTGTCCAGCGGCTCGACGAGGAGGGCCGGGTCGCCGAGCTCGCCCGCATGCTCGCCGGTCTGGGCGACTCCGACAGCGGCAGAGCCCATGCCCGCGAGCTGCTCAGCGCGGCGCAAGAAGACCGTGGCCAGGTCTCCTAGCCTGTTACGTATGTGACAGAAGCTACTTCTGGGGCTGGTGTTACGGCGCGCCTCCACCTCAACTTGAGGGTTCCCCGACAGAATCGCCCATATGAAGATGTCAGCGCTGCTATCCCGTACTGCCAGCCCGCGCCCGGGCATTACCGGCATCGCCAGGGTGGACCGCGACATCGACCGGCTGTTGCGACGCGTCGGGCCCGGCGACATCGTGGTGATCGACGCGCTTGACCTGGACCGCATCACCGCGGACGCGCTGGTGGAGGCAGATATCGCCGCTGTGGTCAACGCATCGCCGTCGATCTCCGGCCGCTATCCCAACCTCGGACCGGAGGTGTTGGTCAACAACGGCGTCACGCTGATCGACGAGACCGGCCCCGAGGTGTTCAAACGCGTCAAGGATGGCGCCAAGGTCCGGCTGCACGACGGCGGTGTGTACGCCGGCGACCGCAGGCTCGCGCTTGGCACCGAGCGAACCGACCACGAGATCCACGAGCTGATGCACGAAGCCAAGAGCGGCTTGGTCGCGCACCTCGAGGCGTTCGCAGGTAACACCATCGAGTTCATCCGCAGTGAAAGCCCGCTGCTGATCGACGGCATCGGCATTCCGGACATCGACGTCGATCTTCATCGCCGTCACGTGGTGATCGTGGCGGAGGAACCGAACGCGGCGTCTGAGCTGAAGGCGCTCAAACCGTTCATCAAGGAGTACCAGCCGGTGCTCATCGGTGTCGGAACGGGCGCGGACGTACTGCGAAAGGGCGGCTACCGGCCGCAGCTGATCGTCGGGGACCCGGAACGCATCAGCGCCGAGGTGCTTCGCAGCGGCGCGCAGGTGGTGCTGCCCGCCGACGCGGACGGACACGCGGCGGGACTCGAGCGCATCCAGGACCTCGGCGTCGGGGCGATGACCTTCCCGGCCGCGGGGTCGGCCGCTGACCTTGCGCTGCTGCTGGCCGACCATCATGGCGCCGCTCTGATCGTCACGGCCGGTCACACAGCGAGCATCGAGGAGTTCTTCGACCGGTCCCGCCAGCACAGCAACCCCTCGACTTTCCTCACCCGCCTCAAGGTGGGCGACAAGCTGGTCGACGCCAAAGCCGTTGCGACCCTGTACCGAAGCCGGATCTCCGGCGGAGCCATTGCACTGCTGGTGCTGGCGATGCTGGTCGCCGTCATCGTCGCGCTCTGGGTGTCGCGCGCAGACGGCGCGGTGATCGACTGGGCGGTCAACTACTGGAATCGATTCTCGCTGTGGGTTCAGGGCTTGGTCACCTAGGACGGTGTCTCGGTGATATCTCTACGCACACACGCGATTTCGCTTGCCGCAGTCTTCCTGGCCCTGGCCATCGGCGTCGCGCTGGGCTCCGGGCTGCTGTCCAACACGGTGCTGTCAGGGCTGCGCGACGATAAGACCGAACTGCAGAATCAGATCAATGGGCTCACCGATCAGAGGAACGCACTCAACGAGAAGCTGAGCGCCGCAGGTGAATTCGACACGCAGATGTCCCCACGAATCTTGCGTGACACGATGGGCGGCAAATCGGTCGTGATGTTCCGCACGCCGGACGCGTCCGATGACGACGTCGAGTCGCTGACCCGGATGGTGGAGCAGGCAGGCGGGGTCGTGACTGGCGCTGTCTCACTGACCGAAGAGTTCGTCGACGCCAATTCGGCGGAGAAGCTCCTTTCGGTGGTGAATTCGCCGATCGTGCCCGCCGGGGCGCAGTTGAGCACCAAGTCGGTGGACCAGGGTTCGCAGGCGGGTGACCTGCTGGGTATCGCACTGCTGATCAACAAGGATCCCAAGGTGCCCGCGGTCGACGACCAGCAGCGCGACACCGTGCTCACCGCGCTGCGCGACACCGGGTTCATCACGTATGGCGACGACCGCGTCGGCGCGGCCAACACGGCGCTGATCGTCACCGGCGGCGGTCTCGGCGACGATGCGGGGAACAAGGGCGCAACAGTCGCACGCTTCGCTGCCGGGCTGGCCCCGCACGGGTCGGGCACCGTGATCGCGGGCCGCGACGGCACCGCATCTGGAACCGCCGCGGTGGCCGTCACTCGGTCCGACGCCGCGTTGACATCGGCGGTCAGCACGGTGGACGACGTCGACGCCGCATCGGGGCGGATCACCACGGTGCTGGCGCTGCAGGACCTGATCAGCGGTGGGCGGCCCGGCCAGTACGGCGTAGGGCAGGGCGCGACGTCGGTAACAATCCCGCAATAGGGAACCTTTGTCGTTTTGCTCCTCGCGTGCGCGTCGGCGCGTCAGCGACGGGTTGTCGGGGTCGGTGTTAATGTGGAGTTCCGTGGGTCGGCAGGCCCCAAGCAAGGAACTTGCCTAAAGAACAAGCCCTGCCCGTCGTCACGGAGGTTGCTCTTGCCAGCGTTACGCAAGCACCCGCAAACCGCCACCAAGCACCTCTTCGTCACCGGCGGTGTGGTTTCGTCGCTCGGCAAGGGGCTCACCGCGTCGAGCCTCGGGCAGCTGCTGACCGCGCGCGGTCTGCAGGTCACCATGCAGAAGCTCGACCCTTACCTCAACGTTGACCCCGGCACGATGAACCCGTTCCAGCACGGTGAGGTGTTCGTCACCGAGGACGGCGCCGAGACGGATCTCGATGTCGGGCACTACGAGCGGTTCCTCGACCGAAACCTGCCCGGCTGGGCGAATGTGACTACCGGACAGGTGTATTCGACGGTGATCGCCAAGGAGCGTCGCGGCGAGTACCTCGGCGATACCGTTCAGGTGATCCCGCACATCACCGATGAGATCAAGAGTCGTGTCCTGGCGATGGCGCAACCCGACGCCGACGGCAACCGGGCCGATGTGGTGATCACCGAGATCGGCGGCACCGTCGGCGACATCGAGTCGCTGCCGTTCCTCGAGGCCGCGCGTCAGGTGCGCCACGAAGTCGGCAGGGAGAACTGCTTCTTTCTGCACTGCTCGCTGGTGCCGTTCATGGCGCCTTCGGGCGAACTCAAGACCAAACCCACTCAGCACTCGGTCGCCGCGCTTCGCAGCATCGGTATCACCCCCGACGCGTTGATCCTGCGCTGCGACCGGGACGTGCCCGAACCCCTGAAGAACAAGATCGCGTTGATGTGCGACGTCGACATCGACGGCGTGATCTCCACTCCGGATGCGCCTTCGATCTATGACATCCCCAAGGTGCTGCACCGCGAGGAGCTCGACGCCTACGTGGTGAGAAGGCTGAACCTGCCGTTCCGCGACGTCGACTGGACACAGTGGAATGACCTGCTGCAGCGGGTGCACGAACCGCATGAGACCGTGCGAATCGCCCTGGTGGGCAAGTACATCGATCTGTCCGACGCATACCTGTCAGTCGCCGAAGCGCTGCGTGCAGGCGGCTTCAAACATCGCGCCAAGGTGGAACTGCGGTGGGTCGCCTCCGACGACTGTGAAACCGACAACGGTGCCGCTGCGGTGCTCGACGACGTGCACGCGGTGCTGATCCCCGGCGGCTTCGGCATTCGTGGGATCGAGGGCAAGATCGGCGCGATCCGCTACGCGCGCAAACGCGGTCTGCCTGTGTTGGGTCTGTGCCTCGGCCTGCAGTGCATCGTCATCGAGGCGGCCCGGTCGGCCGGGATCACCGGGGCGAACTCCGCGGAGTTCGACGCCAACACTCCCGATCCGGTCATCTCCACGATGGCCGATCAGCGCGACGCCGTCGCCGGGGAGGCCGACTTGGGCGGCACCATGCGACTGGGTGCCTATCCTGCTGTGCTGCAGCCGGGTTCCATTGTGGCCCAGGCGTATGGAACCACGGAGGTGTCCGAGCGGCACCGGCACCGTTACGAGGTGAACAACGCATATCGCGACCGCATCGCCGCGAGCGGGCTGAGGTTCTCCGGCACGTCACCAGATGGACACCTGGTGGAGTTCGTCGAGTACGCCCCCGACGTCCACCCGTTCATGGTCGGGACGCAGGCGCATCCGGAGTTGAAGAGCCGCCCCACCCGCCCGCATCCACTGTTCGCGGCCTTCATCGGTGCCGCGCTGGACTACAAGGCCGCCGAGAGATTGCCGGTCGAGATCCCCGAGCAGCGAGCCAACGGAGCCGAGCACTCGGACGACGCCGAGCAATTGCTCCAGGATGATTCCAGGGTGAAATCGGAAATCCGTGGCTGAACACGTTTTCGCGATCGTCGAATCCGAAACCGTTTACGTCGGAAAGATTTTCGCACTACGCGCCGATGACGTGCAGATGCCCGGCGGCAACACCGCCCGACGCGAAGTCGTCGAGCACTACGGTGCCGTCGCCATCCTCGCCATCGACGATGACGCCAACGTCGTCATGGTCTATCAATATCGACACCCGGTGGGCAGGCGATTGTGGGAGCTACCCGCGGGCCTGTTGGACATGGGCGGCGAGCCGCCACATATCACCGCGGCGCGCGAACTCGAGGAAGAGGCCGGCCTGTCTGCGCAGAACTGGCGCGTGCTGGTCGACCTCGTCAGCGCACCGGGCTTCAGCGACGAAAGTGTGCGGGTGTATCTCGCCACCGGCCTTTCCGAGATCGGCAGGCCCGACGCCCATGACGAAGAGGCCGATCTGGTGGTGCGGCGGTTCGCGCTCGACGAAGCGGTCCGGATGGCGTTGAGCGGCGAGATCACCAACGCCATCACGGTGAGCGGCGTTCTCGCTGCACAGGCCGTCGGGGGCGATTTCGATTCGTTGCGGCAGGTCGACGCCGCGTGGGTGGACAGACCGGCAGCCTTCGCCAGGCGGAGGGAACAGTCATGACGACATCATCTGCTCTTCGCCCAAGCGGCTCATCGACCTTCCGTCCCGTCCTCGATGACCAGCTTCAGGGCTACCTGGACCATCTGACGATCGAGCGCGGCGTCGCCGCCAACACGCTGAGTTCCTACCGGCGGGATCTGCGGCGGTACGCCGAGCACCTCACGCTGCGCGGCATCGACGATCTGGGCAAGGTCACCGAGAGCGATGTCAGCGACTTCCTCGCTGCTCTTCGCCGCGGCGACCCGGACGCCGGGGTGGTACCGCTGTCGGCGGTGTCGGCGGCGCGCGCGCTGATCGCGGTGCGTGGACTGCATCGCTTCGCTGCGGCAGAAGGCGTCACCGAACTCGACGTGGCCCGTGCCGTGAAGCCGCCAACCCCGAGCAGGCGGCTGCCCAAGAGCCTGACCATCGACGAGGTGCTGGCTCTGCTGGAGGGCGCAGGCGGCGACAGCGAGGCCGACGGTCCGCTGACGCTGCGTAACCGGGCCCTGCTCGAGCTGCTCTACTCCACCGGTGCGCGAATCTCCGAGGCGGTCGGGCTCGACATCGACGACATCGACACCCATGCCCGTTCGGTGCTGTTGCGGGGCAAGGGCGGAAAGCAGCGGCTGGTGCCGATCGGTCGTCCCGCGGTCACCGCACTGGACGCCTACTTCGTCCGAGGCCGACCCGACCTGGCGCGACGGGGTAAGGGCACGCCGGCGATCTTTCTCAATGCCCGTGGCGGACGGCTGTCGCGGCAGAGCGCATGGCAGGTGCTGCAGGACGCCGCCGAACGGGCGGGCATCACCGCAGCGGTTTCTCCGCACACCCTTCGGCACTCCTTTGCCACCCATCTGCTGGACGGCGGCGCCGATGTCCGCGTGGTTCAGGAGTTGCTCGGCCACGCATCGGTCACCACCACGCAGATCTACACCCTGGTCACGGTGCACGCGCTGCGGGAGGTGTGGGCGGGGGCCCATCCCAGGGCGCGCTAGAGGTCAGCCGGCCAGATACTCCGACTCCAGCACCAGGTCGGGGATCAGCGTCTGGTACTCGATGTGAGTCTTGTGCTCGACGGTGTCCCACAGCTTGCCCTGCTGCTCTCGCATGTACGCGCGGTACTTCGGGGCGCCGGGGACGCGGACGTTGTCGGCGACGGCGATGGAGCCCCTGTGCAACCAGCCGCGGTCCAGGATGGCCAGCAGGTCGGCCAGGTACACGCTTTTCTCGTGGTCGATGAACAGCAGGTCCACCGATTCGGCTCCGAAGCCGTGCTCGGCGGACAAGGCACCGAGTGTCTGGCCCCCGTCCCCGATGGTGCCGACGACACAGGTGATCCGGTCGTCGACGCCGGCGTGCGACCAAATTCGTCGGGCAACCGCGGCGTTGCCTGACGATAGCTCGATCGAGAAAACCTCGGCGTCTGGTGCGGCCCTCGCGATTCGCAGCGCGCTGTAGCCGCAGTAGGTGCCGAGCTCGAGCACCCGTTTCGGGTTGGCGCGGCGGACGGCCGCGTCGAGCAGCTCGCCCTTCTCGTCTCCGACGTTGACCAGCATGGACTTTTCCGTGGCAAACGTGTCGATGGTGTCCAGCACGTCGTCGATGTCGCCACGGCGGGCGTTGGCTTCGACGTAGGCCGCGCAGGCCTCCTCACGGCCGTCGCCGATCTGGCCGGTCCTGACGAAGTGGGGCATCCCCACCGCGAGGCGCCAGAACGACGACCGCAGGAACGGCAACCGCTGCTTCGAGGTCATGACCGCAGCCTAGGCGGATCGCCGAGGCGAATGGGACCGTCATTGCCCGCGGGTCTGCCCGTCCAGGCCCTGTGTCCCCGTTAAACTTGCCCGGATGTTCGCCATGGCCTCGCGTTGCACGACCACCGACGGTGGGGCCCAGGCATGACGGAGGACGGCGGCGGCGCCGACCCACCTGCACAGGCAGGTCTGACCGGTCGTCCGCCCCGGCCGATTCCCGACCCCAAGCCCAAGAGCGTGCACGGCCCGGCCAAGGTCATCGCGATGTGCAACCAGAAGGGCGGCGTCGGCAAGACGACGTCGACCATCAACCTGGGCGCCAGCCTCGCCAGTTACGGCCGTCGGGTGTTGCTGGTGGACCTGGACCCGCAGGGCGCGCTCTCGGCGGGGCTCGGCGTGCCCCACTACGAACTCGACCACACGATCCACAACCTGCTCGTCGAGCCGAGGGTGTCCATCGACGACGTCCTGATCCACACCCGGGTCAAGAACATGGACCTGGTGCCCAGCAACATCGACCTGTCTGCGGCGGAGATCCAGCTGGTCAACGAGGTCGGCCGCGAACAGTCGCTGGCCCGCTCACTGCATCCGGTGCTGGACCGGTACGACTATGTGCTTATCGACTGTCAGCCGTCGCTTGGCCTGCTCACCGTGAACGGGCTGGCCTGCTCGGACGGCGTGATCATCCCGACCGAATGCGAGTATTTCTCGCTGCGCGGGTTGGCGTTGCTGACCGACACCGTCGACAAGGTGCACGACCGACTCAACCCCAAGCTCAGCATCAGTGGCATCCTGATAACGCGTTATGACCCGCGCACCGTCAACGCTCGCGAGGTCATGGCGCGGGTCCTGGAGAGGTTCGGCGATCTGGTGTTCGACACCGTGATCACCCGTACGGTGCGCTTCCCGGAAACCAGCGTCGCCGGTGAGCCCATCACCACCTGGGCGCCGAAATCCGGTGGTGCCCAGGCTTATCGCTCGTTGGCCCGCGAGGTCATCGCCCGGTTCGGTTCGTGAATACCGAGACACAGCCGGAGGAGTCGCAGCGGACGGGCTTCCAGGTTCGGCTGAGCAATTTCGAAGGTCCGTTCGACCTGCTGCTGCAGCTGATCTTCGCGCACCGGCTCGACGTCACCGAGGTGGCATTGCACCAGGTGACAGACGACTTCATCGCCTACACCAAGGCGATCGGTCCGAAGCTCGAGCTCGACGAGACCACCGCGTTCCTTGTGATAGCGGCGACCCTGCTTGATCTGAAGGCCGCGCGCCTGCTGCCGGCCGGGGAGATCCACGACGAGGAAGACCTCGCCCTGCTCGAGGTGCGCGACCTGCTGTTTGCGCGCCTGCTGCAGTATCGGGCGTTCAAGCATGTCGCCGAGATGTTCGCCGAGCTCGAGGCCGCCGCCCTGCGCAGCTATCCGCGCGCAGTGTCGCTGGAGGACCGGTACTCCGAACTGCTTCCCGAGGTGATGCTCGGCGTCGACGCCCAGCTGTTCGCCGAGATCGCGGCTACCGTGTTCACCCCGCGTCCGGTGCCGACGGTGGCCACGGCGCATCTGCACGAGCTCATCGTGTCGGTACCCGAACAGGCCGAACAGCTGCTCGCCGACCTGCAACGCCGTGGCCCCGGACAATGGGCGACATTCTCCGAGCTGGTCGCCGACTGCCGCGAGCCGATCTTGATCGTGGGCCGGTTCCTGGCGCTGCTCGAACTGTATCGAGCGCGGGCGGTAGCATTTGACCAATCAGAACCGCTTGGTGTCCTGCAGATTTCGTGGACCGGAGATCGGCCATCCAGCGACGAAGTCCAGACCACTGAGACGGTGGAAGAGCCAAACGATGACTGACGAATTCTCAAATCCGGTCGACGACGACCACCCCGAGCCGCGCAACGGCGAAGACCGCCCCGATGCGGTGGACGGCGCTGTCCACGAGCCGCTCAACGGTGGTGCACCCGAAGGCATCAACGGCGACATCCCCGATCTGGACCTGGGCATCGACGTCGCTGAGCCGCCGCAGCTGGAAGACGACGAGCTCGGAGCCGTGCTCGAGGCGCTGCTGCTGGTGGTGGACACCCCGGTCACCGTCGACGCGCTCGCCGTGGCGATCCAGCAGCCGGCCTACCGTGTTTCGGCCAAGCTGCAGCTGATGGCCGAGGAACTGTCGGCCCGCCAGAGCGGTATCGACCTGCGCGACGCCGGTGGCGGCTGGCGCATGTACACCAGGTCCCAATACGCGCCCTATGTGGAACGGCTGCTGCTCGACGGTTCGCGTACGAAGCTGACCCGCGCGGCGCTGGAGACCCTGGCCGTGGTGGCCTACCGCCAGCCGGTGACCCGGGCCCGGGTGAGCGCGGTACGCGGGGTGAACGTGGACGCGGTGATGCGGACCCTGCTGGCCCGCGGGCTGATCACCGAGGCCGGCGCCGACTCGGACACGGGCGCCATCACCTTCGCGACGACCGAGTTGTTCCTTGAACGCCTCGGGTTGTCGTCGCTGACCGATCTTCCCGACATCGCTCCGCTGCTGCCCGATGTCGACGTGATCGACGACTTGACCGAAACGCTCAACGATGAACCGCGTTTCGTGAAGCTCGGTCTCCCAACCTCGTCGAATGACCAGCGGCCGATGTCCTTCGACGTGGACAAAGACTGAGATGGCCGATCCGGAAGGTGTGCGGCTGCAGAAGGTGTTGTCGCAGGCCGGAATCGCCTCACGGCGCGTTGCCGAGAGAATGATCGTCGATGGGCGCGTCGAGGTCGACGGGCGGGTGGTGACCGAACTCGGCACCAGGGTCGACCCCGACGTATCGGTGATCCGGGTCGACGGGGCGCGGGTGTTGCTCGACGACACCCTGGTGCATCTGGCGTTGAACAAGCCGCGGGGCATGCACTCGACGATGTCCGACGACCGCGGTAGACCGTGCATCGGCGATATGGTCGAACATCGAGTCCGCGGTAACAAGAAGCTGTTTCACGTCGGACGCCTCGACGCCGATACCGAAGGTCTGATGTTGCTCACCAACGACGGCGAGTTGGCGCACCGCCTCATGCACCCCTCCTTCGAGGTGCCCAAGACGTATCTGGCGACGGTTCTCGGCACCGTGCCGCGCGGTATGGGCCGCAAGCTGCGCGACGGGATCGAGCTGGACGACGGACCGGCCCGGGTGGACGACTTCGCGGTTGTTGATGCCGTACCCGGCAAGACGATGGTGCGCGTGACGCTGCACGAGGGCCGCAAGCGGATCGTCCGCCGGATGCTCAAGGAGGTCGGCTTTCCTGTTCAGGAACTTGTGCGCACCGACATCGGTGCGGTGTCGCTGGGAGACCAGCGACCCGGAAGCATCCGCGTTTTGAGCCGCAAAGAGGTCGGCGCGCTCTATATGGCGGTCGGACTGTGAGCGCCCAGGTAGTGGTCGCGGTCGATGGTCCCGCGGGAACGGGAAAGTCCTCGGTGTCAAGGGGTTTGGCGCGTAGCCTGGGTGCGCGATACCTGGATACCGGGGCGATGTACCGGATCGTGACGCTGGCAGTGTTGCGAGCAGGCGTGGATCTCGCTGACACCCCGGCCATCGAATCCGCCGCAACCGACGTACCGCTCTCGGTCGGCTATGACCCCGACGAGGATCGTGCTTACCTTGACGCCGAGGATGTTTCGAGCGAAATCCGTGGCGACGCGGTGACGAAGGCGGTATCTGCGGTGTCGGCGGTGCCTGCGGTTCGGGCTCGCTTGGTTGGGCTGCAACGCGAACTGGCCGCGGGCCCCGGCAGCGTCGTGGTTGAGGGCCGCGACATCGGCACCGTTGTGCTACCGGATGCGGATGTGAAGATCTTTCTGACGGCGTCTGCGGAGGAACGTGCGCGACGCCGCAACGAGCAGAACGTCGCCAACGGCCTTTGCGATGACTACCCAGCTGTGCTGGCCGATGTGAAACGCCGCGACCACCTCGATTCAACACGGGCGGTGTCGCCGCTGCGTGCGGCCGACGATGCGTTGCTGGTCGACACCAGCGACATGTCGGAGTCCGAGGTGATCGCCCACCTCGTGGACCTCGTCGAGCAGCGTGCGGGTGCGTCGCGATGACTGACACCGACGGCACCTGGGCCGACGAAAGCGATTGGGAGCTGGTCGATTCGGCTGTCGGTGAAGATGTCGATGGCGCGGTCGACGCCGCCGGACCGCCGCCGGTGGTCGCCGTCGTGGGCCGCCCGAACGTCGGCAAGTCCACGCTGGTGAATCGCATCCTCGGCCGACGCGAGGCGGTAGTGCAGGATGTTCCCGGCGTCACCCGGGATCGCGTGTCCTACGACGCGAACTGGGTCGGGCGCCGGTTCCTCGTCCAGGACACCGGCGGCTGGGAACCCGACGCGAAGGGTCTGCAACAGCTCGTCGCCGAGCAGGCGGCGGTGGCGATGCGCACCGCCGACGCGATCATCCTCGTCGTCGATGCCGTGGTGGGGGCGACCGTGAGTGACGAGGCGGCGGCTCGGATCCTGCGCCGGTCGGGGAAACCCGTCTTTCTGGCGGCCAACAAGGTCGACACCGAGCGAGGCGAGGCCGACGCCGCCTCGTTGTGGTCGCTGGGGCTGGGGGAGCCGCATCCGGTCAGCGCCATGCACGGCCGCGGCGTGGCCGACCTGCTCGACCACGTCATCGAGGCGCTACCCGTGGTGTCGGAAGTCGGCCCCAAGACTGGCGGCCCACGGCGGGTGGCGCTCGTCGGCAAGCCGAATGTCGGGAAGAGCTCGCTGCTGAACAAGTTGGCGGGCGACGAGCGAGCCGTCGTGCACGACCAGGCGGGGACCACCGTCGACCCGGTGGACTCGTTGATCGAATTAGGCGGCAAGACGTGGCGTTTCGTCGATACGGCCGGTTTGCGCCGGAAGGTCGGCCAGGCCAGCGGACACGAGTTCTATGCGTCCGTGCGCACCCATGGCGCGATCGACGCCGCCGAGGTGGTCATCGTGCTGATCGACGGGTCGCAGCCGCTGACCGAGCAGGATCAGCGGGTGCTGACAATGGTGATCGAGGCCGGCCGGGCGCTGGTGCTGGCCTTCAACAAGTGGGACCTCGTCGACGAGGACCGGCGCTACGAGCTCGGTCGCGAGATCGACCGCGAACTGGCGCAGGTGCAGTGGGCGCCGCGGGTCAACATCTCCGCCCTTACCGGGCGCGCAGTGCAGAAGCTGGTGCCCGCACTGGAGACGGCGTTAGAGTCCTGGGACAGCCGAATCTCGACCGGCAGGCTGAACACGTTCCTCAAGGAGACCGTCGCGGCGACGCCGCCGCCGGTGCGCGGGGGTAAGCAACCCCGGATTCTGTTCGCCACCCAGGCCACCACGCGGCCCCCGACGTTCGTGCTGTTCACCTCGGGCTTTCTTGAGGCCGGGTATCGCCGGTTCCTTGAGCGGCGACTGCGCGAGACATTCGGGTTCGAGGGCAGCCCCATCCGCATCAACGTGCGGGTGCGCGAAAAGCGCGGAGCGCGCGCTCGATAAGTTGGCTCGGTGCCCGTCATCGACATGATCCTGATCGCCTTGGCGGGCGTCGCGGCGGGAGCCATCAACAGCCTCGTCGGTTCAGGCACACTCGTGACGTTCCCGACGCTGGTGGCGCTGGGTTATCCACCGGTGGTCTCCACGATGTCGAATGCGATCGGGTTGGTTGCCGGGGGTATTTCGGGCACCTGGGGATATCGGAGGGAACTGCGCGGCCAGTGGCACCGGTTGCGCTGGCAGTTACCGGGGTCCTTCCTCGGCGCCCTGGTGGGCGCATGGCTGCTTCTGCACCTACCCGAGAAGGTCTTCACCGAAGTCGTGCCGGTGTTGTTGATCGGTGCGCTGATCCTGGTCCTCATCGGGCCGAAGATCCAGGCCTGGGCGCGCAAGCGGGCCGAGGCAGCGGGCCACTCGGCTGAGCATGTATCGCGGGGTCGCATGGTGGCATTGGTGATCGGCACCTTCGTCGTCGGTATCTACGGCGGCTATTTCACCGCCGCGCAGGGCATCCTGCTGATGGGCGTGATGGGTGCGTTGCTGCCCGAGGACATGCACCGAATGAACGCCGCAAAGAACCTGCTCTCCCTGGTCGTGAATGTTGTTGCGGCAGTGGCATACATACTCGTCGCGTTCGACCGGATCAGCTGGCTGGCGGCGGGATTGATCGCGCTCGGTTCGCTGGTGGGCGGGTACCTCGGCGCGCACTACGGCCGCAGGCTGTCTCCGAATGCGCTGCGCGCGTTCATCGTCGTCGTCGGCCTGATCGGGCTCTACCGGCTGGTCACCATCTAGTCAGAAACTGCGGCGCGCCGACTCCTGCTCGAGCACCTCGTCGAGGTACTTGAGCCGCTCCATCGACGAAACGGCGCGCTGTGTGCGGTTGTTCTTGGCCAGAAGGTCACGGCGGCGATGCACGAACGACCATCCATCGGTTGCGGTTGGGATTGTGACGTCGCGCTACGGTAGGCTCACGTGCTGCTGCCGGTCCCATTCGGCGGCACCGGGCTGTGGCGCAGTTTGGTAGCGCACTTGACTGGGGGTCAAGTGGTCGCAGGTTCAAATCCTGTCAGCCCGACCAATGTAATAGCAGTTCAGAGGCGGTTTCGGAGAAATCCGGAGCCGCCTCATTTTCGTCAGAATGACGCTGTATAGCAACGCGGATTGCAACGACTGGTCACAGGTCTGTTAGACCGAGCTGGTCGGCTAGGCCGTCCACCGCGGCCCGCGCCGTGGTGTCCGAGGTGTGGCCGTAGACATCTCCGGTTCAGCCGCGTCCACGTACTTGCTGGCCATACGGGACTGAACGTTGAACGTCACGGCAACTGCCTTGGTCGGGTTTCCTTCAAAGTTCTCCCGGTAGACCTTGGCGACCTCCGGCAGGAACTCCGGGGTCATCACTCGGCGTGTCCGGGGAAGTCGCTGACGATCGACGAACCGGCGTGCTACCGCCTTGGACTGCCGTAGCGCCGAGACGTCGGGAGCTTCCCCGACGGGCACCATGTCGTCGGTTCTCATAGTGCTGACGACGAGATCGGTTACCAGCTTGGCAATCTCGGTCTGCCGCAATTGCTTCTGCTGAATCTCACCCTGTCCTGGTACTTCCACGACAACTCCGCGAGGACCCGGGAGCCATCGCGCAATTCGACGCGCACGAACATGTCGGGATCGGCACCGCCGGAGGTGGTCAGCTCGATCGAGCGCGGTACCTCGACGCCCTCGATCACCTCCGAGTCATCGGCCACCCGCTTGATCGTCTCCCTGTCGCCCGACATAGACATGACGACGCGATCGCCCTGCTGCCGGAGGCCGCCAGATTACTGGCGGATACGCACGGAAGAACAGAGGTACAGGTATGGACACCGCAGCCAAGGTGCTGGTCTCGATCCCTGAGGCACGACAGCTCCTCGGAGGAATCGGCCACACCACGGTGTACGAGTTGGTCAAGCGCGGCGAGGCCCGCGAAGGTCAATATCGGTCGCCGCGGCTTCATCACTTCGGAATCACTTGATGCCTACGTAGACCGGCTCAGCGCGGGGGCGATGACGACGGATGATCTGGAATGAGCCGGCCCAATACTCGCCCGGCAGATAGCTACCTGAACGCGCAGGGTCTCCTCGCCGCTGTCGATCGGACATCGCCGCCGCCAAGCGGAAGAAGGCCCAGCGTCATACCGGCAAGGACATCGCTAAGTCCCTCGGGGTGAGTCGGGCGACGCCTTACCGGTACCTGGATGAGTTCTAAGCGGAGCAGCTTCCCTCAGAGTTCGATTTGATCAACATGTTTGGCAGCGATCGCGTCGTAGATCGAGTCGGCAGTTATCGGCGAAGCGCTCAGTACTTGCTGCAGCTGTTCGCGATCTGCGTGATCCCCCCCATGTACTGTTGGCCCATAGGGGTGGCCTGAATGCGTGCGACCATTTGCTGGCGCTGATTCAGCGGCGCCGCGAGGAAGCTGGTCAGCATGGCCTGCGCCATCGGTTCTTGTTGGAACTCAGCGGCAAGGTCGGGCCGCTCAGCCGTGAGCGCCGCAACAACCTGCCCGTAGCTGCACGTAGTATTGACCAGCGGGTCCCCAGCGGGTTCCGCTGATGCGACGCCCGTCCCCGCGGTCAGCAACAACGCCAAACCGCTCAATGTGACGTTCACTTTTGTCGACGACAGCTTCACCATTTTTGCCTCCGCTCTTCGGCTCTACAATAATCACCAGGTGGCCAAAACGCTCGCTTAGCAATGTTCTAGTCGAGGACAAACAGCTTTCAGGTGCGATGCGAGAGCCGATGGCGGTGCGTGGGCAACGGCACCAGCAGTCGAACGGTAGGGACGCAACGGAAGGTTTGCCACGCCAAGACCCATGACGCCGGACCCGCCCGGTCGATAGTGCCCCGCCGCTTGCCCAACGTCAGCTTCGAGGGCCGAGGTCGGCGCCGACCGCTCAACATGGCCGCCGATGACGCCCGGGGACCATCGGCTCCCCACTCTTGTGACGTTTGGCTTTGTTGGCTGTCCGCAAGAGGCGAATAGCGTTCGCAGTCATTAGCGGACTGGACGCTAATGACACCATTCAGCGCATCGCATGGACAGGAAAACGATATTGGGCGTCGGACGAATCCCGTCCGGGACGTCGCTCGATCCGTGACGCGGCCGCCGGCTCGCCACGGCATAACACCACAATCCCGCCCGGTCACCATCCAGCCCGAAAGGAATTTCTCATGACCAGTTCCACAATCAATCTGGACAACGTGAGAGGTGTCGAGGTCACCGGCGCCGAGGGCGTCAAGCTCGGCAAGGTCGACAACATCTACGTTGATAATGACACCAACCAGCCAGAGTGGATCGCGGTCAAGAGCGGCCTTTTCGGCAGCCATGTCTCCTTGGTGCCGATCAGTAAAGCCCAGTTCGACGGTGCCGTGCTCAGCGTGCCCTTCGACAAGGAGCAACTCAAGAGTGCCCCGCACCACCACCCCAACACCGACCTGTCCCCGCTGGCCGAGAAGTATCTCTACAACCACTACGGCATGCCTTACAGCCCACACAGCGGATCTCTGGCGGCGGACTCCCAGCACAGCAAGCCGGAAGACCAGGCAGGCCAGCCGGGGGCGCACATCCGCGGCACCGGCCGGCTCCGCAAGTATTGGGGCACCAAGAACGCCACCAAGACGGTGCCGGTCAGCCGCGAGAACGTCCGTCTGGAACGCGAACCCGGCGCCGAGGCCAACCGTGACGAGGCGATGTCCGGGTGGGTCCTCGTCGCAGAAGAGCACGAATTCACCCTGCTTGGTGACAAGGCCGTCGTAGTAAAAGAAACCGTCGTACTCGAGCGGGAACTCCTAGGCATCGTCACCGTCGCCGGTGAGGAGACGGTCAGCGACGCCGACGGCCAGGAACAGATCGACGCGCCCGAAACTAGCCAGCACTGACCGCACCCGCTTGGTGGCGGCGCGGTGCATTCCCACGCCCGCGCCGTCGCCAAGCCTGCCACGTTGGCCGATAGACAGAGCTCGTTTGGCTGGCGTCATGATGGATGTCGGCGGCCGTTACTCACGACGGTGGTTTCAGTACGCGGGTTGGGTACCGCATGACGATGGCGAGGGCGACTCGCGTCGCCCCCATTCAAAGGTAGCCGCCAACAACAGATGTCGCAGCGGCTGCAGCAGGTTGCGGGGGTTCCACCGTAGGTCAGGGGTGACCCGGAGAACCCCGTACCCGAGGTCGTCGTCGACGGCGACGACGTTGGTGAACACGTGATGACTGTAGTTGTGGGAATACCTCCATTGGGCGGACGGCCCCGCCATGTCCCACTCCCAAGTGGTGGAGTGGATTTCGGGGTTGTTCATCCAATCCCATTGACCGTGACCGATATTGTGCGCCAGTTCCATGTTCTCGATGGTCTTCGCCGCGTCCAGGGCGAGCGTCCCCAGCAGCCACCCGTCTTGGTGCGGCTGGCACCGATCACCACGCGGGCGGGCCAGGTCCAGGCAACGTTGAAAAGCGATGGTGCGCTTGATATACGACGGCGAGCTCCTCGAGGTCTGCGGCGTTCAGATGGGCGTGTTCGGCGACGTCTGCGGTGGCCACCGGTGCCTCACCAGATGATCGGACGAGGATGACTGCACGGCCCGGCCCGTGCGATGGCGGCCCTCAACCGGGTCGACGGAAGTCAAGAGCTGCACAAAGCGGTCCTCTTCATAGCGGTACGGCTGGGTCGCGGCCAGAAAAGTCTGCAACGCGGACAGCATCTGTGCTGGGGCGGTTTCGTGCGGGTAGTGGCCCGCACCGGCGATCTCCACGGTCACCGCGTGCGGGACACGTTCGGCCAGGGCGTGGTGATGCTGTGGGGGGATGGTTTTGTCGTTCGCACCCCAAGCGACCAGCAACGGGACATCGCTGAGTAGACCCAATTGGCGGATGGCGCTGACTGTCTGCCCGCGCCAGTCGATGACAGTGCGCGCGGTGCGCAGGAATGCCCGTCGTTGGTGTTCGGCGCTCAACCCGTGCAGCACCTCGGCGAGCACCCCGGCGTCCGAGCCACCGATCAGCGCCGGCAGGACACCGAACAGGCGCTGGGTCAGCGCCGCCGGGATCGAGCTAAGTCCGGCAACCACCGCGTCGGCGCCGGGCAGGGTAGCCGCCCGCAGCACCGGGGTGACCTCGGCACCAAGACCACCGCTGCTGATCAGCGCCATGCGTTCGATACGTTCCGGGAACTGATAACCGGCCTGCAATGCGACACCGCCCCCAAGGCTGTGACCGACAATGCTCGCCCGCGGAAAGCCCAACGTGAGCAGCAGATCACGCATCGCGCACGCATGCGCGCCCAGTGAATAGTCCCCCGCCGGTGGGTCCGACCCACCATGACCGGGAAGATCGGGTGCGATGACCGTATGGGTACGCGCCAGGTCTGGGATCACGTGTCGCCAGGTGCGGCGCGTACCGCCCAGACCGTGGATCAGCAGCACAGCCGGCCCGGCCCCGGCCTTCGTGTAGGAGATCGCACCGCCGGTCAGCGGCATCCGGCCTTCCACCACCGATGCCCCCGACGGTTCCAGGCCGGCGTCCCCCGAAGCCGCAGGCTGGATGTGCCGCGTGATAGTCCCATTGGGATGGGTATGCATCGTGGACTCCCAGGGTTGAAGATCACCAAGTCCCCGAAAAGCGCCAGGTGATTGCACAGATGATCATGGGTTTCTGCCCTCGCGGTGTGCTGAAAGGCGTCATTGGCGTCCAAGCCGCTACTGACTGCGAAACTAATCGCCTCATGCGGTCAGCCGACAAGGTAGAAAGTCACACAGTCGTGGAGTCGATGGTCCCGGGGGAACTCAGCGGCCAACTCGGGGTCCCGTCCAGCCAAGCGCGCACAGATCCTGAAGGTTGCAGCCCCTTCTCGATGTCCTTCATCCCTTGAACCCTCGGCGGGTGCTCACTCGTCGTGGGGGTGCTCTCCGTTGGTGTCGTGTGGCGGCTCCGTCAGAGGCAAAGCGGGTGCGGCGGGCGCAGGTGCCGTAGAGGGTTGAGTCACTCGGGCGTCCAACGGAACGGCGGGCTCCGAATGGTTGTGGTGGTCGCTGTGTGGAGCCGGGTGTCCGCTTGGAGCAGCGTCTGACCCGTCGTGGTGATGGTTATGACCCTGAAGGCCTGAAGCCACTCCTGCGGTAACCGCAGCTGCGACAACGGTGTTGGCACCGAGAAGAACGAGCGCGCTTCCGAAACCCGACACCAGTGCTGCCCGTTCGCCTCGAAACCATGCCCACGCTGCACCCATGACGATGTAGCACTCGAGCAACAGTGCACAGATACCGGCGGCCTGCACTGGTTCTGGTTCACCGGCGTTCGGGCCGAAGGGCTCGCCCGCGGTCCGGGACCATACCCAGAGTACGGCGAAGCCGGTATTGGCCATAACCCCTGCGGCGAGGAGTACCGCAGGCGGTCGTGTCCAGACGAGAAACGCCCAGATCAGTTGGAACACCGCGATCGAGGCGAAGAAGATCCCCGACGGCAGCCAGACACCCCAGTGGGCCGGCGTGACGGCGAAATGGATCAGCGCGGCGCCGACAGAGGCAGTCGCCGCTGCACGAGCGGCCACCCTGCCTTCGGTTCTTGACAATGCCCTTGAGGTCATTGCCCTTGATCGTCCGAGCGGCGGCGGAGCAACACAAGCACCAGCCAATAACGTTCGGGTGTCAGATCCGCAGGGCCTCGACGTCATCGATGGTCTACGGACTGGCCGGCGCCTGCCGCCGCTGATCCGTGCCGGGGCCAGGTGTCAGCCTGACCGGCACGGTCACGGTAAACGTCGTTCCCGTGCCCGGTCCGCGGCTCTGGACGCTGATGCGGCCGCCGTGGGCCTCGGTTAGCGCCTTGGCGATGGCCAGTCCGATACCCGCTCCGCCGCGGCCGCGGTCGCGAGCGGTGTCAGCGCGATAGAAGCGTTCGAACAGGCGGGGCAAGTGTTCGCCAGCGACGCCGTCACCGTCATCGGTGACGGTGAAGACCACATCGTTGGCGTCAGAGTTGGCGGCGATCTGGACATGCCCATGAGCGGGGGTGTGCCGCAGGGCGTTGTCGAGCAGATTCCCAAGGATCTGTGCGAGGCGCTGGCGGTCTGCCCACAGCGTGCCGACACCTGTGGCCTTCGACGTCAGCGTGACCTGTTTGGCGGTGTACTCGTCCGCGACCGCCGCAGCCGCGGTGGCGACAAGCTCGTCGACGTCGACTCGCCCGGGAGTGATCGTGGCGTGGGCTTCCTCTGCCTGAGCCAGCGCAGCCACGTCGGCGGAGAAGCGCACTAACCTCCCGGTCTGCTCGCGCAGCATCGAGATGGTCTGCGGGTCGAGCGTCTTGACTCCGTCTTCCACGGCTTCCAGGTAGGCCTCCAGCACCGAGACAGGAGTGCGGATCTCGTGGGCGAGGTCACCCAGCATTCGTCGTCGAGTTGTCTCCACCGCCTCAAGGCGCTGCGCCATCTGGTTGAACGCCGACGCCAGGTCATCGAACTCATCGCCCAGCTGGGGCGGCGAGACGCGGATCTCGTAGCGACCTTCGGCCACCGCGCTGGCGGCCGTGGACAGCTCGGCGACGGAGCGCTGCAGGCGGCGACCGACGTAGGCGGTGACCATGAAGGCGGTGAGGGCAGCCACAGCGATGGCGACCGCGATGGAGATGGCGGTCGCGCTCCGATAGGCCTGCTCGGCATGGAACTGCTCATGCGAGTCATGTGGAACGCCGGCCTGCAACAAGTGCTCGCGGAATAGCGGCGGCCCGACCACCAGCGCCACCACCCACGTGGTCACGCCCCCGGCCAACAGCACAAGGGCCTGTGCGATCAACAGCCGGCGCCGCATCCCGAAACCCGTCCGGCCGGGACTTGGCGTGGTCATTGGCCCGTCCCCATCCGATACCCGACCCCGCGCACGGTGAACACGAATCGCGGATCTGCCGCGTCGTCACCCAGTTTGCGTCGCACATGCCCGACATGAACATCGACGAGGTGGTCGTTGCCGACCCAGGGTTCTCCCCACACCGCCTCGATCAGTTGGCGGCGGGTCCACACCATGTTGGGGCGTGACGACAGCGCGGCGAGAATGTCGAACTCGGTGCGCGTCAAGGCAACTGGTTCGCCGTCGAGGAACACCTGCCGGCTGCCGATCTCGATGGACAGCGGCCCGAACATCCGAGGCGGCTGCGCATCGGGATCGGGTTGACCGGAGGAAGAAACCGGCACACTTGCGGTTCGCGGACGGCGCAGCATGGCCCGGATCCTGGCGACGAGTTCTCGTGGGCTGAACGGTTTGGTGACATAGTCGTCGGCGCCCACGGACAGCCCGACGATGGTGTCGATCTCAGTGTCGCGGGCCGTCAGCATGACGACGTAGGCATCGGAGAACGTTCGCAGCTGTCGGCACAGCTCCACCCCGTCGATGCCCGGCAGGCCTAGATCCAACACCACGACATCCGGATCGACGTCGCGGGCGACCGCCAACGCCGCCACCCCGGTGTGGCAAACCGTGACCTCGAAATGCTCCCGTTGCAGATAGCTGGCGACCAACTCCGCCAGCGGCACCTCGTCGTCGACGACCAGCGCGCGATAGCCCGAGCCGACCGAGCCGAGGGGTGGCGGGGAGGAGTCCATCCCTTCATGGTGCCGCCCCGACGATCCCTGCCTTGCTGTTGAGGGAATCTTCACAGAACCATCATCAAACCCCTCACGTGCGGGGGGCACTCTGGGATCAGGACATCCAGGGAAGGCTGAGGTGAGGACACAGCGCGTCACGTCTGCACCGATGAGCCGGCGCGGCTTCACCACCAGCCCTGGCACCTGGATGTTGTACTGCCACAACGGGTCCCACATGGGCGCCGGGGTGGGGAGCAGTTGACGGACCCGCGCGGCGCGCTTTATCGAATCTCCATGGAATAGCTAGCCCAGCCATAGCCCAGGAAATAAAGACTTGGGCACCGAAAACGGGTGTGCGGACACACCGGTGCCCCAGATAGGAAAAGGGAGTTTGCAAGATGAAATCGACAAATAGTGTCGTTGTGGGTGTGGCAGCCGTGGCCGCGCTTCTCGCCCTCGGAGCGTGTAGCGAGGCCACGACCGAGCAGGCGCCCCCCTCGCCCCCTTCGGCCTCCACTTCGGCGCCGGCACAGGCCCAGGCGCACAACAACGTAGACGCGATGTTCGCCCAGCACATGATCCCGCATCACCAGCAGGCCATCGAAATGAGCGACATGATCCTTGGCAAGCAGGGAATCGACACGCGGGTGATCGAATTGGCCAAGCAGATAAAGAATGCCCAAGGCCCCGAAATCGAGCAGATGAAGGGCTGGCTGACCGAGTGGGGGATGCCCACCACGATGCCCGGCATGGACATGCCCGGTCATTCGATGCCCAGCGGCTCCATGATGCCGAGCGGGTCAATGTCGCCCGGAATGGGCGCAATGCCCGGGATGGGCATGATGTCCCCAGCCGACATGGATGCCCTCGAGAAGGCTCAAGGCGTGGCGGCGAGCAAGCTTTACCTGACCCAAATGATCAGCCACCACCAGGGGGCGATCGACATGGCCCAGAACGAGGCCAAGAACGGCCAGAGTCAAGCAGCAGTGGACCTGGCCAAGTCGATCATCACCAGCCAGCAGAAAGAGATCGATACGATGAAGTCGATTCTGCCCACGCTGTAGGCGAAGTCGGCAATACATGGGAGCTCAAAAGAGGTCATGTGCGCTGCTCCTGGCAGCCGCGGCGACGTGTGGTGCCGGCCTGGCCGCCATCGCCATAGCCACGCGGGGTTTCGGGTTCATCGAAGCGGCATCCGTGGACATGGGCGAACGTGCGGCACAGCAGCGGTGCGAACGGGATGTCGTAGCACAGCTGGTGGCACCGTCCACAGCGAAACTCACCGACGTCACCGTGACGAGCGCCCAACTGGACCCGGACGTCATGGACTTGTTCTCGCTAACGAGCGGCGGGCCGCTCAACGGAGTCGACCACTCCCGCATCAGCGTGCGGAGTGTCGAGGGCGTTGTCGAGGCGCCGAACGAAGTGGGCGGCACGCTGCATGACCCTTTCACGTGCCGGGCGTATTTCGTCGACGGCGATCTGGCCGACACCCTCGTCGTGTTCGACCACGACCATTAACCTCTGCTACTCAGCGCTGATTGTCGGCGGAGGACTCGCGCGGTGCCCGTCAGCGACTCTCGGCGCCGACCAATTCGTCGACTACACCAAGAACCGTCCGGAGGAAGTCGTGCACGACGTCGAACTTGCGGCGATGGGCGTCACCTCGTCTTGTCGCCGGGCCCGTCGGAACGCTCCGCTGCGGACGGCAACACCGACCCTTCATTGTTCTTGATCCGGTGACTCATTCGCTGCAGAGTCGCCTCAGGCCTTCACGATGTCGACAACGAGCGGCCGGTGATCCGAGATCGGCAAGAGCGGAGCCTCGCAGCGTCGCACCTCGAGGCGAGCATCGTCGGTCAGGATGTGGTCGATCTGACGCCGCGGTGATCCGGCCGGGAAGGTCGCGGCCTGGCCCAGCGAGCGCATCCTCGAAGAGCGCCGGACCGCCGATGGGGTGAGGTTGAGATCGCCCGCCAGCATGCGAGGGCCGGGAAAGCCCTGCAGATCGTCGACCAGTCGGCGCAGCTGGCGACGATTCCATCCGGGAACGAACGAAAGGTGCGTGTTGGCGAATGTGATCTGACCCCACGGCGTCTCCAACAGTGCGACCACCGCCGTGCGGGGCTCCTCGTCGACGACCATCACCCGGCCCGAACCTGGCGAGTACATCGGAAATCGGAACGGGAGCCGGGGTAAGGGCAACACCTGCCAACTGACAACCGGGTAGCGCGATAGCAAGGCGATCCCGTAACCGGCGGTGCCTGGTAGTTCCTCACCCGTTGCCGCCATCCACGTCGCACCCGGCGTGCCCGCGATGGCGGCGACGAATCGATGGGCGACCGCACCCATGGCTTCGGCCGCCACTGCGGTCAGATCAGCTCGCCCCGACCGCTCTTGATCAACGTCGACCTCCTGTAGCGCGAGCACGTCGGCGTCCAGTCGGAGCACGCTTTCGCGCATACGATCAAGATCGACTCCGCCTCCCGCGGTGCGTCCGTGCAGGATGTTGAAGGTCGCCACTCGCATGAATACTTGTACCCAAGATTGCGCGCTCCGATCACGGCGGGTGTCTTTGTTGTTTCGAGTGTTGCAGGACGACGTGGCACAGGACCTCGTTGTGGTAAACACTGCGCTATGTCTGCGCTGAGCCGTCGAGGGCGTTGAGAGACTCGGTGTGAGCGACGATCGCCTGCTGATTCCCGGCCAGACGTGCTGGCGCGTTGAGCGTGCCGACCAATTCGCGTGCATCATCGATGCCGCCGACTACTTCACGCACGTGAAGGCATCGATGTTGCGCGCCCAACATCGAATCATGTTGATCGGTTGGGATTTCGACGCCCGGATGACATTTGAGCGAGGCGTCAAGACACTCCCGGGCCCCAATCTGCTCGGCGCCTTCCTCTATTGGATGCTGTGGAAGCGGCCGGCTCTCGACATCTACTTGCTTAGGTCCAACCTGCGCCTGCTCCCCGCCTTCGACGACGTCTGGTTCGGCCTCACCCCTGTGCCGGTTCTGAATCGCGTCACAAGCAAGCGAATTCACTTCGCCACTGACGGCGCCCATCCGACCGGCGCTGTCCATCACCAGAAGATCGTGGTCGTCGACGACGCCGCGGCGTTCTGCGGTGGCATCGACCTCACCACCGACCGGTGGGACACCAGCGCCCACGAGCATGACAGTCGCCGACGGCGCACGGCGGGGCGCGGCTATGGGCCGCGGCACGAGGTCGCGGCAGCGGTTGACGGAGCGGCCGGGCGTGAGCTCGCCAAGCAAGCGCGAGACCGCTGGCATACCGCGACGGCCGAGCCGTTGGCCCCGGTCGACGCCCAGCACGCGACCTGGCCCACGAAACTGGATGCATCGCTGCGCGACGTCGACATTGGCATCGTCCGCACGTTGCCGGAACTCGACAGCCGGGGCGAGATCCGCGAGGTGGAGGCGCTGAACCTCGCGGCTATAGCGGCGGCACGCCACGTGATCTATTTGGAGAACCAGTATTTGGCTGCCCGGCGCATCGTCGAAGCCCTCGCCGCCCGACTCAAGGAACAGAACGGTCCCGAGATCGTCATCGTGCTTCCTCGCAAAGGCAACAACCGCCTCGAGCGCGAGACGATGGACGGCGCACGCCACCGGCTCATACAGTTGCTCTGGGAGGCAGACGAATACCGGCGTTTGGGCATCTACTGGCCGGAGACCGACGGCGGGACACCTATCTACATCCACTCGAAGGTGATGACGGTCGACGACCGGCTACTGCGGATCGGCTCGTCAAATCTCAACAACCGGTCGATGGGGTTCGACAGCGAGTGTGATGTCGCCATCGAGGCGGATCCGGACAGTTCGGAGTCCGGCGAGGTGCGCCGCGAAATCATTTCTGTGCGAGACCAATTGGTCGCGGAACACCTTGGCGTGCCCGTTGGCAAGCTGGAAGCTGCGGCGCTCGAATGCCGTTCGCTGTTGAAGGCCGTTGAGGCGCTCCGCGCACAGGGGAAGAAGCTGCGGCCATTCACCGAGCAGACAGTGGCCGATGAAGCGAGCCCTCTGGCCGAGAACGACCTCATGGATCCAGACCACGTCCCACGGTCACTGGCCCGAGCGGTGCAGCGGTTCATCACAGGGTTCGGCGGTCGACCGCCGGTTCACTGAGACGGGCACGCTAGTTACGAGTGCCCGCTGGCGATCTCAGTCGAGGAACGGCTTCCGAACAGTCAGCCCCGACAGTCGGTCACCTGGCGACTTTGGGCTGCCATCTGCCCGGAAGCGGCTGCGCCGTCCGCTTCGCAGATCTCGGCCTCGTTGTGGCGGGCGGAGTAAGGGGAGCTGTTCCCTGCGCTCGGCCAGCGCCCGGCCGACGGTGGTATGGCCGAAGTCGTCGCCTGCGATGGCGATCGGCCAATGGCGCCCGAGGAGGCGGTGCGCGTGTCCATCCCCATCGGGCCGGGCTCCCGCCATTTCTCCTCATCCACGTAACCAAGAAGTGAGACATCACACCCCGGTGGTGGGCACTCCGGCTGACTGGACTGCTGCTGTGACGGTTTGGTGCAGCAGGACGGCGATCGTTGTCGGTCCGACGCCGCCGGGCACCGGTGTGATGAGGCTGGCTCTCTCGGCGGCCGGGGCGTATTCGACGTCGCCGATATTGCCCGGGTTGTAGCCGGCGTCGATGACCACAGCTCCGGGTTTGATCCACGCACCTTTGATGAGTTCAGGTCGGCCGACCGCGGCAACGACGATGTCGGCCGCAGCGATGATCCCGGGCAGGTCGGAGGTTCGGGCGTGGCAGTAGGTGACGGTGGCATTGCGGGCGAGCAGCAGCATACCGACGGGCTTGCCCAGGATTGGGCTACGGCCGACCACGACCGAGTGCAAGCCGGTGGGATCTACGCCGTAGGCGTCGAGTAGATGGATGATTCCAGCCGGGGTGCAGGCCTGAAATCCTCGCCCTCCCAAAGCCATCGCGGCGAATGACGCCATCGTCACTCCGTCGACGTCCTTGGTTGGCGTGATGGCTTCGAACACCTCGCGTTCGTCGATCTGCGCGGGCATCGGATGCTGGACGAGAATGCCGTCCACACTGTCGTCGCCAGAAAGTTCGTCCACCAGGGTAGTGACGTCCGTGGTGGTCGCGGTCGCGGCGACGTGGTGGCTGCGCGAGTCCAGACCGGTGGTGCGGCATCGGTTGGTCTTCATCCGCACGTAGGTGTGCGAGGCGGGGTCGTCGCCGACCAGAACCGTTGCCAGACAGGCTCTTCTGCCCGCCTTCCGTTCAAACTCGGCGGCCTGTTCCCGGGCGTCGGCAAGTATGGTGTCGGCGACATGCGCGCCGTCGATGATCGTTGCGGACAAGACAGTGCTCCTCACAGTGAGGAGCACCCAGGCGGTCGATGCGTCCGAACCTTGCTTCCCGGTGGTGCCCCACCCACGCCAGTCGCCAACTCACACTTTACCTATCAGCCGCGGGAGCGGTGCGGCAAAGGTCGGACACGGTCTGAGTCCATGTCGACGGGTGCGTGCTCCAAAAGTTGTGTGGGACACCGGTCAACTCGCGGAAGTCTCCTCGCGGTACCAATGCGGCGAGCTGACGAAGTGGCCAGTCAGGTCGAATATCTTCACCTGCGGCCAGGAAGGTCATCGGCACGCGGGTGTCGGCCAATCGTCGGTACAACGCGGGCTCGTGAATCCACTCGATGAAGGAGGCGTTGAGCGCCTCGTGCACGTCGGGCTGCCAGTCGATGACGAACTCGTCTTCCGTGTGACGGAGCGCGGAGTAGATTGCCGACCACGTTCGATCCTTGTGCAGGCCGTGGCCGGCGATACCCACCACGGCGCGGACACGTGCCGGATGGTCCAAGGCGTAACGAACGGCCAAGTCCGAACCGAATGAATGGCCAAGCACGGTCCAGGAATCCACGCCGACGTCGGTTCTGATCGCTTCGAGGTCGGCGACCGCGCGGGCGAGGTCGTGGGCGGCGCCGCCAGATCGGCCAACGCCTCGCGGCTCGGGAAACCAGGCGCGAGCCCCGCGGGGTACCAAGTCGTCGTTCTCGAGATAGTTCACGCAACCCGGCCCTCCGGACAACACCAGAACGTCGGAGCCATCGCCCAGAACACCGACGTGCAGAGCTATCCCGTCGTCGGCATGCACCGTCACGGCCTTCATCGGGTCAATCCTCCTAACCGTTGCTTTGAGGCTCTAGTTTCTAGTAACGGTCAGGACCTCGAGAAGGACGGGTTAGGTGAAGTGTCCGGTGGGATCGATCGCGAGAGAGTCGGTGACCGATTCCTCGAAGGCGGTCTGCCGGTCACCGAGCAGTCGGCGAATGAACAGCGAGGTCGAGTAGAGGTAGCCGATGGCATGCTCGATGGTCCAGGGCCGTAGGAATTCATAGACCTGTCGATTCACCTGTCGGAACGGTGAATTCGCCAATACTTCCTCATGTGTCTGGCGGGTATCGGCCGTCGGCTTCGGGCCGTGCTGTTGTTGGCGCTAACCAGGTTGCCATCGTCGTCGACCATCCCGTCAAGAGCAGTAAGGGCTAGTTCGCGGTCCATCCAATGAAAGGAACGGCCCATGGTCACCAGCCTGAAACGACCGAGGTCGCCCGGGGAGATCTGCTGAATTGCCTGTACCCAGGTTATTGGCGACAGCCCGTCTCGTGCCTCTCGGATGGCTTCGGTGAGCACGTGTTGCAACCCCGGTCCTTCGTATGTGTCAACAACTCCCGGAGACTGACCCTGTTCCAACTTCTGAAACTTGACCCCCGCTGCTGTAAGCAGGCCAGTTTAAATGTTGCCGACGAACGCATGCAGCTGATCGACCACGGCTAAGTCAGCCTCGACATCGAGTGCGGATATTGGGCCCCTGCCAGCGAGCCATCGGATGAGATCTGCTGCAGACCCCGCCAATACGGCACTGGGGCCGCCGTTGGGACCGAATGTCCATTCGTAGCCATCGGTTGTGCGGACGATCAGCCGACTGGCAGCGGGCAGGTGTTTAGCCTGATATCGCATCAGCGATGGGATCGCCTCGGCGAGGTGGTCTGGAGCACCGTGAGCAAGACCGTTCGTCGTTGCAAGGTCGTCGTGATGCATCCACACCTCAAACAAGGTGGACGCACCCACCGCTGGAACTAACAGCAACCGCGGAGATCGCTGCCGGAGCCGCGCGATCACCGCGGGATAGCCGACGCGGCGTTCTCGACGGATGGCGGAAGCAACTAACTGGGCTTTTGGATGAAATTGGACACCCCTCGCGGCCAGCACCCGGATGCAGAACGCGAGCGTTCCAGCTGCCCGCTCGGCCGCGACAACGTGCGCCGCAACGTCGAACGCTGTCCAATGTCCGCATCCAGCGGGGGCATCGGGGCCAAGGGCCTCCAACGCGTCAGCCAGCATGGCACGCTCGGCCTCTATATCGTCACGGACGGTCACGACACCTCAATCTGTTCCGGCACCGACTCAAGCCGCTCTTATCATACCCTTAGATTATCCTTATTTTTCTTAATTGCGGGCGGCTCTAGAGAGATTGCCGCTGCCGCCAAGGTTGTCGACCGTATCCGAGCCCACTCGCGCGGCACTCGGTCTGTGAGGTGTTGGACGAGCCGGTGGCGTTTGATGCTGAACCAGCGAAGCTTCAGTCTTTCTCTCGGGCAGAAGCTAGGGAAGCGAGTGGCCCGCGTATCCACGTCTCGACTTGGCTCTGGTTCGACAGTTGTACGACGACGGGACGATCGTTCACCCGGCCTACTTGGAGGGCTTCGCGGCGCCGCGGCTGGTAGGTGTCCCACGCCCAGCGAATGATGTGCTCGGGGTCGGTGAACACCGTTCGCAACGGCGGTTCATAGTTTCCGTTCCAGAGCCGCTGTTTGAGGAGTCGTCGTCGCAATGTGCGACGTACTACCCGGTGCATAACGGTCCAGCGAGTGTGGTCCAGCCAGACCAGGACGTCAGATCGACTCAGCAGTAACGGCTTTGCCGAGGAGTATTGCCATTCCGTGACCCAGGCGGGCGCCGCCGTGAAGGTGTCGACATCAGCAGCGAAGGTTGGCCGCCTTGTCCAGTTGGGGCCGTGATGGAGCGAATCGAGCTCAACGGTGGGGAGGTCGAGCAGATCGCTGACCACCATCCGCAATGTGCTCTTGCCGGCGCCAGACGCTCCGGTGATCAAGAAGCGTTGGCTTGACTGCGGAAGCGGATCTGTTTGTCCTAGCAGCACCACCCGCCCAGATTAGGTGCGCACGGCGTACTCATATCGCACCAGGGCTCACGTCCGCCAGCAGGAAATCGGCACAGCGTTCGCCGATCATGATCGACGGGGCGTTGGTGTTGGCGCGAGGTATCTGGGGGAGCGCCGAGGCGTCGGCGACTCGGAGGCTTTCCACGCCGCGCACCCGCAGCTTCTCGTCAAGCGGGCTATCGGCGTCATTACCCATCGCGACGCTGCACGCCGGATGGCTGGTGGTTTTCGCGGTGTTCCTGATACAGGCCTCGATATCCGCGGCGGCACCGGGTTGGAGCTCGCGCTCGACGGCCGATGCGATCGGCTCGGTGGCCATGATCTCCCGTGTTCGCTTGACCGCGCGCACGAGTGCCTCGACATCCTCGCGCTCTGTGAGCAGGTTCATTCGAATCGCCGGTGGTACCGCGGAATCCGATGAACGAATGAGGACACTTCCACGGCTCTTGGGAGTCCAATACGAATGGCCAACCGACAACGCGGGAGCAAGTCTTCCCCCGCGGGGCTCCGCCCGGGCGTCGGCGGGCGTGAAGATCAGCTGAACGTCGCATGCCGGGGCGTCCAGCGTCGACCGGATGTGGGCCAGCGCCTCGCCGCCGTTACTGGTGAGCTTTCCGCCGCGACGTAACAGCCACTGCAGCAACCACTTTGGGTTTGCAGTGTCGGCGAGGCCGACGTGGCCTGGCGCGAGGGACCAGATGGCCCAGGTCAACGGGTGGTCGGCGAGGCCCTGGCCGACACGCCGGCTGTCGACCAGTGGGGTGACTCCGACCCGGCGGAGGTGATCCGCCGGACCGATACCTGACACCTGTAGCAGCTGCGGGGTGCCGAAAGCGCCGGCGCTCAGGACGACCTCCTGGTCGGCGAAAGCCCGGTGCGCACGTCCGCGGCGGCGATATTCGATTCCGACGGCGCGGCCGTCACGGATGATCACCCGGTCGACGGAGGCCTTGGTGACGACGGTCAGATTGTTGCAGTGGCCGAGGTACCCGCGGGCCGTACTCCAGCGTTGGCCCTTGTGGATGTTGACCGGCGTGATCGCCGCACCGTCGAGTTCGGGTCCGCTGACGTCATCGTTGGAAGCGACGCCGGATGCCCGCGCGGACGCGACGAAGCGATGAGACAACTCGTCGGGAAATGGTGAGCGGGTGATGTGCATCGGCCCCTGCTCGATCCGTGCGAATACCGGAGCGACGTCATCCCACCCCCAGCCGGGTAGCCGCCAGCCGTCGTAGTCCAGATTGCTGCCCTTGACCCAGAACATGCCGTTCATCGCACTGCAACCGCCGAGCACTCGACCGCGCGGTTGCGCGATCCGCCTGCCGCCGCAGGCGGGCTCCGGTTCGGTTACATACGCCCAGTCCAACGAAGTCCCGTACTGCATCGGCGCCAACAGCGGCACTCGCGTCGTCAACCGTCGATCAGAACCACCGGCTTCGACCAACTGCACGCTTGCCGAAGACTCGGTCGCCAACCGTCCCGCCACCGCGCAACCTGCCGACCCTGCACCAACCACGATGAAGTCATATGCCGTCATGGAGTCGACTGTCCGGCGAGCCCGACCCGCAGCCATCGGCCAATGCGCCTAGATCTGAGGTTTCTGCATGCGTACATACGCATACCCCGGTCGCAACTATTGGCGATTTCGCTGATGTTTTGCGCTGTGCGCCACCGCACGCTGGCTAGCATGAGCGAAGCAAGCTGGAGCAACCCAGACATTGGCCCGGACATGAGTGAGCTTCCGATTGGCACCGTCACGTTGCTGCTGGCCGACGTCCAGGGTTCGACTCGCCTGTGGGAGACCCAGCCGCAGGCGATGAAGGCTGCAGTCGCGCGCCTCGACCAGACGCTTGCCGACGTGGTTGCCGCACACCACGGCGTGCGGCCCGTCGAGCAGGGGGAGGGCGACAGCTTCGTCATAGCGTTCGCGCGCGCCGCCGACGCGGTGACATGCGCTCTCGACTTGCAGCGAGCCCCGTTGGCGCCGATCAAGCTGCGCATCGGCCTGCACACCGGCGATGTGAACCTGCGCGACGAAGGTAACTACATCGGCCCGACGATCAATCGCACTGCACGGCTGCGCGACCTTGCCCACGGCGGACAGACGGTGCTCTCTGGGGCGACGGAACCACTTGTCGTCGACCAGCTCCCGGAGGACGTCACACTCAACGACCTGGGCTCCCATCCACTGCGCGACCTTCCCCGACCGGAGCGGGTTGTCCAACTGTGCCATCCGGATCTGCACAATGACTTCCCGCCGTTGCGCACGGCCAATATCGTTGCAACCGAGCATCTTCCGGTTCAGCTGACGACTTTCATCGGACGACAAGCAGAGATGGCGGGAATTCGGGAAGCACTCGCCGAAAACCGGCTTGTCACTTTGACTGGCGCGGGTGGTGCGGGCAAGACACGCCTGGCGATTCAGATCGCCGCCGCAACAGCCATCGAGTACGCCGACGGGGTTTGGTATGTCGACCTGGCATCGATCACCGATCCCGACGCGGTGCCAGTGACGGCGGCACGAGCGCTTGGCCTGCCCGACCAGCCCGGCCAACAGACCATCGACATACTGCTGCGGTTCGTTCGCGATCGTCGCATGCTGATCCTGCTCGACAACTGCGAGCACCTACTCGACTCCAGCGCCGAGTTGATCACCTCCTTGTTGGCAGGGAGCCCGGCATTGACGCTGCTCACGACGAGCCGCGAACCGATCGGTGTCGCCGGCGAAGTGAGCTGGCGCGTGTCGTCGCTGTCGTTGGAGGACGAAGCGATCGAGTTGTTCTGCGACCGCGCACGCAGGACAAGGCCCGGATTTCGGGTGACCGCCGAGAACAGAGAAGTCGTGACCGAGATCTGTCGCAGACTCGACGGTCTTCCGTTGGCCATCGAACTGGCCGCCGCACGGGTAAGCGCCTTGACTCCGTCAGAGATCCTGGACAGCCTGCGCGACACGTTTCGGCTCCTGACCGGAGGCGCCCGCACCGCTGTGCGGCGCCAACAGACATTGCGCGCATCGGTGGACTGGTCGCACGCGTTGCTGTCCGAGCAAGAGCAGTTCTTGTTCCGCAGGCTGGCGGTTTTCCTGGGGGGGTTCGATCTCGACGCCGCCCAGTCAGTCGCTGGCGGCGCCGACGTCGAGCGCTACCAGGTACTCGACCAACTCACGCTGCTGGTGGACAAGTCGCTGGTAGTGGCTGAAGTCACCGGCCGTGGCACCCGTTACCGGATGCTGGAAACGGTGCGTCAATACGCACAGGAAAAGCTCCGCGAGGCCCTCGAAGGTGACGATGTGCGAACCCGCCACCGCGACCACTACACCGCGATGGCCGCACTTCTGGACGAACCTGCCGATAGCGCCTACCAAGAGCGCATCGAGCGGGTGGAAGCCGAAATAGACAATTTACGAGCGGCTTTTGCGTGGAGCAGGGAACGAGCGGATGACACGTTGGCACTCGCATTGGCGTCGTCGTTGCAACCACTGTGGTTCACGCGGGGACGCGTGCAGGAAGGACTGAACTGGCTCGGCGTCGCGCTTGCCGTCGATAGTCCGCAAACCGCCGACGTATCGGCTGCGCGCGTGCGTGCTTCCGCGGACCAAGCGCTGCTGCTGTCGATTACCGGCTCGACCGAGGGCCGTGACGAGGCCGAGCAGGCGCTCGCAACGGCACGGGAACTCGGCGACCCAACGCTTCTGGTGCGGGCCCTGACGTCCTGCGCAGCCCTAGTCAATGCCTACGACCGTGAGATGGCCGGGCCGTTGTTCGCAGAGGCGAAGGAACTCGCCCGCGAGATTGGCGATTTCCGGTCGTTGGCGCAGATCATCGGCCTCGAGTGGATGACCGGACGCGTGTTGGACGAGCCCGCCGCGGCTCAACTTGCCGCCGAGGAAGGACTTCGGATTGCCGAGGACGTCGGCGACGGTTTTCTATGTCGTCAGTTGCGCTACGTGCTGGGCTGGGCACAGGTCCTCCGCGGCGACTTGATTGGGTGCGTCGCGCGGTTGGGTGAGGTGGTCGAAGAATGCATCGCGGCCAACGATTTGTCGTGGGCGATGGCCGGTTCGACCACGCGGACCTACGCGCTGGCCTATCTCGGAGATGTTGCGAACGCGCGAGCAGGGGCGGTAGAGCACCTCGAACGCGCATCGGAGTCCCTTGAATTCCACAAAGGAATTGCCCAGGCAGCTTTGGGCACGGTGCACCTGGCCACGGGCGATGCGTCCGCAGCGTGGGACGCATACGAAGCCGCGCGCGACGGCACGGCGATGGATCCCCTGACAGCGGGGATATACACCTGGGCGCCTCTTGCCCCGTTGGCATGCGGCGATCTCGCCGCCGCCCGTCGCTGGGCCGACGATGTGGTGTCGGTTACCACGGCGTGGAGTTTGGCGGCATCGTTGACATCGCGCGCGCGTATACAGATCGCACAGGGCGAACTCGAGAGGGCCGAACGCGACGGGTACGACGCGCTCGAGCTGGCTGCCCGCCTCGGCGGTGACCTGATAATTCCGTTTGCCCTGGACTGCCTGGCCGTCGCGGCGGCCGAAAGTGACAACGACCTATTGGCGGCACGCCTCTTCGGTGCGGCAGACGCGGCCCGTCAGCGGATGGGGTTGGTGCGCTTCAAGATTCTCGACGAATGCGACGAGGCCAGAATCGGCGCCGTTCGAGATGCCCTGGGTGAACGCGACTTTGATGCGGCTTGGGCGGAGGGTGCGGCTTTGTCAAACGAGGAGGCAACCGCGTACGCGCTAAGAGGCCGCGGCGAGCGCAAGCGCGCGACTAGCGGCTGGGGTTCGCTTACCCGCGCAGAGCTCGACGTCGTGAAACTCGTGAGTGAAGGCCTGGGCAACAAGGAGGTCGCCGCGCGGCTGTTCGTCTCCCCGCGCACCGTCCAAGCCCATCTCACCCACGTCTACACCAAGCTCGGCCTGACCTCGCGGGTGCAACTCGCGCAAAAGGCCGCGCGCCATGCATAGAATCGGGATGCACTACTTCCAACGGGCGCTGTTGCTCGATCAACACTCGGTGATGCCTCTGTGAACCCAATCTCGTGCCCTGGTTTGTACGGCGAGCAAGGCCCTTGCAGACGGCGCCTTCCAGGTGCAGTTCCGCGACGGCCTCCAGCCGAGCACGACGGCGGGGTCAGTTGCACGAGTAGACCAGGTGACGCCGGCCACCTCGCAAATCTAGCGCTCCTCGACGCTCGATCGGCAGTGCACGAGGCTGTCTAAAATGGCAACGTCAAATATGTGGCAAGGCGAGGCGGCGCGATGGCGAGAGAAAACGAGCAAGACGACAGTTTGCACGGACGGATCGGCGAACTGGCGCGCAGCATGCACGGCGCGCGAATCGGCGACATCGACCCCGACGAGTTGCTGCTGGAGGTGACGCAGACCGCGGTGCGCCTACTCGCGGGCGTGCATCATGCGGGCGTGACACTGGTCGACAAACGACGGCGGCTGACGTCGACGGCAGCGACTGGAGAGACCTCGCGGACCTTGGACAGGTTGCAGGAACATCATCAGCAGGGCCCGTGTTTGTCAGCCCTCCAGCAACATCACACGGTGGTTGTCGATGATTACCAAGCTGAGACGCGATGGCCGGACTTCATTACTGCGGCGCTGGCCCAAACGTCGGTGCGCTCATCACTGACGATTCAGCTTTTCACCGACGACTCTGAGCTGGGTGCATTGAATCTTTACTCCGAACGAGCCGGCAATTTCACGGCGCATATCGAAGAGTTGGCGTTGGTGATCGCGGCTCACGCGGCCGTAGGACTGTCCGGCGCGCGCCGCGGCAGACAATTCCGAAGTGGTTTGGCGTCACGCGACATAATCGGTCAGGCCAAGGGCATCGTCATGGAGCGACACGACATCAACGCTGTCGATGCATTCAGGCTGCTGGTCAAACTTTCACAAGATCGAAACGAGCCCGTCGTCCAAATCGCGGAAGCTCTGGTCGACAAGGACCATCCACCTACCCCTTAGGGCACCTTCGGCTGGCACGTAATCGACGTCCAGGGGGCATCGTGCACGACGGAGCCGCGAGTTTGCTCTCTGCTGAACTTCGGGTTGACCTCACGGACCGCCTCGCAGGATTCGACACGCAACCTTCGCTTTATCGGTCCCCACTGCCTATCCGAATGCCCAAAAGCCAAATGCTCAAACCAACGATGGACTTCGCCAGTCTTCGATCGCAGCTGCCCGTGTTCGCCCGTGCGGGTATCTCGCAGCACAATGAGTCACGGCCTCGGCGAAAACACGCCTGCGGCAAAGGCTGACAACGCGGACGAGAGCGCTGTTTATGCGAGCCATATCACGCCGTTGTGGTGATCTTGGGGACGGGACAGTTCATCGCGGCCGCCGCTCGTCTGCAAACTTTGCGGTGGGCTGGATAAGCCCGTCACCGCCTCAGCGGCAAACGAAGCGCGACCATCAACACAAGCTCGAAGACCGGGCGAATGTGGTCACTCAGTCCACGGACCGCCGCGGTCACAGTTGCAGGCCTGGTTTCCACGCAGCGGTAGGGCGAAGGATTGACCGGCGCCCCGCGGCGGGATGATCCTGAAGGTGATCGCCGAGCGGCAGCCCACCACCGCGACGATCCAGGAGGGTAATGAGCTCGGAACTTGCAACAGAGCAGGTGCCGCTGGCCGAAATCCAAGAGGGTGACACGATCCAAGATCCCGTGTCCGGTCAGTGGTTCACCGTCACCCGAACGTCGGACGACACAGAAAGTGTCACTCACACGCACTCAGAGGGCGACACGACGGCCATCGAGGGTTACCGCGTCTACTACGGCGATGAACGACAAGGTGAACAGGTCGATTCCCGGTGCCTCATCGACTCCCGGTCCACCAAGGGTCTCATTACTCGACAGGTGCGGGAGTAATCCCGAACGGGACGCGTCCGCAGGGCGATGGCGTTGCCCACAGACCGGTGTCAGCGATGTCTGCCGGCCAGCGATGTCCGGGTCCCGTCGGTAAGCCAACCGCCGACTCCGCGTATGCGTTGCCCGTTAGCGTCGCGCTGGCATCCTGGGGCTTGTTCACCTGCACATATCACTGTGTTGTTCTTCTCGGACCCATCCAAGCTTGGGCCCAGGACCTGTCATCCATAAAACGAATTCAAAAGGCAGCAAACGTTCATCCGAGCTCGGTTCACCCCGATGCTTACCGGACGGATAGGAAACTCTTCCGTCTCACCAGTGAAATGTGGCTCCGTGGGTCATTACCGAAGCGCCGCGCATTCCGGAGTATTCCTCTCAACAACTCCACGCCGCACCACCCCCGAGAGGAACTCACCATGACCGCATCAACCGCCCCCAAGTCCCGCTTCAAGTACGCCGCAACGATCCTTGGCGCCTTCGCGATTCTCGCCCTGGCACCGGCGACCGCCCACGCTGCGGACGACAACCCGACCACGGGCGGCGGAGGCTGCACCTACACCGACAAGGACGGCTATCCGATTCCGATCGACGACGGTCAGTCCGTCATCGTCGACGGGAAGACCGTCAGCTGCAGCGGCGGAACTATCACCACCACACCGAAGAAGAACGTCGGCAACGTTCGAGTGCCGGTTATCAAGGGCGGCACCCTGTCCGTGTTCGCACAACCCTGACCGCCGCTCGCGGCCAGTCGGCCCGCTACCCATCAGCGGTGGCGGGCCGCACTGTCAGTTGAGTGGCGCAGGACTCATCGATCCGATGAAGTAGGTCTCCTGCCCGGTCGGGTATCCGCCTCCGTCGGTGGCGATGTGAACGTGGTCGTAGTGGTTCGCTGTCTCGTTGCCGTAGTCCGCCGTCCAGCTCGGCGCGCCGATGCCGGGGTAGAAGCCCTGTCGCCAGATCACGTGGATGACGCCCCAGCGCTTGGCGTTGGCGAGCGCGAGGCCGGCTATCTGGTTGCCGAGCTCGATGCCTTCGTCGGTGTTGTGGTTCGGAATCATCACGTCGATCGCCAACCCGTTGGGATGCCACTTCAAGGCGTCCTGGCGGGCTCCGCCGATGGTGGTGATCTCGGGGAACATCACGCCGATCGCACGGGCCACCCAGATGGTGTGGACCTGCAGCCCCTGCTCCGGTGCGATGCCAACGGGCAGCGCGAACGACGTCGCCTGATTGGCGACCGGCGCGCTCGCGGCGATCAAGTCCGGCGCCGCGGGGCTTGCGGGAACAGGCGCGCTGGATGCCACCGCCCCCTGACCGGCAGAGGTAGCCTCCGAGCTCTTGGCGTCCGTGGTTTGGTCGTAGATCATGGCCGCCGAAACCGCGACCGACGCGACGACGACCAACAACCGGCCGCCGCCGTTTGCCAACACGCCCCTGCCCACGGGGGCAGCTTACGTTTTCGTCGGGAGACATTTGTTGGGATCGGTAGTGTGACCGCCCTTGTGAACTTGTGGATGCGACCGCAGACACCGCTTACCACGAGAAACGAAGGTTAGCGGTGCTATGTTGACGTCGCCATCGCAGGTGCACGGATAGGAGAACGAGTGAGCACCAATCCGTTCGATGACGAAAACGGCAGTTTCTTCGTCCTGGTCAACGACGAGGAGCAGTACAGCCTTTGGCCGGTGTTCGCCGATGTGCCTGCCGGGTGGCGGGTTGTCTACGGCGAGGCCGACCGCGCCGACTGCCTGGACTACATCGAACACAATTGGACCGACATCCGGCCGAGAAGCCTGCGCGAGCGTCTGGCGCAGGCGGCGGACTCCTGATTCCCAAGCCGTCAGGGTTGGCGGTCCTATGCGACGTGATGGCCCGCTGCGCATCAATGGCGGCGCAGACGAGCAGGTCGAGGTCGGTGGCTACCGCATCGACCTCGCAGAGGTTCGGGCTGCACTAGCCGAGTTGGCCGGCGTGGACGGGGCCGTTGTGATCGCCCGCGAAGACCGGCAGGGCGTAAGGCGTCTCGTCGGCTACATCACCGGCTCTGCAGACTCGACGGCCACTCGATTGGCGTTGGCCGAACAGCTACCGCCCTACATGGTGCCGACGGCTGTGGAGGTGCTCGACGCGCTTCCGTTGACGTCCGACGGCGAATTGGACACGGCCGCATTGCCTGCTCCCGACTATGACGACTCCGATCGCTACCGTGCGATCGAGCAGGTGCTGACAGAGATCTTCGCCCAGGTGCTCGGTCTCGACCATGTCGACGTTGACGACTCATTCTTCGATCTAGGTGGAGACTCGCTTGGCGCGATGCGGGTTCTCGCCGCGGTCAACGCCGCCTTCGACGCTCATCTGCCGTTGGGTTCCGTTTTCAATGCGCCCACCGTCACCGAGTTGGCAACCCGGCTCGGCGGGGATTCAGGAAGCTCGCGGCCTCTGCTCGCTCGTGAGCGGCCCGCAGTTCTTCCGCTGTCTTTTGCCCAGAGCAGGCTGTGGTTCATCGGCCAATTGCAAGGCCCCTCACCGGTTTACAACCGCGCGGTCGCGTTGCGGCTGCACGGGCCGCTTGATGTCACGGCGCTTGGTTTGGCGATGGCGGATGTCGCGGGCAGGCACGAAAGCCTACGAACAGTGTTTTCCGCAGTCGACGGGATACCCCAACAGCTCGTGCTGCCCGTCGATGAGGCCGACTTCGGCTGGAAGGTCGTCGACTGCACCGGATGGCCTGCCGCCCGGCTCGATGACGCGATCCAGGAAGTGGCTCAGTACAGTTTCGACCTCGCCACCGACATTCCCTTGCAGGCACAGGCTTTCCGCATCACCGACGACGACCACATATTGGTTGTGGTCGTACACCATGTCGCAGGAGACGGCTGGTCTATCGGTGTCCTGGCCTCCGACATCAGCGCCGCTTATGCCGGCAGGTACACGGGGCGCGCCACCGACTGGCCCGAGCTGCCGGTGCAGTATGCGGATTACGCGCTGTGGCAGCGGGAATGCCTTGGCGACCTGAGCGATCCGGACAGCCCGCTCGCCGCCCAGTCACGGTTCTGGGAGCATCAGCTCGCCGGCATGCCCCAGCGCTTGGAGCTGCCAACCGATCGGCCCTATCCGCCTGTCGCCGACCATCGCGGCGCCAGTGTGCCGGTGGACTGGTCGGCCGACGTCCAGCGGCGCGTGCGCGACGTGGCCCGCGAGCACAACGCCACCAGCTTCATGGTGATGCAGGCGGCGCTTGCGGTGCTGTTGTCACGGCTGAGCGCCAGTCCCGATGTGGCGGTGGGCTTTCCGATCGCCGGCCGCGGCGATCCTGCGCTGGATCGTCTCGTCGGATTCTTCGTCAACACCTTGATCCTGCGTGTCGATGTGGGCGGCGATCCGACGTTCGCCGAATTGCTCGAGCAGGTGCGCAAGCGCAGCCTGGCCGCCTACGAGCATCAGGACATACCCTTCGAAGCGCTCGTCGAGCGGCTCAACCCGCCCCGATCATTGACCCATCACCCCCTGATCCAGGTGATGCTGGGCTGGCAGAAGAGTGCTTCGCTCGCTTTGACGGTCGAAGATCTCCAGGTAACCGCGATGCCCCTCGAGACCCGCACCGCATCCATGGATCTGTCGATCTTCATCGGGGAACGCAGCACCGAAGCCGGAGAACCCGCCGGGATAGGCGGGCGGGTGGAGTACCGCACCGATGTCTTCGACGCGGACACCGTCGGAGCCCTCGTCGACCGGTTTCAGCGGGTCTTGTCGGCACTCACGGCCGACCCGACGGCCCCGTTGTCGTCGGTGGATCTGATCGAAGCCGCTGAGCGGGCTCGGCTGGACCTCTGGGGTAACCGCGCGGTGCTCGAACAGCCCGCACCGGTCGCGACGTCGATTCCGGAGGCGTTCGCAGGGCAAGTCGCGCGTGCTCCCGACGCGCCTGCGCTGATATGCGGAGATTCGTCGTGGACCTATCGGGAGGTCGACGAGTCCGCGAACCGGTTGGCACACAACCTGTCCGCCCATGGCGCAGGACCCGGCAAGTGCGTCGCGCTGATGCTCGAGCGTTCGGCGGAGGCCGTCATCGCCATTCTTGCCGTGCTCAAGACCGGGGCTGCCTATCTGGCCTTGGATCAGCGGCTGCCCAGCACCCGCCTGGAGTTCATGGTCGGCGATGCCGAACCGATCGCCGTGATCACCACCCGCGCGCGCTCCCAGTTGGACGGATGCGATCTGCCGGTGATCGCCATCGACGACCCGGGCACCGCGACCTATCCGGCTTCGGGTTTGCCACTGCCTTACCCCGACGACATCGCCTACTTCATCTACACTTCCGGCACCACCGGTGTGCCCAAGGGTGTGGCTATCAACCACCACAACCTGACGCAGCTCATCGCGTCCCTGAACGACGGGCTGCCCCCGGCCGAGGATCAGGTTTGGTCGCAATGCCACTCCTACGCATTCGACTTCTCGGTGTGGGAGATCTGGGGTGCACTGTTGCGGGGCGGTCGGCTGGTTGTCGTACCCGAGGCGGTGGCCGCTTCGCCGACAGACTTCCATGACCTGCTGGTCTCCCGACACGTCAACGTGCTCACTCAAACGCCCTCTGCAATAGGCATGTTGGCGCAGGAGGGGTTGGAGTCGGCGAACCTGTTGGTGGGCGGTGAGGCATGTCCGGCCGCCGTGGTCGATCAATGGGCGCCAGGGCGAGTGATGCTCAACGCCTACGGCCCGACAGAGACGACCATCTATGCGACGTTGAGTTCGCCTCTGGCCGCGGGGTCTGGTGCCGCGCCGATCGGTTCGCCTGCGCCGGGCACGGCGCTGTTCGTGCTCGATGAGTGGCTGCGGCCGGTGCCGCCTGGTGTCGTCGGCGAGCTCTACGTCGCGGGCCGGGGCGTGGGCGCCGGATACTGGCGCCGCACCGGATTGACCGCGTCGCGTTTTGTGGCATGCCCGTTCGGCGGCGTTGGAACGCGGATGTATCGAACGGGGGACCTCGTTCATTGGGGCGCCGACGGCCAGCTGCGATATGTGCAGCGCGCTGACGAACAGGTCAAGATCCGCGGGTATCGCATCGAACTCGGTGACGTCCAAACCGCCCTTGCCGCATCCGACGGGGTTGATCAGGCGGCGGTGGTCGTCCGCGAGGATCCATCCGGTGACAAGCGACTGGTGGGATATGTCACCGGGACGGCAAACCCTGCTGAACTGCGCGCAGTGTTGGCCGACCGGCTGCCGCCGTACATGGTGCCTGCCGCGGTCGTCGTCATGGATGCGCTGCCGTTGACGGTCAGCGGAAAGCTCGACAGCCGCAGCCTGCCCGCACCCGAGTACCGCGACGACAGCGGCGAATATCGTGCGCCGACGAACCTCACCGAGGAGCTCATCGCGGGCATCTACGCGAATGTGCTGGGAGTCAGCCGCGTCGGGGTCGATGACTCGTTCTTCGATTTGGGCGGGGACTCGCTGTCGGCGATGCGGGTCGTCGCCGCGGTCAACAAGACGTTGGACGCGCACATCGCGGTGCGCACCTTGTTCGATACTTCGACTGTCGCGCAGCTGGCGACGAGGATCGACGGGAGTCCTGGCGGGCTCGAGCCGATAAAGGCCGTCGAGCGGCCCGCGACGGTCCCTCTGTCGTTCGCGCAGACCCGGCTGTGGTTCCTCGACCAATTCCAAGGTCCTTCACCGATCTACAACATGGCCGTTGCATTGCGGCTGCGCGGGCAGCTCGATGCCGACGCTCTCGGGGCAGCGCTTGCCGACGTGGTGCGGCGCCACGAGAGCCTTCGCACGGTGTTCTGCGCGGTCGACGGCGTTCCCGCGCAGGAAGTCATTTCGGCCGAGCGGGTCGACTTCGGCTGGCAGATCGTCGACGCGACGGGATGGCAGGAGGATCGGCTGGAGCTGGCGATCGACGCGGCGGCTCGTCACACATTCGATCTCACGAAAGACATCCCGCTGCGCGCGAGGCTTTTCCGCGTTTCCGACGACGAACATCTGCTCGTCGTCGTCGTACACCATATCGCCGCGGACGGCTGGTCGGTGGACCCACTGGTGCGCGATCTCGGGGAGGCGTATGCCAGCCGCTGCAAGGGGCAGCCACCTGGCTGGACCGAAATGCCGCTGCAGTACCTCGATTACACGCTTTGGCAGCGTGCTCAGCTGGGCGACTTAGACGACGTCCACAGTCCCATCGCTGCCCAGCTGGCGTTCTGGGAAGAGGCCCTTGCCGGCATGGCCGAGCGCCTGACACTTCCTACCGACCGGCCCTATCCGCCGATCGCCGACTACCGCGGCGCCAGCGTGACGGTGGACTGGTCGGTGGAGTTACAGGAGCGGGTGCGCGGTGTCGCCCGTCGGCACAACGCGACCAGCTTCATGGTGGTTCAAGCAGCCCTGGCGGTGCTGCTATCCGGCTTGACCGCCAGTTCCGATGTGGCTGTTGGCTTTCCGATTGCCGGACGCGGCGACCCCGCCCTCGACGAGTTGGTTGGGTTCTTCGTCAATACTTTGGTGTTGCGGATCGACCTCGCAGGGGATCCCACGATCGCCGAGCTGCTCGCCCAGGTGCGCGAGCGCAGCCTGGCCGCCTACCAGCATCAAGACGTACCCTTCGAAGCCCTCGTCGAGCGACTCAACCCATCTCGATCGCTGACCCACCACCCGCTGATCCAGGTGCTGTTGGCCTGGCAGAACTTCGGCCACAGCAGTGACCCCACTGCCGGGGTGGCATTGGGCGATCTTCACGTCAGCCGGCTACCGATCGATTCCACCACTGCCCGCATGGATTTGACGTTCTCGCTCGCTGAACGCTGGACCGAGTCCGGCGAACCGGCAGGCATCGGTGGCACGGTCGAGTTTCGCACCGATGTGTTCGACGCGAAGACAATCGAAGTGTTGGTCGGACGGTTACAGCGGGTGTTGGTGGCGATGACGACCGACCAGGGTGTGCGGGTGTCGTCGGTGGACCTGCTTCACGACGACGAGCGTGCGCGGCTGGATCGCTGGGGCAATCGGGCGGTTCTGACTCGGCCCTCCGCTGCCGGGGTGTCGATTCCGGCGGCGTTGGCTCACCAGGTGTCGCTTACCCCAGAGGCGGTGGCGGTGCGGTGTGACGGTGTGTCGATGACATATCGCGAGTTCGACGAGGCGTCGAATCGGCTGGCGCACATGTTGTCTGCCCATGGGGTTGGCGCGGGATCGTCGGTGGCGTTGTTGTTTTCGCGTTCCGCGCAGGCGATTGTGGCGATGGCAGCCGTGCTCAAGACGGGGGCGGCGTATCTGCCGATCGACCCTGCGTTGCCGTCAGCACGGATCGGCTTCATGCTCGTCGATTCCGCACCGGTGGCCGCGATCAGCACCGCGTCGCTGCGGATGCGGCTGGATGGATTCGATGTGCCGGTGATCGACATCGATGATCCGCGCATCGCCTGCCAGCCGGTCTCGGGCCTGCCCGCCCCGGCGGCAGACCACATCGCCTATCTGATCTATACCTCGGGCACCACCGGCGTACCCAAGGGGGTAGCCATCACCCACCGCAACGTCACCCAGCTCTTGGGGGTCACCGACTTCTTCCAGCCCAAACCCGACACGGCGCGCACCACAACACAATTCACCGCGACACAATGGCATTCGCACGCCTTCGACGTCTCCGTCTGGGAGATCTGGGGCACGCTGCTGTCTGGTGGGCGCCTTGTGGTGGTGCCAGAAGCCACCGCGGGCTCACCGGCCGACTTCCACGATCTGCTCGTCGCCGAACGGGTCAGCGTCGTGAGCCAAACCCCTTCTGCGGTGGGGATGTTGTCGGCGCAGGGCCTGCATTCGCCTGCGCTGGTGGTGGCAGGCGAGGCCTGCCCTGATGCGGTGGTGGATCAGTGGGCGCCTGGGCGCGTGATGATCAATGCCTACGGGCCAACCGAGACAACGATTTACGCGGCGATGAGCCGGCCACTGACAGCGGGGGCCGCGGCGCCGATCGGTTCGCCGGTCTCCGGGGTTGCGCTGTTCGTGCTGGACGAGTACATGCGGCCGGTCCCACCCGGCGTGGTCGGCGAGTTGTATGTGGCCGGCCGCGGTGTGGGGATCGGGTACTGGCGTCGCGGCGCGTTGACGGCGTCTCGGTTCGTCGCCTGCCCGTTCGGCGGCCCCGGCGCGCGGATGTACCGCACAGGAGACCTGGTCCAGTGGGCCGCCGATGGCCAACTGCGCTACGTAGGGCGAAGCGATGAGCAGGTCAAGATCCGCGGCTATCGCATCGAACCGGGGGAGGTCCAGGCCGCACTGTCTGCACTGGACGGGGTGAGGCAGGCTGCGGTGATCGCCCGCGAGGACCGTCCCGGCGACAAGCGCCTCATTGGCTACATCACCGGCACGGCAGACCCGACGGCGATCCGCGCCGCGTTGGCCGAACGGCTGCCGCCCTACATGGTGCCCGCCGCCGTCGTCGTGATGAGCGCGTTGCCGTTGACCGTCAACGGGAAGCTCGACATCCGCTCGTTGCCTGCACCTGACTACGAGGTCACCGACCGCTACCGCGCCCCAGGCAGCGTGATCGAGCAGATCCTGGCAGGCATCTATGCCCAGATACTCGGCCTGGAACGGGTCGGCGTCGACGATCCGTTCTTCGAACTCGGCGGCGACAGCATTCTCGCGATGCAGGTGGTTGCGCGCGCCAGGGCGGCGGGCGTGACGTGTCGGCCGCGTGACATCTTCGTCGAGCAGACCGTCGCTCAGGTTGCCCTGGTCGCAGCCTTCGCCGTCGGCGAGGTCGCCACGAGCGATGACGGCGTCGGCGAGGTGGCGGCCATCCCGATCATGTGCTGGTTGCACAGCATCGACGGCCCGATTGATCAGTTCAACCAAACGGTGTTGCTGCAGGCCCCGTTTGGCGTCTGCGAGGCCGATGTCGTGCAGGTGCTGCAGGCATTACTCGATCGTCACGCCATGCTGCGGCTACGCGTCACCGACGACGGCGTCGGCGGCTGGTCGTTGTCCGTGCCCGATGTGGGTTCAGTGGAAGCGCGGAGCTGTGTGCGATCGGTGGGCGTGCTGTCCGACGAAGCCCTCGTGGCGGCCCGGTCGCGGTTGAACCCGGCGTCCGGGATGATGCTCAGCGCGCTGTGGGTGACTAATACCAGCCAGCTGGCGCTGATCATCCACCATCTGGCCGTCGACGGCGTTTCCTGGCGAATCCTGTTGGAGGATCTGAACATCGCTTGGACCCAGCATCGCGGCGGGCAGCCGATCGCATTGCCCGTCGCAGGCACATCGTTTCGCAGCTGGGCGTCGCTGCTCGGTGAACACGCACGCTCCGAGGCTGTCATGGAGCAGGAGGACGCGTGGCGAAAGGTGGCTGCGGTTCCCGCTGCACTGCCCGCCGTGAACCCCGCGATCGACACGTTGGCCACCGCAGGGCGGTTGTCGGCGTTGCTGGACACCGAGATCACGCAGATGCTCCTCGGCGAGGTTCCTGCGGCGTTTCATGCTGGCGTGCAAGACATTCTGTTGATCGCGTTCGGGATGGCGTGGGCCGAGTTCCTTGGCACCGGCGAGGCGCCGATCGGGATCGACGTCGAAGCCCACGGCCGCGACGACGATTTGGCATCAGATGTCGATCTGTCCCAAACCGTGGGGTGGTTCACCGCCAAGCACCCGGTGTCGCTGGCGGTGGGTGAGCTGAAATGGGCGCAGGTGGTGGCGGGTGACGCGGCGTTGGGCGAAGCGGTGAAGGCCGTCAAGGAGCAGCTTCGCGCGCTGCCGGACGGTCTGACCTACGGGCTGCTGCGCTACCTCAACGCCGATGTCGACCTGCCTGCGTCGGACCCGGCGATCGGATTCAACTATCTGGGACGCATGGGCGGCACCGCTGGGGCGGCGGGCGACGCCTGGCAGATCTGCCGCTGGGGCTCGCTGTTCACCGACGCCGCAAGCGCAGGTCTGCCCGTGCAGCTGATGCACACCGTGGAGCTCAACGCCGCCACCATCGACACCGAAACCGGTCCGCAACTACACGCCGACTGGATGTGGGCAACATCGGCACTCGACGACACCGAGGTGGGGCGGCTCGCACGGTTGTGGTTCGACGCACTCGGCGGTATCTGCGCGCACGTCAAGCGCGGCGGCGGTGGGCTGACGCCGTCCGACGTCTGGCCCGCCACGTTGAGCCAGCGCCAGATCGACGAGTTACATCGGCAGTACCGGGTCGCCGATGTGCTGCCGCTGACGCCACTGCAACAGGGGCTGCTCTTCCACACAGGGATGACCGAGGATTCCGGCGATCTGTATGCGGTGCAACTGGCTTTGACCCTCACCGGGCGGCTGGACGTCGCGCGGCTGCAGGACGCGGTGCACACCGTGGTCGCCCGCCATCCCAACCTGTTGGCCCGCTTCAGCACTGCGCTTGACCAACCCGTGCAGGTCATCGAACGGGATCCGGTGGTGCCGTGGCGGTATATCGAGTTCGACGACCGGAATGGCGGCGTCGATGAGTGGATACAGCAAGAGTGCGATGCCGAACGCCGCGCCGTACGCGACATCGCCAACGAGCCGGCCTTGCGCGCCGTCCTCATCCGCACCGCCGATCACCGCCACCTGTTCGTGCTCACCAATCACCACATCGTGGTCGATGGTTGGTCGATGCCTGTCCTGCTGCGGGAGATATTCGCCTGCTATCACGGCCATCGGCTGCCCGCGTGCGGGTCGTATCGCAGGTTCATCACCTGGCTGGCCGAACGCGATCTCGACGCCGCACACGTCGCCTGGCGACAGGTGTTCAAGGGATTCGACGTCCCGACGCTGGTCGGCCCGCCGGATCGGTTGGGCCTCGGCCCGCGTGGTTCCACGTCGTTTACGTTGTCGGCCAAGATCACCCGAGCCGTTGGCGAGCTGGCGCGATCCCGCCACACCACCGCCAGCACCGTGCTGCAGTGCGCGTGGGCGCAGCTGCTGATCTCGCTGACCGGGCACCACGACGTCGCCTTCGGCACGACGGTGTCGGGCAGACCCCCAGACGTGGCGGGCGCCGATTCGATGGTCGGTCTGTTCATCAACACTGTGCCCGTGCGGGCGACTGTCACGTCGTCGACCACCACCGCGGATCTGTTGCAGCAGTTGCAGGATTCGCACAATCACACGCTGGAGCATCACCACGTGGCACTGACAGACATACACCGTGTCGCCGGACATGATCAGCTGTTCGACACCCTGTTGGTCTATGAGAACTTCCCGGTCGACGCCGCCTTGCTGGTCGGTGACGACGAACTCTCAATCACCGATATCACCAGCCGCGAAAGCACTCACTACCCGCTTGTCATGCAAGCTTCGCCCGGTGATGAATTGCGAATCTCCTTGGACTACCGCACCGATCTGTTCGACTCGAGAACCATTGAATCGCTTGGTGATCGGTTGCAGGTCATCCTGACGGCGATGACGGCGGACCCTGCGATGCGGGTGTCGTCGACCGACCTCCTCGATCCCGGTGAGCATGCCCGGCTCGACCGCTGGGGTAACCGGGCCGCGTTGACTCAACCCGAGGACTCTGCCGTGTCGATCCCACTGGCGTTCGCCGAGCAGGTATCGCGCACCCCCTCAGCGGTGGCGGTCACCTTCGACGGCGTGCCGCCATTGACGTATCGCGAGCTCGATGAGGCGTCGGATCGGTTGGCGCACCTGCTGACCCGTCGCGGCATCGGGCCCGGTTCATCTGTGGCGTTGCTGTTTCCGCGGTGCGCAGATGCGATCGTCGCGATGGCGGCGGTGCTGAAGACGGGGGCGGCGTATCTGCCTATCGACCCGGCGTTGCCGGCGGCGCGCATCGAGTTCATGCTTGCCGATGCCACGCCTGCGGCCGCGATCACCACCCATGAGCTGCGGTCGCGGCTGGGTGGCCACGACGTACCGGTGATCGACGTCGGCGATCCGCGCACCGCAACATGTGCGGCTACGGACCTGCCTGCCCCGGCCGCCGGCGACGTCGCCTACATCATCTACACCTCCGGTACCACCGGTGCGCCAAAGGGAGTCGCGGTCACACACGGCAACGTGACTCAGATGGTCACGTCGATGGACGCCTCTCTGCCGCACCCGCTGGTGTGGGCACAGTGTCATTCGTACGGCTTCGACGTCTCGGTATGGGAGGTCTGGGGCACCTTGTTGACTGGCGGGCGATTGGTGATCGTGCCCGAATCGGTCGTGACGTCACCTGCCGAGTTCCGGGACCTCCTGGTCGCCGAACAGGTCACCGTGCTCGAGCAGAATCCTTCGGCGGCGGGCATTTTGCCGACTCGTGGTCTCGATTCGGTGGCCATGGTGGTCGGTGGTGATGCCTGCCCGGCCGGTGTGGTGGATCAGTGGGCGCCAGGGCGGCTGATGATCAACGCCTACGGCCCGACTGAGACGACGGTGAACGTCGCAAGGAGTGCGCCGCTGACGGCGGGCTCGGGGGCGCCGCCGGTCGGGTCCCCGTTGTCGGGGGCCGCGTTGATCGTGCTCGACGGATGGATGCGTCCGGTGCCGCCGGGTGTGGTCGGCGAGCTGTACGTAGCGGGTCACGGGGTGGGCGTGGGGTATTGGCGTCGCACCGGGTTGACGGCATCCCGTTTCGTCGCATGCCCGTTCGGAGAAGCGGGGGCACGCATGTATCGCACCGGCGACCTGGTCCGCTGGGGCGCCGATGGTCAGCTGCGCTATCTGGGGCGGGCCGACGAGCAGGTCAAGATCCGCGGCTATCGCATCGAGCTCGGCGAAGTTGCGACCGCGCTGGCCGGACTCGACGGTGTGGATCAGGCGGCGGTGATCGCCCGCGAGGACCGCCCCGGTGACAAGCGTCTGGTCGGCTATGTCACCGGGACGGCCGATCCAACCGAACTGCGCACCGCGTTGGCAGAGCTGCTGCCGCCGTACATGCTGCCCGCCGCGGTCGTCGTCTTGGACGCGCTGCCTTTGACGGTCAACAGCAAGCTCGACACCCGCGCCCTGCCTGCACCGGACTACCAGGAAACGGATCGGTACCTAGCGCCCGACACGCCGGTCGAGGAGATAGTGACGGGCGTGTACGCCGACGTCCTCGGGTTCGAACGCGTTGGTCTCGACGACTCGTTCTTCGACCTGGGTGGGGACAGCATTCTGGCAATGCGTGCAATCGCCGCGATCAACACCGCGCTTGATGCGCAACTCACGGTGCGCACGCTGTTGAATGCGCCGTCGGCACGAAGTTTGAGCCAGCAGGTGGTTGCTCCCGATTCCCGGCCGTCGGCAGAGGTGCGTGCCTGCGAACTCACGCTGGACAAGTTCATCGATGCCACGACGCTGGCCGACGCCCCGATGCTGGCCGGCCCCAGCGGCGAGGTCCAGACGGTGCTGCTCACCGGTGCGACCGGGTTCGTCGGGCGTTATCTCGTCCTGGAACTGCTCGAGCAGATGCAGCGGGTCGGCGGCACACTGATCTGCTTGGTGCGGGCGCGATCCGACGAGGATGCGCGGCGACGTTTGGAGGCGATCTTCGACAGCGGTGATCCGGACCTGTTGCGGCACTTCCAGGAACTGGCCGCCACCCACCTGAACGTCATCGCAGGCGATAAGGGCGAACCGAACATAGGCCTGCACCAGCAGACCTGGCAGCGGCTGGCCGACACCGTCGATCTGATCGTCGACTGCGCGGCGGTGGTGAACGCCGTCGTGCCCTACAGCGAACTGTTCGTGCCCAACGTCGCCGGCACCGCGGAGTTGATCCGGATCGCACTGACCACGAAACGCAAGTCGTACGCCTTCGTGTCGACTGCCACCGTCGGGGCACAGATCGAGCCGTCAGCGTTCACCGAAGATGCCGACATCCGGGTCATCAGCCCCACCCGCACGATCGACGACGGCCTTGCCATCGGCTACGGCAACAGCAAGTGGGCTGGCGAGGTCCTGCTGCGCGAAGCCAACGACCTGTGCGGGCTGCCGGTCGCGGTGTTTCGCTGCGACATGATCATGGCCGACTCCACGTATGCAGGTCAGCTGAACCTGTCGGACACGGTCACCAGGATGGCGCTGAGTATTGTCGCCACCGGCCTCGCGCCCCGCTCGTTCTATGAGCTCGACGCAGGCGGTGACAGGCAACGCGCGCACTTCGACGGCCTGCCAGTCGAATTCGTCGCAGAGGCGATCGCCACACTTGGCTCCAAATTGGTCGAAGGGTTCCAGACCTACCACGTCATGAACCCGCACGACGACGGCTACGGGCTCGACGAGTACGTCGACTGGCTCGTCGAAGCCGGCTACCCGATCCAGCGGGTCGACGACTTCGCGGAGTGGTTGCAGCGTCTTGAGGCCGGGCTGCACGCATTACCCGATCGACAGCGCCAGCATTCGGTGCTGCCGCTGTTGATGCTGTTGCGAAATTCTCCCCACCTGCAACCGCGTAAGCCGAAGTGCGGATCCTACGCGCCTGCCGACCGATTCCGCGCCGCCGTTCGGGATGCGGAAATCGGTCGCGCCAACGACATCCCGCACATCTCACCGGCAATCATCACGAAGTACGTCACCGATCTGCAGCTGCTGGGACTGCTTTAACGCGCTTGAGGACACCCGCGATGCTCAGCCTTATCCGCGCCCACTGGGTGTCGATGGCGGTGAGCACGGTTCTGCTCGGCGGTGCCACCGTGCTCATCCTGCTTCAGCCACTGCTGGCAGGCAGGCTCGTCGACCGTGCGGCGGCGGGCTCACCGGACATCGCCCTCGCCGCCCTGCTGGTGGCCATGCTCGTCGGACAGCTGCTGCTCGAGGCGCTTGGACACTTTCAGCTGGACCGGACCGGCGAGAAGATCGTGTTGCGGATGCGCACCGACTTCACCAATCACGTTGTGCGCCTGCCCATCGGACTGTTGGACCGTGGCCGCACCGGAGATTTGCTGGCCCGAGGAACCAGCGACGCCGGCTTGTTGCGCGATATGCCACGGGCGGTCGGCGACATCGCCTTCGGGACGCTGACCCTGCTCGGAGCGGGCGTCGTGATGTTGACAATCGATGCGGCCACCGTGGGTGTCGTGGTGGTCGTGATGATCGTGGCGTTCGCCGCGGGCAACCCGTTTCTGTCACGGATCCAGCACGCCTCGCTGAATCGTCAAGTGGCGCTTGGCGACTACACGGCCGGTCTTGATCGGGCACTGAGTGCCGCGCGCACCATCAAGCTGTTCGGCGCCGAAAGTCGCGAAGCGAAGTCCATCGGGATCGACGCACACGCCGCCTATGAGTCCGGCGTACGTATCGCGTCGTCCACCGCCATCAACGTCCTCCTCATCCGGTTGGGTGTCACAGGTTCGTTTCTGGCGATCATGATCATCGACGGACGCCGGGTGGCGGCAGGCGGGCTGTCCGTTGGCCAATTCGTCAGTCTGCTGGCGTTCGCGGTTTACGCGATCTTTCCCATTACCGCCGCGTTCACGGCGCTGGCCGCACTGCGAACCGCCGCCGGTGGGTATGAGCACCTGACCACCACGCTGCGCGACCTGCCGGAAATCGATCCGCCCTCCCGCTCGACCGGGGGCGCCGTCGATTCGCCGCGGGGCCAGCGCACCGGGCCGCTGGTCGAGTTCGACCGTGTGGTGTTCTCCTACGGCGCGGTCCGGGTGCTCTCAGACGTCTCCTTCACACTCGGACACGACCAGATCACCGCACTGATCGGGCCGTCCGGCGCGGGAAAGTCGACCATCCTGTCGCTACTGTGCCGCTTCCACGATCCCGACGGCGGGACGGTCCGATGGGAGGGTGAGGACTTCCGCAGCATTCCCCTTGCCGAACTGCGTGGCAAGCTCGGGCTTCTGGAACAGGACGCACCCGTCTTGCACGGCACCATCCGCGACAATCTGCTCATCGCCGACCCGAACGCCGACGACGACGATCTGTGGCGGGTCCTCAAGCAGGCCAACGTGGCCGACGAAATCGCCGGTCTCCCTGGCCTGTTGGACACCCCCGTTCTGGAGCGCGGCCGCAGCCTTTCCGGTGGGCAGCGCCAGCGTCTTGCCCTTGCCCGTGCATTCCTATCGCGGTCGCAGCTCATTCTGATGGACGAGCCGACCGCGCATCTCGACCGCGCGAACGAATACGACGTGATGACCAACCTGCTGCTGGCGCGCGGCACGCGCAGTGTGCTTGTGGTGGCACACCGGCTTTCGACGGTCACCAATGCCGACCAGATCCTGGTGCTTGACGACGGCCGGATACAGGCGACGGGCAAGCATGCCGAGCTTTTGCGGATGCCCGTCTACCGCGAACTCATCGAACACGAACTCGAGGAGCAGTAGAGGCGATGTGCTGACCGGAGTCGCTCGATTCGCCATCGCCGCCCCGCGCCGCGTCATCGCCCTCGCCGTGCTCGTCATGATCGGTACCGCGGTCTTCGGCATCCCCGTGGCCAAATCACTGTCTGCGGGCGGCGGCCTCGATCCGGGTGCCGAATCCTCGCAGGCATCCGCGCTGCTCTCGCAGAAGTTCGACCAGGGCGACATGACCATGCTCGTCACCGTCACCTCCGATACCGGTGCGCGAGGACGACGGGCCAAGACGGTCGGCTCCGATATCGTTCGGCGCCTGCAGGACTCGGCTGTCGTCGGACAGGTGCAGTCAGCGTGGACGGAGCCGCCCGCCGCCGCGCCCTCGTTCATCAGCAGGAACGGCAAGACGGGATTGATCGTGGCCGCCATCACCGGTGGCGAGTCCGATGCTCAACGGAACGCAAAGCGGCTGTATGACGAGCTCGTGCACGACCGGGACGGCGTCACGGTCCGTGCCGGCGGGGATGCCACCGTTTACTGGCAGGTCAACGCGCAGACCGAGAGGGATCTGCTGTTCATGGAGGCGCTTGCGCTCCCGCTGAGCTTCCTCGTGCTCGTCTGGGTCTTCGGCGGCCTGGTCGCCGCCGCGCTGCCGGTGGCCATCGGCATCTTCGCGATTCTCGGCGCCATGGCGTCACTGCACGCAATTTCGCTGTTCGCCCACGTGTCGATCTTCGCGCTCAACCTATGCGTTGCAATGGGTATGGCGTTGGCCATCGACTACACCCTGCTGATTCTCAGTCGGTTTCGAGATGAGTTGGCGCAAGGGCAGACTCGTGACGTAGCGCTGATCCGCACGATGGCCACGGCAGGCCGAACCGTGATGTTCTCGGCGATGACGGTCGCGCTGTCGATGGCGACACTGGTGATGTTTCCTCAGTACTTCCTGAAATCCTTCGCCTACGCGGGCGTCGCCGTTGTCGTTTTCACGGCGGCAGCGTCGATGGTCGTGACGCCTGCGGCCATCGTGCTGCTCGATGATCGACTCGATTCGTTGGACATGCGCCCGTTGATGCGCAAAGCCTTCCGGCGACCGGAGCCGGAATCCGTGCCCTTCGACCATTGGTTCTGGTACCGATGGACGAAATCAGTTATGCGCCATGCGGTTCCGATCACCGTTGCCGTGGTCGTACTCCTGCTCCTCGTCGGCACGCCCTTTCACGACGTGCGGTGGGGCTTTCCCGACGACCGGGTTTTGCCTGCGTCGGCGTCCGCGCGTCAGGTCGGCGACCAGTTGCGCGACGACTTCGCAGGCGGCGGCGCCCCCGCCGTCACCGTCGTACTCCCGGATGCCCCCGGTCTGAGTCGCTCAGGTCTCGACGCCTACGCAGCGGCGCTGTCTCTTGTATCCGACGTCTCGTCGGTGTCATCACCCGGCGGCACATACGTCGAGGGCAGACGGGCAGGACCGCTTTCGGCGCCCAGCGGCATCAAGGACGACAGCGCTTTCGTGACAGTGGCCAGTACCGCACCGCTGTACTCCGCCGCCTCATCCGATCAGCTCGACCAGTTGCGCGCCGTGCCGACCCCGTCCGGCAGAACGGTGCAGCTGACCGGCGCCGCGCAGAGCAATCTGGACAGCATGCATGCGATCGCGTCGCGTCTGCCCATCGTGCTCGTTCTCATCGCACTGATCACCCTCGTCCTGGTGTTCCTGCTGACCAACAGCGCGATTCTGCCCGTCAAGGCGGTGCTGACGAACATCCTGTCGCTGGCCGCGGCGTTCGGTGCGGTGGTCTGGGTGTTTCAGGAGGGGCACCTCGGCGCGCTGGGCACCGCGTCGACCGGCACGCTGGGAGTGCAGCTGCCAGTGTTGCTGTTCTGCATCGCCTTTGGCCTCTCGATAGACTACGAGCTGTTTCTGATATCCCGGATCCGGGAGTACTGGCTTGCGTCACATCGCGGCTGGGGTGCCAGCGACGAGAGCGTCGCGCGAGGCGTCGCCCACACCGCGCGCGTGATCACCGCCGCTGCGCTGATCATGGTGATCTCTTTTGCGGCGCTGATGGCCTCGCAGGTATCGGTGATGCGGTTGTTCGGGTTCGGGCTGACGGTGGCGGTGCTGGTCGACGCCACGCTCGTCCGGATGCTGCTGGTGCCCGCGCTCATGCATCTGCTCGGCCGGGCCAACTGGTGGGCGCCGGGACCGCTGACTCGGCTACATGACCGTGTGGTCAGCCTGCTGCGAAGTCGGGGCAGAGATTCGTCGTTGCCGCGCTGACGAAGAGCGTGCCCTGTCCGCTTGGGAGCGCGAAGATCTCTTCGGCCCGCGACATTTCATCGAGAACCGAGGTGCCACTGCGCAGTTCGTCGCAGACCTGGTATCCCGCTCCCACCGTGTCGTCCGCGTTCGCCCCGGGGATGTAAACGTTCAAGGTCGCCAACTCGTCGAGAAACACGTCGCGTGGCTCAGCGGATGCAACGGGAGCCCCGGCCAAGGCAGCCAAGGTCACTGCAAGCGCAGCCGGTCCCAGCGCCATACGATTCAGAGCCATCGAGGTGACCTTTCGTGTCGCCGCACGTCCATCTCGTGCGACCACCCGAAATGTAAGCCAGCGACGCCGGAGGAGATATCCGGTGTTTCCCTACATATTTCTTGACGCCGCCGTTCGCGTAGTACTACTCACCCGGCGCGGCCCGCGCTTGGGCATGCTTGACCCATGCCGTTCACCACGTCAGTCCCCGACGCCCGCTCGGTAGCCGAGACCACCAAGCCCGACCGAGACCGCGCCGTCGACGTCGCCCGGCTCTTCGCACTGGTCATCGTGATGTTCGGGCACTGTGCACTGCTGCTCGCCACGATCGACTCGAGCGGTCTGCGGATCGGAAACCTGCTCGGCGAGGTGCCTGCACTGGCCCCGATCACCTGGGTTGTGCAGGTCATGCCGCTGTTCTTCCTGGCAGGCGGCGCCGCGGGCGCATACGGCTGGCACGAAGGCACTCAGTGGGGAACCTGGCTGTTCAGTCGGGCGCAGCGACTGTGCCGTCCGGTGTTCTGGTATCTGGCCTTCTGGACGCTCGGTCTCCTTGTCACGTCGATGATTCTCGGCGCGGACTCCGCGGCGGGACTCGGTGCGGAGTGCGTCGCTCTGCTCTGGTTCCTCGGTGTCTACCTGGTCACGCTTGCGTTCGTACCTGTCCTGACACGAATGCGGACGGGGCGCGCCGTCGCCGTCGTGGTGGCGTCGCTTCTCGTGGTCACCGCACTCGGCGACGGGGTGCGGATCGCGAGCGGTATGCAGATGTCGGGCGTGGCCAACTTCCTGATCGTCTGGCTGATCCCGGTGGCGATCGGGGTGGCCTATGCTCGCCGGCTGATCAGGGTCCCTGCCGCACTCGCGGTGGCGGCTTCCGCGTTCGCCGCTCAGGTGCTGCTTGCGGTCTTCGGCCCGTACGAGGTCTCGTTGGTCGTCACCGGGACAGAACACATGTCCAACACCTCCCCGCCGACGCTCCTGCTTGCGCTGCACTGCACCTGGATGTCGTGTGCATTCGTCGCCGCTGCGGGCCTCGTGCGGCGATGGGCTCAGCGGCCGCGTGTGTGGCAGTTCGTCGCCGTCGGAAACGGGGGAGCGATGACCCTTTATCTATGGCACATCCCCGCGATCGCGGTGGCGACCTTTGCGTTGCACGCGGTGGGACTCGACGCCTACCACGTTGATGCACAGGGGTTTTGGGGCATGTTGGCGCTGCGGGCAGTCGTCTTTGCGGTGGTGATGGCTGCGGCGTTCTTTCTGTTGTCGCCGCTCGAACACCGTCGGCTTCCGTGGTGGGACTCTGCGGTCCGCGCAACCGGTGTCCGGTCCACGGTTGCAGGCGTGTTGATCTGCCTCGCCGGTGTCGCGCTCGTGCTGCTTGCCAAGAATGGTTTGGACGGTGTCACGGGTTACACGACGCTCGGTGCGTTCCTGGCCTGCGCTGGGGCGGCGCGGGTGAGCGCCGGTGGGCCGGCCCGGTCGACATAGCGGGCGCTTTAGCCATTTCAATCAGTTCCGTAGGGGGCTGGGCGACACTGTCCAAGTGGCACAGGTCGGACAAGTCATCGAACACCCACTCACCGGCGAGCGCGTGACGTTCCTCGAGACTGCCGCCAGCACGGACGGAGAGAAACTGCGCATCCAAATAGAGATGGCGCCGGGCGGAGCGGTTCCGGGGAGCCATTGTCATCCCGGTGCCGAGGAACGATTCGTAGTCACGGCAGGCAGGGTGCAGATGAAGCGCTCCGGTAGGACATCGATCCTCGACGTGGGCGAGGCCGTGGTTGTGCCTGCAGGGCAGGGGCATACGTGGGGCAATCCGTTCGACGAACCTGCCGCGATCGCAGTCGATTTGTATCCAGCGCTTCGCATGGAGACGTTTTTTGAGACATTGTTCGGCCTTGCCTCGGATGGACTGATCAGCGAGCGGACGAAGCTGCCGAGTTTCCTGCAGGCGGTGCTTCTGCTTCACGATTTCCGTCCCGATATCCACACCCCGCCCGGGGTCGTCGGCACGCCGGTACGCGGACTCGCCGCGATGCTGGCCCCGTTGGCGCGTGCGCGGGGTTATCAATCCGTCTACCCGAAATACAGCGCGCCCGACGCACCGTGAATTCGACCTGCATGTTGACGGTCACGTAAGCATTCCGGATCGGTAACCGCTTGCCCAGTCGGGATGCCAGCCGGGATCACTCGAACTATGCTCCCGTCCAGTGGCCGTTCAACGCGAGCGGCGACGCCGGTTCGACGAGGGCGGGACCCAGCGATTGCGAACAGTAATGGGGCTGTCGAAGACGTCGACCAGTATCGGGTGGGTCCTGGTCGACGGACTTGACGTCGCAGGGCATCCGCTGGACCACGACGCCTTCGACATCACCGATGCGAGCACGTCCGCGCCGGTTGCTACCGCGCGCCGCGTGCGCGATATCGCGACGGCGAGCGGCTACACCGTCGACTCTGTCCACGTCACCTCCAGCGGTAATTTGTCGTCGCTTCGGGATGCGTTGACGGAGGCGGGTTTCGGTGACGTGGTGCCCATATCGCTGGCTGAGGCCACCCGGGCGTGGGCGATGGATGTCGGCCGCGCCAACGATCAGCGGACGATAGCGGTATGCATACTCGGCCAGGACTCGGCTTCGCTGTCGGTGGTCGACACTTCCAGCGGTGCAATAGAAGCCGCGACGACCACCGCGTCTCGTGACTGCGTGGCCCTGTCAGTCTGGCTGAACTCCTCATTCGGTCTCAACGGACCGCAGCCGGAAGCGCTCTACCTCATCGGATCCCGTTCCCAGCTCGGTGCGATCTCCGGTCCGCTCGGCTCGAGCCTCTCGATTCCGGTCGTGGCGACGCATGACGCGCAACTGGCCCTTGCCAGCGGTGCGGCAACCTCGACCGTGCGGCACATCGAACAGTTTGCGGCGGTCAATCGCTCCGGGTTCGCTGCCCAGGCAAGGACTCTCACGGTGGTGGCGGCGGTTTCAGTCGTCTCGCTGTTCACACTGTCCTCTGCGGGGAGCCCGGTCACTCTGGCCGAGAGAAGTGTCGCGCAGCCGGCGCCGCCACCTGCGGCCCTGCCCGATGAGATCCCACCCGCTGCTGCGCCACTCCCACCGCCAGAGGTGCTCCCACCTGCGCAGGCCGCGGCCGCAGAGCCGATGACAGAGGCACTGCCCGCGACGATTTCCGAACCGGTGACAGAGGCACCGCTCGCGACGGTTCCCGAGCCGTCAGCGGTCACAGCCGACCCCGTTGCGCCCGAAGGCGTGCCTGCAGCAGTTCCCGAAACTGTAGACGTCGCGCCGCCGGTGGAACACCTCCCCGACGTGCAGTCCCTCGAGCACATCCCCGAGGCGCAAACCGCGGTGGCGCCCGGGCCGGCCGCTCCTGTCCCGCCTCCGCCGCCAGACCCCCTTGCCGAAGTGCTGAGCCCGCTGTTCAGCGGTCTGCCGTGAGCTAGCGGCGGCCCGCGACAAACGTGGCTGCCTCGCCGACCATTCCGTTCACCGGGTAGAGCGCATGCGCAAAGCTCGGGCCACCACCTGGGGTGCCGTCGCAGATCGTGTCACCTTGAGCGCACAGCTGGATCGTCTTCGCCGTATAGGCGGGGCCGATCGTGATCGACGGCGCGCCGTATTGGCTGGTCCACGCCGCCGACGGCTTACCGAACAGCGCCACCGCAGCGACATGGTCGGCGACCTCGAGCGGCAGCGGCTGCGGAACGAAGGCTGCGGGGATCCCTTCCGGCACTTCGGCCGAGGTCACGAATCCCGCCACTGCGGCGCCCTGCGAGTAGCCGCCGAGCACGATCCGGGTATCCGGGCAGGCGGCCGCCGTGGACTGGACGCGAGCGCCCGCGTCCCTGATTCCGTCGACGACGGTCTGCGCGAACTCCGTCGTGTCGTTGAAGTTTCCGCTGGCGGCGTAGTTGACCGGATACACCGAGACCGACTTGCCGCCCGCCTCAGAGCGCAGTGCGTCGACGAACGACTGCCCGACGCCGCCGACCCCGGGCGGTTCGCCTGTGCCGCGGGCGAAGATCACCTCGAGGTCGGAACACGGCTCGGCGGATGCGGACGGTACCGGTGCGCCCAACAGCCCCGCGCATACGGTCGCGGCCGCGACACCGATCACCTTGCTGACGTTCATGGGTCCTCCCCGCGTTTGATTCGCTGGGAGTACCCAACTCGGCTATGTCTATATCCGGCCCGCGGCAAAAGCAGCGGCGTCCTTGACCATTCCGGTCTGAACATATGCGCCGTGAGCCCGCATGTCCCAGCCGCCCTGAAAGCAGATCGGATCGTTCGGTACGCACATCTCGATCGTCTTGGCCGCGTACAGCGGGCCGACCGAGGGCAACGGACCGGGCGAAAGGCTGTCGGCGAACGTGCTCCTCGCGCCGCCGAACTCGGCTGCGGCCGCCACGTTGTCGGCCACCTCGGCCGGCATGTAGGTGGTGGCCAGATCGACAACCGCAGCGCCTTGTGAATATCCGCCGAGCACCATCCTGGTGTTGGGGCAGTTCGCCGCCATCGCCTGGACGTGTGCGCTCATATCGTCACCGCCTGCGGGGGTACTCCGCGCGAAATCGTTGCTGGCCGGGTAGTTGACTGCGTAAACACCGACCGAACGGCCACCCACCTGCGATCGGACGGAGTCGACGAAGGCCTGCCCGATCCCTCCGACACCGGGCGGCTCGGTGGTTCCCCTTGCGAAGACGACCTCGACGTCGGGGCACGGCGCAGCGTCTGCAACGGGTGCAGCGGCGGTGGAAAGGGGCAATGAACCAACCGCCGCCGCGACCGCACCGATGATGCGGGTGGCCCGTCCCGGGTGCTTGAACTTCATGCTCGTATGTCGCGCGAGGACACGAAGATGTGACACCGGCCCGACCGACGTCGTGCATGCGTGCGATCGCGGTTCGGCCGCCGAACAGCTACCGCGGACTGAGCCGGAACACGGGGATGGATCGGCCGGCCCTTGCCGTTTTCTCGCGATAGTCGGTGAAGCCGCCGTAGTAGCCCTCGGCGAGGCCGAACAGCCGGGTGTATTCGCCGGGCTCGATGACTTCCTCGGCCAGGAAGGCCTCGTCGCCGAGCCGGCACTCAGGATGCGCGACCAGGTTGTGGTACCACTGCGGGTGCTTGTCGCCGCCGTAGTTCGAGGCCATCACGATCACGTCGCGCCCGTCGTGGAAGTACGCCACCTGTGCCTCGCGCACCTGGCCGCTCTTGGCGCCCGTCGTGGCCAGCGTCGCCGAAGGCACGTTGAACATGCCCCAGCTCACCCTGCCCTTGGTGGCCCGGTTGAGCCACGGGTCGGTCTTTGCCGCGAAGCGTTTGCCGACGAGCTGGCCGAACCGTGATCGTGCGGAACGATTCAACAGGCGAACGGCCACGGAGGGCCTGCGCGTGGGGTCGATGTGACGCAAAGGCACGAGAAGACCTTATGCCGTGTGGACGCCCCGGTACGCTAACCGTCGAAGCCGGTCCATAGCGGAGGGGACGAAGAATGAAGCTGATGGCTGCACTCGTACTGGCCTGCGGGGTTACCGCTGCGCCGCTGGCGGCCGCCGGTACAGCATCCGCGCTGCCAGGAACGTGCGACGGCGTCGACTGCGTCCCCTACGTGAACCGCAACATCACGCCCGCCGACCCTTGCCAGTTCAAGTCCCGGTACCCCCTGGGTCTTGACGCGACGGGCAACACGTTCGTCTGCTCCGCGACGAACCAGTGGGTGCCGGTGGCCCCGCTCATCGGCGTTCGCACGATGCGGGCGCCGTGCGACGAGAAGGTGCCCGGTGTCGCGCAGACACCCGCGGGCCAGCTGATGAACTGCGAGGGTCAGGCCTGGACCGCGTATAACGATGTGCTCTATTACGGCTGACCGGCCGCGCGCGGAATAGATGCGGCGGTATCAGCCGCCGTTGGAAACGGGATTCGACGACAGCGTGATGATCTGTCCGTTCTTCCACACGCACCACCGCCCGCCCCAACCGGTGGTCCAAACCACGGGCTCACCCAACCAGTAGTCGGCGGGTTTGCGCGGCGCCCAGTCCGGAACGGGATCGCCGACCGCGGCCCACGGCGGATTGGGCGGCGGGGGAGGATCCGCGCTTGCCGAAGCGGCGCCCACAAGAATCCCCGCGGCCAGCCCGCCGGCGACTGCGAAGGCAGGCAGTGCCCTGGCGAGGATCACGTCCAATCCCAGACCGTCGGATCGTTCGGAGGGTAGTTCATGCACACGTCGGTGCCATGGGCGGCGACGCCCTTGTTGTTGAAGAACAGCTTCGCCCAGTTGCCCCAGTGAGTCGCCATCTGCTCGTAGTAGACGTTGGTCGCCGTGTCCTCCGAATACTGGCGCCGCCCCGCGTAGTCCAGCGAGAAGAACCAATAGATGCGATCGCGAGCGGCATCCTGAACGTCGACCGGCCTGTTGTGATAGTCGATCATGTAGCGCTGGTAGTAGATCGGGTCGGTGTCACGTGTCGCGGCCATGTACTGGTCGACCGTGCAGGTGGTCTTGAGTATCCGGTTCGGGATCGGATAGTCGTCCGTCGCGTCTGCTGACGCGACCGCTGGAATCGTCATTGCGACCATGCTCATCGCGGCCGCCGCGATGCTCGCCTTTCCCAACATCTCTTGGTCCCTTCGCTACTGCTCGGCTGCCAACGGTGGTCCCACCGGCGCAGGCGGCGTGTCCGCCCCGGGCGCCGGGTGTGCCATTTGGGTGAGAATCGGCAACTTTTCCGGACAGTACGTCCGATACGCAGCACCAAGGAACTGATACGCCTGCTCGGTGGTGGTGTCCTTGTCCAGCTGCCGCTTGACGAATTGCGCGGACTGGTTGGCATCGTGGTCGAGGTTGTTCCACAGCCGCTTGCACGCGATCTTGCCGATCCAAGCGTTGTAGTCCTTCTCACCGTAGATGCCGTAGATGTGCAACTCGTTGTAGAAGTCGGTGTCCGGGTCGGCATGCGCAGGTATTGCCATTGCGAGCGCGGGCACCGCCAACGCCATTGCCGCCACGACGGTCGAAGCGAGCCGTTTCGTCATCATCATCGTCACCTACCTAGTTCGGACTTATTGGGCCCGTAGGGCTTTCGTCGTGTGCGTGCCTGCCGGGCGCGGAACCGACCGGTTCCGTTTCAGTCTTGGGTGCCGGCCACGGCTCGGGGACCGGTCGTTGACGCACCCGTTGCGGCCACCAGAACCATTTGCCGAGCAGCGCCGCGATCGACGGCGTCATGAACGACCGGATGATCAGGGTGTCGAACAACAGGCCGAGACCGATGGTGGTGCCCACCTGGCCGACGACGCGAAGGTCGCTGACCACCATCGACATCATGGTGAACGCGAAGACGAGCCCGGCTGACGTGACTACCGAACCGGTTCCACCCATTGCCCTGATTATGCCCGTGTTGATGCCCGCATGGATCTCTTCCTTGAACCGCGAAACCAGGAGCAGGTTGTAGTCCGATCCCACCGCCAACAGGATGATGACCGACATCGCGATGATCATCCAGTGCAGGTGCATGCCGAGGATGTACTGCCAGATCAGCACCGAAAGGCCGAAGGAGGTGCCCAACGACAGCAGCACAGTGCCGACGATCACCGCGGCAGCAACCACCGCACGGGTCAACAACAGCATGATGATGAAAATCAGGCACAGCGAGGCGATTCCGGCGATCAACAGGTCGAAATTCGAGCCGTGCTGCATGTCCTTATAGGTGGACGCGGTGCCCGCCAGGTAGATCTTCGAGCCTTCCAGCGGTGTGCCCTTGATGGCTTCGAACGCGGCGTTTCTGATCTGATCGATGTGCGAAATGCCCTCAGGCGAAGCGGGATCGTGCTCATGGGAGATGATGAACCGGACCGCCTTGCCGTCCGGTGAGACGAACATCTTCAGCCCGCGCTGGAAGTCGGGGTTATCGAACACCTCGGGCGGCAGATAGAACGAGTCGTCGTTCTTGGACGCGTCGAATGCCTGGCCCATCGCAGTCGAGTTCTCCTGCAGGGCCTTCATCTGATCCTGCTGACCCTTCTGGCTCTGGTACATGGTCAGCGTGATGTTCTTCATGTTCTTCATCGTCTCGATCATCGACGGCATGATCGCGACGAGCTGCGGCATCAGGGTGTCCAGCCGCTCCAGCTCTGGCACCAGTTGCTGGACGTCATCGGTCAGCACGTCGATGCCGTCAAGTGTGTCGAAGATGGCGCGTATCGAATGGCAGACCGGGATGTCGTAGCAGTGCGGTTCCCAGTAGAAGTAGTTGCGGATCGGCCGGAAGAAGTCGTCGAAGTCGGCGATGTTGTCCCGGACTTCGCCGATGTCGACGGCCATGTTCTTGGTCTTCTCGACCATGGCGTGCGTGGTGTCGGCCATCTGCTGGGTCAGGCTCTGCATCCGCGTCATCGTGTCGATGGTCGTTTGCATGTCGTTGGCCTGGGTCAGCATGTTCTCCATGACCTTGTCCATGTAGTCCTGGTTCATCTGCTGGGTGGTGCCCTGCATGCTGATCTGGAACGGAATGGACGTGTGCTCGATAGGTGTGCCGAGCGGACGGGTGATGGTCTGCACACGACCGATACCGGGAATGTGGAAGACAGCCTTGGCAATTCGGTCGACGACGAGCATGTCTGCTGAGTTGCGCACATCGTGGTTGGTCTCCACGAGAAGCATCTCCGGATTCATCCGTGCCTGCGGGAAATGGCGGTCGGCGGCGGCGTATCCGACGTTGGCAGGGATGTCGTCCGGCAGGAACTCGCGGTCGTTGTAGCTCGGCACGTAACCCGGCAGCGCAAGCAGGCCGACGAGCGAAAGCGCGATGGTGGACACCAGAATCGCTCCGGGCCACCGCACCACGGCGGCACCGATCTTGCGCCAGCCGCGTACCTGCGTCGTCCGCTTCGGGTCGAAGAGTCCGAATCGACTGCAGACGGTCAGCAGTGCCGGTGCCATGGTCAGCGCGGCGATGACAGCGACGAGCATGCCGATGGCCAACGGGATGCCGAGGCTCTGGAAATACGGCAGCCGGGTGAAGTGCAGGCAGAAGGTGGCGCCCGCGATGGTCAGGCCGGAGCCGAGGATGACGTGGGCGGTGCCGTGATACATGGTGTAGAACGCGGTTTCGCGGTCCTCACCATTGTTTCGTGCTTCGTGATATCGGCCGACGAGGAAGATCGCATAGTCAGTCCCCGCCGCGATCGCCAACGTCGTGAGCAGGTTGACGGCGAATGTCGACAGGCCGATCAGTTCGTAGTAGCCAAGCGTCGCAACGATTCCGCGGGCGGCCGCCAGCTCGACGAACATCATCACGAGGACGAGCAGCACCGTCACGATCGAGCGGTAGACGAACAACAGCATCACGAAGATCACAGCGATGGTGATCATGGTGATCAGCTTGATGCTGGAGTCGCCTGCGTGATGCTGGTCGCTGGTCAGCGCGGCGGGCCCGGTGACATACGCCTGCAATCCTGGCGGTGCCGGCGAGCTGGCCACGATGTCGCGGACGGCGGCGACCGACTCGTTCGCGATGGTCTCGCCCTGGTTTCCCCTCAGGTAGAGCTGGACGTAGGCGGCCTTGTTATCGGCGCTCTGCGATCCGGCCGCGGTCAGCGGATCACCCCAGAAGTCCTGGATGTGCTCGACGTGTTCCTTGTCCGCTTCGAGCTTGTCGATCAGGCCGTCGTAGTACTTGTGGGCTTCATCGCCGAGCGGCTGGTCACTTTCCAGGACGATCATCACCGAGCTGTTGGAGTCGAATTCCTGGAAGTCCTTGCCGATGCGCTGCATCGCCTGCATCGACGGCGCGTCGGTGGGTGCCAACGACACCGCGTGGGCCTCGCCGACCGTTTCCAGCTGCGGCGCGATCACGTTCACCAGCACCACGAGTGCCAGCCAGCCAAGCAGGATCGGCACCGAGAAGAGCCGGATGAACCGAGGGATTATCGGATGCGCGCCGATGTGCGTGTTGCTCATGCGGACTTCACCAGGCAGAACGTCTGAGCGTTCAGGCCGTCGGTCTTATTCTCGTTTTTCACCACGCCGTCCACGGTGATCCGGCAGCTGATGGTGTCGCCGTCGCTCTGCGCGACAATGTTGGGGCTGGAGGCCGGGGCGGTTGTGGTCAGCGTCAGCGACCATGGCAGCGGCACGTTCACCGCCTTCTGCGGCTGGGCGTCCAGGTCGAGGTAGTTGATGGTGGCGATGGCTCCTGGCACTCCGTCGATCTCGTACTTCACGACTTTGGGATTGAACGGCGCCGGGTCGTTGACCAGGCCTGCGCCGGGCCTGGTCAGCTCCGTTTTGCCGAACACGCCGCGCAACCGGTCGACCATGAAGAAACCGAGCAGAACCACCGCGATGATGAGCAGCGGAACCCAGGCGCGCCTGACCGTCTTCAGCACGGGAAGCCTCGCCGGCCGCACGCTAGGGTGACGATTTCCACCCGACCCATTCAACTTCTCCCTAAGATGTTGGCCCCTGCTTAACTTAGCCCATATAACTTCTCCTGGCGCAACAGGCTAGCGCAAAGTTTCCGGGCCCCCGCCGCCTACCTGGCGAATCCGCAAAAATCCGCGGCGAACCGTCGTAATCTTCGGCCTAGGCCGGGGGCGTGGCCAAGGGAGGCAGCGATGGCCTTCGTCGAAAATTGGTCCGGCGGTTTGCTCCGCCGGTTGAGTCTCGCGGCGCTGGGCGCCGCACTGCTGGCCGGCGTCTGGGGGCCGCAACCAGCGGCGGCGTTCTCGAGTGTGCCCGTCGAACAGCTCACCGTCCCGTCGACGGCGATGGGCCGCGACGTGCGCGTCGAGTTCCTCGGCGGCGGCGAGGGCGCACCCGCGTTGTACCTGCTGGACAGCATGGAAGCCGGCGACGACTTCAACGGGTGGGATATCAACACCCCCGCGTTCGACTGGTATAAGGACTCCGGGATATCGGTCGTCATGCCGGTCGGCGGGAAGTCGAGCTTTTACAGCAACTGGTATGCGCCTGCGGCCGGGAACGGCGGAACGTACACCTACAAGTGGGAGACGTTCCTGACGCAGGAATTGCCTGCCTGGCTCGCGACCAACAGGGGCGTGCCGCAGACGGGAAACGCGGTCGTGGGGTTCTCGATGGGCGGTTCCTCGGCGCTGATCCTGGCCGCCTTCCACCCTCAGCTATTCATCTACGCCGGATCCATGTCGGGCTTCCTGAATCTCTCGGCAGACCCTGGCCAGGTCGGCATCGCGATGATGTGGAACGGCGGCTTCAGCCGCGAGGCGATGTGGGGTCCGCCGGGTGACCCGGCATGGGCCCGCAACGATCCCACCGTCCAGGCAGGCAGGCTGGCGGCAAACGGCACGCGATTGTGGATCTACTGCGGCAGCGGCAGACCGACCGATCCCGCTTTGGCCAGCCCGGACGCGCCCATCGGCGGCCTCGGCTTCCTGGAGGGAATGGCGATCGACTCCAACCACGCCTTCGTCGACGCCTACATCGCCGCGGGCGGAAACAACGGCGTGTTCAATTTCCCCGACGGTATTCACGCCTGGGGTTATTCAGGCCAACAGCTACAGCAGATGAAGCCGGACATCCAGCGGGTGCTGGGTGTCACACCCGCTGGATGATCTACGACAACCGTTCCCGCAGTGAGCGTTTCAGGACCTTGCCGTAACTGTTCTTCGGCAGTTCGTCGATGAACTCGTACCGTTTGGGGCGCTTGAAGCGCGCGATACGTTCGAGCAGGTGCACATCCAGCTCGGCAGGCTCCACGTCGCCGACGATGTAGGCGACAACGACCTCACCCCATTCCTCGTCCTTCGCGCCGACCACGCCGGCCTCCACCACGCCGGGGTGTTCGAGCAGCGCCTCTTCCACTTCGCGCGGATAGATATTGCTGCCGCCGCTGATCACCACGTCCTTCGACCGGTCGCGCAGCGTGAGGTAACCGCGCTCGTCGAACGAGCCCATGTCTCCGGTGTGCAGCCAGCCGTTCTGCAGAGTGGCGGCGGTGGCCTCGGGGTTTCTCCAGTAGCCCGCCATCACGACGTCGCCTCGGCAGACGATCTCGCCGATCTCGCCGATGGCGGCCCGGCGGCCGTCGTCGCGCAGCACCGCGACGTCGACGCCGGATCGGGCGTGACCGACGGATCCGAGGATGGTGTCGTCGGCGCCCATGTGGTCGCTTCGGCGCAGTCCGGTGATCGTCATTGGCGCCTCGCCCTGGCCGTAGAGCTGGACGAAGATCGGGCCGAACGCCGCCATCGCCTTTTTCAGGCTGTCCACGTACATCGGGCCGCCGCCATAGACCACCGTGCGCAGGTTGCGGGGACATGGCCTGCCGGTTTGCACAAGCCGTTGCACCATCGTCGGAGCAAGGAAGGCGCTGCAGCCAGGATGACGATCGCAGAGATCGAGGAACTCCTCGGGCTCGAAGGCGGCCGACGCCGGTATCACCTGCCGCGCCCCGCGCAACACATAAGGCGGAATGTAGAGGCCCGATCCGTGCGACATCGGTGCACCGTGTACCAGGCTGCAGTTCTCGTCCGGTGAATCGAAATCCGCGAGATGCGCGACGGTCATCGCCATCAGGTTGCGATGCGACAACATCGCGCCCTTGGACCGTCCGGTGGTTCCGCTGGTGTAGAAGAGCCACGCCAGCTCGGCGGGATCGGTTGAGGGCGGTTCCGCCGGTTCGGCGGCCAACCTCGACCCGTAGGGCTGCGCGCCGATCACCTCGAGGGGTGTGTCGGTCACCGGCGCCAGGTCGGCCGCAATCTTCGGCGAGGCGAAAAGCAGTGCGGCACCTGCATCGTCGAGGATCTGCTGCATTTCCCGCGGATGCAACTTGTAATTGATCGGCAGATACACGCACTCCGTCGCCCACACGCCGAACATCAACTCGATGATCTCGGGACTGTTCTCGCTGGCGACCGCGACGCGCGCCCCGGGGCCGAGCCCCCGTAGCGAACCCGCCAGTCGCAATGACCGGTCCCGGAGCTGGGCCCACGTAAGCAGTTGCTGCTCACCGCGATACACCGCGCCGCGGTCGCCGAACCGAGCGGCGGCCTGATCGAGCAGGGTGAAAAGGTTCAACGCGCCACCCAGTCCGAGTTCAGCGCGAAGTCGGACAGGTACTTCGTGGAGCTCCAGCCACCGTCGACGACGATCGTCTGGCCGTTGATGAAACCGGCACCGTCGGAGCACAGGAACGCCACCGTGCTCGCGATGTCGTTCACTTCGCCCAGCCGCGGGTACGGCGTCATCTCCGTGTTGATCTTCTTGAACCGGTCGTCCTCCAGCCGCTGGGCGACCATTGGCGTCAGCGTGACGCCCGGCGCGACTGCGTTGCAGCGGATTCCCTGGGGGCCGTATTGGCAGGCGATGTGCAGGGTCAGCGATGTCAGACCGCCCTTTGCCGCCGAATAGGCGCCGCCACGCAGACCGCCGACCACCGCAAAGGTCGAGGTGATGTTGACGATCGCCGAACCCGGCCGCATATGCGGTATCACGTCCCGCGCCAGCCGGAACGGCGCACGCAACATCAGGCCGAGGAAGTAGTCCAGGGACTCGTCGTCGGTCTCATGCAGCGGCTTGGGACTGCCGACCCCCGCGTTGTTGACGAGGAAATCGATGCGCCCCCAACGCTGCACGGCAAGGTCCACTATGCGGGCGGGCGCGTCGTCGGCGGTCAGGTCGACGGCTATGGTCGCCACCCGCTCGGCGTCGCCGATCGCCTTCTCCAAGTCAGCGAGCCTGTCAACGTCGCGGCCCGTGCCGACGACGGCCATACCCATCTCCGCGAGTTTGGTCGCACACGCGAAGCCGATGCCGCTGCTCGCGCCGGTCACGATCGCTACTGGCATACTCATTCATCCACTTTCGTCAGGGTCGCCCGGATCTGATGCTTCAGTACCTTGCCCGCGTCGTTCTTGGGCAGGCTGTCCCAGATGACTACTTGTTCAGGAACTTTGAACTTCGCGACGCCGTAGTCGGCGAGAAAGTCGCGCAGGCTGTCAACGCCGGGGCCGGGGGAGGCCTTGGGCACGATGACGGCGCACGCACGCTCTCCGGTCCTCGCGTCGGGTAGTCCCACGATGGAGATCTCGACGATGTCCGGATGCCCGGCGAGGATGTCCTCGATTTCCTTCGGCGCGATGTTCTCGCCGCTCCGGATGATGATGTCTTTGGCCCTGCCGGTCACCACCAGGTAGTCGTCGTCCACCCATTGCGCGAGGTCGCCGGTGCGGAAATATCCTTCGTCGTCGAATGCGTCGCGCTCGTCGTCGGGGTTGCGATAGCCGACCAACATCTGAGGACCGCGGGCATGAATCTCGCCGGACCCCGGCGGGGCGGCGTCATTGGCGACCAGCTTGATGGTCGCAATTCCGGGTCGCCCGTCCGTGTCGGCCGCGTAGTCCGGATCGGTCGGCGAGCCGACCGTCGTGACGGGCACCTCCGTAGAGCCGTACACCCGTGTCACGACGGCGTGATCGAAATACGCTGCGGCCCGGCGAATCAGCGGCGGCGACACTGAGGCGCCACCGCAGATGAACACCTTCAGGTCGGGCAGCCGGGTATCGGCGCGCTCGGCCGCTGCGAGCAGGCCTTCCAGGAACGGCGTCGCGCCCGCCATGTGGGTGCAGCGCTGCGAAGCCATGATCGCCACCGCTTCGTCTGGATCCCAACGGTCCATCAGCACGGCCGTGGTGCCCAGGAGAACGGGGCACTCGAATGCGTAGATGGATCCGCCGATATGTGCGATCGGCGATGGCACCAGGAACTTGTCGCCGGGGTCGATCAGCCAGTGGTCACGGAGCTGGCAGATCAGCGCGTGGATCGAGTCATGGCTGTGCAGAACACCTTTCGGGCGGCCCGTGGTACCCGAGGTATACAGGATCATCCGCACGGCGGCGGAGTCAAGCGAAGGGATCTCGGTTGTGTTCTGCGTCTGCTCGAACAGCGCGCTGTACGCGGTGTGATCACCAGCGTCGCCGCGAACGACGACGACCTCGGGCGGGCAGTCCAGCTCGGCGGTCACCCGGGCCACCATCGCGCGATAGTCGTGCTGGCGGAACTCGCTCGGCACAAAGACCATTCGGCTGTCGACGTCGTCGAGGATGAAGGACAGTTCGCGGTCGCGGAGCGAGGGCAGTATGGGATTGACCGCGATTCCCGCCATCGTCGCCGCCAGGTAGACGACAGCGGCCTCATGCCAGTTCGGCAACATGAAGGACACCACGCTGCCGGTCGGCATCCGTGACAGCAGTGCCTTCGCCAAGGCGCGGGCCTGCGCGTGCAGCGTTTCACAGTCGAGGTGGATATCGCCGTCGACCAGCACCACGCGTTTCGGTGTGAGCCGTGCGGCTTCGACTAGCGAATCGGCCAGAGTGGGCATGTCATCAGCCTCTGACCCGCCGCATGGTCATCGAGTGGCGGAACCGCGACGCGGGGTGGGTGTTGACGGTGACCTGCGCGACCTCGCCGTCGGACGTCTTGTAGGTGCGCTGCACCTCCAACGCGGGTGAACCGGGCTCGGTTTTGAGGCCGTCGGCGAGAGCGGACGAGATCAGCACGGCGGCGATCTCCTGGTCCACCTCGACGATGCTCACGCCGAACAGGTCCTCGATCAGCGGGAAGATTGGTCCGGTATGGCGCTGCAGGAGCCTGCCGACCGCGGCGAACGCCCTGTTGATGTAGTACTCGGTTCGGCAGAGCGGGAATTCGACGGCGTCGGACTGCCTGAAACCGCGGACGGTCAACCACTCTTCGCCGCTGCCGAGTCCGGTGCGGGCGGCAACGTCATCGTCGAGCCGAACCATGTTCATGGATTCGATCGCGAATCGGGCCTCGGTCGCGAAGGCCACCAGATCGTTGATCGACATCACGTCGTAGGCATCCGACGTCGACCGCGGCACGACGAGCGTGCCTGTTCGAGGGCGCGACGACACCAGGTTGTCCTCGCGTAACCTGCGCAGCGCCTCCCGTACGGTGTAGCGGCTGACCGAGAAGCGTTCGCACAGTTCGTGTTCGGTCGGCAGTTGTGAGCCAACCGGGTACACGCCGTCGACAATGTCCTTACGCAGGGCACGTGCGACCTGAATGTAGCGGTGATCAGCAGGGGATGTCTCGGTCATTCCCATCAACCCGTCAGGCACTGCGACGCAGCGCCAGCACGCTGCCGTCGGCGTCGGCCGAAACATACAGAGCGCCATCGGCTCCCATCGCGATGCCGGCGAACGGGCCCTGCGGCCCGGAGAACGGCGGCATCCCCTTGAGCGGCTTTGGCTCGACGCCGGGCGGGGGGCCGACCGGCAGACCGGACGCGATCGTGGTGCGGGCCTTTGTGTTCAGGTCGAACAAGACGACCTCCTTGGCGCCTGCATCGACAACGTAAAGCTGACCGTCCCGCACCAGAATGCCCTGCGGTTGCGCCAGGCCGTCCACCACGACGTCGTAGCCGGAGCCGGTCAGCATCACGATGCGACCGGCGCCTGATTCGGCGACCAGCGCCCGCCCGTCGTGATCGAAGGTGACACCGACGGGATCGTGCAGGCCCGATGCCAGAGTTTCGAGATTGCCCGACTGCAGCGCGTGAACCCGGCCGGTGCCGAGTTCGGCGAACACGATCACCCCACCCGGTCCGATCGCGACCCCGTAGAGCTGATCGAAGTCGGCTGCCAGATAGTCGGTCTCGTTCGATGCGGGCCGGTATCGAGCGACTTGGCCGCCGGAGGTGGTGACGACGAACTCACCGTCACCGGCTGGTGCCAGGCCGCGCAGGAAGCCCGGATAGCCCGGCGAGAACAACATCCCCACCGTCTGCAATGAACCGTCGGGTGTCACCACATAGAAGTACGTGCCGTCGGCGACGTACAGCCGGCCGTCGCCGCCGACGGTGAGATCCATCGGCCAGTTCAGCCCGCCGGGCAATACGGCGCTGGTTTCGCCGCCGCTGAGTATCTCGGTGATCTCGCCGGTGAAGTTCGAGACGAACAACCTGCCATCGGCAAGGGCAAGGTTGTCCAGGCCGGGCGCCAGCTGGGCCAGCAGGGTCCGCTCGCCGCTGCGCGGGTCGATGCGAAGCACCTGGCCGCTGGCGACCTGACTGGACACGATGTAGCCGTCCGAGTCGAACTTCACCGCGTCGGGCACACCGAGGTCGCAGGCAACGCGCTGCGGCTCACCGCCCTCGGGATCTACCCGCCAGATCTCGTTGGCCGTCATCAGCGGGTAGTACAGCAGCCCGTCGGGCCCGACCTCCATCGCGTTGGGGGACGGCAGGTTTTCCAGAAGAATCCGCTGAGCGCCGGTGGCCCTGTCGAGTTCCATCAGCCGCCCACCGTCGCGGCATTCGTTGATGAACAGCCGCCCCTGGTGCACGGTGATGCCGTTCGCGCACGGTAGGTCATCGCGCAGGACACGGCTGCGGCCGTCTCGGCGCAGCGCGCTCACCCGGCCGTCCATCACCTCGGTGGCGTAGAGGGTGCCGTCCTGATCGAAGGCCACGTCGTCGGGCGCGATGATGTCGCCGCCCTTGGCGCTGATGGTCTCGAGCCTGCCGCTGCCCACATCCAGCGCGCTGATCTGGCTGCCGGTCACCTGCGCGATATAGACGCGACCGTCCGGACCGGTGCGCAGCCCGTTGGCGCCGAACAGCCGGCTCGGTGCCGTCAGGCGTTTCAGCTGCCATCCGTCGGCGGCGATCGGGGCGGGTGCGGCGTAGCGGGCGTCGTTGCGCGACGTGCTCATGGCCTCGGACGTTATCAAGCCTGAATAGTCCAGACAATAGCCTTCGGAAGACCACACCAGCCCTTGACGTCCGGATTGTGGCTGCGGAATAGTGTTCTTCAATATGCAGAGGATCGTATGTTGTCCGGACAATTAGTGCCATGACTAACCTGCTGGAGCTCGACGGCCGCATCGTGGTGGTATCTGGTGCCGGCGGTGGTGGAATCGGCACGACGGTGACCCGGATGGTCGCCGAGGCGGGCGCCACGGTCGTCGCGGTCAGCCGGTCCAAGGAGAACCTGGACGAACACGTTGCGCCGCTGGGCACGCAGGGCCTCTCGGTCATTCCCGTGGCGGCGGACGCATCCACCGACGAAGGCATCGCGGCGGTTCTCGACCGGGTCCGTGGCACCCAAGGTGATCTCTACGGGCTGGTGAACGTCGCAGGCGGCGCCGAGCCCGCGACGTGGATGCCGTCGACCCGGGTGAGCAGGGAAGACTGGCGCGCACTTTTCGCCGCGAACCTGGAAACGGCGTTCTTCATGAGCCAGGCGGTGGCGAACGAGATCAGGCGCAACCAGAGTGCCGGCTCGATCGTCTCGATCTCCTCGATCAGCGGGATGAACACCGCACCGTTTCACATCGCCTACGGCACAGCCAAGGCTGCGATCGTCGCGATGACCAGGACGATGGCTGTTGAACTGGCACGGCACAACATCCGCGTCAACGCGGTTGCGCCAGGCGTGACGGCGACGGCTGCTTCTCTCACCTATACCGGTGACGACCCCGATCGGGATCATCAGGCGATCGCTATGGGACGACGCGGAACACCGGAGGAGCAGGCGGGCGCCGTCCTTTTCCTGTTGTCGGACCTGTCGAGCTACATCACCGGTCAGACATTGCTGGTGGACGGCGGCCTTGACCTGAAATGGACACACCTCGGGGCGGACAACACGTCACTGTTTCTGAAGGACGAGTCCTTCAGGGCGGCGATCAAGGAGATGTGATGACGGATATCGAAACCTCTGCCGCTGAAGAACTTTCGGAGCCGATGACGATCGGGGTGCAGGCGTACGTCTCGGAGGACTATGCGCGCGCCGAGCGGGACAAGCTGTGGCGCAAGGTGTGGCAACAGATCGGCCGGGTCGAAGAGATCCCGGAGATCGGCAGCTACCTCACCTACGACATCCTCGACGACTCCATCATCGTCGTCCGCACCGGACCCGACGAGTTCACGGCCCACCACAACGTCTGCATGCATCGTGGGCGCCGGCTGGTCGACACTCCCGACGGCGCGAAGAATGCCCGCGGTCGCGCCAGAAAGTCGTTCGTCTGCGGATTCCACGGCTGGACATACGGACTCGACGGCACCTGCACCCACATTCGCGAGCAGGACGACTGGGCAGGCAAGCTCACGGCGCGCAATACCCACCTCGCGGCCGTTCAGGTCGACACCTGGGGCGGCTGGCTGTTCATCAACATGGACCCCGACTGTGAGCCGCTGGCCGACTACCTGTTCCCGGCCGCCAAGATCCTCGACCCCTTCGGGTTGGAGAACATGCGCTACAAGTGGCGCAAGTGGCTCCATTTCGACTGCAATTGGAAAGTCGCGATGGAGGCCTTCAACGAGACTTACCACGTGTTCACCACCCATCCCGAGTTCAACAAGTTCGGTGAGTTCAAGGGCTGGGCTAAAGCCCAGGGCAGGCACAGCAACATCGGCTACGACGCGCCAAAAGGCATGGACGAGACAAAATCCAAGATCCGGCTCGGCACCGGTGACCCCCGCATCTCGACCGCCGAGATGCAGGTCTACACAATGGAAGAGACCAACGCGACCACCACCCAGACATTGGTGAACGCCGCCAAGCGGCTCGTCGACGAACTTCCGGAGGGCACTCCCGCCGACGAGGTGCTCGCGCACTGGCTTGCCTCGGCGCGCCGAGACGACGAAGCCCGTGGCGTCGTCTGGCCGACGATCCCGCCCGATATTCTCGGGCAGAGCGGGACCGCGTGGCAGATCTTCCCCAATTTCCAAGTCGGGCAGGGGCTGACGAGCGCGCTGTGCTACGCGGCGCGGCCCGACCCAAGCTATCACCCCGACAAGTGCATCTTCGAGGTAGCGGTGTTGGAGCTCTACCCGAAAGGGGAGGAGCCGCATACGGAGTGGGAGTACACGCCAAAGGACTCACCGAACTGGCGGTCGGTGCTGCCCCAGGACTTCTCGAACATGGCCGCGGTGCAGCAGGGCATGAAATCGCTCGGCTTCCCCGGCACCCTGCCCAACCCGTATCGGGAACGCAGCACCGTCAACCTGCACACACAGCTGGCGAAGTACATGGGCACCGGCGAACCACGAGAGCTCTGAGGAGAACACCGACAGATGACCATGTTCGACACCTGCGGTCCGACGCAGACGCCGGATGACGTCGATATCGACGCCTTGCGGGAGAAATACTCGCAGGAGCGGAACAAGCGGCTACGCCCGGAGGGATCAGAGCAGTACCTGGAACTCAAAGACGATTTCGCGGAGTTCGCAGAGGTCGATCCGCACACGCCGGTGACACCTCGCGCCCCGATCAACGAAGACATCGAGGTGGCTGTGTTGGGCGGGGGCATCGCAGGCCTGCTGGCGGGTGCCTACCTCAAGAAGGCCGGCGTCGACGACGTGCACGTCATCGAGATGGCAGGCGACTTCGGCGGTGTCTGGTACTGGAATCGCTTTCCGGGGATTCAGTGCGACAACGACGCCTATTGCTATATCCCGATGCTCGAAGAGCTCGACTTCATACCGTCGAAGAAGTACGCCGACGGTGCCGAGATCTTCGAGCACTGCAGGCGGATCGGCAAGCATTTCGGACTCTACGACGGTGCGATCTTCTCCACCCAGGTAACCACGATGCGTTGGGACGAGGAAATCAAGCGATGGCGGTTGGCCACCAACCGCGGCGACGACATCAGGGCCCGCTTCGTCGTCATGACGCAGGGTTCGTACAACCGACCCAAGCTGCCCGGCATCCCGGGGATCGCCGACTTCAAAGGACACGTCTTTCACTCGGCGCGTTGGGATTACGACTACACCGGCGGAGACGCCACCGGTGGACTGCACAAGCTGGCGGACAAGAACGTCGCACTGGTGGGAACCGGCGCGACGGGCGTGCAGCTGGTGCCGCATCTGGGCCGGGACGCCAAGCACCTCTACGTTTTTCAACGGACCCCGTCCTCGGTGGACATGCGAGGCAACGAGCCGACGGATCCGCAGTGGGCGGCATCTTTGCAGCCCGGGTGGCAGGAGGAGCGCAAGCGCAACTTCCATCGCTGGTCCCCGTTCGAGGGTGTGGTCTTCGATGCCGCCGATCAGGTGTGTGACTTCTGGACCGAGTTGGGCCGCAACACGACGGCGAGAATCGCCGCCAGCCCGGATCCGGCATCGCTGACGATCGAACAGGTGATGGCCATCCGGGAGGAGGAGGACTACAAGGTCATGGAGCGCCTTCGGCGCCGGGTCGCGGACCTCGTCGAGGACCCGGAAACGGCTGAAGCGCTCAAACCGTACTACCGCTTCATGTGCAAGCGGCCGTGCAGCAACGACGAATACCTGCCGACATTCAACCGACCGAACGTCACGCTGGTCGACGTGGCGGAGTCCAAGGGGGTGGACAGGCTCACCGAGATGGGCATCGTAGCCAACGGCGTCGAGTACGAAGTGGATTGCGTGATCTTCGCAAGCGGCTTCGAGATCTCGACGGAGATCAGCCGGCGGTACGCGATCGACGCCATCGAAGGCCGAGACGGACTCTCGCTCTTCGACCACTGGCGGGATGGTTATAAGACACTGCACGGGATGACCAGCCGCGGCTTCCCGAACCAGTTCCACACCGGGTTCATCCAGGGTGGTGTCTCGGCCAACACCACGGCGATGTTCGAACAGCAGGCCGAACACATCGCCTACGTCATCGCCGAGGCGGTGAAGCGGAAGGCCACCACCGTCGAGCCGAGCCGGGAGGCCCAGGACGCCTGGCTGAACACCATCCGAGAGCTCGCGATCGACACCTCTGCGTTCGATCTTTCCTGCACCCCCGGCTATTACAACAACGAGGGCAGCGGTTTCGGCGAAGGAGTCAGGTCGTTCCTCGGTGATTACTTCATGGCGGGCTTCTACGTTTTCGACGACCTGTTACGGCAGTGGCGCGACAAGGGCGACCTCGACGGACTCGAGCTGAAGAACATGAATGACTGACTCGAGATTCGACGGGCGAGTAGCCGTCGTCACCGGAGGCGGCCGCGGGCTGGGCCGCACCTACGCCCTTCTGCTGGCGTCTCGTGGGGCGAAGGTCGTCGTCAACGACCCCGGCGGAAGCCTGGCCGGTGAAGGCGCCGACGGCGGACCCGCACGCGACATCGTCGACGAGATCACCTCCGCGGGTGGCGATGCGGTTGTCAGCACCGAGTCGGTGGCCTCGCCGGAGGGCGGCAAGGCGATCGTCGAGACGGCCATCGACCGTTATGGACGTCTCGACATCCTCGTGCACAACGCGGGCGTCGTTCGGCGGGCTCCGCTGAAAGAGATGTCGTACGAGGATTTCGAGGCGGTCCTCGATGTTCATCTGCGGGGTGCGTTTCACGTTGTCCGGCCCGCGTTTCCGGTCATGTGTGACGCGGGCTATGGGCGCATCGTGTTGACCTCATCGATCGGCGGCCTTTACGGAAACCACGATGTGGCGAACTACGCGGCCGCCAAGGCGGGGATCCTGGGTCTGTCCAATGTGGCCGCGATCGAAGGTGCCGCAAACGGTGTCAAGAGCAACGTCATCGTGCCTGCGGCGGTCACCAGAATGGCAGAAGGCATCGACACGTCGGCGTACCCGCCGATGGGCCCCGAACTCGTGGCACCGGTCGTGGGGTGGCTGGCACACGAAAGCTGTTCCATCACAGGCGAGATTCTCATCGCGCTTGCCGGGCGGGTGGCCAGGGCGGTCGTCGCGGAAACGCCCGGCGTGTACCGGCCGTCGTGGTCCGTTGCCGACATAGGTGAACACATCTCGGCGATTTGTGATGCGTCGGATCCCGTTGTCTTCCCCGTCGTGCCCGACGGTCACGGCGACCACATTCGGTACAGCTTCGCCATGGCGGCACAAGGAGCGGTCCATGGCTAGTCGAGGTCCGCTGGCAGGCGTGCGGGTCGTCGATCTCACCGCGATGGTGATGGGCCCGTACTGCACTCAGATCATGGCCGACATGGGCGCCGACGTCATCAAGGTCGAACCACCCGAAGGGGACAACACCCGCTACATATCGGTCGGCCCCGCGCCAGGGATGAGCGGGGTCTACATGAACGTGAACCGAGGCAAGCGGGCCATCGTGCTGGACCTGCGCGCCGAGGACGGAAAAGCCGCGCTGCAGGCGCTGATCCGAACCGCCGACGTGTTCATCCACTCGATGCGGTCAAAGGCGATCGTCAAGCTTGGCTTCGGCTACGACGACGTCGCCGCCATCAATCCTTCGATCGTCTATACGAACTGTTACGGGTACGGCAGGCACGGTCCCAACCGCGACCTGCCCGCCTACGACGACACCATCCAAGCCGAATGCGGGTTGCCCGCCGTCCAGGAGCAACTGACCGGCGAAGCCAACTTCGTCGGCACCATCATCGCCGACAAGGTCGCAGGCCTGACCGCCCTCTACGCCACCACGATGGCGTTGTTCCACCGCGAGCGAACCGGTGAGGGCCAAGAGGTCGAGGTCGCCATGTTCGAGACTATGGCGTCGTTCATGCTCGTCGAACACGCCAACGGCGCCATGTTCGACCCGCCGCTCGGGCCAGCGATCTATCCGCGCACGGTGGCGCCGAACCGACGACCGTATCGCACCAAGGACGGTCACATCGCGGCGCTGATCTATAACGACAAGCACTGGAACGCGTTCGTGGGCGCCGTGCGGCCGGCGTGGGCCACGGAGTTGTACGCGACCCTCGAACTGCGTGCGAACGACATCGACACGGTGTACGGCCTGGTGGCCCAGACGATGCTGGAGCGCACGACAGATGAGTGGATGGCGTTGTTCCGTGAGCTGGAAATCCCCGCGGCGCCGTTGAACACACCCGACGCGCTGTTCGACCATCCGCACCTGAACGCCGTGGGATTGTTCGAAACGGTGGACACGCAATACGGACCCGTGCGGATGCCCGGTGTGCCGACCTGGTTCTCGCGGACACCGGGCCGGATCGCGGGCCCGACTCGCGAACTTGGCGCCGACACCGCAGAGGTGCTCAAGGAGCTCGGACTGGAAAGGGGCGTCTGTGGATTTTGAAATGGGGCCCAAGGCCACAGAACTCCGACACGAGCTGCGTGAGTTGGTGAAAAGTGAAGTACCGGAAAACTTTCTGGGTGCCTTCACCGACGACCCGGCCGATCTCGAGACGGCCCAGCAGTTCTGCCGGACGCTGGCGGAACGCAACCTGCTGTGCTTGTCATGGCCGGAGGAGTTCGGCGGCGGCGGGGCGACGGCGTGGGAGCAGACGGTCGTGCGCGAAGAGATGTGGGCCCATCACGAGCCACGCGGCGCCCAGTACATGGGCGTCAACTGGGTCGGCCCGATCATCATGCGGCACGGCACCGAGGAGCAGCAGCGCAAGCACCTGCCGCCGATCGCGCGCGGCGAGGTGATCTGGTGTCAGGGGTTTTCCGAGCCGGAGGCGGGTTCCGATCTCGCATCGCTGCGTACCACCGCGCGACCCGATGGCGACGGCTGGTTGGTCAGCGGCCAGAAGATCTGGACCTCCTACGCCACGATGGCGCAGTGGTGCTTCCTGCTCGCACGAACCCACAGAGGCGAGAAGAAGCAACAGGGGCTAACGATTTTCCTTGTCCCGATGGACGATCCGGCGATCCAGGTCAGACCGATCCGGACCATGCTTGGCCCCCATCACCTCAACGAGGTGTTCTTCGACGAACTTCGGGTGACCAGGGACGACGTGCTCGGCGAGGTCGACCTCGGCTGGTCCATCGTCGGTGAAGTGACGTCTTTCGAGCGCGTCGGCATCGCCAGGTATGCGCGGTGTGAACGGCTGCTTGCGGCGGCACCGACTGTTCTCGGCGACCGTTGGGAGGACCTGCCCGCCGAGTTGCGGGGCCGTTGGGTGCGGATGCTGACCCACTGCCGCCGCGCCCGCCTGTTGGCGTACCGCGTTGTGTCGCTGCAGAGCACCGGGCGAGTCGAACCCGGGGACGCCGCCGCATACCGGATCGCGGTGACGAAGCTGGATCAGGACAGCGCCGAGGTGCTGATGGACATCGCCGCCGAAGTGCCCCCCGACGGCCCGCGCGGTGAATGGTTCCTTGGCGAGGTGGAGGACCACTGGCGGTATTCGCAGGCCTCGACGGTGTCGTCCGGCAGCATCGAGATGCAACGCATCCTGCTGTCCCGTGCCCTGCTGGCGGCGGCCAAATGATCCTCGATCTCGGCGAGGACGCCAAAGAATACGGGCGCCAAGCGCTTCGGGCGTTCGAGGCAGCGGGCGGCGACCAGCTCGTCCAGCAGGCCGAGGCCAAGCCCGACACCAGGGAGGTGCTTGCTGGCCCGGTGCTGAACGAACTCGGCGCATGGGAGCTGGATGCCCGCACCGACTCCGACGGTCTTGAAGCCGCCGCCGCGCTGTGCCGCAGCGCCGGCTACTGGGCGCTGCCGTATCCGGTCGCCGAACGCCTTGCCCGGCCCGTGGATCTCGACACCGACGGCCTCATCGTGGTGGCGCCGAACCGACCCGCAGGTGCCGTCGGCGGAGTCGAGACACGTTGGACGACGGTGACATTGGACGGTGCGCGAAGCACGGTCGTCGGCCACGGCGTCACCGGCCCCGCGTTCGTCACCACGCTGGAGCTCACGGAGACAGACTCCGAAGGGGCGGGTGACGTGGCACTCGGACTCGTGCTGCCGTGCTGGACGTTGCTCGGCATGCTCGACCGTGCCCTCGAGCTGACCATCGCCCACGTCAGCCTGCGTAAGCAGTTCGGGCAGACATTGTCGGCCTTCCAGGGGGTCCAGTTCCAGCTCACCGACGCCGAAGTGGAACGCAGCGGGCTGGAGATCCTCGCCAAATACGCCTTGTGGAGCGCCGGTTCATCCAAGCCGGAAGCCCTCGTCGATGCTCTTGCGCTACGGATGTCGGCCATCGAGGCGGCGGACGTGGTCTTCCGGGTGTGCCATCAACTGCACGGCGCGGTCGGATTCTGCGACGAGACCACGCTGTCCTGGCTTTCCCGCCACAGCCAGCCGCTGCGGCGGTTACCGCTGGGACTGTCGGCCACCCGCGACGAGCTGACCCGCCGAGCGGGCAGAGGTGGTCTCAGGGGGTTGTACGCGTGACGGCCCGAAGACGAGCGCGAGTGAGGATCGCTGGGCCCACGCCCGCAGGGCAGGGGACGAGGAACGAGCGAGGACCGGTGGGCCCACGCCCGCAGGGCAGGGGACGAGTGGGAATCGAGGCAGACAGCACCGATCTCGACCGGTTCCGCGCCGACGTCCGTTCCTGGTGTGAGGAGCACATCCCACCGGACTGGCGTGCGACCCAGACCGGGGTGAGCGACGAGGAATTCGCGCGGTTCCAGAAGGCGTGGTTCGCCGAGCTGCACGCCGCGGGCTACGCGGTGCCGCACTGGCCTTCGGAGTGGGGCGGTGGACTGCCGGTCGCCGAGCAGATCGTGTTGTACTCCGAGCTGGCGGCCCACGACGCGCCTCGGCTGGTGCTGGCGTTCGTCGGCATCCACCACGCCGCATCGACACTGCTCGTCGCGGGCACCGACGAGCAGCGCGCCAGACATCTGCCCGCAATCCTCGACGGCGAGATCTGGGTGCAGGGGTTCTCCGAACCGGAGGCGGGCTCCGACCTTGCCGGCCTGCGGACAACGGCACGCAAGGACGGTGACGGATACATCGTCAACGGCCAGAAGCTGTGGGCCAGCGGAGGCAAGCACGCGGACTGGTGCCTGCTGCTGGCGCGCACCGACCCGGAAGCGCCCAAGCGAAAGGGCATTTCGTACTTCCTTCTGGACATGACCACGGCCGGCGTCGAGGTGCGGCCCATCCGCAACGCGATCGGCGATTCGCACTTCTGCGAGATCTTCCTCAACGACGTCCGAATTCCGGCCGCCAACCTGGTCGGCGCGGAGAACGCCGGATGGCAGGTGGCCCAGGCGACCCTTGGCGCCGAGCGCGGCATGACGATGCTGGAACTCGCCGAGCGCCTCGGCAATGCGGGCTTCCGCTGGCTTGTCAAGTTGTGTCCCATCGACGACCCCGTCGTCGCCGACCGACTTGCGCAGTTCGAGACCGAGATCACCGGGTTGCGCGGGCTGTGCAGGCGGCTCGTGGAGAACGCCGAGGCAGGCACCACGGGACCCGCCGATGCGTCCATCGTCAAGCTGTACTACAGCGAACTGTTGCAACGGATGACGAATTTCGGCGCCGAGATCGCCGGCCTGCCTGCACACACCGAACTCGTGAAGTCGGCATCCAGCGGCTGGGAATCCGGCTCGTGGATGCTGGATTTCATCGGCTCATGGGAGTGGACGATCCCGGGTGGATCGAGCGAGATTCAAAGGACGATCATCGCCGAGCGTGGTCTTGGGCTGCCGCGAGAGCCGAGTGCGGTCTGATGGCACCCGAATTCGAGGAGTTTCACGCCGAGCTCCGATCCGTTGCGGGTGACCTTCTCGCCAAGGATCGCGCGGTCGAATGGCAGGCACTTGTCGACGCGGGCTGGGTCGGCCTTGAAGTGCCCGACGAGTTAGGCGGGGCGGGAGCCACGTTCGCCGAGGTCGCCGTGATCTGCGAGGAGATGGGCCGCGCCGCCAGCGCAAGCAGCTACCTCGGCAGCGCGGTGCTCGCAGTCAGCACCTTGAATGCGTTGCAGCCCAGCGACACCCGTGACCGGCTTCTCGCCGATGTGGCGTCGGGTGCCATCCGGCTGGCCGTTGCGGTCGAATCGTCGGACTTCGTCCCCGACGCCGAGGGCGCCGACCGGGTTCTGCTGGTCACCGACGACGGCGTCGTCTGCGCAGCTGCGACGGTGACACCGCGACCGGTACTCGATGAAACCCGCCGGCTGGCGACGGTGTCGGCGACGCCCGGTGCGGGCGACGTGATGCAGTTTGACGGAAGCCCGACCGACGCGCATGCGCGACTCCTTCAGCGTGCCGCTGTCGCGATCGCCTGCGACAGCCTCGGCCTATCCGAGGCAATGCTTTCCGCGACCGTGGGGTACGCAAAGGTGCGCCACCAGTTCGATCGTCCGATCGGGTCGTTCCAGGCGGTGAAGCACGCGTGTGCCGACATGGCGGTCACGCTCGCGGTGGCACGTCAGCTCGTGGGCGCGGCGGTCGAGGCCGTCGCGGAGGGCCGACCGGACGCCGGGGCCTGCGTCGCGATGGCCAAGTCCTACGCCTGCGGCTCGGCAGTCGACCTCGCAGGCAAGGCCATGCAGCTGCACGGCGGCATCGGTTACACGTGGGAGAGCGGCATCCACGTCTATCTGAAGCGCGCCGCCCTCAACCGTTCGCTGTTCGGGTCACCTGCAGCTCACCGCCGTGAACTAGCCAAACGTTATCGATAACAAGGAGTTTCGTCATGGGCATCCCGGTCTACAAACGCATCCTCGACCTCTTCGAGGCCGAGGGAGTCAACACGCTGTTCGGCATTCCCGACCCGAACTTCGTGCACATGTTCGCCGAAGCCGACGCGCGGGGCTGGTCGGTGGTCGCGCCGCACCACGAGCTGAGCGCGGGGTTCATGGCGGAGGCCGCGTCGCGTATGACGGGCAAGCCCGGGCTATGCATCGGCACGCTTGGCCCAGGCGTGGCCAACATCTCCGGCGCGATGATGTGCGCGCTCGTCGAGAACTCGCCGGTGATCTTCCTTGGCGGCCAGCGGGCCCGCATCACCGAGCGCCGGGTACGCCGCGGGCGTATCCAATTCGTAGCGCAGGAGGGCCTTTTCACGCCTTCCGTGAAATACAGCAGCTCGATCGAGTATCCCGACCAAACCGACGAGATCGTCCGCGAGGCGATACGTCGCGCCATGTCCGGCACGCCGGGCCCGTCCTATATCGAGTTCCCGTCGCACGTGATTCTTGAAGAGCTTGACGTGTCGGATCCGTTGCCGCCCAGCCGGTATCGACTGGTTGGTCAGGGCGCTGGAGCTCGCGAGGTCGCCGAGGCCGTGAAGTTGATCCAGGACGCGAAGAGTCCGGTCCTGCTGGTCGGTCACGGCGTGCACACCTCCCGTACCGGGCCCTCGGTCAAGGAACTCGCCGATCTGATGAACTGTCCGGTGATCCAGACCTCGGGCGGCACGTCGTTCATCCCTGGCCTCGAGGAGCGCACCTTCGCCTACGGATTCTCGCCTGCCGCTGTCGAAGCGGTGGTGGCCTCGGACCTGTGTGTGGCGCTCGGGACGGAGCTGGGGGAGCCCAGCCATTACGGCAGGACCAGGCACTGGGCGGCCAACGACGCGAATCGCAAATGGGTGCTGGTCGAACAGGATCCGGTCGCGATCGGCGTGAACCGGCCGATCGACGTCCCGCTCGTAGGTGACCTCCGAGGCGTGGTGCCGCAGCTGGTGGAAGCGCTGCGGGAGACGCCGAGGCAACCGTCCGCCGACCTGGACCGGTGGATCATCCAGGATGCCGAGGAGCTCGCGCAGTTGGCGGAAAACGCGCCGACGGGCAGGACGCCGGTCCACCCGGCCCGTTTCATCGTCGAGGCCACCAAGGCCTTTCCGCAAGACGGCATCATGGTGCGCGACGGTGGCGCCACGGTCATCTTCGGTTGGACCTACTCGCAGGCCAAACCCCGCGACGTGATCTGGAACCAGAACTTCGGCCACCTCGGCACCGGGTTGCCCTACGCCGTCGGCGCCTCGGTCGCCGAGGGCCGTAAACGTCCGGTGATGCTGCTGACCAGTGACTCGGCGTTCCTGTTCCACATCGCCGAACTCGAGACGGCGGCGCGGGAGAACCTGCCGCTGGTCTGCGTGGTCGGGGTCGATCACCAGTGGGGGCTCGAGGTCGGCGTCTACAAGCGCACGTTCGCCCAGCCCTCACCGCAGCCGGGTGTGCACTGGAGCAAGGACGTGCGCTTCGACAAGATCGCCGAGGGCTTCGGCTGCCACGGCGAGTACGTGGAGAAGGAAGACGAGATGGGACCGGCCATCGAGCGAGCCTTCGCCAGCGGCAAGACCGCCGTCGTGCATGTGTGCATCGACCCGAAGGCGAACTCCGAGGAGATGCCGAAGTACGACGAATTCCGGACGTGGTATGCAGAAGGAACCCAGTGAGACCGCGGTCGAACCGCGAATATAGAGAGGTGAGACCATGCGCGAATATCTGAAGTTCTACATCGACGGCCAGTGGGTTGACCCGAGCGAGGCCAAGACGCTTGACGTGGACAACCCGACCACCGAGCAGGTGTCGGGCAAGATCGCGATCGGTACCGCGGCCGACGTCGACAAGGCGGTCAAGGCCGCGCGCAAGGCGTTCGCGACGTGGTCGGTCAGCACCCGCGAGGAGCGGCTGGACTTGCTGGCGGCGATCGCCGCGGAGTACCAGAAGCGGTCCGGTGATCTCGCCGACGCGGTGCACGAGGAGATGGGCGCGCCGCCGTCACTCGCGGCAGGTCCCCAGGTGATGCTGGGGCTCGGGCACCTGATGGGCGCGATCGACGCTTTGAAGAACTTCTCGTTCGAGGAGCAGCGCGGGTCGACGCTGATCCTCAAGGAGCCGATCGGCGTCTGCGGCCTGATCACGCCGTGGAACTGGCCCATCAACCAGATTGCCTGCAAGGTGTTCCCGGCGCTGGCCACCGGCTGCACCATGGTGCTGAAGCCCTCGGAGGTGGCCCCATACTCGGGCCAGATCTTCACCGAGGTGATGGACTCGGCGGGGGTGCCCGCGGGCGTCTACAACATGGTGTTCGGCGACGGTCCCGGTGTGGGAGCGGCGATCTCCAGCCACCCCGACATTGACCTGGTGTCCTTCACCGGCTCGACTCGCGCAGGCGTCGACGTCGCCAAGAACGCGGCCGCCACCGTCAAGCGGGTTACCCAGGAGCTCGGCGGCAAGAGCCCCAACATCGTCATCGACGACGAGAAGTTCGCCGAAAGCGTCACGGCAGGCGTGTCAACCATGATGGTCAACTCCGGCCAGAGCTGTAATGCGCCGTCGCGCATGCTCGTTCCACGAGACCGCATCGCGGAGGCGGCTGAGATCGCCCGCGGTGTGGCCGAAGCGGTCGCGGTGGGCGATACCGAGAACAAGCGGGCGATCGGTCCCGTCGCGTCAAAGGTTCAGTTCGACAAGGTGCAGGGCCTGATCCAGAAGGGAATCGAGGAGGGCGCGACGGTGGCGGCGGGCGGACCGGGACGGCCGGACGGGCTCGACACCGGATACTACGTGAAGCCGACCGTGTTCTCGGATGTCGACAACGACATGACGATCGCCCGCGAGGAAATCTTCGGCCCTGTGCTGTGCATCCTGCCCTACGACGATCTCGACCAGGCTGTCGACATCGCCAATGACACGGAATACGGTCTGGCGGGCTATGTTTCGGCCGCCGACATCGACGCCGCCCGCACACTGGCGCGTCGGATCCGGGCCGGCCAGGTCGCGATCAACCACGCCTTCGACCTGAACACTCCGTTCGGCGGCTACAAGCGAAGCGGAAACGGACGCGAGTGGAGCGAGTTCGGGTTCGAGGAGTACCTGGAGATCAAGGGCACGCTGGGTTACGCGCCCGAGAACGCCTGACTCACGTCGCCTGCGCGGCGCGGTGCACCGCGTTGACGATGCCCGCATACCCGGTGCACCGGCAGAAGTTGCCGGAAAGGCCCTCGCGGATCTCTTCGTCGGTGGGCTGCGGGTTATCGCGCAGCAGCGCGGTGATCGACGTGACGAAACCCGGTGTGCAGAAACCGCATTGCAGCCCGTGGCACTCGCGCAGAGCGGATTGCACGGGTGACAGCTCGCCGTCCTCGCCTGCGATGCCCTCGACGGTGGTGACCTCTTGGCCGTCCACCTGAACGGCGAAGATCAGGCACGCCCGCACCGCCTGACCGTCGAGCAGCACTGTGCACGCGCCGCACGCGCCGTGCTCGCAGCCAAGGTGCGTGCCGGTGAGGCCGCACTTCTCGCGTAGGAAGTCTGCGAGCGTCATGCGGGGCTCGACCACATGCCGGTGCGCGCGTCCGTTGGCGGTCAGCCCGACCGGGACCTCATGCATGGATCGCCTCCGCTTCAGATGTCTGCGCCTGCCGGATAGCCGCGGCCCATGCCCGTGTCACCATCGCGGCGCCGACGCGCGACCGGTAGTCGGCCGAGCCTTGAAGATCGGCGGGAATGTCGGACAGGCCGCTCATCGCCAGCCTGCCGACTTCCTCGGCGGTGGCGGCATGGGCAGCCTGGCCGACGACGGCGACCTCGGCGGCCGTGCCCCGAAGCGGCGTCGAACCAAGCCCGAGCAGCCCGATACCGCATCGCGCCACCCGGTCGTCGCCGTCGAGCTGTACGGCGACCGTCGCACCTGCGATCGCGAAATCGCCATGCCGCCTGGCAAATTCCTCGACCGCGAAGCCCGACCGTCCGCCCCACACCGGGAACCGAACGGCGGTAAGGACCTCGTCGGGGGCCAATGACGTCTCCCACAGGCCGGTGAAGAACTCGGCGGCCGGAATGTGCCGCCGGCCCCGCGATGACGTCGCCTCCATCGTCGCGTCGAGCGCGAGCGCCACCGCGGCGTACTCCGCAGCGGGATCGGCGTGCGCGATCGCCCCGCCCAGGGTGCCCCTCGTCCGGATCTGGAAGTGCCCGATGTAGGGCGTCGACAACGTCAGCAGCGGAACCGATTCGGCCACCTCGTCGTCCATACCGACCAGCGAGTGTGGCGTCCCGGCAGCGACCACGAGTTCGTCGTCGTGCCGCTCGATGTTTTTCAGCTCATCGATCCGGGATATGTCGATCAGGTTCTCGAAGTACGTCAGCCGCATGGCGAGCATCGGCACCAGGCTCTGGCCGCCCGCGAGGATCTTCGCGTCGTCGCCGAACTCGCCGAGCATCTGCACCGCCTCGGAGACGGTGTCGGGGCGGTGGTACGCGAAGGCGGCCGCTTTCATGAACTCAGCAGCCGGGCCAGGGCGGCCTGCAGTTCGTCGGCAAGGTCGGCGGCGGGATGGGCACGCTTGCGTCTGCCCAGCAGGAAGCCGACCGCCATGCCCGCGGCGACCGCGGCGATCGCTGGCGCGTATCGCTTGGCCATCGGCACCGCAACGACTTTCAGTAGATCGACCGAGTCGCCGCCATCGGGTGCGGCTGTCGCGACCGCCGCGGCAGCCGTCGACGATGCAGTACCCGCCGGTGCCGCGCCGCCGAGCAGATCGGCCTCGAGGTTCCTGGCGAACTGGCCGATCAGGTTCGTCGAGACGTCGGCAAGCACACCACGCCCGAACTGGGCGGCCTTGCCTGAGATGGTGAGGTCGGTGGTGATGGAAACGGTGGTGGCGTCGCCCTCGTCCTTCAGCTGCGCGGTGACTAGCGCCGTGGCGTTGCCGCTGCCCCTGGTTTCCTTGCCGCTCGCCTTGATGACCACCCGCTGGGCCGTCTGGTCCTTCTCCTGAAACGACGCATCGCCCTTGTAGGACACCGTGATCGGGCCGACCTTCACCTTCACCGCACCGGTGAAGTCGTCGCCGTCAACCGAAAGGAGTTGGGCGCCGGGGATACACGGCGCCACCCGCTCGACATCCGTGAGTACCTGCCACGTCCTGGCGGCGGGCACCGCGACCCGGAATTCGTTGTTCAGCTCCACCTTCAGTGGTCCTTTCCGGAGGTGCCCGCATCGGCATTCTGGCTGGTTTTGGCTTCTTCGATCAGGCCGACGATGGTGGCGGGGCTTGCGGGCAACCGGGTCAGTGTCACGCCAAGCGGGGCCAGCGCGTCGTTGATGGCGTTGATGACCGCGGGGGTCGAGCCGATCGCACCGCCTTCGCCGCAGCCCTTGTATCCGCCGACGCCGGGACCGGGGATCTCGACGTGGCCATACTCGATCGCGGGCACCTCGGTGGCGGTCGGCAGCAGGTAGTCGACGAATGTCGACGAGAGCGGGTTCCCGTTGTCGTCGTAGACCATGTTCTCCAGCAGGGCGCCGCCGATGCCCTGCACCGTGCCGCCGGCGATCTGTCCCTCGACCACATTGGGGTTGATCATCGGCCCGACGTCCTCGCTGACGATGTAGCGGGTCAGTGTGACATGGCCGGTGTCGACGTCGACTTCGCAGGTGCATGCGTGGGTTGCGTTGGCCCAGTGGATCATTGTTTGCGAGGTGAACCGGGCGGTGGCCTCAAGCGTCGCCGCCATACCCGGGGGCAGCTTCGCCGGCTCGTAGTACGAGCGATAGGCGAGGTCGGCGAAGCTGACGCCCTTGGCTTGGTCATCGCGGACGCGGGCTTGTGAGTTTGCGAGCTCGATGGCGGTCTCGTCGACATCCAGGCGGTGCGCGGCCATCGCGATGATCTGCTTGCGCAGGATCGTGCCCGCCTCGTTGACCGCACCCGCGGTCATCGGCCCGCTGCGGCTGCCCTGTGTGCCCGCTCCATACGGTGTCACCGCGGTGTCGCCCTGGATCGTCGAGACATCGGAGATGTCGGCGCCGAGCGCGTCGGCGGTCAGCTGAACCACCGTCGTCTCGATGCTGTTTCCGGTCGATCCGCCGTTGACATAGACGTTGATCTTGCCGGTCGGCTCCATCCGGATCGTCGCACCCTCTGTGGCGAGGTGGCCGGTCGCGGCGCCTGTCGGCTCGATGTAGGCGGAGAACCCCAACCCGATGTAGCGGCCCTCGGCGAGCGCGTCGCGCTGCTCCTTGCGAAAACCCTCGTGGTCGAGGATCTTGACGGCCTGTTCGAACGTGTCCGCGGGTGCGACGTGCTCGTAAGGCATGCCGTTGGGGTTGAAGTAGGGCATCTCGTCGCCGCGCAGGATGTTTCGGCGGCGCAGTTCGACGGGGTCCATGTCCATCTTCCGCGCCGCGATGTCGAGAAGTATTTCGCGGGTGAGGGTTTCGTACTGCCACGGACCACGGTAGGCGGCCAGCCCTGCCGTGTTGGAGAACACCGTCTTGTAGTTGAAGCTGGCCTTGGGAACTCGGTACGGGCCGGGGAAGAACATCCCGATCGCCGCCGTGGTGAGCACCGGGTAGGGCGTCGGGTAGGCACCGATGTCCTGCACGAAGTCGATGTCAGCGGCGAGGATGTTGCCGTCCTTGTCGAAGGCCATCCGAACGTCGCCGTCGACGTGGCGGGCCTGGCCGGCGGACATCAGGTTCTCCCGGCGGTCCTCGATCCACTTGAGCGCGCCCGACACTTTGTGGGCGGCCAGCATGATGCACATGTCCTCACGCATCGGGACGACCTTCTGGCCGAACCCACCGCCGGTGTCGCGCATGATGACCCGGACGCTCTGCGCTGGGATGCCGAGCAGTCGGGCGGCGAACGCGCGCAGTTCGTGCGGGGTCTGAGTCGATGCCCACATCGTCAATTCGCGCGAGGACGCTTCCCACTCGGCGACCAGGCCGCGGGTCTCGATCGGGACAGGTGCGTGGATCTGCTGGTATACGTGGGCCGAAGCGACGTGCGCGGCCGACGAGAAGGTCTCCTCATCCGGCGGCGCTCCGGCCATTCCGCCTGCAACGTTGTCGGGGTAGGCCTGGTGAACCACGACATCCGAGTTGACGGCTTTGGTGAAGTCGGCGACGGCAGGCAGTGGTTCGTAGTCGACGTCGACGAGTTCGACCGCGTCCTCGGCGATGTAGCGCGACGCCGCGATGACGAGCGCGACCGGATCGCCGACGAACTTCACCTCGCTCTCGGCCAGCGGCGGGCGCGGCGTATCGGCGATGTCCTTGCCCGCGACGGCGTGCCAGGCTTCTCGAACGAGCGGGTTCAGATCCTCGGCCACGAACACCGCTTGTACGCCGGGCAAGGCCAGCGCCGCCGATGTGTCGATAGCGTTTATCCGCGCCTTGGCAAAAGGACTGCGGACAAAGCAGGCGTGCAGCATACCGGGCCGCGAGACATCGTCGACAAATGTTCCATGCCCGGTCAGGAGGCGGGTATCCTCCACGCGCGGGATACGCGCCCCCGCGTATCTGGCTGCGACGGCTTCAGTCATGGCAAACACTCCAATCCGTCGTCGATGGGCCGCTACGACAGGCTGCTAAGCAGTTGCTCAGCGAGCCTACCGGATAGGAGATTCTCGCTAATCAGCATATGACATTCTCGCGGCCGGGCGGATTAGATTGTGCACCGTGGGACGGTGGATCACGAAGGTCGAACGCGAGCTCTCCGAAGACGTTCCCGGGCCGCCGGACGCCGTTCGCGCGTTCTACGCCGACCTGGACAACATCAAGCTGGTGCATCCTCTCGTGGCGTCCGTGCGGACCCTGCACCGCAGCGAGACCTCCGACGGCTATGTACAGACCTACCGGGTCAGCGACCGGATCCCGCTTGGGCCGCTGCGCCTGCGAACGAGTTATGTTGCCCGGCTACATGTTCCGGTGAGCGGTGCGGTGTCCTCGGACGCCCGACAGTTCCCTCGAGTGCGGCTGCGCGGCTGCGTTGCCTTCGAACCGACACAGTCGGGCACTCGCATCGTCGAGAGGGTACAGATCGAAGCGCCGCGGCCACTGGCGGCGGTGACCATCCGCAAAGCGGTCGAGGCGCACACCGAGATGCTCGCCGGAATCCGGCGACGGTTCGAGGAGACCGAGAATTAGGCCTGGCTATGTCGGCAGACGTCGGCCTATGTCGGCCAGAACCCGCTGCCGGTGAAGAAGCCCGGCTGCCAGCCCTGGTCGGCCAGGCACAGAAGGGGACGCCCGTCGGGGGCCTGCGCGGCGGCCTGGTCGCCGGGGCATGGGCTGCCGATTTCCTGGACGCCGTGGATCTCCGGAGAGATCACCCAGAAGCCGGTGTAGACCGGCGGCCATTGGTTCGGGATCCAGTGGCATTGCAGCGGCTCGCCGCCGCGACCGCGCCCGAACGTGTTGATCTCGAAGTTGTCGCATGGGGCCGAGAGGCGGGCCTCGTAGTTCATGAACGGCACGTCGGAGTCATAACGAGCCGGCTCGTCGAAATAGAGATTGTCGTTCGGATCGCCCATGGCGACCGGCGCACCGCCGATGGCGACACATGCCGCCGCAGCGGTGACGACTAGTCGGAGAATCATTGGCCCCACCTTCCACGCCAGAGCCTAACGGGCGAACCAAGGACTGTTAAGAGTTTGGGTCCTAATTGCCGGGGTAGTTCCACGTCATGGCCCCAGGCGACGATGAAAAGAGCGAAGACGACGTACAGAAGGACGACAAGGTCGCGAGCTCGCGGGCGGGTAAGCACGGCGAGGACGGCAGTTATGTCGGCGAGTCGTCGTCCGACGACGCGATCGACGTAGGGGAGACCGGCGCAGAAGCGCGCAGCGAAGAAAACCGCCGCTGATCCGCCCTGCGGGACCGCCGCCCCGGCATATGTGTCAGTAATTGCCGGGGACATGAGACGGTAGAGGTCTATGGATGGCTATGAGTACGTCACCTACGAGGAATTCGGCAGGCGGTTCTACGAGATCGCCGTGACCGAGAAGCGCGTTGGCGACGCGATCGGCGCGATCGCGGGTGACGAGTTCGAGATGGGGCCGATGGGTCAAGGCCCCGGGAAGATCGCCAAGGTCACCGCGAAGGTGCGGATACAGGAGCCGAAAGTCACCCGGTCTGGCGGGGAGATGATCACGTTCGCGATCCGCATCCCGCTGGAGATCGACATGGTCATCGACCTCCGCATCGACAAACCGAAGTTCATCGTGTTCGGCGAGATCGCCTTGACGGCGACCGCGCGAGCCGCCGAACCTCTGCTGCTCATCCTCGACGTTCAGAAGCCTCGACCTTCGGACATCGAGATCCATGTCACATCGAAATCCCTACGGGCAGAGCTATTGCGGATCGTCGCCGGTGTCGACGACGAGATCCGGCGGTTCATCTCCGCGCACGTGGCAGGCGAGATCGACAGCCCCGAATCGGTCAAGGCGAAGGTCATCGACGTCGCCGAACGACTCGACGCCGCGTGGACAGGCGTCTAGCGCTACTTCTGCAGCGTGAACTGGACGACGTCGACCTGGCGGTCGCGGAACATCTTCGCGCAGCCGGTGAGGTATTTCATGTACCGCTCGTAGACCTCTTCGGACTGAATCGCGATCGCTTCGTCCTTGTGCTCCCGCAGAGCGGCCGCCCACAGGTCGAGCGTGCGCGCGTAATGCGGCTGCAGCTCCTGCTTGCGGGTCAGCGTGAAGCCGCCCTCCGCTGCGCGGTCCTCGACCATCGGCACCGACGGCAACCGTCCGCCGGGGAAGATCTCGGTCATGATGAACTTGATGAACCGGGCCAGCTCGAACGTCAGGGGGATGCCGAGTTCCTTTGCCCGCGCCGGATTCTCGCCGACGATCGTGTGCAGCAGCATGACCCCGTCGTCGGGCAGCACGCGGTGGGCCATCTTGAAGAAGTCCGGGTAGCGGTCGTGGCCGAAGTGCTCGAACGCACCGATGGACACGATGCGGTCGACCGGCTCGTCGAACTGTTCCCAACCCTGTAGCAGCACCCGCTTGGTGCGCGGGCTGTCCAGCTCGTCGAACTTCTTCTGGACGTGAGCGGCCTGATTCTTCGACAACGTGAGGCCGACGACGTTGACGTCGTAGCGCTCGATGGCCCGGCGCATGGTGGCACCCCAGCCGCAGCCGATATCGAGAAGCGTCATACCCGGTTCGAGCCCAAGTTTGCCCAGCGCCAGGTCGACCTTTGCCAGCTGTGCCTCCTCGAGCGTCATGTCGTCGCGCTCGAAATACGCGCAGCTGTACGTCCGCGACGGATCGAGGAACAACGCGAAGAAGTCGTCACTGAGGTCGTAGTGTGCCTGCACATCCTCGAAATGTGGCTGCAGGTCACCGCCCGCTTCTGGTGATTCAGGCATCTTCTCAGCGTAGTTGACGTACCGGTTAGCCCCTAATCGGTGGGTCATCTACGATGCTGCAGATGCGCAGACTCACCGGGCCGATTGGGCTGATCACCGTGTTCGCTGGAGTGACCGCCACGACCGCGCTGCTAGCGGCGCCGGCCCAGGCCGACCCGGGCACGGACGCGTTCCTCAATGCGGTGTCGGGCGCGGGCCTCGGCGGCACCACCGACCCTTCCAATCTGGTCGCGGTCGGACAGTCCGTCTGCCCGATGTTGGCCGAGCCGGGGCAGAACGCCGCCGATGTTGCCGCGCAGGTCGCCGACACGACAGGCATGTCCCTCGGTGGCGCGAACATGTTCACCGGCCTTGCCATCTCGTTCCTCTGCCCGCGGGTGCTGGAGTCGGTCGGCAACGGCGAGTCGCCGATCCCGCTGGGACTTCTCGGCTTCTAGCCGACCAAACTGTCCAGCTGCGGGCGCTTGGGCTCGCGGCCGTCCCCGCTGGATATGCCCCGCGCGTGGTGCCACATCCACGGGGCCAGCATGTTCTTGGTCCACAGAAGTTGCGAATAAGTGCGCGAGCGAAGCGTCGACTGCGCCGAAGTAGCGCTCGCTTGCACCCAATCATGGTTGCTGCCAGGAAGATCCAGCGCTTCTGCGGCTGCGGCGGCGAACAGGATGTGGCCCTTCGTCGACCCGTGCACCCGATCGTTGCTCCAGGTGTCCGGCTGGATCATCGATGGCGCGCCGTAGAGGTCGACGAGCTTGAACCCGTGGCGGTCGGCCGCGGACCTGATGGCCTCGTTCGTGCGCAACACCCGCGAGGTCAGGACCCTGCCGATCGGCACGATGCGCGCGATGTCGGGAAACGTGGTGGTCACAACGGTCGCACCGGACTGCGCGAGCTGCCGGTGCATCAGGTCCAGATCCGCCAGTGCGCGATCGAAGAGCAGTCCCGGGCGGGTGATGTCGTTCATACCGACGCAGATGCTGACCAGGTCCGGTCGCATCGCGAGCGCCCGGGGGAGTTGGTCGTCGAGCACATCGCGGATGCGGCGGCCGCGGATGGCCAGATTGGCGTAGCGAAGGCCTGGATGCAGCTCGTCGAGCATCGTGGCCAGCCGATCGGCGAAGCCCACGATCCCGGCGGAATCGTTTCCATCCCATAGCCCCTCGGTCTGGCTGTCACCCAGGGCGACGTAACGGGTGTACACGCCGTGCGACATGTGCGTGACTCTAGCGGCCGAACCGGGTCAAGTTGAGGGGTCGGCCCACCACACTGAGCTGGTTGACGATGTCTTCGAGGCGCGTGCGCGGGACGTCGACGCGCCATTCCTGCAGAGTCCCAGACAGGCACAGCTTGTCAGGCTCAATGGTGATGTCCGTCAACTGAAGTCCATGCGGAAGCTCCGGCAGGTGTACGGGGTAGGAGGGCGTGCGATCCGGCAGCCGCATGCGCTTGCTCCGTAACACCAGACCGCGTGGCTTCAACCACAGCGTGGATCCGTCGAGTACCGCGTCGACCTCGAGGTGTCCGAGCCCGGGTCGGCGGGCGAGCCGAAGCCGGGCGACGCCATCCTCGCCGATCTCACCCGCCAGCCTGGGGGCCGCAAGGCGGAACAGATTCTCGAGTGCGTCCGCGGGAAGCTCCACCGTCAGGTCGACGGGCGCCGCGATCAGTACCGGCGGCGCGGACGGCCGGAGATGCACGTTGTGCAGCACGGCGGTGGCACGATCCAATCTGTTGTCGTCCCAGCGGATGTCGCACGCCGCGAGCCGGACGTCGCTGAGTTGACCGACAGCTAGCCCGCGGGCATCGAGACGAGAGTCGAACTCGGTTACGGTCAGCGTGATGTCACCTTCGTCGAGCCGAACCGACAATTCGCGTCCGACCACCAGCCGGCGAAGTGTCATGAACAACGTCCGGTAAGCGGCGGCCGCGCCGGAGTTCACGGGTGCGACGGCGGCCATCGACCACAACGTGGCAAGCATGTCGAGGGGCCGGAACGGATCCCAGCGGCGCAGCGGTCGCGTCATGACGTCAACCATCCTCGCATTGGCCGGTGTCGGCCCAAAACTGAGGGTTTCAGCGCACACGGTCGGCTTGCCGAGCTGGATCGTCTTCTCGACGAGCTCATCGGCACGCTCAAACAAGGCCGCAGCTATACGTTCTCGTGACTCGACCGCCTCAGGGGATGAAGCTGTTCAACAGGGCGCGCATCGACTTGGCCACCGCGTGTCGTGTCTTCACCGGGTTGGGGGAGTTCGCGATCAACATCGCGCCGCGCGTCAGGGCGCCGAGCAGCAGCCTGGTCGCGGTCTCCGGGTCGTCGATCTGGATCGTGCCCGCCTTGGCGGCTGCCTTCAGCGACCCGACGATGACGGCGTAGGCGTATTGCTCGTCCAGCTCGGTGTAGCGGGCCAGGCCGAGCACGGCCGGGCCGTCCAGCACGAGGATTCGTTGCACATCGGGCTGCAGGACACCGTCGAGAAAGGCATCGAAGCCCAGCGCCAGCTCGTCGAGGCCGTCCTTGGCACCCTTCGCCGCCTCTGTCGATGCCGACATCATGTCCATATGCGCCTGTACGAAGACCGCCTCGAAAAGTGCTGTCTTGGTGGGGAAGTGGTGGTAGAGAGCGCCGGTGGTGACCCGTGCCTCACGGGCCAGGTCCTCCACCGACGTACCGCGGAAGCCGTTCTCACCGAACAACCTGCGGCCCGCAGACACCAGTGCACCGCGGGTCTGCGCGACCTGTTCGGCGCGCAGGGACGACGGTTCTGAAGACGCGGGCATTGCTCTCGCATTCCGGAGTGAAGGGACCAGGCCAGCCTATTGACATAGTAGCGATATGTGAAATAGTTGCCCTATGACTTCAGCCCCCGTCCGCATCACCGGTCCGGCCGAAGACGCCCGTCGCACGCACAAGCAAGCCAAAGACGCACTGCGCGCCGCCGTCGCCAGGACTGCCGAACTCCTTCGGCGCGTCGACCCTGCGTCTCCTGTGCCGGGGCTGACCTGGACCGCGGCCGAGACAGCGGCGCACATGGCAGGCGAACTGCGCGACTACGCCCTTGCGCTGAACCGACACACCGGCGGCTACATGACGCATGCCAACCGTCCGATGGAGACCCCGTCGCGAATGAGCGCCGTCGTGAACGCCCGACAACTGACCGAAGTACCGGAGCGGGACACGGGCCGCCTCGCGGTGGTGCTCACCGAGGCGTCGCTGGCCTATCTCGCCGCCGCCGACGCCGCGGACGAGTCGGCGGCGATCCCCACCGCCAACGGCCTGCTGCTCAGTCCCCCGACGATGACCAGCCTGCTGTTGGGTGAGCAGGTCGTGCACGGGCTGGATATCGCCAGGGCGGCGAGCACTCCGTGGGACATCGAACCGCGCGACGCACTGCTGGTCATTCCCGGCGTCCTTTCCGTCGCGCCCGAATACCTGCGACCGTCCGCCGCTGCTGCGCGGGTCAGCTTCGAGCTACGAATTCGGGGCGCGAACCAATACCGAATGGCGGTCGACCACGGAACCGCCGTCGTCACGGCCGCGGGAGCGAAGCCGGACTGCGTGATCACCGCGGACCCGGTCGCGTTTCTGCTTCTCGGCTACGGGCGCATCTCGCAGTGGGGGCCGATCATGCGCGGCAAGCTCCGGGCCGGCGGTAGAAAGCCCTGGCTGGCAATGAAGTTCACCACACTGTTGGCCAGCCCGTAGCGACCCACCCCGTACAGTTGGGGTGTGTCGTCGGTCGTCATCGTCGGTAGCGGCTTCACCGGATTCGAGTGCGCCCGCCGGCTGGTTCGCCAACTACGCAAGCACGACGCGTCGGTCGACATCTCGATCATCTCGCCGGTCGACTACATGCTCTACACGCCGCTCTTGCCCGATGTCGCCGGTGGCCTCGTCGACGCGCGTTTCGTCACCGTCCCGTTGGCGAACTCACTGCATGGCGTGCGCGCGGTGCGTGGCCGGGTGGACAGCGTCGATTTCGATGGCCGCACGGTCACCTACACCGATCCCGAAAAGCGATCGCGCAGCCTGCCGTGGGATCGGCTCGTGCTGACGCCGGGCTCAGTGACCCGACTGTTCGACATCCCCGGTTTGGTCGAGCACGCGCGGGGTTTGAAGTCGACGGCAGAGGCGGTCTATCTCCGCGACCACCTGCTCGAACAGCTCGAGCTGGCCAACATCGACGACGATAAGACCCGGATCAAAGCCAGGCGCACCGTCGTCGTCGTCGGCGCCTCATACTCGGGGACCGAGCTCGTCGTGCAGCTTCAGGCGCTGGCCGACACCGCAGCAAAGCAGATGGGTTTCGAACCCGCAGACGTGAGGTTCGTCCTGCTGGATCTGGCCGAGCAGGTGATGCCCGAGGTAGGGGAAAAGCTGGGTGCGCGCGTCAGGGGAGTACTTCACGAACGGGGCATCGACGTGCGGCTCGGGGTAACCCTGAAGCAAGTGCACGCCGACCACGTTGTGCTCACCGATGATTCGCGGATCAACACGCGCACCGTGGCATGGGTGACCGGGGTAACCGGCGCCCCGTTGATCGAGCGTCTCGGACTGCCGACCGAGCATGGTCGGCTTTCGGTGCAGGCCGACCTGCAGGTGCCCGGCCATCCCGACGTGTTCGCCGCCGGTGACGCCGCAGCGGTTCCGGACCTGACGCAACCGGGCAAGATCACGCCGCCGACCGCGCAACATGCGATACGCCAGGGAAAGGTGCTTGGCCACAACGTCGCCGCCAGCCTCGGATACGGCTCGCCGAAGAAGTACAAGCACCGGAACATGGGCCTCGTCGTCGACCTCGGTCCGCACTACGCCGTCGCCAATCCACTGAAAATCCCGCTTTCCGGATACGCGGCGAAGCTGGTGACAAGGATGTACCACCTCTACGCCATGCCGCGCTTCGTCAACCGCTGGGCGGTGTCACTGGCATATCTGACCGATGTGCTCTTCGACAGATCCGTCGTCTCGGTCGGTCTGTCCACCCAGGATGACGCCCGGTTCTCCACCTCCGAAGGGATCCCGCTCCCGAAGGCCGACTGACCGCCCGCACGCTCGCGGCGGGTGTGAACCGCCGCGGATCGGGAATCCCGACACGATGGCTACCTATCGCGTACTGAATCCAAGAGGCGACGTCGTCGACACCAAGGACATCGAGAGCGCCGGCGACGCGCACGCCTGGTTCGTCGATGAGAAGGCGGACAACTCCGAACTCGGCTGGCGGATGGAGGTCAAGGGCGACGACGGCGATTGGGCCTTCTTCGACGACACCGAGGGTGACAGGAAGTGATCAGTCCTCGCCGGTGACGTACCACTTGCCGATCGGCGGCGCATGGCTGCTGCGCACACGCAGATACCGCGGTTCCTCGACGGCGAACGCCGGATAGTCACCCAGGTAGCAGCTCTCACCGGTCTTGATCTTGGTGACTGTCTGCGTGGCCCGGTCGTATGCGACTGTTCCGTCGTCGTCCAGGTCGAGGCGCCATCGCGGCTCGAAGTGGTTATCGCTCATATCAACTCGCGACAGTCAGAGTGACGTTGTTTAGCGACACGGCAACGTCGGTGGGCAGGATGTCGACGAAGGTCGGCTGATCCCGGACGGCTTCGCCGCTACCGATGATGTGGGCCGGGAAGTTGCCTGCACATGGAAAGTTGTTGCAGCGCAGCCAAAATCCGGGTGGGCTCAGATACGGATACATGCTCGGCGACTGGTCGACGCGATACCTGCCCGCCGGGATGCTGGCGGTAGCCCAGCCTTCCGGCGCCTCGGCGCCGACGCCGAACACACCGTTGCTGCCATACGTCACCGGGTCGGCGTTGGCCGGGGCCGCGGCGACGAGGCTCGACAGCAGCGCACCCGCCGCCAATGCGGACCTGACGCGGTTCACCGTCTCACCACACCCGGATGTAATCGATGAGCATCGCAGGCGACACCGAGCCGAAGTTCGGGTCACCGCCGCCAGGGCCCCCGACCGCGAGGTTGAGCATGGTGAACAGCAGGTAGCCGGGATCGTTGAACGGCCACGCGCCGTCGATGGGACCCGCAGGAACGGAGAAGTACGGCGGCCCTGCGAAGTCATCCATCCAGAACTTGAAGCCCTTCTCGTCCCACTGGCAACGGTAAGTGTGCCACTCGCCATCAACCGGCCACCTGTGCGCATTCCAGGTCTTACCGTCGGATCGGGCGTGCACCGCGGTACCGGGAGCCCACAAATCGTTGCCGTACCACTCCACGATGTCGACTTCTCCGTCGGGCAGAGGGCCTCGGCCGTCGGTCGTATCCTCGATGTTCACCAGCCAGTACGCCGGCCAGAGGCCCGGGGCCTGCGGCAGCTTTATCCGGGCCTCCCAAGTGTGGTTGATCCCGATCTTCATCTTGCTCTCGACCCGGCCGGTGAAGAACGTGTCGCCTTCCTTGGTGGCCCGCAGGGCGAGGTTCCCATTGCCGTCCAACGACACGTTGCGGCGATCGTCGCGGTAGAGGCCAAGGACCGGCGGTGTAACGGGCTCGTTCCAACTGACCACGGTCCACTTCGACAAGTCCGGCGCCGCGCCTGCCGGGCCGTCGAAGTCATCGGCGAAAATGATGGGCGGTGGGGCGGCATCCGGCCCAGGCGTGATTGGCTGATCTGGCGGTTCGGGGTCGGCGAATGCAGAGGGGAGAGCGGCCGCGGCCGCCAGTGCGGCGGCCCCGGTCATAACCATCATGCTGCGGCGGTTAATCACGTGCACAGGAGCACCTTAGCGCCGGGTTTAGATGGATTTAACTAGGCTGTCGCAAATGCCGAGACTGAGCGCCGGGGTACTGCTGTACCGCGTTATTGACGGGTCCGTAGAGGTCCTGATTGGGCATCCGGGTGGGCCGTTCTGGGCGAAAAAGGACGACGGGGCATGGTCGATTCCCAAGGGGGAGTACACCGATGGGGAAGACCCGTGGCGGGCCGCCTGCCGCGAATTCGAAGAGGAACTGGGCAAGCCACCACCCGACGGACCGCGCGTCGACATTCCGCCGCTGCGGCAGCCGAGCGGAAAGATCATCACCGCGTTCGCGGTGCGGGGGGACCTCGACCTTGACGGCACGGCCAGCAACACCTTCACCGTCGAATGGCCGAAAGGCTCGGGCAACGTCAGGGAGTACCCGGAGATCGACCGGGCGGACTGGTTCTCGGTGGTTGAGGCTCGGTCGAAGCTCCTGAAAGGTCAGCGGCCGCTTCTCGATCGATTGATGGATGCGGTCGGAGACGCCGAATCGGGCGGGTCTCAATAGCATTGATCGTGAGCGCTCGCCCGTGTATCCGCCAGCCGGATCGCGTTCGCAAGTATTCGTCGTCGTAGCGCAGATGCCAGACCAGGTCGGTCACCTGCTCGTCGGCGATGCTGAAATGGTGTGCGACGCATGTGATTCGGCCCAATGCATAGTCGGGATCCGAGCCGGGGGCATAGACCTCGCCGACGATCGCGTGCTGGGTGCGCGCGAGACCGGATAGGGCCGCCATGGCGCTGCGCACGCCGTCGCGACCGCGGTGCCTGCGGACAGGATCGAGAGATCTCGGTGGGTCGGGCAGCCGTAATTCGGCTGTCTCGCTGAACAACTCGACTACATCGCCGAAGCGGCGATCATCTACCGCGGCAGCGTAGAGGTGAACGAGGTCAGCCAGCGCCAACCGATCTGCTACGGCCAGAGTCATGTCGTCATGTGTCGCTCAGGTGCCGCCTTCGTTGCTGGCCCGGATTGCCTCGCGGCATTCCCTGCGGGTCTTGCCGGTTTCCTGCATGCAGACCCGCACCGGCGCTTCCTGCTCGAGCGGCAGTGGCTCGTCTGTGACATCGGTGGTGACCGTGACGGTCGGCGCGGGAACCTCGCCCTGGCTCGTCGACCAGATCGAGGCGCCGGTGGACTCCAGGGTGGAGCAGTAGACGGTATTGCCGTTCGCCGTGATAGCGCTGCCGCCCACCGGCGAACAATCGGCCCCGACGACGGCAGCCGAAGGGGTTGCCTGCGCAGAGGCGGTGACCGTCGTCGTCGACGGTGACGGTGACGGAGGCGGCGGCGGTGACTCGGCGCGGGGAGCGGTCGCAGGCGGCGGCGACGGCGGCGGGGTGTAGTCGTCGTTGAGAAGCTTCTCTATCTCGCGGAACTGGATCAGCACAAGGACGATGGCCACCAGCAGCAGCGCGGCCAGTATCGCAGGCACGATGATCGCAGGACGAAGGTATTTGCGGCCCGGCGGTTGCTGCGCTTCGTGTCTGCCCCCGCCTCTAGTCGTGGTCGCGATGGGGATCGACGCCTCGGTCTGGTCGATGTCGGCGGCGGGCTCCATCCCGAGCCGATGGGCCAGCGCCCGCGCGAAGTCCATGCAGCTGACGAACCGGTCCTTCGGGTCCTTCGACAGCGCCTTGCCGAGGACCGGGTCGAGCGCCGACAACTCGGGACGCTTGTCGGCGAGCGCCGGTGGTGACGCGGTGAGGTGCTGGCTGATGACCACCGTCGGGTTCGAGTGGTGAAACGGCGGCGAACCGCTCAACAGATGAAACGCGGTCGCCGCCAACGCGTACTGGTCCGCGCGTCCGTCGAGGTCTTCGCCCATCAACTGTTCCGGCGCGGCGTAAAAGACCGTACCGACCGTCATATTCGTCGCGGTGAGGTTGTTGGAGTCGTCGACGCGGCGGGCAATACCGAAGTCACCCAACAGAACTCGTTGACCACCGTCCGCGGGATCACTCAACATGATGTTGGCGGGCTTCACGTCGCGGTGCAGCAGGCCCTGCTGATGCGCATAGTCGAGAGCCTCTGCGACACCGGTGACAATGTTGAGTACATCCTCCTTTGGCATGCCCTTCGGGTAGCGGTTGCGGAGCAACTCGGCCGCATCCGTGCCGTCCACGTAGTCCATCGAGATCCAGATTTGGCCGTCCACGTCGCCGCGGTCATGAACGCCGACGATGTGCGGGTGCCACAGGGTCGCGGCGAGGTCGGCTTCCCGGTCGAATCGCCGCCGGTACTCGTTGTCGGCGCAGACGTCATTGCGCAGCACCTTGAGGGCATCGCGGCGCGGCAGACGGGGGTGCTCGGCCAGGTACACGTCACCCATGCCCCCGGACCCCAACAGCCGCACGATGGTGTAGTCCGCGAAGGTCTGACCAGCGGCTAGCGGCATGGCCGAATAGTACAGACGGACTACAAATCGAGAGTGAGTCGCTCCCCGTTCGCGGCCCGCGATATGCAGACCAGCATCATGCCGCCGGCCCGCTCCGGCTCGGTCAGCAACGTATCGCGATGGTCGACGGCACCGGCGACGACCCGCGTCCGGCACGTCCCGCAGAACCCTTGCTGACATGAATAGGGCGCCGCGACGTTCGACCGCCGCAAAGCCGTGAGCAGCGTCTCATCGGCGCCGACGAAGACCTCCTGCCCGGTCGAGGCGACCGACGCCGTGAACGCCCTGCCGTCGACGACCGGTGGCGCGGCGAATCGCTCGAAATGAAGCTCAACGTTGTCGCGCCCGGCCAGCCCGCTTCTGATCGCCGTCAACATCGGCGCCGGTCCACACGCGTAGACAGTTGTGCCGTCGATGCAGTCGCTGAGCAGGTCCGCCGCGGTCGGCACGCCCATGACGTCGTCGGTGCGGATCTCGACGCGGTCGCCGAAGCGGCTCACCTCGTCGATGAACGGCAGGCTGTCGGTGCTGCGGCCCGCATACAGCATCGACCAGTCCACGCCGAGATGCTCGGCCCGCGCCAACATCGGCAGAATCGGCGTAATGCCGATGCCGCCCGCGATGAACCGGAAACGTTGCGCGGGGGAGCCGTAGCCGGGGACGGTGAGCGGGAACGCGTTGCGCGGACCGTGGGTGGTCAGCTCGGCGCCGACCGGCAATCCGTCGTGCACCTCGATCGATCCGCCGCCGCCGTCGACGATCCGGCGCACCGCGATCCGGTAGGTGTCGGTGTCGGCCGGGTCCCCGCACAGCGAGTACTGGCGCAGCCGGCCGCTGGGCAGCGTGATGTCGAGATGTGAACCGGGATGCCACCGTGGCAGCGCTCGGCCATCGGCGGCTGCCAACGTCAGCGCTATCACGTCATGGTCATGGGCCACCACCTCGCGGTCGACGACCGTCAGAGCGATGACGCGATTCGGCTCCGGCGGCGGCTTCATCTTCCTGAAGGCACCCGAGACCGCCCAGAGCGCCGAAACGGAGGCGTCGGCGATGCCCAGCACGACGTCGTGGCGTCGACGGCCCGAAATGCTTGGCGGCGCCTGGCGGTAGCGGTCGAGCCGCCCCATCAAATGTGTGCCGCGCGAGCCGCGGGGGAGCTGGCGAGGTAGGCCACCGCCTGTGCCGTCGAACCCATCTCCTCCGGGGTGAAGCCGGGCCGGAAGTACATCGCGGTGTTCGAGCCGAACAGCTTGCGGTACCTGGGCAGCAGGCCGAGCTTCGAGTCCCGCATCCGCAGCCGGTTGAACCGCCACCAGCCGATATCGGTGTTCGGGTCGGATTTCACCAGGAACCAGGATGTGCGCTGAAAGAACACGAAGATCGCCACCACCGCCATCGACATGGCCCGGATCCGGTCGAAGTAGCTGTCGTGGAAGTAGACCGCGACGTCGTGGGCGACGCTGCGATGTTCGACCTCCTCACTGCCGTGCCAACGGAACAGATCGACCATCGTCGGGTTGGCACCGTGTTCGTCCCACGCGCAGTTCAACGCGAAGTCGCCCATCACGGCGGTGTAGTGCTCGATCGCTGCGATGAACCACAGCCGGTCGCACAGATGGTTGAGCCGACGCTTCGGGTCGGTGGACCTGCTCGGCGCGAGCGTCTTGGAGAAGAGGAACTCGATCTGTTCGAGCATCGGTTTGGGGTCGATGCCGTTGACGACCATGTACTCGTGCAGCATTTGCTCGTGCACGTCGGCGTGTGTCGCCTCCTGGCCGATGAAGCCCCGCATGTCCTCGGCCAACTGCGGGTCCTTCACCAGCGGCAGCGCTTCGTTGAAGGTGTCGACGAACCAGCGCTCGGCGGCGGGCAGAACAACGTTGAGCAGGCTGACGACATTGGACGCGACGGGATGTCCTGGTATCCAGTGCAGCGGGATGCCGGTGGCGTCGAAGTGCACCTTACGTGCCTGGATCTGGACCGGCCCGGGATCGACTTCGTGGTCGAAACGGCGTGGTCGCAACATTGCGGCTTCCTCCCCTGCAGTGTGCTGGGCTGAGTCTACGGCCATTGGACATTAGGTGGGAACGCAGGTTTCAGATAGCTGCGCAATGTCAATATGACCGTCATGGCGGGGTTGGGCGACGCACTGAACTGGGCTAAAGAGCAGGTGTCGACGCGGGTGCCGAAGGCCGACCTCGACCAGCGCGACCCCGACTACATCCGTGAGCAGTTGCCAGGGCTTTGGCTGCTTGCGTCGCTCTACTTCCGGGCCGACGTCCGCGGTCTCGACCGGATCCCATCCGACGGGCCCGTGCTGATGGTCGGCAATCACAGCGGCGGAAACCTTCCGCCGGACACATTCGTGTTCACGCTGGCGTTCTGCTCGTACTTCGGCGTCGAACGGCCGTTTTATCAACTGGCGCACAACCTCGTCGTCTCGATGCCCGGTCTGGGATCGCTGCGAAAGTTCGGCACCGTCGCCGCCAACCACGACAACGCCACGCTCGCGCTGCAGTCCGGCGGGGCGTTGCTGGTGTACCCGGGCGGTGACTACGAAGTGTTTCGGCCGTCGTGGAAGCGCCACGAGGTCGACTTCGGCGGTCGCAAGGGGTACGTGAAGCTGGCTCGGCAGGCCGGTGTGCCGATCGTGCCGATCGCCAGCGTCGGCGGCCAGGAAGCTGCGCTCTTCCTCGACCGTGGCCAGTGGCTGGCCAAGCTGCTGAGGGTCGACAAGATGGCCCGCCTGAAGAGCGTGCCCATCCTGTTGGCGCCGCCGTGGGGCCTGGCTGTCAGCGACATGGTGCCTCGACTGCCGCTGCCGACGAAGATCGCGATCGAGGTGCAGGATCCGATCGACGCCGCCGACATCGCCGCCAGCGACGACGGCGTCATCAACGACAAGGTGCTAAGCAGCCTGCAGGCCGGGGTGGACAGACTGGCGGCGGATCGACGATTCCCGGTGATCGGCTAATGCGGCTGCAGAGGCGGGTCGAGATCGAGGCCGACCGCGACGCCGTTTGGAAGCGCGTCAGCGACCCGGCCTGCTATCCAGAGTTCATGGCCAACCTCGAACGCTGGGACACCGAGAGGGACGGACCGGTCGGTGTCGGCGCCCGCTACACCGGACATTGGAAAATCGGCTCGGTGCCGGTCGGCGGCGTGATCGAGGTCGTCGAATACGACGAGGGTCGTGACCTGGCCTGGATCGGCATCACCGGGATCACCCAGCGTGGCCGTTTCCGCCTTCGGGACGGCCCCGACGGCAGAACGCGAGTGACCTTCCGGATGGCCTACGAAGCGCCGGGCGGATTGCTCGGCGTCATCGCCGACTGGGTCGCGGCGCGTCAGGTCGGTCGGACCATGACGCAGACGCTGGAGAACCTGCGAAACCTTGCCGAGGCTTAGCCGGCGGGAGGAGCCGCAGGCGCGATCGGAACCTGCTCCGGCCGCAACGTATTTCCGCCGACCGCGCCAGGAGCGCCGCCGGAATTCAGGCTGCCATTCTCGGCCATCTCCTGGGCGGCTTCCTCTGTGCAGTCGAGGTTCATCTGCATCTTGCCGCTGCCGAGCATCTTCTGGCTGGCCACCATGCACTGCGCCTGTGGCAGATCGCTTCCAACCGAACCACCGAAAGTGGTGCTCAGGCCCATTCCGTGCAGGATTTTCACGGCCTTGTAGTACGGCTCGCCGATCACGTTCATCTGGTTCGGGTTCGCCGGGTCCGCGCTGGCGAGTCCCGCGTTGAGCAGGCCGATCGTGCTCGCGGCGACCGCCGCGGCCCCCACGACGATGAGCTTTTTCACGTGATCTCTCCCTAACTCGGTGCGCTGCGAACATATCGCAGCCGGGACATTTGTGAAACCGGTGAACAAGGGCCCAGTGTTACACCTGGGGGTTCACCGCCGCCCGCAGTGCCTCACAGAGCGCGGCCGCGCGAGGGTCGGTGAACACGTCCTCGAGCAGGAGACGACGCCCGTCCGGGCCGCCCAACGGGATCCGCCAGTTCGGATATTCGTTGGAGGTGCCCGGCTGGTTCTGGGTGCGCATCTCGCCGACGGCATCGGCAAGCGAAAGGCCCAGGAGCCGCGACGGGGTGCGACCGAGGTACCGATACAGGGCCAGCACGGTCTCGTCGACGCCGGGTTTTTCACCCGACAGCCCGACCCGCCGCAGCTCGTCGACCCACGCCGCCTGCGCGGCCCGGTCGTCGGCCAGTTCCTCCTCGACCGGCCGGGTCAACAGACCCAGCTCGTCGCGCAGCCGGACGTGTTCGCCGGCCAGGTAGCCTGCCGTCGGCGGCAGATCGTGGGTGGTCACCGAGGACAGGCAATATTCGCGCCAGCGCTGCGCTTGCAGCGGCCCGCCGTCGCCGTCGCGGTCCAACTCGAACCACAGGATCGACGTGCCGAGCAGCCCCCGGCGCGCCAGGTAATCGCGCACCCACGGTTCGACCGTGCCGAGGTCCTCTCCGACGACCACGGCCTCGGCGCGGTGGGCCTCCAGCGCGAGGATGCCGATCATCGCCTCGTGGTCGTAACGCACGTAGGTGCCCTCCGTTGGCGGTGCACCCTTCGGGATCCACCACAGCCGGAAGAGCCCGATGATGTGGTCGACGCGAATGCCGCTCGCATGTCTCAGGATCGCGTTGACCATTGCCCGAAACGGTTTGTAGCCCTGATCGACAAGCTGGTCGGGCCGCCACGGCGGCTGCGACCAGTCCTGCCCAAGCTGGTTGAACTCGTCCGGCGGCGCGCCCGCGGTGACGCCGAGGGCGAGGACGTCCTGCATCGCCCATGCGTCGGCGCCATTGGGGTCCACCCCGACGGCGAGATCGTGCATGATGCCCAACTCCATGCCCGCCCGTACGGCCGTCGATTGCGCGGTCGCCAGCTGGTCGTCGAGCTGCCACTGCAACCACCTGTGAAAATCGACGGTCTCGGAGTGCTTGGCGGCGAACTCGGTGACCGCAGTCCGGGCCGGGCTGGAGAACTTCTTCGGCCAGCGATGCCAATCCGGACCATGCCGCTCTGCCAGTGCACACCAGACCGCGAAGTCATCGAGGACGCGGCCTTCTCGTTCGCGGTACGCGTCGTAAGCAAGCTGACGGCCTGCGGATCGCTTCACCCGGTACACGCTTTCGAGCACGGCGCGCTTGGCGCCCCACGCCGCATCCCTGTCGATCAGATCCGCGCGCCGCGCCTTCTCCTGAAGCGCCAGTCGAGTCCTGCGGATACGGCCGCGCTGGCGTACCTCGGCGAACTCGGGAATCGCCTCGGGCCGCAGGTACAGCGGGTTGACGAAGCGCCGCGACGTCGGCAGGTACGGCGAGGGCTCCATCGGTGCGACCGGGGCGGCCGCGTGCAGCGGATTGACCAGGATGTATCCGGCGCCGTAGCGTGCGCCGGACCATACCGCGAGATCGGTCAGATCGGTCAAATCGCCGACGCCCCATGATCTTTCGGACTGCACGCTATAGAGCTGGGTGGCCAGCCCCCATGTCCGCTTAGCGCCGAGGCGTGGCGGCAGCTCGAGCTTTGCCGGCACGACGATCAGCGGTGTGCTCGACTCGACCGAGCCGGCCTGGATGTACAGCCGGTGATAGCCCAACGGTAGATCGCCCGGCAGCTCGAAGGAGGCCTCGCCAACCAGTCTGTCTTCGAGATCGTGTGGGGGAGTGTGGTTCTCGAGTTGACGCATGCCTGCGCGAACACTGCCGTCCTCCAGGCGAATCCACAGGCCAACCGGATCGCCGTGGGTGACATGCACCCAGAACGACGAGTCGCTGCCTGCGCGGGCGACGATCGTCGGCGGCAGGGCGCGACTCCAGTAGTCGCGGTCATGGCTGGCCAGCGCCGCCACCCGCTCGTCCTCGGTGGCCGCGGGCACCCCGAGTGCGGCCAACACGGAGACCAACGTCGTTTCCGGCACGTCGACGTGCCGACCAGTCCAATCCTCGTACTCGGTGGCGACGCCGTAGCGACGGGCAAGCTCGCCTAGCGACTGCGGGGTCTGGGCCATGTGGTCAATCTTGCCCGCTTCGCGCCATTCTCAACCGACATCGCGGCTTAACAGGTCATCCCAGGTGTCGCGGCGAACCACCAGGCGCGCCGCGCCGTCACGGGCGAACACCACCGGCACACGGCGGGCCCCGTTGTACTGGTTGGACATCGTGTAGCAGTAGGCGCCGGTGACCGCAAGCGCGAGCAGATCGCCGATCGCAGGCTCGCGCAACGTGATGCGGTCGATGAGCTGGTCGCCGGACTCGCAGTGCCGCCCGACCACAGCGACCGTCTCGCCACCTCCGCCGACCCGGTCGACGATCGTCGCCTCGAATCGCTGCCCGGTCAGCGACACCTCGAGGTTGTCGCCCATCCCGCCGTCGACCGCGACATGGGTGACGACTCCGCGCTTGACGGTCGTGACGCGGTACACCGTGCATGCGGCGGTCGCGACCATGCTGCGACCGGGCTCGAGGATGATCCGGCTGCCATCGGGCAGCAGCGCGCGCGCCCGCGCCACCATCGCGTCGGCGTATTCGTCGACGGTGGGTGGGTGCTCGTCGTAGGTGTAGCGCACGCCGAGACCGCCGCCGAGATCGTAGGTGTCGAAAGTGCCGAGCTTCGCGATCGGTTCAACGGCTGCGGCCAGCTGCTCGACGTTGAGCAGCTGCGATCCGACGTGGGTGTGCACGCCGTCGAGCTGCAATACCCCGCTGCGTTCGATCCGCGCGATCGCATCCCTGGCGTCATCGGGCATCAGGCCGAACTTGGAACCGGCGTGCCCGGTCGCCTGAGAGGCGTGGGTGGCGGCCTCGACGCCGGGGATGACCCGGACCAGGCAACGCTGCTTACGGCCGTGCGGCACGATGCGTTCCAGCCGGTCGATGTCGTCGAAATTGTCGACGACGACAAGCCCGAGGCCGTGCCTGACGGCCAGCTCGAGCTCCTCGTCGGTCTTGGCGTTGCCGTGCATGACCAGTCGGTCGGGATCGGCGCCCGCCTTGATCGCGGTGAGTATCTCGCCGCCGCCTGCCACATCGAGATGAAGGCCCTCTTCGAGCATGACCCGCTGGACGGCCGTGCACGGGAACGATTTCGACGCGAACGCCAGATCGCTGCGCGGCCAGCGGCTGCGGAACGCGGCCAGATAGTCCCGTGCTCGGTTCCGCAGTGCGTCCTCGGCGACCACGATGGCGGGGGTACCGAACTCGGCGGCCACGTCATCGAGCCGGCATCCGCCCACCATCAGGGTTCCGTCGGCATCGGTTCGGGTTCCCAGCGGGAACAGGCTCAGCAGATCTTCTGCGGTGGACTCGGTATGCATCGCCACAGCGTCTCACTCCGTCGCGTCGGCGGTGTACGACTCGTCGGTAACGTCGGTGCCCATGGCGCTTGGAGGTTTCGACGAAGTCGGCGTCGCGGCGCGCAACCGGCGCGCCAGGGTCGCGGTCGCCGCGTTGTTCCTGACCAACGGGGCACTTTTCGCCAACCTGCTGCCTCGTTACCCCGAGATCAAGGCCGACCTGGCGCTGTCCAACTCGGCCTACGGCGTCGCGATCGCGGCGTTCTCGGGTGGCGCGTTGGTCGCGGGGCTCGCCGCGGCGCCGCTCATCCGTCGGTTCAGCTCCGCGGGGGTCGCGGTGGCAAGCAGTGTCGGCATTGCGGTTTTGGTCTTCTTCGCCTCGCTGGCGCCGTCTGCCGTCGTCCTCGCCGCGGCGCTGTTCATCGCGGGCGCCTGCGACGCGGTCACCGATGTCGCCCAGAACGCGCAGGCGCTGCGGGTGCAGAGAAACTACGGGCGCTCGATCATCAATTCATCTCACGCCGTTTGGTCGGTCGGCGCGGTCCTCGGTGGCGGGATGGGCGCCGCCGCCATCGCGTTGCACATTCCACGCACAACGCATCTGGCGATCTCGGCGGCGTTGTTCAGCGTCGTGGTCATTACCGCCTACCCGTTTCTCCTCCGCGGCCCCGACGACGACGATCATCCGTCGACACGGCCCGAACGCGGCTCGCGGCCCCGTCTCGGCTTGTACGTGACGCTGGCCGCGCTTGTTCTCATCGCGATCGCGGGCGCGGTCGTCGAGGACGCGGGAAGCTCTTGGGCGACACTGTATTTGCACGACAGTCTGGGCGCGCCTGCTGCGCTGGCGGCGTTCGGCTATATCGCGATGGTCGGCTTTCAGTTCATCGGTCGACTGATGGGTGACCGGCTGGTGGACCGGTTCGGCGAGCGCGCGGTGGCAAGGGCCGGCGGGCTCATCACGGCCGCAGGCATGGGCACTGCGCTGGCGTTTCCCAGCGTTGTGGGCACCATCGCGGGTTTCGCCGCCGCCGGCTTCGGCGTGGCCACGCTCGTGCCCGCGGCCATGCACGGCGCTGATCAGCTGCCGGGCCTGCGGCCGGGCACCGGGCTGACGGCGGTCGCGTGGTTGATGCGGGTCGGATTCGTGTCATCGCCGCCGGTCGTTGGGTTGATCGCCGACGCCACCAGCCTGCGCGTCGGGCTGCTCGTGGTGCCGGTCGCGGGTGTGGCCGTGATGTTGCTTGCGGTGGCGCTCAGCCCGCGGCGCCTGCCAGCTCGATAGTCAGCACGCCCGCCACGATCAGCGCGATACCCAATCCCATCAACCAGGTCAGCGGTTCGCGAAAGAGGACCCGTGCGGCGACCGCGACCAGTGCCACCCCACACGCGGTCCAGACGCCGTATGCGATGCCGACGTGCATGCCCAGCGCCAGCGTCAGCCACAGGAGGTAGAACGACGCCAGGTAGCCGATCGTGACGGGGATGATCCAGATCCGCTTGCGAAAACCCTCCGACGCCCTCAGCGCGATCGTCCCGATCACCTCGAAGAAGATGGCGCCCGCAAGCGCGGCCCACATCACGGCGCGACCTCATCGGAGTGCCGGGAGCCCAGTTCGACGAGCAGCACTCCCGCGATGATCAGCCCGATGCCGAGCGCGATCGGCCAGGTGAACGGGTCACCGAAGATCGCCGCGGCCAGCACGGCGGTACCCACGGTGCCAAGCGCACCCCAGATTCCATAGGCGACGCCGATGGACAAGCCGCTGCGCAGCACCAGCGTGAGCAACACGAAGGCGCAGGCGTAGCCCACCACGACCACGATCAGCCATGCCGAATGATCTTGGGAGGCACGTAAAGACAGGGTGGCTGCCACCTCGACGACGATCGCCGTGCCGAGCAGCACCCATTTCTGCACGCCTACAAGCTAACCGACGGCGCGCTCCACCATGGGCGTCAGGACCTCGTTGGCGAACCTGCGGAGTTCGGCGTCGTCGCCGAAATCGGGGTCGGCGGGCGGCATCGAGATATAGGTGAAGAACAGCCGCGCGAACACGTCGGCGACCCAGCGCACCTGCTGCGACGGGGTACTGGGCCGCTCGCCGTGGATGTAGTTGGCGATGAACGCCGATCCCATCGTCAACAGCTCGACCGAGTCGGCGACCGGCGCCGGTTCGGTCTGGGCGGCTCTGCGCAGGATCGGATGTTCGCGCGCGAACGAGACCGCGGCGATGAAGGCTTCGGCGACACCCTCTTCCGGGGCCTCGACGCGTTCGATGGCGTCGGCGACCGCGCCGAGAAAGCGCTGCGTCTCGCGGCGCACCAGGGCCTCGACCAGATCGTCTCGCCTTGGGTATCGGCGATATGCAGTCATCCTCGCCACACCGGCCCGGCGAACCACGTCCTCGACCGTAATACGTTGCAGCCCAACGGCGGCAGCCTCGGTCAGCGCGGCATCCAGAATGCGCTGACTTGTCCGGTCGGCCGCCTCGTCGATCCGACCGCCGGCGCTCGCGCCGCCGACGATGCCGACGAGCTGGGTGCCGATCACGTCGCGGCTGCCTGCGGCCGCACCACACCTGCCGCCCGTTGTTGCGCCAGCTGCAGATAGCGAGGTGAGCCGAAGGCCCAACGCAGCCGTTGCGCATCGAGGCGCAGCATCGGCCCGGTCAACACCCGCGTCGTCATCGGCGGTCGGTCGTAGCCGATGAGCTCCTGCGCCCACTGCGGCGCCCTGCTCATGCCCGCGTAGATCGTGAACCTGTGCAGTTGCCGATCGACCCACTCGGGCAGGTCGGGGAAGAACGGCGATGTCATCAGGAAACCGATGAACTCACGGGTCTGTGCGTTTACCGACAGCCGAGGCCGCATCGCCTCGACATAGTCGTCGAGTTCCTTCGCCGTCTCGGGCACCCACCCGGCGCCGCCCATTCGGCCGATCACCGCCTGTTCGGTGAGATAGCGATCCTTCTCTCGTTGCGACAGCGGCCTTTTGGTGTCTTCGAACACACGCAGAATCATCCATGGAATGCAGGTGTGCACCCATGCGATCAGTTCGGGATCCAGCGCGCGGTAGGACACCCCGTCGGGGCGGGTGCCGTTGACGAACGAGTGCACGTGCTTCACGCGTTCGATCACCGCGGTCGCCGCCTCGGTGTTGCCGAAGGTGGTGGCCAGTACGTAGCCAAGCGTGGCGCGGGCCCGCTGGAACGGGTCCTCGCGATAGTTCGACAGGTCCTCGACGCCTGCGACGACGGAGGGGTGAAGGATCTCAAGCACGATCGCGGGCAAACCGGCCTGCGCCACAGCGGCGAGATCGGCGTTGATCTCCCACGACATGCTGCCGGGTCCGATCAGCCCCGGATCGCCCGGTGGGCCGCCGTAGACGGCCGGATCATCGTGGCGACCGGCGCCCCTCTCGAAATCGTCGACTATCCAGCGGCGCAGCGCATTCATCGGGTCGTCCTTCTGGTACGAATGTTACAAATGAACTATCAGCTATACCGTTGCGTGTCGCGGCATGCGATGTCAACGGCTACCCACCGGTAATCTGTTGACTGATGGCGACCGACAACACCCTGGTAGAAACCAGCAACGGACCGATCCAAGGTTTCGACGACGGCCGAGCGAAGTCGTGGAAAGGCGTGCGGTATGCCGCGCCGCCGATCGGCGACCTGCGATGGCGGGCGCCCGAACCACCCGAAAAATGGACCACCGTCGCCGATGCCACCCGCTACGGCTGGGTCTGCCCGCAGCCCGTCGACCCCAGGATCCCGATCGACCTCGGCGCCCCGCAGGGCGAGGACTGCCTGACCCTCAACGTCTGGGCGTCTTCGGACACCGCTGCAGGGGACAGGAAGCCGGTGATGGTCTGGGTGCACGGTGGGGCATACATCCTGGGTTCGGCGAGTCAACCGCTGTACGACGGCCGGGCGCTCACCAGCGCCGGCGAAGCGATCGTCGTCACAGTGAACTATCGGATCGGGGCGCTGGGCTTCCTCGATCTGTCCGAGTTCGACACCCCAAGGCGCAGGTTCGACTCCAATCTCGGTCTTCGTGACGTGCTTGCGGCGCTGCGCTGGGTGCAGGACAACATCGCCGCGTTCGGCGGAGATCCCGGCCGCGTCACGCTGTTCGGCGAGTCGGCGGGCGCCGGCATCATCACCACGTTGCTCACCAGCCCGGCGGCCGAGGGCTTGTTCTCCGCTGCGATCGCGCAAAGCTCGCCTGCCACATCGGTTTACGACGTCAGCCGGGCGCACGGCATCACGCGTCTTGTCCTGGACAGGTTGGGCATGACGGCATCCGACGTCGACCGGCTGCCCGATCTTGGGGTCGACGTCATCGTCGCCGCCGCGACCGAAGTGTTCTATGACGTTCCGGTGCGCAACCCCGGCACGTTGGCGTTCGCGCCAATCGTCGACGGTGACATCGTGCCCGACTATCCGGTCAAACTCGCCCGCGAGGGCCGCTCGCATCCGGTCCCGTTGATCATCGGCACCAACAAGCACGAGGCGGCGTTGTTCAAGTGGATGAAGTCGCCGCTGATGCCGATCACGCCGGAGGCGATCAACGCGATGTTCACCGAGATCGCCGCCGAGCAGCCGACGCTGGAACTTCCCACCGAGGACAAGATCGGAACCGCCTATGCGGGCCTGCGCGGGAAGGCGCGCGGCATGGGGGTGGCACGCGATGTCGGGTTCCGGATGCCGTCGGTGTGGCTGGCCGAAGGGCACAGCGCCGTTGCGCCTGTCTATCTGTACCGATTCGACTTCTCCACCCCGATGCTGCGGCTGCTGCGCATCGCCGCCGCGCACGCCACCGAGTTGCCCTTCGTCTGGGGTAATCTCGTCACCGGTCCCAAGGACCCGACGTTCAAGCTCGGCGGGCTGAAGACCGGGGCCCTGGTGTCGGAGCGCATTCGGACCCGCTGGCTCAACTTCGCCACCCATGCCGAGCCGACTGGCATGCGCGGTGAGCCCGAGTGGCTGCCCTACTCCGAACCCGACCGCGCGTGCCTGCTCATCGACAAGCAGGACACCGTCGCCAGCGACATCGATACGCATATCCGCGCCACCTGGGGCACCCAGGTACTCAATTTCCGATAGCCGGAACCGGCCTCGCTAGAATCGCGTAGGAGGTGTCGCTGTGGACTGGGCAAAGGCATGGGAGTACGTGCTGCCGCCGCTGATGCACGACCCCGTCACGTTCGCGGTTCCGTTCTTCTTGATCCTGCTCGTCATCGAGTGGGCGGCCGCGCGGAAACTCGCGCATCTCGAAGACGACCGCGTCCCCGCCGGCGCCTACCTGAGGCCCGACGCGTGGGCCAGCATCTGGATGGGTGTGGTGTCCGTCGGCACCAGCGCGGTGATGAACGGAATCGCGCTGCTCGGCTACGCCGCGCTCTACGTCTATGTCGCGCCGTGGCAGCTGCCCTCCAACGCCTGGTACACGTGGGTGATCGCCATCGTCGGCGTCGACCTCACGTACTACTGGTACCACCGCATGGCACATCGGGTCCGGCTGTTCTGGGCGACGCACCAGGCCCACCACTCCAGCCAGTACTTCAACCTCGCGACCGCGCTGAGACAGAAGTGGAACATCAGCGGTGACGTCTTCCTTCGTGCTCTGCTCCCGCTGTTCGGCGTACCGCCCTGGATGGTGTTCGCAAGCTTCTCCATCAACTTGATCTACCAGTACTGGATCCACACCGAGCGCATCGGAAAGCTGTGGCGGCCAATCGAATTCGTCTTCAACACGCCGTCGCATCACCGGGTGCACCACGGTATGGACGAGATCTATCTCGACAAGAACTACGGTGGCATCCTGATCATCTGGGATCGGCTGTTCGGCAGCTTCCAGGCAGAGGAGTTCCGGCCGCACTACGGCCTGACCAAACAGGTGGCCACCTACAACATCTGGAAGCTGCAGACCCACGAATACGTCGCGATGGCGCGGGACGTCCGCGCCGCGCGCCGCTGGCGGGATCGGCTCGGCTTCGTCTTCGGCCCGCCCGGCTGGGAGCCGCGGCAGTCGGTGCAGCCCGATATTGCGACGCCGATCGCCGTATCGAAGTAGCGCTGCGCCGAAACCTCGACCAGCGGGTGCATCCATCATGGCGGCGGGCCGCAACCGTTTTAGCGCCGCCGGCGGTGCGCAGCCCGTAGGGTCGCGGTGTGCAGACGGTGTTCGATTCCCATGTCGATCCAGAGCTCGTCGAACGGTCGCTGGCGGCTAGCTCGTTGGACTCGATGTGGCTGGACATACCGCGGCCGTCTTACGACGCCCTTTCGGGTTCGGTCACCGCAGACCTGCTGGTGGTGGGCGCCGGCTATACCGGTCTGTGGACGGCATTGCATGCCGCACAGCGCAATCCGGGACAGAAGATCGTTCTGGTCGATGCCGAACGTGTCGGATGGGCGGCGTCGGGTCGCAACGGCGGCTTCGTCGACGCCAGCCTGACCCATGGCCTGGCGAACGGAAAGGCGCGCTGGCCCAACGAGATCGAAACGCTCGAGGCGATGGGGCGCGAGAACCTCGATGGCATGCAGGACGACATTGGGCAGCTGCGGCTCGACGTTGACTGGGAACGCACCGGAATGCTTGCGGTCGCGACGGAACCGCATCAGGTGGCCTGGCTGCAGGAGGCGGCCGACGGCGGCGAGGGCCGGTTCGTCGCACAGGACGAGGTGCGCGCCGAGGTGGCGTCGCCGACCTACCTGGCGGGCCTGTTCAGCCCCGACACGTTGGCCATCGTCCATCCGGGCAAGCTCGCGCTCGAACTCGCCCGCGCCTGCGTCGAAGCAGGCGTAGCCATCTTCGAGCGGACGAACGTCACGTCGATCGACAGCTCTGGTTCGGCTGTCCGTTTCGGGGCAGGCAACGGGACAGTCACCGCAGGCCGGGCGGTGTTGGCCACGAACGTCTTCCCGAGCCTGATCATGCGCAACCGGTTGCAGACGGTACCGGTGTACGACTACGTGCTGGCCACCGAGCCGCTCACCGACGCCCAGCTGGACCGCGTCGGATGGGCCAACCGACAGGGAATCGGCGACTCCGCCAACCAATTCCACTACTACCGGCTCAGCGCCGACAACCGCATTGTGTGGGGCGGCTACGACGCCATCTACAAGTTCGGCCGCAAGGTCAAACCCGCCTACGAAGATCGGCCCGCCAGCTATCGCCGGCTCGCAGCGCATTTCTTCATCACCTTTCCCCAACTCGACGACGTCCGGTTCAGCCACCGGTGGGCCGGAGCGATCGACACCAGCACCCGGTTCTGTGCGCACTGGGGTCTGGCCCACGGCGGCCGGGTGGCCTACGTCAACGGCTTCACCGGGCTCGGCGTCGGCGCGGCCCGCTTCGCCGCCGACGTCTGCCTCGACCTGCTCGAGGGACGGTCGAGCGCGCGCACCGAACTGGAGATGGTTCGCAAGCGGCCGTTGCCGTTTCCGCCTGAGCCGTTGGCCAGCATCGGAATCCAGGCCACCAGGTGGTCGCTCGACCGCGCCGATCATTCTGCCGGGCGGCGCAACCTGTTGCTTCGCACGCTCGATGCACTCGGACTCGGCTTCGATTCCTGACTGTCCATCAATCGTTTGAATGACGTTTCGATTGGGCCGATCCGAACCGCCCACATGCCCTACCAAGATCAGTAAGCTCAGCCGCGATAGGTATGCGGACAAGACGTCTGGTCGAGGGACGGCCACGGTGTCGCCTTCAGAAAGGGGCAAGCACGTGACTGACAGGCTCGCAATAGGCGAGAAGCTCGAACGTGGGCAATCGCTGACGTCGAGGAACGGCGCCTACACGCTGACCCTGCAGGACGACGGCAACCTGGTGCTGGCCGCACAGGGTCAGGCCGTATGGGCGACGGGCACCAATGGCCAAGACGCCGAACGCCTCGAGGTGCAGAAGGACGGCAACGTCGTGCTCTACACGTCGGACAAGCCCATCTGGCACACCGATACAAAGGGCGCCAAGGACGTCCGGTTGATCCTGCAGGACGATCGAAACGTCGTGGTGTACGGATTCGACGGGGTCGCGTGGGCGTCGGGCACCAACACCGACGAGGCGCCCCCACCGCCAATGGTTGGTGACGCCGCGGCGCCAGAGGCGGCCCCCGAGGTCGCGCCCGCCGTGGCCGAAGAGCCGCTGCCGCCCGCAGAAGCTCCGGCCCCGCCTCCGCCGCCTCC
>NZ_RARC01000019.1 GCF_003719305.1 Mycolicibacterium stellerae
TCGTGATGGTGCTTAGTTGTGTTTTTGTTAGAGAGGAGGCCGCCATACGAGTACGGGGTGGGTTTCGTGGGCGCGAGGGGTGAGAGGGGCGGGCGGGCCGGGCGGCGTCGGCTCGGTGGCCGAGTCGCGGCGGCGGGCAGCCATACCCGCGAGTGCCTCGAAGACCACCCGGTGTGCGGCATTGACGGTGAGTTCCGCATGGTCGTAGGCCGGCGAGACCTCCACGACGTCGACACCAACGACGTCGTGCTCGTAGCACAGCTGACGGACCATGCGGAGGAGGTCGGCGCTGGTGATACCACCCGGCTCGGGTGTACCAGTCCCGGGTGCGTGCGCCGGGTCCAGCACGTCGATGTCGACGGACACGTACAGCTTGTCGGCCTTCGCGAGCGCCTCGCCGACCGCATCCCGCATGACGTCTTTGAAGCCGCGCTCCCAGATCTCCTGCATGGTGTGCCACGTCATGCCCTGCTCGAGCATCCACTCGAAGGTGTCCTGTGGCGGCCAATATCCGCGCAGCCCGACCTGGACGAAGTGGGTGCCGGGCACCGCGCCGGATTCGATCAGTCGACGCATCGGGGTGCCGTGACTGGCTAAATTTCCGTCGATGATGTCGGCGGTGTCGGCGTGCGCATCGAAGTGCACGACGCCGACGTTGCCGTAGCCGTGCACGTCGGCGACCGCCGTCGCGGCGGGCCAGGTGATCGAGTGGTCGCCGCCGAGGATGACCGGCACGATCCCGCGCGACACGACCGCGTGCACACGCTCGCGGATGTTACGGTGCGAGACCTCTGTCAACCCGTGCGGGCAGAACGCATCACCGAAATCGACGACCTCCAGCCAGTCGAAGATCTCCAACCCGAGGTCCAGGTGATAGGTGCCCGGCTCGTAGGCGGTCGCCCTGATCGCCCGTGGGCCGAACCGGGCGCCCGGCCGGTTGGTCGTTGCGACGTCGAACGGCGCGCCTACAATCGCGACGTCGGGTTGCCACGAGTCCAGCTGTTCGAGCTCGGTCAGGAACGGCCGGTGACCAAACGACGCCAGACCCGAGTGGGGCAGGTCGAGCTGCTCGGCCATTCCCGGCGGTAACTCCCGCTGCGGCCCGTGGTCGTGCTGATCGCCCATGCGCGTGACAGTACCGTCCGGCACGGCCCGATTTCGCGATACCGGGACCGCAGGTCACCTCGCCGCGAACTCGGCGAACTTCGTCAACCCCGAACCCCAGCCGTCGGCCGCACCGACAGCGCCTGCCATGCCATGGCCGCCGTCGCCCAGACGCCAGAAATCCTTGTGCACCACGCTGACTCGCGTCCTATTGCCCTCTGCGGTGAACGTCACCGTAACCCGCGACGCCTTCTCCACATCCGTCTCGAGCTGCCATGTGCCGGAGATCATCCAGGCAAAGGTGAAGCTGGCGGGCGGATCCCATTCGGTGACCTGACCCCATGCCGATTCGCTGCCGTCCTCGCAGGTGTCGAACATCCGTCCGCCGACCCGCGGTTCCACCGTCATTGCAACCACCGGCGAGGTCGCCAGATGGTGGTTGGCGGGCCACCATTCGATCATCCGGTTGGTGAAGAGGTCGAACGCCCGCTGCGGCGTTCCGGCAACGGTGACCTCGCGGCGAACATCGGTGATCGTGGTCATGAATCGTCTCCTGAATCGTTGGGCTGGCTGTCGGCGACTTCGCTTTCGACAAATGAAGCGAACGACGAAAGCGCGTCGCGCCACATGACGTCGAGCCACTGCCTGAGTACCTCGAAGCCATCGGTGGTCACGGTGTAGATGCGACGCGTACCGACGGGGTGGGATGTCACAACGCCTGCGTCCTTAAGGATCTTCAGGTGCTGCGAGACGGCAGGCCGACTGATCGGCAGTTGGTCCGCGAGTTCCTGCACCGACGACGGTTTGTGGCGCACCAGATCGAGCACGTCCCGCCGAGTCGAATCGGCAAGGGAGTCCAGGACCATTCCGTAAGTGACCACTTACCGTTCATATCAGCTTACGGATGCCTCGTCAAGCCGCTACGATCTCCTCCCGTGAGCACGCCAGAGTCGGGCCTGCAAGACGACCCCCTGCCGCGTGGCCAGCAACCGCCGGAGACCGTTGAGCGACGGGTCGCCGGTTGGCAACGGGCCTTGCGGTGGGTGGCCTGGCTCGGGTTCCTCGGGCTGGCGATCTGGAATTCGCAGAGCGTCTCCTTTTCCGGCCTGGAATTCCTTGCGCTTGCCGTCGCCATCAGCGTCTCCATCTTCTGCGTGGCCAAGCCTCTCGGCGGCCCCAAGGTGGACCTGTCCGACCCCGCGCACATGCTCGGCGCCTTCGTATCGCGGACGAACTGGGCCCTGGTACTGATCGGCGCGATCCTCACCGCGGGCGGAGTCGCGGCAACCATGGCAATCGGGTACGACATCTCGACTGGCCGCGCGAGCTTCGGCGACGTCGTGCGCGATATCGGGGTGTTCATCGAGGGCTGGTTCACCGAGCTCTTCCTTGGCGGGTTCTACGACGCCGAACTCGAGAAGACCCACGCCTACGCGTTGTTCATCCTCCTGCTGCCCGGCCTTCTTCTGCTTTGGTACAACCTCATCCCGTTCGTCAAGCGGGGCAATGAATTTCGGATCGAGCCTGACGGGTCGATCGCGATTCGCGCAGGTGCGACGTGGCCGCCGCTGCTGGAATACGAGTATTCCGACGCCACCGCCGACGGAGCGACAATCGAGTTCACGGAACCCCTCGGCCGCAACACGCTGGTTTTACCTCAGCAGCGGGTGTTCTCGCGAGAGTACGGCGTTCGGCTGCCCGCCAAGACCAGCGCGGAGTTCTTCAGTCGCAGGCTGGCAGGCCGAGGATTCGATATCGCCGAATCCTCGGCGCCAACAAGCGGCCACTTCACCGCACGTCGAAAGCCGTAGCCGCCCTTCGCTCGAATGCGTCGGCGTAATCCCCACGCTGCGTCGCTACGATCGATCGCCGCTGTACGACAGCCACTTTCGACCAACTCCCTTCAGCATGCGCGGGTAGACGATCAGGTACCGGAACGGGGTGATCGCCGTCATGTAGGCATGGCCGAGCACGCCGTTGGGCTTGACCAGGATCGCCATCTGGCCCCGGTAACCGCCCCCTTCGTCCGGAACCCAGCCAAGGTGGATGACACCGTGCACGGTCTGGTTGATCAGCTCGGCCGCCCACTCGTCGTCTGTCTGGTAGAGGGCAGCGAATCCCATCGCGGGGGTCACGGTGGAGTGGGCGTCGCGCAAATCAGCAGGCAACCTTTCCCGAAGGCTCGGGCGGGCAGGATCATCGACGTGCTCATCCCAGCCGAAGACATCACCGAGCGTCTCTCGGATCGCAAAGAGCAACCCGACAAGTGAAAACCGCTGTCGCGCTTCGCCGAACGACGCCACCATCTCGATCAGCCGGGGGAAGTCGGCCGGCCCGCCGGGCGTCGGCAACGCCCACACGTCCTCGAGTCGGAAGTCGCGGGTGAGGTCGTGGATACGCCACGGCCGGGAAAAGTGGGCACTGTCTGGGAGTTTCATCGCGCGCCTCCTTGACCGTCACCGTAACATACGTACATGCACGTATCTATATCGGATTCTGACACACGCCCCCGGACGCAGGCGGAACGTCGGGCACGCACCAGGGCCGCCCTGCTCGAAGCGGGAGCCAGGGGTTTTTCGCGCTACGGATACGGCAATCTCGTGCTGGAGAAGGTCGCAGGCGATGCCGGATACACCCGCGGCGCGCTCTATCACCTCTTCACGGGCAAGGAGGAGCTCGCCGTCGCCGTCGTGGACTGGGTCACCGAAACCTGGGAACGAGAAGTGTGGGAGCCCGCGCAGCATGCGGGCACACCTGTCGACATCCTGGTGGCGTTGGCGCGGGGCCACATCGTGTTCTGCCGCCGCGACATCGCGCGGGTGATGATGGCGCTGCGGATGGAGTTCGACGGCCGTGAACATCCCGTCGGCACCAAGGTCACCGATATCGGAAAGGACCTCGCGATCAGGTTCGGTGCTGTGATCGCCACCGGCCGACGGGACGGGTCGATTCCTGCGGGACCGCCCGCGAAGACGCTAGGTGCGGCGGTCACCGCCGCTGTGGAGGGGCTGGCCATTCACCTTGCAGGCGCCCCCCACGACAAGGCGATGGCCGAGCGAATGGTGCGCGGATTGGTGGGTGTCAGCGTGAAACGGGCAGACTGAAATCCGTGCAGCTGATCACCCTCGAGGACATTGCGGCGGCGGCCGACCGGGTCAGGGACGCCGTCGTTCGCACGCCGCTGATCCCGGCGCGGTGGGCCGACGGCGAGCGGCCGCTGTGGATCAAGCCGGAGAACCTGCAGCCGATCGGCGCGTTCAAGATTCGCGGCGCATTCAACGCGATCGGAAACCTGAAGCAGGCCGACCGCGCACGGGGCGTGGTCGCGTATTCCAGCGGCAACCACGCCCAGGCCGTTGCCTACGCCGCCGCCGCGTTTGGCACCGACGCGCACATCGTCATGCCTCGCGAGACACCGCGCGTCAAGGTGCAGGCCACCCGTGACTACGGCGCGCAAGTGGTGCTGTGTGGGCCTGGAGAGCGCGAGAAGGTCGCCGCCGAGCTGCTGGAGCGGACGGGCGGGGTGCTGATACCGCCCTTCGATCATCCGGATGTCATCGCGGGACAGGGCACGATCGGTCTGGAGATCGCCGAAGACCTCCCGGACGTAATGAACGTCCTGATACCGGTGAGTGGCGGCGGGCTGGCCTCCGGCATCGGAACCGCGATCAAGGCCAGATGCCCAAAGGCCAAGGTCTTCGGGGTCGAACCCGAGCTTGCCGCCGACACGGCCGACGGCCTGAAGCGTGGCCAGCGGGTGGACTGGTCCATCGAGGACCGCAACCGCACCATCGCCGACGGCCTGCGCTCGCAGCCTTCCGCGCTGACCTTCGCGCACCTTCAAAGGGTGATCGACGGCATGATCACGGTGTCGGAAGACGAGATTCGCGCCGCAGTTCGGGAACTTGCCGTCAATGCCCACCTGGTCAGCGAGCCGAGCGGCGCGGTTGCGCTGGCCGGGTACCGGCAGGGCGCGACGCCACCGGGCGAAACGGTGATGATCCTTTCCGGCGGCAATGTCGAACCGTCGACTCTCGCCGACATCCTGACGGGCTGAAAAAAATCGTCACCAACATTTTTGGGTTTGCTGATCGAACCGTCGTTCGCGGTCGACACGCCTTCAGCGGCATCATGGATTTGCTCGCCATCGAGGGCGGCGCGGGGAAGACCGCCCGAGGCCAGCTATATCACCAGATCCAGGTAGTCTCACCCCCGATAGGTGACATAGACCACGCCCGTAACTAGATCTCCCGAGGGGGTGCGGATGGACGCGGTGCTCGGACTGTCCATGACGCCGACCACCGTTGGGCTCGTCCTTGTCGAAGGCCAGGACGCCGACGGCGCCACCATGGACAAGGACGAGTTCGCGGTTCACGAACGCGGCCTCGTCAGCGCCGTGAACACCTCTGAGAAGGCGGCCGCGGCGGTAATGCGCACCGAGGCGATCGCCGCGGCGCGCGGGCACCGCCTGCACTCCATCGGTGTCACGTGGAGCGAGGATGCCGATACCGAGGCTTCACTTCTTCTGGAATCGCTGTCGGAGTCGGGGTTTGACAACGTCGTTGCGGTGCGACTGCCTGAGGCCACCGAAGCGCTGGCTCGCGGAATCGCAGACATCATCGGCTACGAGATCACCGCCGTCTGCGTTATCGAACCCGATAGCGTCGTCGCGCTGGTCGTCGATACGGCCCGCGGCGACGTGCAGACCGCGGTCAACCACGCCGTCACCACCGACGAGGACCTTGCCCGCTGGCTTAGCTCGATCTTCACCCAAGCCGAGTGGCAACCGGAAGCCCTGGTGCTGGTCGGGTCGGGCAGCGACCTGGACGCGATCACACCGCATCTCGAGGACGTGCTCGCGGTGCCGGTCTTCGTGCCCGCCGAGGCCCAGTTGGCGCTCGCCCGCGGTGCCGCCATGGCGTCGACACACGGGCCCGACTTCTATCTCGACGAAGCCCGCGAGGATTCGGGTCGCGTGAAGACCACACCTCGACGCCCATCGATGTTCCCGCGCGTCGGCGCCGCCGGTGCCATGCTGGGTATCGGAGTGGTGACGTTCGTGGTGTCGGGATCGCTGGCAATCGGTATGCAACTGACCTCAGGGGAGATTGCGCAACCTGCCGAGAAGCCGCCCGCGGCAAGCAGTTCCGATGCATCCGCCGCGGTAAAGGCGGCCAAACCGGCTCCCGCCGCGCCTGCACCGATCGTGGAGGAGGTGCTGCCGCCGCTCCCGCCACCGCCCGCGGAGCCTCCACCGCCGCCCGTATACGACGTCGAGCCGGTACCGGTGGGCGATCCACTTGCACCCGAGGCGCCTGCCGCAGACCCGTTCGCGCCGGCCGACGGATCTACTCCTGAGGGCGCGCTCGCCCCCAATGGTGTGCCGCTTCCCCCGGGTGTCACCGATCCAGCGCCCGGTCTGGTGCCCGCGGAGGTGACACCGGTGCCGGAGCAGAGTGGGGGATTCCTGGGACGGATCCGAGCCAGACTCTCCGACCTCGGCAAGCCGGACGAACCCGCGCAGGCACCCGTCGACGTAGTGCCGCCGCCGCAGGATCCGCTGCTGGTGCCGCCGCCCGCGGATGCGCCCCCGCCGCTTCCGCCTGGATAATGACTTTGTGCGGGTCCTGCTACGCGTCCTGATCGTCGCGGCGGTGGTGACTGCGCTTATCGCCGTCGAGACGACGTCACGGTCGGGTGTGCTCTGGCGGCTGATCACCTTCACCTACCAGGCCAACGTGCTCGCGGCGGCGTACTACCTGTGGAGCCTGTTCTCCGCGCGGGTAGATGACCGAGTCGGCATTCGCGGCGCGGTCGTCCTGTATGTCGTTGTGGCAGGGAGCCTTTGGAACCTGCTGCTGACCGACTACAGCATGGGGTACACCCCGCCCAACATCCTCTTGCATATCGTCGTGCCGGTCCTGGTCACCGTCGACTGGATCGTTGTCCGACGCCGTCAGAGCGCTGTCCGCTGGTGGCAGCCGCTGGTGTGGCTGATCTATCCGGCCGCGTATCTGGTGCTGGCGTTGTTCGTGCTCAACAGGGCCGGGCGGCGCGCTCCCTATTACTTCCTGGATCCCGACTCCGTCGGAATGGCCGTCGTTGTCGTGAACATCGGCTTGCTCGCGGTATTCATTCTCGCTCTGGGATACGGGATTTCGGCCGTCAGCCGCCCCCGCCGTGCAGGTTCTTTGCCGTCGGCGATGTCGTGACCGTGGCGAGATCGGGGTAGGTACCGAGCACCCGGTCGGCGGTGCCTGAACTGGTGACGGTGAACCAGTAGTGCTCGTTCTTGAAGTGGTGTTGGCGGTGGTTGCGCCAGATCGCCCGATAGAGACAGGTTTTCGGTTTGTAGTCGCTGTGAATCAGATAGTGGGTCCACTCGTAACCGAGGCCGAGCATCATCAGGATCACCAAGAATGTCAGTCCGACGCCCAGCTGCGGAAAGGCAAGCAGCGCGGTGCCGACGGCAAGCGACGCCGCCCACAGCAGAGCCTTGGCCGGTATGAAGATCGTGGGAATGTCTCGCGGGTCGACGTGATGGCGCCGGTGTTCGCGCGCGAGTACCGGGTCGATGGTCAGCCTGCCGACCGTCTTGGGCCGCCAGTGCAGAACGAACACATGGATGACCCACTCGAAGAAGGGGAACAGCGCGAGCATGACCACAGGCACGAGCGCGTCGCTGATCTGCCAGTTACCGATGACGACGCGCGCCGTCAGTGCGGCCACCAGTACGGCGCCGATTACCCAGGGGGAGGGGTGTTTCCAGAATTCACGGCCCGCGTCGCGCAGGGTGAATCCCTTGCGGGCCGGGCGCTCGGTGGCGATGGTCAAGACAGGTCCTCCAATTCGGTGATCACGGCGAGCATTGCGGCGGTGGCGGGTTCGAGGAGGTCGATCGCAGCCTTCTTGGCGGCATCGGGGTCACCCGCCGAGATCGCTTCGGCGAGTTTGCGGTAGGCCTGCGGACGGCCGACTTCGGCGGCCATCACCACGGCGAGGGCGGGCAGCGCGGGCTCGTAGGCGGCCCGAAGCGTGTTGTACATCAGCCGGAACACGATCGAATCGGCGCCGTCGACGACATGGTCCCAGAACGTCAGGGCGTGACGTTGCCGTTCGATCTCGTCGGTCTCGGACTCGAGCTTGCGCACGGCCTCGTCGAGGAGCGCCTTCAGAGCCGGCGTGCGGCGCCGCGCGGCCAGCTCGGCCGCCTTCGGTCCGTTGTGCAGCCGGGCCTCGAGGATGCTGCGAACAACCGAAAGGTCCAGCTCGCCTGCGCGGAGCAACAGCCGGGGGAGAAGGTCAAGGCCCGCGTGCCTGCGGAAGTCACGCACCGTGGTGGCGTCGCCCTGGCGCACCTCGACCAGCCCGGCGGCAGATACCCGCTTGAGCGCCTCGCGGATGGCCGGCCGGGACACACCGAGAAGTTCGGCGAGCCTGCGCTCGCTTGGCAGCGTCTCGCCTGGCTGCATCTCACCGCTGAGCACGTCGGCGACGATTTGGTCGAAGACGTCCTCGGGTACCGAACGCCGGTGCACCGGTTGAAGGGCCATGGACCCAGAATGGCCGATCAGTGGCCAGAGGTCAAGTGGTCATACCAGTTGCTGCGATTGTGTGCCCACTCGTTCCTCGAGCCTGCTGGGAGATCACCGAACTGCGCGAAATCGTGATCTGTCAGCAGGATCGACCCTACCTGGGAGGTAATTGCATCCACTACCTGCGGCGGGCACCGTGAAAGGACGCCGAGAGGAGAGCGACGATGCCTCACGCATCACCTGCGAACTCACCCATCCCGCGTTGGCTGCGCTTCGTGCTCAAGTCCGACCGCGCCGGTTCGTCCTGGTACATCGGAACCGGGTTCTTCTTCGCGCCGGTGCTCGCGGTGTTCTCGCCATGGCCAACGGTCACCGCGGTCCTGTGGGCGGTCATCGCCCTCACCGGCCTCTGGCTCGGGCTGCTCGGCATCGCGATGGCGACCGGCCTCGCGATGGTGCTGCGGTCCGGCGAGGAGATCCCAGAGGACTACTGGCGCTCGATCATCGACTACCCGACTCCTACGTCGCGATAGCGGTCTTGCCCGTGTAGTCGACCTGCCAGTGCTTGATCCCGTTGAGCCATCCCGATCGGAGCCGTTCGGGTTTGGAAATCGGTGTGAGATTGGGTATTTCGTCGGCGATGGCGTTGAAGATCAGATCGATCGTCATCCTGGCCAGGTTCGCACCGATGCAGTAATGAGCACCAGTGCCGCCAAACCCCACGTGCGGGTTGGGATCTCGCAGGACGTTGAAGGCGTAGGGGTCGTCGAAAACCTCCTCGTCGAAGTTGGCCGAACGGTAGAAGATCACCACCCGGTCGTCCTTCTTGATCTTGACGCCGCTCAGCTCCGTGTCTTCGAGAGCGGTGCGCTGGAACGAGGTGACCGGCGTTGCCCAGCGGACGATTTCGTCGGCAGCGGTCGCGGGCCGCTCCCGCTTGAAAAGCTCCCATTGGTCCGGGAATTCGGTGAACGCCATCATGCCCTGGGTGATCGAGTTGCGGGTGGTCTCATTGCCCGCAACAGCCAGCAGGATCACGAAGAAGCCGAACTCGTCGTCGGTCAGCTTGTGGCCCTCGACGTCGGCCTGCACAAGCTTGGTGACGAGGTCATCACCGGGGTTCTTGCCACGCTCGGCGGCCATCTGCATGCCGTACATGATCAGTTCGACCGATGCGGCCGTGGGGTCGTTCCTGGCGTACTCCGGGTCCTGGTCACCGACCATCTGGTTCGACCAGTCGAACAGCTTCATCCGGTCTTCCTGAGGCACGCCCATCAACCCTGCGATCGCCTGCAGTGGAAGCTCGCACGAAACCTGCTCGACGAAATCACCGGATCCCTCCGCGACGGCCCGCCTGGCGATGTCGCGCGCCCGATCGCGAAGCTCATCGCGAAGCGACTCGATGGCCCTCGGCGTGAATGCCCGCGAGATGATCTTGCGCAGGTGGGTGTGATGAGGGGCGTCCTGGTTGAGCAGCACGACCTTGCCCGCCTCCAACGAACCAGGCTCAGCCTCGTCGCGATACCGCGGCAACGCGGTCTTCCTATTGCTGGAGAACACGTCGCTGCGGCGCGACACCTCCTTGACGTCCTTGTGCTTGGTCACCACCCAGTAGCCGGTGTCGCCGAAGGCGAGGTTGCCCCGCTCCTGTTCCTGCCACCAGATCGGAGCCACCTTCCGCATGTGAGCGAGCTCGTCGACCGGCAGCCGTTCGGCGTACATGTCAGGGTCAGTGAAATCGAACCCGGGTGGGAGGTTCGGAGTTGGCATAAAGGAACTCCTAATACGACGTTGTCTAGTGCCCGTATGGCATTGCTACACCACAGATCGGACCGGGTGAAGGGGTTGTCGAGAACTACACCGAAATTCGCAAGTGAAACGTGTTCTCACCCGCTGGCGGCAAATGGCCCCTTGGTCACACAGTGCACAGGTGTAACAATTGGTGTACCAAGACTGAACCACCCAATAGCACCATCAAGAAATCAAAGGGGGCATCGGTGAGGAAGTCTGACAAGGTGTGGTCGCTGCCGCTGGGTGGTGGCGCGCTCGGGGTGTTTGCGGCGTTGATTCTTGCGGCCCCGGTCGCACAGGCCGATCCGGGCGCACCGGCACCACCGCCGCCGCCGTTACCGGGCGAGCAGTTCATCTCCACCCAGGCCGCAGCGGGCGATCCCGCGTTGCCTGCGGCGGTCGATCCCGCGTTGCCTGCGGCGCCGCCCGCCGAGGTTCCGCATCTCTTGAGTCCCGAGAACCTGCCTCCTGGCACCTCGGATGTTCCGACCGACCCACCGCAGGGCAGAGGAACGTCGTATCTGCGCGACCTGTGGCACGCGGTGCAGACGCAGGACATCAGCGGCAAGGACGCCCTTCTTCTGCTGACCCAGCGGCCGCTCGACGCCAACGCCATGCCGACCAACGGGCTTCCTGCCGGCCCCCAGGCGCCGTTGCCCGACAGTCCACCGCCCGATGCGCCTGCGCCTGATCCGTTGGCGCCAATCGCGCCGCCACCCGATGCACCGCCACCGGGGCCGGTGCTACCCGGCCTTGCGCCCCCGCCGACGCCCTGAGTCAGACAGCGGCGGCTTCGTTGAGTTCGTCCAGCCTGGCGGTCGCCTCGAGGTATTCCTGAACCCAGCGCTGAATGACCGCCGATGACTTCTCTACCTTGGTCAGCTGCCCGACGACCTGACCAACCGGGTTGAACGCGACGTCGACGCTCTCGTTCGGGTATTTGTGGGTGGCGGCGACCGCCATGCCGGAAACCATGTACTGCAACGGCATTCCGAGTGGCTTCGGATTGTCTTCCTTTTCCCAGGCCTCGGTCCAGTCGTTGCGCAACATGCGGGCAGGTTTACCGGTGAACGACCGGCTGCGAACGGTGTCGCGGCTGGTGGCATTGGCGTAAGCCTGCTGCTGAACGGCGGTGTGCTCGGCTTCCTCGACCATCAGCCACTGCGAACCCGTCCATGCGCCCTGCGCGCCGAGCGCCAGCGCCGCGGCGATCTGCTCGCCGCTGCCGATGCCGCCGGCGGCCAGCACCGGAACAGGGGCGACCTCCTTGACGACCTGGGGCCACAGCACGATCGAGCCGACCTCGCCGCAGTGCCCGCCCGCCTCGCCGCCCTGGGCGATGATGATGTCGACGCCCGCATCGGCGTGCTTGCGCGCCTGCGACGGTGAGCCGCACAGCGCCGCGACCTTACGGCCTTCGTCGTGGATGTGTTTGATCATCTCCGCGGGCGGGGTGCCGAGGGCGTTGGCGATCAACGTCACCTTCGGATGCTGCAGCGCCACCTCGACCTGCGGGGTCGCGGTCGCTTCTGTCCAGCCGAGTAGCTGGAACGCGTCCGCGCCGCTGCCCTCGATCGGCACGCCGTGATCGGAGAGGATCTTGCGGGCGAAATCGACGTGCTCCTGCGGCACCATGTCCTGCAAGGTCTTCGTCAGTTCGTCGGCGGACAGGTCGGAGTCCATGCCCTCGTACTTGTTCGGGATGACGATGTCGACCCCGTAGGTGTGGTCGCCGATGTTCTCGTCGATCCACTTCAGCTCGATTTCGAGCTGCTCGGGGGTGTAGCCGACGGCGCCGAGCACCCCGAACCCGCCTGCCTTGCTCACCGCCACGACGACATCACGGCAGTGCGTGAAGGCGAAGATCGGGAACTCGATGTCGAGCTGGTCGCAGATGGCGGTGTGCATGACTGCTCCTTGGGCGATACGCGAACTGAAACGTGTTCTAGTTTAGTACGGATCAGCACCAGGAGAAGACAGGGGCGTGCAAAACCGGCACGGCGGCCTAATCGTCGTCCTTGTCGTCGTTGTCTGGGTCGTCGTTCTCTGCGTCGCTCTCGGCCTTCGCCTTCAGGATCTTTTCGTTCGTCGCCTTGTCTTTCTCTACCGTGTCGCCGTCTGGTTCGTCGTCACCATCCGAGTTGTCGCCCGCCGGCTTGCCCCCGCCGGACTTGTCGCCCTCTGATTTGTCGCCGTACTTGGGGTTCCCGTCGTCGTCGAGCCACTCGTTCACGGCCGTCCCCGCCACGGTGCCACCGCTGCCCGGCATGATCACCGTGGCACGATCCTCGACGTACTCCTTCCGCATTTCCTGAGCCTTCTCTTTGTGCTCGTCTTTGACTTCGGGCTTCTCGCTCCGCGTCCGATCCTCCTGCTGCTGAGTGTCCTGCTCTTGGGTCTGTTGATCTTCACTCGCCACAGCGGCGCCCCCTCTGGTCATGGGTTTCACGACGGGCTGTCGTCGAGTTAAGACTGCCCGCAAGTGTGACCTACGAAACAGTCCGCGATCGCGGCGCGGCGAACGAGCCAAGCACGGCCAATGCGCCGACCACAGTCAACGGGATGGACCAGGTCCGCCTGCTGGAGACCGCCGCCTGACAATTCGCGACGTAGTCAGTGTGCGGCACGATCTGATTGAGAATCGGCACGTTCGCCACGGTCTTGTTGTTGGCGGCCTCGGCTTCAGCTGAGTCGGCGGCGATGGCGTTTCCGCAGCCGATCGAATTTCCGTCGCCGGTGATCGACACCGGCATCAGAAGTGCGATCACGCCGACGGCCAACAGCACCGCACCGACGAGCAGAATCAAGCGTCGCGCATTCACGTTCGGGTTCCTCGTTTCGCAGCAGGGGATGAGAGCAGTCGGCCAGGGATTGCCCGCGGCAGTGCTCACCAAACCAGCAACAACACCAAAAGGGCCGATACCGCCACCAGGCACACGATGTGGTCTGCGAGAATCGATCGAGCGAGCCGTGACTGCTCGCCCGGGCCGTCCGACCGTGCGCCGAGCCGGGCGGCGTCGGGCACAGTCCGCAACAGCGCCAGCAGAATCGGTACCACGGCAAGAACGGCCGACACTGCGATCAGCCAAATCGGATCGTCCCCGCCCACGCTGCGAAACACCAACGCACCCAACAGAATCACCATGACCGCTGCGATCAGGTGGCTCATCGGACGCGAAGTGGTCGTCGCGCGGCGGTAGTAGGCCGCGATGGATGCCAGTATCGGCTCAGGCAGTTGACCGTCCCGCACTGCGCGAACCTGGCTGTCGAACATCAGGTCCATCCACAGCACCGCGAGCAGGAAACCGCTGCACGCTAAAGCCAGACCGTCGGCAACCCTCATCGCACCACTTCAGCCCTTCCGGCCCGCGACGGCCACACGCAACACGGGCCAGCCGTTGGCGGCTGCTGCCGCGGCGAGGCCCGAGCGCGGGTTGACCGGCCGGGGATGACCGACCAACGACATCAGCGCGACATCTTCGTCGCCGTCGGCGTAGAAATAGCTACGGCCCAGGTCGACGCCGTTGTCTTCGCAGAATCGCTGTGCCGCAGCGGCTTTCCCCGGGCCCCAGATGATGGGCTTCTTGATGTCACCCGTCAGCAGACCGCTCTCGTCGACGACGAAGTGGTTGCAGAGCACCCGAGTGATTCCGAGGGCGCGGGCTACCGGTTCGGCGTGGATGGTCAGCGCCGACGAGCACAGCGCGACGGTGTGGCCGCGTTGCTGGTGGGCCGCCACGACCTCGCGCATGAGTGGGTAGACCCGCGATGCGATGTGGCGGGCGAACAGCCGGTCGCCGAGTTCGTCGAGTTCGCGCAGCGACTCACCCTCGAGATATCCCCCGGCCCGCGCGATCAGCCGCTCGAAGTGCATACGGCCGAGCCGGTACCTGATCGAGGCCTCCAGGACGCCGAGAACCTCCCCGATCCGAGCCTGTCTGCGTCGGATCCGATCGCCTGCGTGGGCGGTCGCGGTGAAGCCCGACACCAGCGTGCCGTCCAGGTCGAAGAACGCTCCCACCTCGGGTCCCGCCGGGCTCGCGGCGATCTCGTCGACCCGACCCGGCGGCTCCGCGATCATCACCCGAGACTACGGTCTTGATCAAAATCAGCCGGATCGCGTCACCGACCGTAGGGTCGACGGAGCCGCGCAAGCGGTGGGCCCACAGGGACCGGAACCGACCGAGAGGAGACGGCTATATCGACCCGGCGCCGCACCATCCTCTCCGGACTCCTCGTCGTCCTGCTACTACTGGCCTGCGCGGGCTCCCTGCCGACCTTCGCCCGGCCCCAGCAGCCGCCGGATCGCGTCGAACTGGCTGACGGCTGGCAGCTCGCTTCGGCCACTCAACTGGGTGCCGACGGTGCGACGGTGTCGCGTGCCGACTACACGGCGGCGGGCTGGCACACCATCCGGCACATGCCTGCGACCGTCCTCGAGGCGCTGCAGGACGACGGCACCTATCCCGACCTCTACTACGGCAAGAACCTGCTCGATGAGGTGCCGCAGGACCTCTACAAGCAGGACTGGTGGTACCGCACGTCGTTCACCGCGCCCGTCGGTCACAGCACCTACCTGCTGGAGCTGCCCGGCATCAACTACCGCGCCGAGGTGTGGCTCAACGGCCACCTGGTCGCCGACAGCACGCAAATCGTCGGCATGCACAACGCCCACGAACTAGACGTGGCGCGCTGGATCATTCCCGGCGTGAAGAACGCCCTTGCCATCAAGGTCACACCGGAGCGGGCGCTGCAGGACATCGACGGGGTCGAGCTCGCGGACAGCTGGTGGGACTGGATCAACTGGAAGTATCTGGGATACCAGGGTGAGGGCAAGAACCCCGACCGCGGCAATTCCTTTGTCTCCGACCGCAACGCGGGCATCTGGAAGCCGGTATACCTAAAGGTCGCGGGCGCAGTGTCATTGGGGCCCGCCGTTGTCAACACCGAATTGCCCTTGCCGCGAACCGATTCCGCGCGACTCACCATCCACACGTCGGTGCACAATTATTCGACGGAGCAGGTCAGGGGAGTGCTGAAGGGTACTATCACCCGGGCGGGAAAGCCGAGCATCGATGTCGAGCAGCCGGTGACGCTGCTGCCCGGCGAGCAACGCGAAGTCACGTTCAGCCCCGACCAATTCGGCGAGCTGACGGTCGCGAATCCCGACCTGTGGTGGCCATACACCCTGGGCAAGCCGGAACTATATGACCTGCGATTGGAGTTCAGTCAGTTCGGGCAGACGTCGGATTCGTCCGACCTCCGGTTTGGCATCCGGACCGTCTCTCAACACCGTGACTCCGACGGCGACTTTCCCGATCTGGGTAAGGGCGGCAACTTCTATCTGACCGTCAACGGACGCGACTTCCTGGTCCGCGGCGCGGCCTACACGCCTGACCTTCTGTTCGCCGACCATCCCGACCGCGAGGACGCGATCCTGAGCTACGTCAAGGATCTGGGCCTCAACATGCTGCGGCTGGAGGGCAAGTTTCCCGGAGAGCACATCATCGAGAAGGCCGACGAGCTCGGCATCCCGCTGATGTACGGCTGGATGTGCTGCAACCAGTGGGAGAAGTGGTCCCAGTGGGACGACGAGGACCGCCAAGTGGCCGCCGACAGCCTGCGGTCGCAGATCCTGGTGCTGCGCTCCCACCCGTCGGTGTTCATCTGGGCCAACGGCAGCGACGGCAAGCCACCCGCCGACATCCTCGCGAAATACCATGCAATCCTCGATGATTCGCACTGGCAGAACGCCACCGTCGACACCGTCTCGTCGCTGGCGCGGGATGCGAGCGGCGAGCGCGACTGGGACGGCATCCACATGGCGGGTCCGTACAGCTGGCGGCCGCCGGGCTATTGGTTCAGCGGGCGATACGGCGCCACTCGCGGCTCCACCGCCGAACAGGGCGATAACGAGCACATCCCGCCGTTCGCGAGCCTGAAGAAGTTCATCCCGCCCGACAAGCTGTGGCCGATCAACGACACCTGGTCCTTCCACGCCGGCTCGAACCCGAAGAACGCCGCGTTGCAGAGCATCAAACGTGCCGTCGACCGGCGCTACGGGCCGTCCGACGATGCCGAGGAGTTCACCCGCAAAGCCCAACTGGCGCACTATGAATCGACGCGGGCTCAGTTCGAGGCGTTTGCCGCCAACGGGTGGGCGAGCCACAAGATGACCATCTATTGGATGTTGAACAACCACTGGCCATCGTTCTTCGGCAACATCTTCGATTACTACCTGCGTCCCGGCGGTGCCTACTACGGCGCGAAGAAGGGCCTTCGTCCGCTTTCTGTGGTGTTCGATTCGTATGCCACAGCGGATCACAGCAAGGCGCATGTGACCCTGGTCAACCAGACGCCCGATGACCGGTCGAACCTGCGCGTGCGGGTTCGCGTCTACGACCTGCAGGGCAAGATGCGCGAAGACCGGACGACCGACGACCTCGACGTCGCGTCGGGTGGAAGCGTCGAGGCGATGACCCTGCCGAGAGTGGCCCGCGACTCGAGTGTGTTCTTCGTGCGCTGCGAGGTGGTCGATGATGACGGAACCGTTCTTGCCGAGAACGTCTACTGGCAGTCGCAGCAGCGAGACGATCTCGGTGACCCGACCAACGACTGGGCGTTTGAACTGAAGCAGGTGAGTTGGGCGGACATGACAGCGCTGAACTGGATGCCGCGGGTCCCGTTGCAGGTGAGTGCGCAGCGGACCCACGCGGGCGGGGAGAACGGTGTCACCATTCGCCTGCAGAACACGACGCAGCGGGTGGCGTTCTTCGAGCGGGCCGAGATTCTGACCGCACCCGGTGGAGACGAGATCCTGCCCATCGAATACAGCGACAACTACGTCACGGTTTTCCCGGGCGAGACCGTCGAGCTTCATGGCGTCGTACCCGGCGACCGCACAGTTGCCAACTGGGTGCGCGTCGCCGGGTACAACACGCCGCCTGTGGTGGTGCCGATCGGCTAGGGGCCGATTCGTCGGTCGGACCCCCGCGCAAATGGTTGCTATCCGACGGCCGCGAAGTTGACGGTTGCCGTCGCGCCGAGTTCGCCGTCGTCGCCGCGGTAGATGTCGACCTGGATGACAACTGACCGCTTGCCGGTGCGAAGAATCTTGGCGACGGCTCGCGCAGGACCGTTGCGCTCCTTGATCGGCCGCAGATAGCGGACGAAGAGATCGGTGGTGGCGATGGCGTGACCGAACGGCGTGCTGCGGGCGGCGAGCTGACCTGCCGTCACATCGGCCATCGTCGCGATCAGCCCGCCTTGCAGGCCACCTGCGGTGTTGGTGACCCGCTCGTCGACGGGCATCTCCATAACGACGGTGCCATCCGTCGACGGCACCTCTTCCAATCCGATCTGATCGAACAGCTCTCGCAGGGATTTCGGCGCCGTCACGAGAATGACATTACCGGTAGCGGGGAATGCGACTGACGGCTCGTATGCTCATGGCATGGGTGACAAAGCGCGCGTCGAGTTGCCACCGGGGCCCCGACTTCCCGCCCCGATACAGGCCGCACTGATGGCCCGCTACTGGCCGCGCTTCATCTCCGCCTGCAGGCGGCGGTACGGAAGCGCGTTCACGATGCGGATCGCCACGATGGGAACGCTGGTCTATCTGGACGACCCGGCGGAAATCAAAAAGGTGTTCGCGGGAAGTCCGAGCGTCTATCACGCCGGTGAGGCGAACTCGATGTTGGCAGGCCTGCTCGGTAGCAGCTCCGTGCTGGTGATCGACGACGACGTGCATCGGGAGCGGCGGCGGCAGATGCTGCCTGCCTTCCACCGCGATGCGGTCGCGCGGCAGACCGATGTGATGGCCGAGATCGCCTCGGCGAACATCGCGACATGGCCGGTGGGCACGGAGTTTCCGGTAGCGCCGAAGATGTCGGAGATCACCCTTGAGGTGATTCTGCGGACCGTGATCGGTGCCTCGGACCCGGATCGACTCACGGCACTGCGCGAGGTGATGCCGAGGTTGCTCAATGTGACGCCATGGGCGTCGCTCGCGATCGCAAGCCCGAGACTGCAGAAGGTCGGGCTGTGGCGCTCGCTGCGTCGCAACATGGACGAAGCCGACCGCCTGCTGTATGCCGAAATCGCCGACCGCCGAACCGATCCCGATCTCGCGACGCGCACCGACGCCCTCGCGAAGCTAATTCGTGCCGCCGGGGAAGACGGCAACACCATGACCGACAGGGAACTGCGCGATCAGTTGATCACCCTGCTCGTCGCCGGGCACGACACCACCGCGACCGGGCTCGCCTGGGCGTTGGAGCGACTGACAAGACATCCCGCGATCTTGGCCAAGGCGGTGCGTGCCGCCGAAGCAAGCGCCGCAGGCGACGTGGAAGGAGACGAGTTCCTCGATGCCGTCGCCAAGGAGACGCTGCGGATCCGTCCCGTCGTCTTCGACGTCGGCCGAATTCTGAAGGAGCCCGTTGAGCTGGCGGGCTATCGTCTCCCGGCCGGAATCATGGTGGCACCCGGAATCGGGTTGGTGCACAGCAGTTCCAAGCAGTACGCGCATCCCGACCGGTTCGACCCCGACCGAATGGTCAGCGCCGCAACGGGACCCACGACGTGGCTGCCGTTCGGCGGCGGCAACCGCCGCTGCCTCGGTGCCACGTTCGCGATGATCGAGCTGCGGGTCGTGCTGCGTGAGGTGCTGCGCCGAGTCGAGCTGTCCACCACGACGGCCGCGGGCGAACGGCAGCGGGTCAAACACGTCATCCTGGTCCCGCACCGCGGCGCGCGCATTCGCGTGCGGGCACGCAAAGACGTTCCGGCGACGGCTGCCGCTCCGGCGAGCACGTCGTCGTGTATGCATAGTTCGTGAGCGCACGCGCGGGCATCGTTGTCACAGGGACAGAGGTTCTGACGGGACGGGTCCAGGACCGCAACGGCCCGTGGATTGCCGACCGGCTGCTCGAACTCGGCGTTGAGCTGGCGCACATCACGATCTGCGGCGACCGGCCGGGCGACATCGCGGCTGCGCTGCGATTCCTGGCAGGCGAGGGAACCGACCTCATCGTCACCAGCGGCGGACTCGGGCCAACGGCAGACGATATGACAGTCGAAGTCGTGGCGCACTTCTGTGGACGCGAGTTGGTGTTGGATGACGTGCTCGAAGAGAAGATCGCGGCAATCCTCAAGCGGCTGAGGGCGCGCTTCACCGACGTGGACTTCGACGCGGTGCGGGCGGCCAACCGAAAGCAGGCCATGGTGCCCGCAGGTGCACAGATTCTCGATCCGGTGGGCACCGCACCCGGCGTCATGGTCGCGGGCAAGCCGACGGTTCTCGTGCTGCCGGGGCCGCCGCGTGAGCTGCAGCCGATGTGGCACACCGCGGTCCAGATGCCGGGGCTGCAGGAGGCGATCGCGGGTCGGACGGAGTACCGGCAGGACATGGTGCGGATGTTCGGGCTACCCGAGTCGGGCCTTGCCGAGACGCTGCGTGAGGCACAGGGACAGATCGACGGGTTCGACCGGCTGGAGATCACCACCTGCCTGCGTCGGGGCGAGCTCGAGATCGTCACACGCTATGAGCCGGATGCGGCACCTGTGTATGCGGAGTTGCTCCGTGTCCTGCGTGAACACCATGCGCGCCAGATCTTTTCGGAGGATGGCTCGCTAGTCGACGATCAGGTGGCTGCGCTGTTGACGGGCCGCCGAATTGCCACGGCGGAGTCATGCACGGCGGGTCTGGTCGCTGCCCGGCTCACCGACATACCCGGTTCCTCCGGCTACGTCGCGGGTGGTGTGGTTGCCTACGCCAACGAGGCGAAATCGGGCATGCTCGACGTCGACGCCGAACTGATCGAAACGCATGGGGCGGTGTCCGAACCGGTGGCCGAAGCGATGGCCCGCGGTGCGTTGCGGCGCTTCGATGCCGACACCGCCGTTGCGACGACCGGAATCGCCGGACCGGGTGGCGGCACGAAGGACAAGCCGGTCGGGACGGTGTGCTTCTCGGTGCTGCTCGCCGACGGCCCGACCCTCACGAGAACCCTTCTCCTGCCGGGCAACCGCTCCGATGTCCGGGAGCGCTCGACCACCGTCGCGATGCATCTGCTGCGACGAGCGCTGCTCGGCGCGAAAGACCCTGCGGCTCTTCGGGACTGAAGCCAGTTCAGTCTTCGCCGGTCACGGTGAACCCAGCCAGCCAGTCCTCGTGCATCTCGTCGTCGATGGACACCCGCCACTGGTAGCGCTGACCGGCGGTGAGCTTGAGAGAGGGGATGGTTGCGGTGAACGGAATGGTGACCGGAGTTCCCTCGGGGTGCACGGACTTGTGCTTCGCCTTGATCAGGCCGTGCTCCGTGTGAGCCACCCGCACGCCGTCGCTGTCGACCAGCTCGGCGCGGATCGGGAAAGACCTACCGAGTTCGGCCCACTCGACTTCGACGAAGATCACCAGCGCGTGCTGGGGAACGGGTGTCGCGCTTACGGTCCAGCCGAGGCCCAGCGCGTGCACAGTGCCTGCCTGGTCCAGTGCCGCGCTCTGGGCGAGCAGCACGATGGCTCTCATCGACTAGCGGGCGCCGGCGCTGTCCCACACCTCGATCATCGAGCGCAGGATCTCCTCGGCGCGGCCGAGCCCGCCGAGGTGGCTCTCACCGGGCATCGGGAACAGCTCGGCATCGGGCAGCCGCGACACCACATGCTGTCCGTGCCCATAGGGGACGATGTGGTCGGCGTCGCCGTGCCACCAGCGCACGTGCACCTTGACCTCGTCCAGCCGGAATCCCCAGTCGCGTGCGAATGCGACGACGTCGTAGAACGGCGCCGCCATCTGCCTGCGGCTGCCATTGAGCAGATCATCGAGGAACATCGCCTTGATCTCCGGTCGAGCCAACAGCGCGCGGTCGGCAGGGGGCGACACCAGGCCGTACAGGTCGGCCGCTGGGCCTCCGAACGGGCGGATGAATCGGATCAGCGTGGCGGCCACCATCCCGATCGGGACCTTCGCCACCCCAAGGATCGGTGCAACGCGGGTTCCGAGGTTGCCCATCAACCCGCCGCCGATACTGTCGTCGCCGATCGTGGGTGCGACCCCGCCGACGACGCCTGCCGCCACTAAGCGATCCGGCATCGCCGCCGCGCACGCCAACGTGTACGGGCCGCCGCCGGAGAGACCGACGACGGCCATCTTGTCGATGCCGAGGACGTCGGCGATGGTGCGAAGGTCGTCGGCGAACTCGAGGACGTTCGCGTACTGATGCGGCGTCGATGACCCGATCCCCGGCCGGTCGATACCGATCAGCCGGATGTCGGCCGCTTCGGCGTACACCCTGGCCTCGATGGGGATCTGCCTGCGGGCACCGGGCGTGCCGTGCAACCAGAATATGGCGCGGCCCTGCGGGGCGCCGAACTCGGCGAACCCGATCTGCCGGTTCTCGCCGACGGCGACGTTTCCTTCGAGCTTCGGGCGATCGACTGCGACAACCATGCCCAGAGTGTCGCATGCCGGCCGTGTGTGCCTGCCCACCATCTGCGACTTCATGGCGCATCATGGCGTCATGGCCGGTGACGAGCTGGACGAACTCTTTCGTGCCAAGCCCGAGGAGTTCACCGCGCTGCGCACAAGGCTCGTCGCCGACGCCAAGAAGCGCGGTGATGCCGCCGCGGCGAAACGGATCTCGGGAGCCAGGAGGCCGACAACAGCGGCTTGGGTGGTCAACCTGCTAGCGCACACCAATGCCGACGCCACGCAGTCGCTGACCGATCTGGGGGAGCGGCTGCGGGCGGCGCACGCAGCGATGGATGGCGCCGCCATCCGGGAGTTGTCCTCAGAACAGCGGTCTCTTGTCGACGAACTTGTCCGCGCCGCATTCCAAGGCGCCGACATGACGAATCCGTCGGCAACGCTGCGTGAAGATGTCACTTCAACGCTGCAGGCCGCGGTCGCTGATCCCGACGTAGCTGAACGGCTCGGCCGGCTCGCCAAGGCCGAACAGTGGTCGGGCTTCGGCGATTTCGGTGCGACCACAGCTGTGTTCACCGCCGCGCGCAGTGGCAAGGCCAAAGCGCAGCCCAAGAAGGAACCCCGCAAACCCGAGCGTGAGCGCCGCAATGACGACGACCGCGTCGCAGGCCGAGAGCTGGAAAGGGCGAAGGAGGTATTGGCGGCGGCAGAACGGGCCAAGGACGACGCCGACAACGAATTGTCGGACCGACAAACGAATCTGGCGGTCGCGCGGCTGCGTCACGACGAGATGCGGCAGCGGCTCGCGGACGCCGAGCGTGCCCTCGGCGCGGCCGAGGTCGCCTACGCCGACGCCAAGCAGGCCAGCCGTGATGCCACCGCGCGGGTCAGGGCCGCGAAGGCGCCGCTGAGCCGATCCAAGCGCACGAGGTAGATCACCCGATATTCCTGTCGCCGCGCTGCGGGGGTCACCGTTGCCGGTTCGGGGCCCCTGGTCGCGTTCCCACTGATCTGCAATACTGCGACGATGCGACGCGCATTGCTGATCATCGCCACCGTGCTGGCTGTATTCGTCAGTGGATGCGGTTCCAAGATCGATCCGGATGGCGCCGCCAAATCGGTCGTCGACGTCGTGTCGAAGCAGACGAAGTTCAAGCCGAAGGATGTCACCTGCCCGTCGGGAGTGGATGCGGAGGTCGGCGTCGAATTCGACTGCAAATTCACCGGACCCGAGGGCGTGGAGTACACCGCACACATGAAGGTGACGAAGGTCGACGGCGACAGCGTCGAGTTCTACGTCCAGTCCAAACCCAGCTGATTTTCCTACCGAGCCACCTCGCGGTATTCGATCATCGGCTCTTGCTTGATGACAGTGCTGCCCGCTGTAACCTTCAATTCGGTTGGGGTCACGGCGTAGAGGACACCGGCCTTGCGCGCGAGAAAGCCACGCGTCGAGTCGGTTGATGCCGGTGTCCGCAACACGGCCGCATCGCTCAATCGGACGCCGAGGTAGGTGTACGGTCCGGTGCGTTCGCCGCAGATCACGACGAGCGAACCCGTTGTCCGGCCGATTGCGAATGCCTGCTGCGATTCCCGGCATCGCGCAGACGAATCGATGAAGCCGCTGTCGTCGGAGGGAAAGGCCACGGGAGTCGCAATCGGCGGCGAGGCAGCACGGGTCTGCTTCGGGGACTGGGCAGTTGGTGCGCTGGTTGCAGGCGGCGACGGCGGCCGAGCGTCCGCGACGCGTGCCGAATCGTCGGTCGCCCACCTCGCGATCAGCCCGGCGAAGCCGAGCACGGCGACCAACACAGCTGAGATCGCACCTACAAGGATCGGCCTGGTTCCGGAAAACCGTTGACCCGCAGGCGCTTTTCGGTGCACTGGCTGCTTTCGGTGCTTACCCCCGGTGGGTGACCGACCTGGTGACGTCGCAGCTCTGGTGACCAAGGTCGCTCCCGTCATGCAGATTCGTCACTTCCGGCGCGGTGACTATTCTGCACGACGCGAATGCGAGAACTACGGACCCTCCTCCCGGAGTTCCGACGGTGTTTCCAGCCAGCCTGTACGTGGCTACCCAACGCGAATGCACTGGCTGCCCATCGAGCAACCAGTGCTATCCGCGCGACGTGGTGTGACGCACGATCCCGGCCAACCGGCGCGCGTTCGCCGCAAGCCGGGACCGCAATTCCCCGCGAAGGGGAGTCGGTTATGCGAGGACAGGGGGAGGCGGGAGCGGCGCGCCAGGAGGCGGCGGCTCGGCGCCGGGAGGCGGAGGCAGGAGCGGGTCACCGGGAGGCGGTGGCAGTTCACCCGGCGGCGGTGGCAGCTCACCCGGCGGCGGCGGTGGCTCCATGCCAACCGGAACGATGACACCCTCCGGGGGCAGCGGGTCGCCCGGCGGCGGGGGCAACAGGCCTGGGGGCAGCGGCTCTTCCGGCGCGGGCGCCAACTCGAGGTACATGTGCTTGGAGAACTGCCTCTGGTAAGCACCTCCACCACCGACCTTCACGCCGCCGCCCTCGCCGGACGAGACCGGTGTTCCGTCGGGCAGGGTCGCGGCGGTGTGGCCACCGTTCCATCCGACGTTGAGTGCGCCCGGCTTGGTGCCGTACTGGAAGCCCCGCGCCTTGAGCGCGCCTTCGATATTGCCGGTGTTGAACCGGTCGCCATAGATCGGACGACCGGTCGCGGCGTTCGTTACGAACGACACCAGTCCCGAGCAGTCCGTGCCGCGGGCCGAATCTCCACCGGAGATGTAGGGCGTGCCGGACAGCTGCTGGACAAGCGTTAGTAGTGATGCGGTTGCGACAGCAAACATGACGTCGGACAGTAACAGAGCTGCAATTACACCTTCAAAATCTGTGATGCCCTTCACAATTCAGTTAGCTAGTGGCATCTTTCACTTTGTGCGATATATGAACATTGTTGGTGTGCAACGTCTTTCAATATTCGCTCTCGTAGGCCATGATGACTCACCATGGCACGGGTGAAACGTAATCTATTGATATTCAATAGTTTTCACCAACAGGGGCGATCTCGGGTCTAGCTCGCCGATCTCCTCGTGTCGGAGATGCTCGGCACGACCGAATATTCCTCACGCAAACCTGCAGTTTTAGCAAATTACCCTTGCTGACCATCTATATGCAGCCGGTTGGATGCATATAGAGCACATGCAGCTCGTTGGCTGCATGTTATGCGAGAATGACCCCGATGGACGACGTATTCAGGGCGCTGGCCGATCCGAGCCGCCGCGCCTTGCTCGACAGCCTGAACGAGCAAAACGGACAGAGCCTGCGCCAGTTGAGCGCCCGGCTTTCGATGACACGACAGTCGGTGAGTAAGCACCTGGCGGTGCTCGAGGCAGCGCATCTGGTGAGCACGCAGCGCCGGGGGAGGGAGAAGTTGCATTTCCTCGACGCCGGGCCGATCAGGGCGATCGCCGACGGCTGGATCAAGCAGTATGAGCGTGCGCCCACGGCGCCGTCATACCCGTGGACGGAGTGGCACGACGCGCCGAGTCAGCCGTAGGCCAGTAATAGAGGAATGCTCTGCTCGGCGGTCGTGAGGGAGCCGTGGTGGCCGACCAGAGACGACTCGAGTGGTTCCCCCGTGCGCCGGACCATGGTCGCAGATCCGCGGGCGGCCGCGACGACATCGCCGATGCGGGCCCGGACTTCGTCGCCGACGCGTTCGCCGAACCATCCAGCCGCGATCGCTTCGTCACGCGATGCCACCCACGCACGCTCCCCGAGCACCTCGCGCCATGCCGCGAGCACCGCATCGGCGGCTCCGTCGTCGACATATACGTACCTGGCCCGCGGTTCGCCCCCGACGGCCTGCACGCCGTCGAGCAGCGCCGCGCAGGTGTCGATATCGACGGCCTCGTCGTCATCGACCGCCACCATGCCGTGATCGGCGACGATCGCGAGTAGTCCGCCGGGCGGCAGGACCTCGACAAGAGACTCGACCAGCCGGTCGACCTCCCTCAATTGCATCCGCCACGCGGGCGAGCCGGGGCCGTAGAGATGCCCGAGCAGATCCACCTCGCCGTGGTAGCCGTAGCAGAAGCCGCCCCCCGCGACAGCGCCCCGCACGGCCGCGGCGAGATCCCCGAGTGCTTGTACTCCCACGTACCTGCCGCCGCGCAGGACCGCACGCGTCAGCCCTGAACCACTGAACTCCGCCGGGGACACGACGCTCACCGCGATGCCGGCCGAGGCTGCCCGCTCGAAGGTCGTCGCCATCGGCTGCACCTCCTCGGGCGGTGCCGCTTCGCGAAGATCATCGCCCCACGGATGGGGCCGCCACCGCAACGGGTTGATCAAGCCGACACCGGGCAACCGGAACGACAGCCCAACCAGACCGTGCTCGCCGGATCGGCAGCCAGTGCCTACGGCGGCCAGCCCGGCCACCGTCGTGGACGGGAATCCAGCCTGCAGTGTTCGCCCGCGTAGCCCCGCCATGACCGGGGCATCGTCGGCGTGGACGTCCAGCAGTTCCGCACCGAGACCGTCGATCAGCAGCACGCACGCACCACCGACTTCTGCGGCCAGATCGATCCGGGTCTGGAAACCGGCCACGCCCATCGCCGCCAGCACCGATGGCACCACGTCGGCCAGATGTGGAGTGTGTGCGTCCGGCTGCGGCAGGTCCACATCGCGAGCCTGCCATATTGTTTCGTTATGCCGCTGCGGATATATACGGTCGCGGGCATCGGGCTCGTACTGTTGCTCGGCGCCTGCGCGCCGTCGAATTCGACGGCGGCGCCCAATCCGGTCGCGGGCGGCCCACCCCTTGCCACGCCCGCCGCCCAACAATCGCCGGCCCCCGATGATGGGCCGTTCACGATCGGCTCCGCCGCCACCGACACCATCGGCGGATACCTTCCGGACGGCCAGACCATCTCACCGTTCGACGTGACCAACCCGGTGGTCGCATGGCTGGACCCCGCGTTGCTTGCGGCAATCCAGAACGCGGCCCGCAGCGCGGAGGCCGAGGGCGTCGACGTTGCGATCACGTCGGGCTGGCGCACCAAGGGTTTCCAGCAGCGGCTGTTCGACGATGCGGTGCGAACGTACGGAAATGTCGGCACCGCACGGCAATTCGTCGCCTCACCCGATACCTCCCAGCACGTGGTGGGCAAGGCCGTCGACGTTGGACCGGTCGAGGCCGATAACTGGTTGATACGCAACGGTTCTCGGTTCGGGCTGTGCCAGATCTATGCGAATGAGATCTGGCACTTCGAACTCGCCGCCGACGAGAACGGCGGCTGCCCTCCGTTGCGGCCGAACGCGGCAGGCTGAAATCGCCTCTGCCGGTCACGGCAGGTGTGTGGCGCCGCAGAGGTACTTGTACCAGCGCCTGTACCATCGCCCCATGCCGAGAGAGGACAACCTCTCCAGTCGGTTCGACTACCTGTTCGAGCCCCTCGGGGACGACGAGTCGACTGATGATGCCATCGACGCCAAGCCACCGGCCGGCGACTCCTCCGACGACAGGGCCGCGCCGAGCGCCGCGCCGGTGAGGATGGCCTTCGCCGCTTTCATCCTCGGCACGCTGGGGGTGGTGGCGGTCATCGCCGTTCTGCTCCTTCAGCGGCCGAACGGCGCAGGTGATCCTGTCGAGGTTCCGCTCGATTCCATTCCGTTGTCGACGACCGTGCCGCTCGTCCCCAGCCAGTCGGCGCAGGTACCGCCACCACCGCCGGCTGCGCCGACGCCTGCAGTGCAGCCGACCGAAGTGCCGCAAACCATCGAATCGGTGCCACAACAGGTGCCGGACCTCGAGACGCGGACCGAGAACCCTGCGCCTCAGACGCGGACGACGAACTCGCCTTCCACCCGGGCTCCGATCAGCGTCGCGCCCGAAATCCGCGCACCCGTCCCCAGCCAGGGGCCGGGAGGCAACGACGGAGGCGGCGGCCTGCTCGGCGGAGGCGGCCTGCTGTGATCTCTGCACGCGACTCGTATGAGGGGCTTCGAGCCGCCCATCTCGATGCCGTACAAGGCGCACTGCAGGATCACGTCGGCCGCGTCGAATGGTCGCGGGAACAGATCGAGCACCATCAGACCCAGCGGCTGCGTTCGCTGTTGGCCTACGCCAAACAGAGGTCGCCGTTTCACGCCCGGCGGCTGAGCGGAATCGATCCATCTGTGATGACGGCCGCAGGCCTGGCGGGCGTGCCGATGATGACGAAGGCGCAAGCCCAAGACGAGTGGGATGACATCGTCACCGTTGCCGACCTCACTCGGGACGGGGCCGAACGGATTCTGGCCAGCCAGCTTTGGTTTTCGTACACACCGAACGACCAGCAGGTCTTCAGTTCCGGTGGGTCAAGCGGTGTGCGCGGCGTCTACGTATGGGACTGGCACTTCTTCGTGTCGATCGCCTGTCTGGCATGGCGCCTGCAGGCTCGCGAAGAGCGAACGGCACCGCATGCGCATGCCAGGCTCGCGGTGCTGGCGGCGGGTATGCCGCCGCACGCCAGCACGCCACTGTTCGACGTGCCTACTGCGCCGGGGATGGAAACCGCCGTCATACCGGCCGGGGCGCCGCTCGCCGACACCATCGCAGCCGTTGCCGCGGCCAAGCCCACACACCTCGTCGGCTACGCAACCGTGGTCGGGCAACTCGCGCGCGCCTGCCTGGCCGGACAGCTCGACATCCGTCCCGTGCGGGTGAGTACCAACTCCGAACCGCTGCTCGACGAGGACAGGCGGGCGATCCGCGAGGCGTGGGACGCGCCGGTGCACAACCTGTGGGGATCGACCGAGATCGGTGTGCAGGCGGTCGGTTGCGCACGCGGCGACGGTCTGCACGTGTGTGAGGACGAGGTCGTGCTGGAACGCGTCGATGAAAACGGCGCACCCGTGGGCCCCGACGAACCGGCCGCGCGAACGCTGGCGACCGGCCTTGCCAACCTCACTTTCCCGTTCATCCGCTATGACCTTGGCGATCAAGTCGACTGGCTGCCTGGCAGGTGCGCGTGCGGAAGCGCGTTCGCGAGGGTGGCCGACATCGGCGGCCGACGCGATGACGACTTCCGCTATGGCGCAGCCACGATCCCGGCATCGGTGTTCCGCCACGTCCTGGGCACCGATCCCCGTGTCTCCGAATACCAGGTGCATCAGACGCTGCGCGGCGCCGACGTTCTCACCGTCGGGGCACCCGACTGCGAGACGCTGGCGGCGGCACTGGCCGCCGCGCTGCGCAGGCACGGGCTGTCCGACCCCGAGGTCGAAATCCGGGTCGTCGAGAGACTGCAGCGCCACGAGTCGACCGGGAAGCTGAAGCGCTTCGTTCCGCTCGATTAAGTCAGTCCAGCCGCGCGAAACCCTTGCAGCGCATCAGGAAATCTGCGAGGAACCCGTCGTGCGGGATTCCGGGTGCGGTGTAGTAGGTCGGGCACCGGCCGCTGTAGACATTGGCGATGGTGGGCTCGGCGACCAGCTCGTCGATCAGGGCTTCGTCGCCGGTGAGGGCTGTGACGACCAACGAATTGCGCAGCGGGGCGATTCCGTCGTCGCGCGTCCACGGGGACACCCATACACATGGGAATGCCAACTCGGTGTTGAGTATCTCGGGTTCCGGCCGCGCGAGCAGATGCACGGCCGGGCGCAACGCGGCATGGCCACCGCCGAGGTCGGCAACCACCTGGTCGGCGCCGAGCACGGCCGTCGTGCCGGTGGCCTTCGCCGCGACATGATCGGCCAACGCCCGCGCCTCGGCGAGTGGCTGCGTCGGCAGGACGGCCCGATCATCGGTAATCGGCAGCGGCGCAATCGATGACAGTCGCTCGGCGATCGCCCGCGCCAACGCCGGGGCGTCGTGTTCGCAGAGCACCGCTGTCGCGTTGACGCATGCCATGCCGCCGAGGTGGGCGATCGAATCGACGATCACGTCCAGATAGTCGCGCCAGTCCCGATCGTCGGTGATCAGGATCTTGCTGCGACCGGGCCCGTTGACGAGCACCGTCGGATCGTCGGCGTACCTGTCGACGACGTCTTGACCGCCGTAAACCATCGCGAGGTCGGCGCAGGCCACGAGCTCGTCGGCACCGGCATAATCCGTCGGCAGGTAGAGCGCATCCTGATCGCGAAACCCGCTCTGCCGCAGTGCATGGACGAGACGGTACCCGGTGAACGGCTCACGCCGCGACGGGCGGACGGCGACGCGGTAGCCCAGTGCCAACGCTTGCGGCCACAACGCGTGGACACCCGGCGCGTTCCCGGATGCGAGCACGCCGAACACGTCTCCGCGGCGGGCCCACACGGCGCCGCCCTCATGCCGCTGATCGCGCCAGTCGGGTGTGGCGCCCGTCGGGCGCGCCGGACGTAACGCGTCGAACGCGGTTGTCAGACCGTCGGCCACCTCGCGCGCTCCTTGTCGTGCCGCCGCGATCGGCAGGCCGGACACCCGGCTGGCGAGTTGGACATACGCATCGAAGTCCAGCCCGCAGACCCGTGCGTTTACGAATGCGTCGGCGGCTCGCAGAAGTGCGACTTGCCGTTGCGGTATCGCAAGCGGGCGTGTTCTGCGCTGCGCGTTCACTGCGCGCGCCACGTACAGCTTCGGGGCGACGGTCAACTCGGCGACGACAACGCCTTCGCTGTCGGTGATCAGTTCGCGGTTGCGCGAGCGGTACACGCCCGTCGGGCCGAGCGCATCGATCGCGATCAATAGACACCCTCGACGACGCGTTCACCGTCGAAGACCTCGACCGGCTTGACCTCGGCGATCGAGTCACCGATCTGCCCGTCGGGTCCGGCGAGGCGGATGGCGGTGTCACGTTCGACGTTGTTGGGGATGAACATGCCCTTGCTGATGTGGTTCATCACGATCTGCCCGCGCTGGCCGTATGGCACCGGCTCGCCGGTGCCCGGATCGACCACCCAGAAGACGACGTATGGCGTCCGCGGATCGAAAGCAAATGTGGGACAGCCGGTCTCAACGACGCGAGTCGATGCCTGCGACAAGATCATGGTGCTACCGAAGGCCATGGTGATGGCCGTGTCGGGAAAGACGTCCCGCAGCACGTCGAGTGTGTCCGGGTCGACGTGTGCACCGCTGAGGAGCAGCCAGCGGATCTTCTCGTTGATCAGGGCGACATCGGCGTCGTTGCGCGCGATCGCCTCCAGCAGCGGCGGGGTGACGTGCATGTTGGTGACATTCTGGGTCCGCAAAATCCATCTGGCCTGTTCGATGACATGCTCGACGTAGCCGGCCACGTCACGGGAGGCGTTGCGGATGGCCAACTTCTTCACCCACCGAGGGTCGAGATCCACCGGGTGAAAGACCGAGCCGAGTCGCTCACAGATCCGTCGTGAGAAGAAGCTGACCCCGTGTGGCCCGCTCGGCATGAGGCACAGGAAGCCGCCACCGCGGACGAACCCGCCGATGGCGAAGTCTTCGGTTTGCCACCGGGTGACCTGCTCGACCCAGTCGGGCATCTGGGCGGTTCGTTTCGGAGCCCCTGTCGTGCCTCCGGATTCGAAGACCTGAGGAAGCGGCGCAGGCCACCCGTATCCGCGCGGGATCAGATCCTCGACGGGCACGTCGCGCAACGTGTTCACCAAATTGGGAAATCGCCGCAGATCCTCGAACGCGTGGATGTCGGCCACCGGGTCGAACGGCAGGTGTGCGGCCGCCCGTAGCCAGAATGTGGAACCGGTGTCCTCACCGAAGTGCCACGCCATCGCCGTGCGCAGAAACGCCTGCGGATCGTCGACCGGCAGATCCCTCGGCACATCCAGCAGCGAAAAATCCACGTCCGGCACGCCTCGATGGTGTCGCACGCCCGAGGACGCGGGCAATCGCCGGAACCAAACGTTTCCCGCGTGTTCACCCCGCTAGCGTGAAATCCTCGCCAATGAGCCGGCAGAAAGGGAGCCATGCCCGAGGAATTGCGGGGACAGGCGAAGTTGTTCGATGCGCTGACCACCAAGGGCACCGCATTCACGCGGGAGGAGCGGGAGCGATACGGCCTGCTGGGTCTGCTGCCGACGGCGGAAAAGACCCTCGACCAGCAGGTCGAACACTGTTGGCACGAGTTCTCAACGCGGCGAGATGATCTCGACAAACACATCTACCTCAGGGCGCTGCAGGACCGCAACGAAACCCTGTTCTACCGCGTCCTGCGTGACCACATCTCCGAAACGATGCCGATCGTCTACACCCCAACCGTCGGGGTGGCCTGCCAGCGCTTCAGCGAGATCTACCGGCGGCCGCGCGGGCTGTTCGTGTCCTACCCGGACCGCGACCGGCTCGCCGAGGTGATCAACAACCGGCCCCACCGCAACCCCGACGTGATCGTGGTGACCGACGGCCAGCGCATTCTCGGCCTCGGCGATCAGGGCATCGGCGGGATGGGCATCCCGATCGGCAAGCTTTCGCTGTACGTCCTCATCGGCGGGATAGATCCGGCCCGCACCCTGCCGATCATCCTCGATGTGGGCACCGACAACGTCGAACTCCTCGAGGATCCGCAATACCTCGGCTGGCGCCATCGTCGGATCAGCGACGACGATTACTACGCCTTCATCGACAACTTCGTGAAAGTCGTACAGGAGCAACTGCCCGACGTGTTGCTGCAATGGGAGGACTTCGCCACTGCACATGCGCTGCCGATCCTCGAGCGCTACCGCGACAAACTGCTCACCTTCAACGACGACATCCAGGGCACCGCGGCCGTCACGCTCGGAGCGCTGCACGGGGCATCGAAGGTGGCTGGCCGTCCGCTGTCGCGGCAGCAGGTCGTGATGCTGGGCGCGGGCTCGGCGGGAATCGGCGTGCTGGGGATGGTGCAGCGTGAAATGGTGGCGCAGGGCTTGTCCGAAGCCGAAGCTGCAGAACGGATATGGGTTGTCGACGTGGTCGGACTGCTCACCGACGACAGGACCGACCTGTCTGCAGGCCAGCGGCAGTTCGCCCAACCGGCGAGCCGGGTGGCCGGGTGGGGTCTTTCGGGTCCAGCCCAGCTCACCGACGTCGTGCACAACGTGGATGTCGGAATCCTGATGGGGCTGTCCACCGCTGCGGGCGCCTTCACAGAAGAGATCGTGCGCGAGCTCGCCGGCAAGACCGCGCGACCCATCATCTTCCCGTTGTCGAACCCGACCAGCCACGCCGAGGCACATCCGGCCGAGTTGGACGAATGGACCGATGGTCGCGCACTCATCGCGACGGGATCGCCGTTCGCGCCACTGCAGCGCGACGGGGTGACGCGACCAATCGCCCAGTGCAACAACGTCTACATCTTCCCGGCCATAGGGTTGGCCGTCACCGCCGCTCAAGCCACCAGGGTCACCGACAACATGATGAGGGTCGCGGCCGCCACGCTCGGTGACGCGTCACCTGCGTTGTCGGACCCGAACGCGCCCTTGTTGCCCGCATGGTCCGATGTTCCCGACATCGCGCTGCGCATCGCCGCGGCCGTCGGCCGGCAGGCCATCGCGGACGGCGTCGCGCCTGCGCGCAGTGACGATGAGCTGTCGGAGCGCATCGCGCAAGTGCACTGGAAACCGGAGTATCCGGCGTAGCGGTCGGCCTACCTTCGCCGGCTGTAGCGCTCCACGAAGCGTCGCAAAATCGTCGGCGGGTACTCGATATGCCGTTGTCGCGCAGCTCTTTTCAGAGAATCAGCCGACTCGGGTGCGAAGTAGCCGTGGTTCTTGTACACGTCGATCCTGGTGAGGATGCCGTCGAGATCCAATTCGGGATGGAACTGGGTCGCGTAGGTGTTGGTGCCGACCCGGAAGGCCTGAACGGGGCAATCGGGTGACGTTGCGAGGCACACCGCGCGCGAGGGAAGCCAACTGGCCGCCTCTTTGTGGCCGCCGAACGCGTCGAACACATCGGGCAGCTCCGCGAACAGGGGTTCGTCGCGGCCTGCCTCGGTCAGCGTGATCGTCACGGCGGCGACCGGCTCCGGGTAGCTGCGGTCGACCGTGGCTCCGATCACCGAACCGAGCATGCCAACGCCGTAACAACATCCCAGAAATGGGAAGTCCCGGTCGACGATCTCGGAGATGAGGGAGACCAACTCGGACTCGGCGCGCAGCTGCGTCGACGATTTCGACTCCGGCGGATCGCTTGCGTTGTAGGGCCCGCCGCCCAGGATGACGCCCGACCAGTCGTCGAGATCGATGGGCCCTAAAGGTCTGTGCGTGAGGCGGATTCGCTGCATCCCGTCTTCGTCGAGCCCTCCGAAGCGCATCATTGCCTGATACTCGTCGTCGGCCGCGGCGTCCTCGCCGCGAATCGACAGCAGCAGAAACGGGGCGAGGTCGGAGTCTGTCGGCATTCGGATCTCGTTGGAACCTGTCAGCAGTAACCGAAACAGCCGCGGCGCCTGGGTTGCTCGCCAGGTGAGCCCGAGTCGCTGCCGGGCACCGGCCTCGGCACCGGCGCGACGCTCATCGGCGCCCGGGTGACGTCAATCCTCGGTTTCTGGGCTGGGGTCGGCTCGCTGTACCGCGGCGAGTACTGCCGCTGTGGCGCGGAATACGTGGGCTCAGGCGGCGGCGGAGGTGGTGGTGGAGGCGGGGGAGCAGGGATCGGCCGAGGGCGGCTCGCCGTCGTCGACGCTGCCGTGCTCGACGCGGACGGCGCGCTTGTCGGCGCCTCGGTCGACTCTTCGGCCGTTGTGTCCGGGCTCCGGAATACCAGCCAGCCTGCGCACACGAGCGCGGCGATGATCGCCGCGGAGAGGACAACCGCCGCGGGCTTGGTGCGATACCAGGGCCGCGACACAGTCGCGGCGAAGTCGAGGGCCGGCTGGACGTAGGCACCTTCGGCGACGGGACGCGCACGCAACGGGGGCCGAACAGGGGCGGGGCCAGGCGCAGGGGCTTCCGCGGGCGTGTCCCACGCATAGTCATCGACCGCTTCGGTTACCGCGGGTTCTGCCGCTGCAACCTCGACGGCGTCCTCCCACCGGGGCGCGTCGGGCGAATCGGGAACCAGGTCGTAGACGTCAATAGGCACGGACGGGATCGCGGTACTTTCGGCCTGCGGGGCATCCTCGTCGGGCCAGCCCTGTTCGTCGAGCCGGCCGTGATCGTCGGGCGCAGGATCACCGATGACGGGAATCGGGTCGGTCGTCGGTTCGTGGTCGTGGGGCGCGGTGGTTTCGACCGGTTCGGCGGCCCGGTTGTACTTGAAGTCTTGATCAGGTCGGCCGCCCGCGTCGCTGTGTGTTGGATTTCCCAGGGTCGTCAACAGAGCCTGGTCGGCTGCCCGGCGAAGGGCGCGACGTTCCGACAGCCGATTCACACGCCCCATGCAGACAAGCCTAACGGGGGGTGAACGCCTGCGTGTACGCCGTCGAATGCAATTCTGCGGCGGCGCCTGATCGCCTCAGTCCTCCTTGCGGATCAGCCGCGTCAGCGCCTCGCGATCGGGTGCGAGCAATTCCTCGATCCGCGGCTGGTTCACCTCGGCGACAACGATCTCGCCGACGTCCTGGTGAACGTCGCGGAAGATGCCATGCGACTTCATCTTCTCGGTCTGATAGATGTTGTCCTCGGTCGGCGTCACGTAGTACACCGCGTCGGCCTTGAAGCGGTGGATCAGCCACAGATGGATCAGGGTCATCAGGCGTTTCTGGCGCAGCTGCTCGGCGAACGTGTTCTGGTCGCGCACTGTCAATATGCTGCGGCCGTTGCGGTCCTTGATCGGATCGACGAGTACGTTGGCGAGCTTCTCCTCACCGCCGTCACGGTCGCCGTAGATACCGAGCTCGAGCACTTCGCCACCCGCTCGCAGCGGCCGGAACTGGATGCGGAACTTCTCGCCGAGGTCGTAGTGTTCGCTCCACAGCGTCAGCCATTCCTCCAGCAGCTTCTTGGGCACCTCCGTCTGCACGAGATGCTGATGCTGGGTCGAGCCGGCGCCCATGGACTTGGTGGTCGCCGTCCGGCCCGAGGACGCGGCAAGCGCGGCGTCGCTGCGCGGACCGCCGACAAGTGTTTGCGGCGTGCGGTAGGGCGACTCGACGAGGCGCATCTTGCGCTGCAGGCGGGCCAGCGACAGCATTCCGTCCTGCTTGAGCGCGCCCGCGAACTCCTCGGCGGCGACGCCGTCGATCTGGTGTCCGCCGTAGGTCATGAAATTGAAGACGAAGCCCATCTTGCCGATTTCCTCCGGGAACCGGCGCATCTCGTCATCGCTCATGCCGGTGGTGTCCCAGTTGAACGACGGGGACAGGTTGTAGGCGAGCATCTTGTCCGGGTAAACGGCGTGGATGGCGTCGGCGAACTTCTTGGCGTCGGCGAGATCAGCGGTCTTGGTCTCCATCCACAAAATGTCGGCAAATGGTGCTGCCGCAAGCGATTTGGCGATCGCGTAGGGGATGCCGCCGCGCAACTGGTAGTAGCCCTCCGGGGTCTTCACCCGCTCGCAGTCCCAGCCGGCGTCGGCGCCCAATTCCTTTGCCTTCTCCCTGGCCTCGTACAAGGACGCCTTCTCGGCGAATTGGCGCCAATCCGCGGCACTCATCTCGAGTGGTTCCCCTTCTCGTTCGCGGAACTCGAGAAGGTCGGCGACCGCCTCGCCGTAGGTCTCCAGCCCGGCATCGTTCTGCCAGGCTTCGACGAAGCGCGATTCGACATTGTCGAAGAGGCCGTCGACCGCCTCGTCACCGTCCTGCCGCCAGCTGGCAGCGGCCTCGGCAATAAGGGCGAGAATGCCGTGGCGCTCGAGCCAGCCGGTCGCGGTGGCGTACTCGCCCTCGGGCAGCGCGTAGAGCAGATGACCGTTGAGGTGCGTCACCCCCGACTCGTAGAAGCTGCGCACCATCGCGAGGAAGCAGGACTTGTAGGAAGGGATCTTGAGGTTGGTGGCGCCGAGCAGGAACGGCTGATCGCGCTCGTCGGCGCGGCTGTCGATCAGGTTGGCGGCCTCGGCATCGGTGCGCGCGACGATGATGCCGGGCACCCCCATGATGTCGAGTTGGAAGCGGGCGGTGTTGAGGCGCTTGATCTGTTCGTCGGACGGGACGAGGACCTTCCCGCCTTGGTGGCCGCACTTCTTCGTGCCGGGACGCTGGTCCTCGATGTGGTAGCCGGGAACGCCCGCCTCGACGAAACGGCGAATCAGGTTGCGCACGTGTGGATCTCCACCGTGACCGGTGTCGGCGTCGGCGATGATGAACGGGCGGAAATCGACGGCGGGGGTCGCGGCGCGCTGGTCGTCTGTCATTCGCAACCGCAGGTATTGCTGGTTGCGATCGGCGGTGAGCAGTGCGCGCACCAACCCCGCGGCCTCGTCGGGCACCTGACTGAGGGGGTAGCTCGCCAGGTCAGGACCCGGGTCCTCGCTCGTGGACCCCTTCGCCGACGTCGCCCAGCCACCGAGGTAGATCCCCTCGATACCCATCCGCTTCATCGTCACGGCCTGACCGGGCGAGTACGGCCCGAAGGTGGTGATGCTTCTGTGCTCGGCGAACAATTCGCGCAGACGGTCGTAGAAAGCCGCCGCCGCAAGGCGCGCCACCGGGTAGTCGGTGGGTATCGTGCCGCGCTGCTCTACGACCTGGCGCGCCGAGTAGAGGCGGATGATCCCGTCGAATCGTGGGCTGTCGAAATACCGCTGCATGGCGGCGACATCCTGCTCGAACGGGGTTTGGGGCGCTGCATCAGCTTCGACGATGGCCATAGGTCAACACTACGACGCACGTTTCGCCGAATGTGGGCGAATCCGCACGGCCCTGCCCACATCACGACACGAACTGCTGACCGCCGTCGATGTCGAAGGTGGCACCGGTCAAGGCGGTATTGGTCATCAGGTGAACGGCCAGCGCGCCGACGTCCGCCGCGGTCACCACCCGGCCGATCGGCAGCTTGGTACGCAGTTCGCTTCGGCGTTCTTCCAGCCGGTCTTTCAGCAGTGAAGCCGATAGCGGGGTGTCGACGAAGCCGGCGGCGATGAGGTTGACGCGAATCGGTGCCAGCTCGAGCGCCAAGGTCGCGATGAACGGCGGCAACGACGCCGTCGCCGCGGAAACGATTCCGATGTCCCGGCTGACCCGGCGGCCGCCGGTGCCGCCCATGAAGACCAGGCTGCCGCCGGGGCGCATCCGGCCAACGGCGCTGCGGGCGACCTCGAGATCCAGCCCCACGTGATCGCCGAGTGCCTCGCGTACCTGCGCTGCGTCCATCTCCAGCATCGGGCGGTAGGTCGGCCCGCCCGCGGTGACCATCACATGGTCTATCGGATCCGGCAGCGCCTCGAAGAATTCGCGCAGCGCCGCGGCGTCGGTGGCGTCGAACGCGGCGGTGCGGCAGGCGCCTACCGCGGTCGCTGCCTGGTCGAGCCGATCCCGATTGCGGCCGGTGAGGATGACCTCTGCACCTTCCGACCGCGCGCGTCGAGCCGTCTCGAGCCCGATACCTGCGCTGCCACCCACGACGACGATGGTCTGGCCCCGCAGCTCCGGTTCCCGTTGTGCGGCTGCCGGGGCCCCGGTTGCATCACCCATCTGTCAAAGTGCGGCGACGTTAGGCGGTTGCGACAACTGAGCCTTCACGGTCCGTGTCAGCTCGTCGGCGAGAATTTCCGGTTCGCCTGCGAACAGGCCATCGAGTGCCTGCACGGCGACCACCGCGGGATCGGTCTTCTGGTCGGCTGGTACGAAGGCCGCCATATCGGTGTCCATGAAGCCGACGTGCAGTGCGGCGACGTGGATGCCGCGTGGCGCGAGTTCCTCACGCAGCGCATCGGTCATCGCCCAGCCTGCCGCCTTCGCCGCGGCATAGGCGCCGAACTTGGCTGCATGCACCCAGGACAGCACCGAGAGCACGTTGAGGATCGCTCCGCCGCCGTTGCGCTCGAGGACCGGGACGAATGCGCGCGTCACCTGCAGGGTACCGAAATAGTGGGTCTCCATCTCCAACCGGATGTCGGCCATGGAGCCCGACAGCAGGTCCGATTCTGTTGAGACGCCTGCGTTGTTGACGACGACGTTGACGTCGGACGCGAGCTCAGCCGCCCGGCGCACCGATTCGGGATCGGTGATGTCGAGCGCAACGGGTATCACCCCTGGCGCATCGATCGTCTCCGGCCGCCGTGCGGCGCCGTACACCTTGGCTCCGCGCCTCGCCAACTCCGCGGCGAAGCGTTTCCCAAGCCCTCGGTTGGCGCCAGTGACCAGCGCGGTGATCTGGCCGTTGTTCGGGTTGTAGGCGGTCATTGCGATGCCTTCCGTTCGTTGGTTTTGTACTAAACGGTCAACAATGCGATCGTGGCGCTATTCCCTGCCGCCGTGCAGTGCGGCTTCCAGCGCATGTGGATCCGCGACGGTGACGGTCAGAGCGGAGTGGTCACGCAGGCCGATGACGCGCTTGATCTTGTCGCGGAAGTGGATGCAGAGTCCAGCGCGGGGGTTCGTCCCGAAAGTCAGACCATCGTCGGCGAACGAGATCCGGGGCCCGATCGCGGTCCACCATCGATACGGACCGGTGACGTGCGTGTCGGCGATGTTGTCGACGGGCGTGTCGACGCGCAGGAAGCCGAAGGTCGCGACGAACCGCCCGTCGTCGGTGATGGTGACGCCATCCCGCCACGGCCGCGCGCCGGCACCCAGCCACATCGGCACGAACCGCCGGTCGAACCGGTAGGGGAAGAACTCGCTCACTGCGATATGCAAGCACAGCGGTCACCGTTTCGTCACGGTATGGCCACTCATTGACGATGTGCCGTGCGGCGCATGGCCCCTGCAGACGCCGGCTTGTAAAAGTAGCTGTGGTGACTGCCGCCCGCAGAGAAAGTGACAGCTCGACATGAAACGCATCTACGCCCTTGCCCTCGGCTTTGTTGTGCTGTTGGCGACGCCCGGTCTCGCGGCCGCCGACACCACCCGTCCGCTCAGCAACCAGCAGGCCGTCCAGTACGTGATCGCGCGCGCCCTCTCGCAGCGTGGTGTGCCCTTCTCGTTCGGGGGCGGTGACGTCAACGGCCCGACGAGGGGCAGCGGCCCGACGGACAACGCGATCGGGCTCGACAGGCAAGGCCACGTCGTCGGTTTGGACCCGGCCGCGAGCACCGTCGGTTTCGACGCGTCCGGCCTCGTGTTGTATTCGTACGCAGGCGTCGGAATCAAGCTGCCCCGTTCGTCGGGGGCGCAGTACAACGCAGGCCGGAAGGTATTACCGCAGCAGGCGCTGCCCGGCGACCTGATCTTCTACGGCCCCAACGGCAATCAGAGTGTCGCGCTGTTCATCGGCAACGATCAGATGGTGGAGGCAGGCGACCCGGTGGTGACGGTTTCACCGGTGCGGACGGCCAACATGGCGCCGTACCTGGTGCGGGTCATCGGTTGATGGCAGGCGGACCCGATTCGGGGTCCCCGAGCGCTCACCTGGGTACGTTTTCTGCGGGGATTTCCGTACCAGGTTGAGCGCTCGCCCCGAGCGCACCGATCATTGAGCCATGGACCGATCTAAAGAAGCGGTGGCAAGCACCGGGCTCCTGGTGGCGGCGATCCGCGCCGCGGAATCCGCCCGCGAAGACCGCCTCTTCACCGACCCGTACGCCGACAAACTCGCCGGGAACACCGGCCGAGCGCTGCTGGCCGGCGCGATCGCAGAAACCGGGGAGCGCTCGACGGTTCAGATCGTCGTGCGCACGCGCTTCTTCGACGATGCCCTGCTGCGGGCGGTGCGCGTCGCCGAACAGGTCGTCATCCTCGCGGCCGGAATGGACGCGCGGGCATACCGACTGGCGTGGCCCGACGGCACAGCCGTCTACGAACTGGACCAGCCCGCGGTGCTCGCCGCCAAACAGGATGTGCTCGCCGACGACGAGCCGCGGTGTCGCCGGATGGCGATCGGTGTTACCTGGCCGACGACTGGCCCGTCGCGCTGACGGAAGCCGGCTTCGATCCGCACACACCGACGGTTTGGCTGATCGAGGGCCTGCTGCAATACCTCGACGAGAATGCCGTGGCGACACTGTTCGGTCGCGTGCACAGCTTGTCGGCGGCCAAGTCGACCCTGCTGTACGACGTTGTCGGCAAGACGCTGCTCGAGTCACCGATGATGGCGCCACTCGTGACGGCCATGGCCGAGCGGGGCTCACCGTGGCTGTTCGGCACCGACGAACCGGGGGAGCTGGCCGGTCGCCACGGCTGGTCGGCGACGGTCACCGACATCGCGAAACCGGGCAACGAATGGCACAGGTGGTTCGCACCCGCGGCGCCAATGGATGCGCCCGATGTGCGGCGGGGGTACTTCGTCGAGGCCACCCGTCCATAGCCACCCACCGAAAATAAACCGCGCGACTTTCGGTAGGCCGGCTCCGTAACCTCGGCCAGATGGCGGTGCTGACGGCTCAGCAAGAAGACTTTCCACGGTGGTACCAAGACGTGCTCACCAAGGCGAAGCTCGCCGAGAACGGCCCGACCCGCGGCACCATGGTCATCCGCCCGAACGGCTACGCGATCTGGGAGCGGATGGCCGACGAGGTCGACCAGCGGATCAAGGCCGCGGGCGCCCACAACGCGTACTTCCCGCTGCTGGTGCCGATGAGCTTCTTCGAACGCGAGGCCGAACACGTCGAGGGGTTCAGTCCCGAGCTGGCCGTCGTCACGCACGGCGGGGGAAGGGAACTCACCGAGCCGCTCGCCATCCGCCCAACCAGCGAGACGGTCATCGGCGAATACATGGCCAAATGGATCGACAGCTACCGCGACCTGCCGCTACTGCTCAACCAGTGGGCGAACGTCGTGCGGTGGGAGATGCGGCCGCGGATCTTCCTGCGCACCACTGAGTTCCTGTGGCAGGAGGGCCATACCGCGCACACCACGGAAGCCGATGCGCGGCGATATGCCCGCGCAATCCTGCACGACGTCTACGCCGACTTCATGCGCAGCGTGCTGGCCATACCCGTCATCGTCGGTAGAAAGACAGCACGGGAGCGCTTCGCGGGCGCGGCGAACACCATGACGTGCGAGGCCGTCATGCGCGACGGTAAGGCGCTCCAGATGGGCACGTCGCATGAACTCGGCCAGCGGTTCAGCCGGGCATTCAACATCGGCTATCGCAGCGCCGACGGTGGGACGGAGCTGTGCTGGACGACGTCGTGGGGTTCGTCGACCCGCATGCTCGGCGGGTTGATCATGTGCCACGGCGATGACTTCGGTCTGGTGCTGCCGCCGACGATCGCACCGGTCCAGGCGGTCGTTGTGGCGGTCAAGGACACCGGCGGCGAGGTTGTCCGCGCCGCATCGACATTGGTCACCGAGTTGACGCGACACGGCATTCGGGCGCGGCTCGACGACGACGTCGAGCAGGGTTTCGGCAGGCGAGCCACCGACTGGGACCTGCAGGGTGTGCCGATCCGGATCGAGATCGGCCCGCGAGACGTCGCCGACAATGCCGTCGTCCTGTACCGGCGCGACATCCGCGAGAAGACAACGGTGAGGCTGGATGCCGTCGTCGACGATGTCGCGCAGCTGACCCGTCGCATTCAGGCCGCCATGCTCGGTGCGGCAACGGCACGACGCGATGCGCTGACCTCCGACTGCACGACGCTCGATGACGCGCGTGAGGCGGCGCAGACCGGTGTCGCCCGCGTCCCTTGGGGTTTGGTCGGCGTTTCGGGTGAAGAAAGTCTCGCCGCGGGCGGCGTGACGGTTCGGTGCCTGCAGCGTGACGACGGAGCGCTGCCCGATACGGACGACGACGCCGGCGCGATCGCCTATGTCGCGCGGGCCTACTGACTCAGCCGCTGACGGCTTCGAGCGTCCCGTCGAGGACAAGCGCGCGCAGCCCTCTTCGGTCCAGCTTTCCGCTCGGAAGCGTCGGTATCTGATCGCTGTTGGCCAGCACCCACCGGGTCGGAACCTTGTAGGCCGACAATTGATCCCGCGCGCGGGCGGCGACCGCTTCCACATCGATCGCTGCGGCGGTCGGCACCACGACAGCGCACACCTGCTCACCGCGTACCGGATCGTCGATGCCGACAACGACGCACTGCGCCACCTCGGCGAACTGCTCGACCACTCCTTCGACTTCGAGAGGCGACACGTTCGCGCCGGAGGCCTTGATGAGTTCGGTGGTGCGGCCGACATAGAACAACCGCGGGTCGTCTTCCCTGCGATAGACCCGGTCGCCGGTGTGATACCAGCCGTCGTCGTCGAAGGTCTCCCAGCGTTCACGCTTGTTGTAGCCCGCCATCACGCCGATTCCCCGGATGTGCAGCTCGCCCACTGTCCCGTCGGTCACCGGTTGTCCGTCGTCGTCGACGACGCGCATCTGGGTGAACGCGAAACCGCCTGCGGTCTCGGACATGGTGCGGTGCACCGGGAATCCGTCGGGCACATCGGTCATCGCGATGTCCAATGGGCCGTCGCGCAGCATCGGCGCGCTGGACAGGTCACGGCTCGCAAAGGACGGGTGGTCGCGCAGTCGCTGGGTGAAAGCCGGCCAGCCGACGATTCCCGTCGCCTGTTCATGCTCGATCAGGTCCAGCGCGGCCGCCGCGTCGAGCCCGGGTAGGACCAACAGGGTGACGGGTTCGTGCAGTGCACCTGTCGCGGCGAGCAGCCCGCCGACCCAGAAGAACGGCATCGCGCAAAGGATCCTGGCCGACGCCCCCGAACGGGTGACCGCCCGGATGGCACTCGGCCACGTCGACGTCTGTCGAACCAGGGTGCCGTGGGTGTGCACGACACCCTTCGGGTCAGCGGTTGATCCTGACGTGTGGATCATGACCGCCGGATCTGCGGGTGAAACCTCCTGCTCGACGGCAGCCAGAACATCTTGCGGCACAAGATCTTCGGCGTTGTCTGTGCACCGCGTCGCCCAGAGCCTATCCGTGTCGGCGGTGAGCACGATGCGACGCAGATAGGGCGCGGCAGCCAAGGCGAGTCTGCCGCCCGACTGCGTCGTCAGTTCCGGCATTGCCATTTCGAAGCGCTCGGCGACCTCGATGCCGAGCACGCGGTTCGGCGCGACCACCAGCCCGATGTCGGCGAGTCGCAACACCTTTGCGAGTTCGGCAGGCCTGTACAGGGTGCTCAGCGGAACCGCCACCGCACCGATCCGTGACACCGCGAGCCACCAGATGACCCAGTCGACGCCGTTGGCGAAGAACAGGCCAACGCGGCTGCCCTTGCCGACGCCCTCGGTCAGCAGCCACCTGGCGGATTGCGCCGACCGTTGTTCGGCGTCGGCATAGGTAATCCGGTCCGTCGGTGTGACGACATAGGTCTGGGCGCCGAACTCGCGCACGCTTCGATGCAGGAGCGCTGGCACGGTCGGCCGGGGTTCGGTCACCCGCCGATCTTCTCCGATGATGGTGACCATGACCACATCACAGGTTAATGCAACTGACCGTAACAGTAACCTACGATTGTGGCCATGAGTGCCGACACGCCCATCGATTCCGCAGCTCATCGGGGTCTGTTGCAGATCGAGGACTGCCTGGACGCCGACGGAAACATCTCGCTTCCGCCCGGCACCACGCTGATATCGCTCATCGAACGCAACATCGCCAACGTGGGCGACACCGTCGCGTACCGCTACCTGGACCACAACCGCTCGGCGCAGGGGCACGCCGTCGAACTGACCTGGACCCAACTCGGCGTCCGAATGAGCGCCATCGGTGCGCGGGTGCAACAATTCGCGTCCCGCGGAGACCGGGTGGCCATACTCGCCCCGCAGGGTCTCGACTACGTCGCCGGGTTTTTCGCGGCCATCAAGGCCGGGACCATTGCGGTGCCCCTTTTCGCCCCCGAGTTGCACGGCCATGCCGAACGCCTGGCGATAGCACTTCATGATTCACGCCCGACCGTCATCCTCACCACCTCGTCGGCGTCGGCGGCCGTCGAGGCGGCACTGGACACGATCGGGCTTGGCCTGCGACCGCACGTCATCACCGTCGACGACGTACCCGACTCGGCAGGCGACGCATTGACGCCGGTACCCCTCGCCGTCGAAGACGTCTCGCATCTGCAGTACACGTCGGGATCCACGCGCGACCCGATCGGCGTCGAGATCACCCACAGAGCGGTCGGCACCAACCTGACACAGATGATCCTGTCGATCGACCTGCTCGACCGAAACACCCACGGCTGCAGTTGGTTACCGCTCTACCACGACATGGGGTTGTCGATGATCGGCTTTCCCACCGTGTACGGCGGTCACTCGACCCTGATGTCACCGGCGGCGTTCATCCGACGTCCCGAACGCTGGATCCACGCTTTGGCCGCCGGATCTCGGCAAGGCCGCGTCGTGACCGCCGCACCGAATTTCGCATGCGAGTACGCCGCGCAACGCGGCCTGCCCACAGGCGGGCAGGATGTCGACCTGAGCAACGTCGTGCTTATCCTCGGTTCGGAGCCGGTGAGCACGAGGGCCATCAATGCCTTCAACACCGCATTCGCGCCGTACGGATTGCCCAAGACGGCGATCAAGCCGTCATATGGCATCGCCGAGGCAACCCTGTTCGTCTCGACCATCGCCCCGGACGCCAGCGCTGCCGTCGTACACCTCGACCGCGAACTGTTGGAAAGAGGTCAGGCCGTGCGGGTCACCGCGGACGATCCCGGCGCGGCGGCACATGTGGCGTGCGGTCAGGTGGCCCGCAGCCAATGGTGCGTGATCGTGGATCCCGATACCGACAGTGAGCTCCCAGACGGCCGCGTCGGCGAGATCTGGTTGCACGGCGCCAACGTCGGCCGCGGGTACTGGGGACGTCCCGAGGAAACCCGGCGGACGTTCGGCGCGATTCTCCGCTCGGACACGAGCGAGGGCAGTCACGCGTACGACGCACCGGTCGGTGCCACCTGGTTGCGGACGGGGGATCTCGGCTTCTACCTCGACGGTGAGCTCTATGTCACCGGTCGGATCGCGGACCTCATCACGATCTACGGCCGCCAGCTCTACCCAGAGGATGTCGAGGCCACCACGGCGGACGCGTCGCCGATCGTGCGTCGCGGATATGCCGCCGCGTTCACCGTGCCTTCGGGTGGCGGCGAGCAGCTGGTCGTCATCGCGGAGCGGGCGTCGGGCACCCGCCACGCCGACCCGGCCCCCGCCATCGAAGCCATTCGCGCCGAACTCTCCCGGCGACACCACCTCCCGGTTGCCGACGTCCGGCTCGTACCGGCAGGTGCGATCCCGCGCACCACGAGCGGCAAACTGGCCCGGCGGGCATGCCGGGCCGCTTACCTGGCCGGCGAGTTCTCCGAGTAGGGAAGTCGACCGCCAGGCTCATCCGCGCGGGCTAGGGTCAGCGCATGACGTCGATAGCCGAGGCCCCCGACCAGGTTGTCGGGTTGGCCCGCGGAATGCGCGACCTCGTGGCCGCCGAAGCCGCCGAATGCGAGCGACACCGCACCCTCACCCCTGCGGTCGTGGAGGAGATGTGGGCATCCGGGCTGATGTCCGCGTTCAACCCGCGTCCGGCAGGCGGTGTCGAGCCCTCGTTTGCGGTAATGATCGAGACCTGGATCGAAATGGCTTGGCAGGACGGCTCGTTCGGCTGGATCGGCATCGCGAACCTGCCGTCGTCGTTCGCCGCCGCGGCGTATCTGCCCGATGACGGGTTCGCGGAGGTGTTCACCGCTCACGACAATCGCGTTACGATGGGCGGCCAGTTCTTTCCCAACGGCCAGGGGACAGTCGTCGAGGGCGGCTACCGGTTGAGCGGGTCGTGGAGTTTCGGGTCGGGGACGGGCCATTCCGAATATGTCGCTGCAGGTTTCTTCCCGATGGCAGACGGCGAGATGCGCTGGATCAGTGAAGGCGTTCCCGATATGCAGGTGGCGGTGGTGCCACGGGACCAGATCTCGTTCAACGACGGCTGGTTCGTCCAGGGCCTTAAGGGAACTGGCTCATATGACTACAGCGCCGCCGATGTGTTCGTCCCGGCCCGTCGCACCTTCCCCCTGTTCTCTCGCGAGCCCCTGCGGGGAAGTTCGCCCGCCACCCGGATGGGGCTGATGCCGGTCACGGCCGCGGGCCACGCATCATGGGCGCTCGGCGTGGCCAAGAGCATGCTCGACGACGTTCAGGATCTTGCCGCCACCAAATTCCGGATGAGCGACATGGCATCGTTGGCCAGCCGCCCGACCTTCCAGAAGGGTCTGGCACACCACGTTTCGGCGTGGCGGGCCGCACGCCTGCTTGTGCTCGAGGCGTTCACCACCGCCGAATCCGCTGTCGCCGCAGGCGAAGACCTGACGCCGACGCTTCGGGCAGATATGCGGACGGCCGCCGTTTACGCCACCGACGTGGCACGAGAATGCGCCGAATGGGCACATCTCGTCGCAGGCACCAGCTCGATCCGCGAGGGCAGTCGACTGGAGCGGGCGTTCCGCGACATCTACACGGGCACCCAGCACGCCTTCATCAGCGAGAAGGTGGCGATCGACGGGGCGCAGATCTGGCTCGGCGTCATCGAGGATCAGTTCGGCCTTTAACCGGCTCGCCGATAGAGTTTCGCCATGCACGATCGCACCGCCGGCCTGTCCGCCGCCGCGCGTCACGCTCGGGAGTTCCTCGGCGGCCTCGACGACCGTCCGGTGGCCGCGCGCGTCGACGCCGCAGGTGTACGCGATGCGCTCGGCGGTCCGCTGCCGGACCGCGGCGAGGCGGCGGACGCCGTCATCGACGGGCTGGTGGCGGGCGTCGAACCCGGCCTGGTGGCCACCGCGGGCCCGCGCCACTTCGGCTTTGTGATCGGCGGCGCATTGCCTGCTGCGCTGGCCGCGGACTGGCTGGTGTCGGCATGGGATCAGAACGCCGCGTTCCATTCGCTGTCCCCGGCTGCCGCGGCGATCGAAGAGATCACGTCCGGGTGGACGCTCGACCTGTTCGGGCTGCCCAAGACCGCCAGCGTCGGCTTCGTCACCGGCGGGCAGGGTGCGAACACCACGTGTTTGGCCGCGGCCCGTCATGCCGTGCTCGCGAAGGCGGGGTGGAACGTCGAAGACGACGGCCTCATCGGCGCGCCGCCGATGCACATTCTGTGCGGTGAACGGGCCCACGCGACCATCGACACGGCCCTGCGCCAACTGGGGCTTGGCGCAAGGACTCCGATCCGCATCGAAGCCGACGACCAGGGCCGGATGCGGCCCGATGCCCTTCGCGATGCGCTGTCGCATGCCGCTGGTCCCACGATTGTCTGCGCACAGGCGGGAAACGTCGCCACCGGCGCCTTCGATGCGTTCGAACCGATCGCCGACGCCTGCACCGCGCACGGGGCCTGGCTGCACGTCGACGGCGCGTTCGGACTGTGGGCCGCCGCAGCGCCTGCACTTCGACACCTCACGGTCGGTGTCGAACGAGCCGACTCGTGGGCAGTGGACGCCCACAAGTGGTTGAACGTGCCATACGACGGCGCAATGGCCATCGTCGCCGACTCCGATGCCCACGTCGCCGCGATGGGCCTCGCGGGTCCATACCTCGTCGCCGACCCCGGCCAGCGCGACGGCACCAACTATGTGCCCGAGAGCTCCCGGCGTGCCCGCGCCTTTCCGATATACGCAGCCTTGAGGTCGTTGGGCCGAACAGGCGTGGCCGAGCTGATCGAACGCAACTGCGCGCAGGCCCGACGAATGGCCGAGCGACTTGGTGCGATTCCCGGCGCGCGGATCGTCAACGACGTGGTTCTCAATCAGGTCCTGGTGCGGCTGCCGGGCGGCGACGACGCCAACAGGGCAGCGGTGGCCGCCGTGCAGCGCGACGGGACCTGCTGGCTCGGCGGCACCACCTGGAACGACGAGTACATGCTTCGGGTGTCCGTTTCGAACTGGGCGACGACCGACGACGATGTGGACCGGTCGGCCGAGGCGATAGCCCGTGCCGCTCAAGCGGTTCGCGGACCGGCTGGAGCCGAAACGCTTTAGGCTGCTGCAATGTCGATAGACCGCGCCGCTCTCGCCGTCGGCGGTATCCGCCTGGCATCGGGGATCTCCTTTCTCGTCGACCCGCTGCGGGCGAACCGGCTGTGGGGCGATCCCGACGAGCCTGCGCCGACAGCGCAGCTCCTCCTGCGTTCGATGGGTTACCGCGACGCGCTGATCGGTGGACTGCTGATGTCGGCGGCGCTGCGCGGGCGCAACACCCGCGGTTGGTTCCTCGCGTCCGGCGGGGCCGATGCCGCGGACCTACTGGGCGGGATGAGCGTTCACCAGCAGATGAAGAAATCGCAACAGATCATCGGACTCGGCGGTGCTGTGGTTGGCATTGGTGTCGGATTGTGGGGCGCTACCCGTCGGCGAGGCGACTCCGCAGCGGCGCGAGAAGCGCACTGAGCCCGTACTCGAAAACTGCGTCGTAGTCGGTCGGCGACTGAAGCGCCTCGACGAGCGCCCGGTCGGGCCAGTCGTCGGTCCACAGCGAGGGATCTTCTTCGTCGTGCTTGGCGCCGCGAACGGCCGAGAACTGCATCACCGCAGACGAAATCACGTGCACCTGTATCGCGCGCAGGACGAGTGCCGCGTCGGTTCCGGTGACACCAACGTCCGCCAGCTGTGAGGCAAGCGTCTGCTGAATCGGCAGGAACAGTTGAGGGGTTCGATCACGCTCGTGTGCGATGGCAAGAAGGTGTTGCCGCTCGATCAAGGCCTTTCGCTGCGAACGGGCAAGTGACGCAATGCGATCGACGGGAGTGTCACCCTCCGCCGGTAGATGCGCCATCTGGCTCAACAACCAGTCGACCAGGCTGTCGAACAGCTTGTCCCGGCCGCCGACGTGCCAGTAGATGGATGTCACCGCAACTCCGAGCTCTTCGGCGAGACCGCGCATGGTGAAGGCATCAACGCCGCCGAGCTCGATCAGGCGAGCCGCGGTGTCGAGGACCGCCTCGGCGTCAATAGCTTCCTTCAAGGTGTCTCACCTCCGGTCATGCGCGCCGACTCGGGCAGGTCCAGATAGCGCTCGAGGTTGCGGTGCATGTTGATCACGCGGCGCTCCTCGTTGGACAGCGTCAAGTGGGTCAAGCCCGGTTGGTGCAGCCCTCGCTGGAGACCTGCGAGCACCGCGATGTCCTGACTCAGCACCAGACCCGGGTGCGCCTCATCGGTCGTCATGCGCATATCGGCCGGCTTTGCCCGCGGGGCGCCGGGAGGCATTCGCATCCACAGGATCATCACCAGTTCGCCGTGATCGGGGTCTGGCCCAGGACGTGCGGCCAACACCGTCAGGTGATCGGCGTTGGCAAGAACAGACATGTTCGGGAAGACGTTGTACTGATGCAGCCGCAGAATCTGGTCGGTGCTCGCCCAGCTCAGGTCGACACCGCGCCCGGTGGCGAAAGCCTTTGTCCGCTGGGCGATCACATCGGATACCGACTGACCCGCCCGTCGCTCATCGGCAGGGAACGCGGTGTCCTCGGCGAGGCCCATCAGCGCGCCCTGCGTGGTCACATACGCGTCCCACACCTCGGCGTCGGAGAGCGGTTCCTTGATCAGCGGGCTCGGCACGCCATAGATCTGTTCGGACTTGCCGGTGTGACCCCAGATCATCTGCGGTGCATAGACGTCGTCCATGCACCTGTGCAGCTCGGGGTGCAACGTCTGGATGTGGTACGTCTCGCTGAACCCATCGGCGATCGTCTTCCAGTTGGCGTCAACCTCGACGGTAATGGTTGCATAGCAACGAAAGTCGTCGAGACCGCACCATGCGATGTCGTTCGGCACCGCCTCCAGGAACTCGCCCAACGGGATCGCGTCGGTGTCGAGGTTGACAAAGACCAGCCGTTCCCACGTGTCGACTTTGGCTGCAAGCAAAGGGAACTCAGACATCCGGAGCGCGCCGAAGCCCTTGCGGTTTGGCACCCGCCTCAGCGAGCCGGAGAGGTCCCACGTCCAGCCGTGGTATCCGCACTTGACTTCGCGCAGCTCGGATCCGGATCCCGAGCACAGCGAGTTGCCTCGGTGGCGGCAAACGTTCTGAAAGGCGCGCAGTATGCCGTCGTCGCCGGCAACGATGAGCACGGAGTAGGGGCCGCACCGGTACTCGAAGTAGTCACCGGGCTCGGCGACGTGGTCGACCGTGCAGGCGACCTGCCAGACCTTCGGCCACATCCGCTCGACCTCGAGCCGCGCGAAGGCCGCAGAGTGGTAGCGCTCGGCGGGCACCAGGGTAGGACTCTTCGGCGGCGTGCCGATGGCGTCATCCCGGTCGACGTGGGCCGGGTTGCCGCCCGCAACGGCTGGCTGCGCTGTGCGCGTCACGTAGGGCCCTTTCTGATCTGGCGTCGGCCGCCTGTAACGGTGTTACATTGGCCACCGTAGCCGCTCTGTCGGCGGCATGGCACAGAAGTAGCGGCTGACATGGAGTCCGAGGGAGTAATCGTGTTCGATCTCAAGATCACAGGCGGGACCGTTGTCGACGGGACGGGCGCTGACCGATTCGAGGCCGACGTGGCCGTCAAGGACGGCAAGATCGTCGAGGTCCGCCGTCGCGGACACGGGAGCCCGCCGCTGGAAGGCGATGCGGCCGAGACGATCGACGCGACAGGGAAGATCGTCGCGCCAGGCTTCGTGGACATCCACACGCACTACGACGGCCAGGTCAGCTGGGACAGCCTGCTTGAGCCCTCGAGCGGGCACGGCGTCACCACCGTGGTCGCGGGCAACTGCGGAGTGGGCTTCGCGCCGGTGCGGCCGGGTAAGGAGGAGTGGCTGATCGGCTTGATGGAGGGCGTCGAGGACATCCCCGGCACCGCCCTCACCGAGGGCATTTCGTGGGGCTGGGAGAGCTACCCGGAATACCTCGACGTCATCGAGAAGCAGGATCTCGCGATCGACGTCGGCAGCCAGATCGCCCACGGCGCGATTCGTGCCTACGCGATGGGTGACCGCGGCGCACGCAATGAGCCCGCCACACCCGAGGACATCGCGGCGATGGCGCGCATCGTGCAGGAGGGGATCGAAGCGGGCGCGCTCGGCTTCTCGACGTCACGCACGATCGGGCACCGCGCCATCGACGGCGAGCCGGTCCCCGGCACCTACGCCGCAGAGGACGAGCTGTTCGGACTCGGCAGGGCGATGGCCGCAGGCGGGCGGGCAGTCTTCGAGCTGGCCCCGCAGGGAGTGGCAGGCGAGGACATCATCGCGCCGAAGAAGGAACTGGAGTGGATGGCGCGCCTAGGCGCCGAGATCGACCGCCCGATCTCGTTCGGCATGATCCAGGTCGACGCCGCACCCGACCTATGGCGCGAACAGCTCGACATCTCGGCGACGGCCCACGCCGCGGGCAGTGAGCTGTATCCCCAGATCGCCGCGCGACCGTTCGGCATGTTGTTCGGCTTCCCCGGCCATCATGCGTTCACGCATCGTCCGACGTTCCGCCGCCTGAAGGCCGAGTGCAGCCGGGAGGAGTTGGCGCAGCGCCTCGCCGAACCCGCGGTCAAAGCGGCGATCCTCGCCGAGGACGATCTGCCACCGGACCCGAAACTGTTGTTCGACAACATGTTCGCACTCGTTCAGTACTCACTCGGCCGCATCTATGCGCTCGGCGATCCGCCCGACTACGAACCGACTCCCGATCGGGCCGTCGAGAAGATCGCCGCCGAGCGCGGCGAAGACCCGTTGTCGACGCTGTACGACCTGATGCTGGAAGCCGATGCAGGGGCGATGCTCATGCTGCCGTTCTACAACTACTACTACGGCAACCACGACGCGATCCGGGAGATGCTGACCCACCCTGCCGGGGTTTCGGGTCTATCGGACGGCGGTGCGCACTGCGGGATGATCTGTGACGCCTCGTATCCGACGTTTCTGCTCACGCATTGGGCCCGGGATCGCCACCGTGGTGACAAGCTCCCGCTGGAGTTCGTGGTGCGCAAGCAGTCCCACGACACCGCGAAGCTGTTCGGGCTCTCCGATCGCGGTGTCATCGAGGTCGGCAAGAAGGCCGACCTCAATGTCATCGACATGAATGCACTCACGCTGCACCCCGCGCGGATGGCCTACGACCTGCCCGCCGGAGGTCAGCGGCTGGTTCAGGGAGCATCCGGTTACACCGCCACCATCGTCAACGGAGTCGTCACCCGGCGCAACGGTGCCGATACCGGGGCGCGTCCGGGCCGTCTTGTCCGCGGGGCCCGCTGAACGCACGCACGTATGATGCGAGCGATCGTCGCGCAGCACCGAATGGCACCAGCGCGCTTGCCGGTCACGGCTACTGCTAACCGGTTAGGTCGTCCGCTACCCGGTTAGGTCGTCCGACCTGCCGGCTTTCAGGCGCGACCACTGCGGAATCGGACGGCCGTCGATCCGCGTATTGGAGCCGTCCACTATCCACTTCTGTGGCCAGCCGGCGGGGGAGTCCTCCCACGGCTCTTGGCGCCCGTACACCGTCAGATCCATCAACGCGAGGCTGTAATCCATCGCCTCGACGCCCCGCATCGTCGTCCAGTACGTCTCGAAGACGCGGCCGCCGTCGCGTAGGTAACAGACGATGTGCATCATCCCGGCGGTGCGGCCGACGAGGAGATCGTCGAGTGAGGGCAGCGCCGAGTACCACGGCACATCCCAATTCATGAAGTCGCGGTAGCGGGCGCTTTCCGCGTACGGGCCCTGACAGAAGACGGCGTAGGTGATGTCGCGGGAATGCAGGTAGCCGAGTTCCTGAACCTGCGTGGTGACCCAAGTGCAGCCTTCACACTGGGCCGGGGCCGCCTTGCCGGTGTGCCACATGAAGTAATAGGCCAGCAGTTGGCGTCGCCCTTCGAAGGCGTCCAGCAGCGTGACCGGTCCGTCGGGTCCGACCAGCTCGAATGCGGCGTCGACCTCGACCATCGGCATGGCCCGGCGGGCCGCGGCGATCGCGTCGCCCTGCCGAATGTGCGCCTTCTCGCGGGCGCGCAGGATGTCGATTTCGGCTTCGAAGGTCGCCCGGTCGACGGTTGCGGGGGTCGGTGCACTGCTGACGGAATCGCGATGTGGCGAGTCACTTATCATCGTTGATCCTTGGGCTATTCGTGGATGTCTTTGTCTGCCGGGCCGAACATGCACAGGTGGTCGAGTACCCGCGACGGGTCGTCCGACCAGTGCATCGCCGCGAGCTGAGAGCGGCTGCGGCTACCGGTTCGCCAACGCAGCGCCACCCGGGTCACTCCTTCGGCGCGGATTGGCGATCGTCGTAATCGTCGTGCCAGCGCCACCATTCGTAGGGTTTGGTCTGTGGGTAGCCCTCCGGAGAGTCCTCCCACGCCTCCTGTCGCCCCAGCGCGGTCATGTCGAGGAAATGGAACGTGTTGTCGAACACCTCGTCACCGCGACTGTCGATGAAGTAGGTGCGGAAAATGCGGTCGCCGTCGCGGATGAAGGCGTTGGTGCCGTGCCACTGATCCACACCGAAGTCCGTGTCAAAGGCGCCATCCGGGCCGGGAACGATCGTGTACCACGGGTGGTCCCAACCCATTCGAGCCTTGATCCGCGCGATGTCTTCCTGCGAACCGCGAGACGCATAGACGAGCGTGGTGTCGCGGGCGTTCAGGTGCGCGAGGTTACCGATGTGGTCGGCCATCAACGAGCAGCCGACACATCCATGGTCGGGCCAGCCGTGCACGCCCGGGTCAAGAAAGGCGCGATAGACGATCAGCTGACGCCGTCCTTCGAAAAGGTCCAACAGGCCGACACTGCCGTCGGGCCCCTCGAACTCGTAGTTCCTTTCCACCGCCGTCCACGGCATCCGCCGTCGCAGTGCGGCCAGCGCATCGCGCGCCCGGGTGTGTTCCTTCTCCTTGACGAGCAGCTCCTGCCGCGCAGCATCCCACTCCTGCGCCGACACAATCGGAGGCGTCTTCATGCCATCTCCTCTCGGCGGACATCATCAAATCATTAAACAACTCAGTTGAACAATATCTTCCACCACACCACGAGCGATCGCTATAGTCAACAAGATGGTTGAAGATCAGGTTCTGGACCGCGCATACGGGGCACTCGCGGATCCGACCCGGCGACTGCTGTTGGAGACGCTGCGGCAGGGCGACGCCCGGATATCCGACCTGGCCGCGCCGCTGCCGATGACGTTCGCAGGCGTCTCTCGCCACATCGGCGTGCTGGAGGCGGCCGGGCTCGTTCGGCGCGAAGTGCGTGGCCGTGAGCATTGGCTGTCCCTGCAACCCGACGGGTTGACGATGGCCCAGCAGTGGATAGCCGAGCAGACGGAGTTCTGGTCGACGCGTGCCGACGCGTTGTCGGCGCGGCTGCGCAGGAAGGGCAGGCGGTGACCGAGGCGGTGACCGTCCGCGTGCAACGCGTCATGCCCGCCGCGCCAGACGCCGTGTTCGACGAATGGCTTGGTCGAGAGTCGTTGCAGGAGTGGATGTGTCCGCGTCCCGTCCAGGTGCTCGACGTCACCGTCGAACCACACGTCGGCGGGATCGTGCGCTTCGATGTCGACGATGCGGGCACGCGTGTCCTGATCACCGGCCAATTCCTCACCATCGACCGCCCGCGCCTGCTGCGCTTCACGTGGACCAACTCGAACTGGCCGGACCCGACGACAGAAAGTGTCGTGAACGTCGCCTTCGAACCGGTCGGTGAAGAGGAGACGCTCATGTCGATCGAGCATTCCCTGCTTCCCCCAGAGGAATTCGAGAGCTTCTACAGCGGGTGGACGCTCACCATCGATCAGCTCGCGGCCGCTCTGGGCGATAAGTGACCCAGCGCTGGATCGTCGACGCGATGAACGTGATCGGCAGCCGGCCGGACGGCTGGTGGAAAGATCGGCGAGGGGCGATCATCAGGCTGGTCGACCAACTCGAACGTTGGACCCCGACACAGGACCATCGCGTGACTGTGGTTTTGGAGCGGCCGATGTCACCGCCGATCGACTCATCGGTGATCGAGATCGCGCACGCGCCAAGGGCGGCCGCCAATTCGGCCGATGACGAGATCGTCCGGCTGGTCAAGGCCGACCACGACCCGCAGGATCTCACCGTGGTGACATCGGATAGCGCCCTTGCTGAACGGGTCCGCGCCGCAGGCGCATCGATCTACCCGGCCGCGAGCTTTCGCCACCTCATCGATCCAGTGCCGAAATAGGTGCGTTGGCCCCCTGCCACGGCATGCTAAAAATTGCCTTGATGGCTGTCACCGGGGGCATTCGTACGGCGTGGGGCGCGCTCTGCTGGGCGGGTGCGGTCGCGGCAGCTGTTCTGCTGACCGGTTGTACGGTCACCGCCGACGGTGAAGCCGTCCCCGCAGCCGATCTGGGTAGGGGGCCCGCCCCGGTGGCCGTTCGGGCACTTGACGCATTCCTGCTGCCGCCCGAACAGCTCAGTACGCTCGTCGGCGCAAGTGAACTCACGGTCAAGGACACGTTCTCCCAGATGTATCGCGGCAAAACCGCCGCCGGCGATTGTGCTGCCGCGGGCCAGGTGCCGTCGGGTCCCGTGTACGCAGGCAGCGGTTGGACCGCGATTCGCGCCCAGTACCTGGTCCAGATGCGGCCGGACGACAGCTACCAGAACAAGACCTGGCAGGCGGTGGTCTCGTTCCCGCTTCCCGTTGATGCCGAGGCGTTCTTTGCCAAGCAGGTGGCCAGTTGGCCCGTCTGCAACGGCCGTCGGGTCAACGTGCGCAACCTCGACGACCCCGACGCAACCGACAGCTTCTGGACCCTGGGAGACACAACCAACACGGACGGAACCCTGAGCATTGCGCAGTACGAAGACGGTGACAGTGATTGGACATGTGGAGTAGCGCTGACGATCCGCAACAACGTCGCCGTGAATGTTCAGGTGTGCCGCAACGGCATCAAAGACGAGGCAGTCGATGTCGCCGCGGCGATAGTCAAAAAGATTCCGGCCGAATAGATGACCTACAGCAGACTTCGTGCGCTCGCGCTCGGCACGGTCATGCTCTGCGCGGGCTGTGCGCAGACTGTCAACGGTGACCCACGATCCATTGCCGCAGCGGACGGCGCCGCCCCCGCCGTCGCGCCCGCCGATCTGGGCACGCTGTTGCTCTCGGATGCGGAAATGAGCGATGCCATCGCTGTGCCCGGCCTCGTCAGCCACGACCCCTACCAGGAGCTCACGCCGCCGCAAGGAGAGAGCTACTCGGACCCTTCATGCGCGGGGGCGCTGTTCAACACGATGTACACCGCATATGACGGAATCGACTACACCGGCATGGTCGGACGGAAGGTCGGCGCACCCGGCGACGAGTGGGGTCTGACCGACACCGACCAGGGTGTGGTGTCGTTTCGCAGTGCCGACGAGGCGAGCCGTTACGTCGTTCGGACACAGCTCGACTGGGATCGATGCTCCGACAAACGCGTCAGCGTCAGCGAAAACAAGGACGACAAGCTACCGCAGACATACACGGTCGGGTTTCCGACCGTCACCGACGAGATCCCGACCCTGCTGATAAGCCCGGAGGCCGGGGATGGTTACCTCTGCGAGCGCGCGATCGCATCCCGATCCAATGTGGTCATCGACGTCTACGTCTGCGCCGACGACGTCAAGGCAGAACAGGCGGTGGCCGTCGTGAACTCCATCGCCAACAAGATGCCGCACTGACCGGCAGGTACACTTCGAAAGATTTGCTGTGCGGGCCGTTGCACACGCGCTGAGCTGGTCCGCATCGGAGCCAACTGTGTACTGTCGTCGGCCTTGCAAGCGCCTATCAGCGCGCAAAATTTGCGAACGGAGCAGTTCGCTGGCTGACTTAGGATGGTCAAGACGAACGCCGTAATGGGCAGGAGGAGTTGCTGTGACCGATTGGTCGGGGGGTCGGTTCGGTGGCCCCAACCCGGTCGGAGGATCGGATCCGAGCGGTCCCGAGGCGCACGACACGCCCCAGCCAGGGCGCTGGGAGCCGGGCACTTCCGGGCAGCCCGCCCCGTGGCCACCGCAATCCGAGAGTGGTCGCTGGCAGCCGTCGACGCCCGCGCCTGGCCCGTGGCAACCGCAGGGACCTCAGGGTGGGGGAGGGTGGCCAGGTCAGCAGCCGCCGCCGATGCCGCCCCAACAGTGGCAGGCCCCACCGCCTGGTTACGCCAATCAACCCCCGCCTGGGCTACCGATGTTCGGGCCACCGCAGCCGCCACCACCGAAAAGCCGTAAGCCGCTGGTGATCACATTGGTGGCCGGTGGCGCGGTGATCGTGGTGGTAGCTGTCGTGCTGGCGATCACCCTCGCGGGCGGAAGCGGTAATTCGAAGAAGAGTGGATCGGCAGGAGACGTCGTCAAGGCCTACCTGGAGGCGTTGAGTGCAGGCAACGCGGAAGAGGCGCTGTCGTACGGAATCGACCAGCCCGCCAGCAAGGAGCTGCTGACCGACGACATTCTCAAGAAGCAGACCGCGGAATGGCCGATCACCAACATCCGGATACTGAGCGACGACTCGTCGGGGGCGGGCGCAACCATCGGCATGGCCTCTGTGCACGTCGCGGCCAACTTCGGGAACAAGACCTCGGATGCGACGCTGCAAATGAAGAAGAACGACGACGTCTGGAAGCTGGACTCGGCGGCGATCAAGATCCAGCCCACCCCTGGGGCGGAGAACTACGCCGCATCCAAGACCCTGACGTTCTTCGGAAAGCCGGCAGGTGACTCCACGGTGTACGTGTTCCCGGGTTGGATCGACCTCGGCACCAGCAATACCTACATGACGGTTTCGGCCAAACCCATGCTGCTCGATCAGCTTTCGCTGTTCTCGCTGTCCTGGATCCAGCCCAGTTTCGTTCTCTCCGACAAGGGGACAGACGCCGTCAACGCGCAACTCAAGGACGCGTTGGGTAAATGCCAGAGCTCCAATCTGCTTGCGCCACCAGGCTGTCCGGTGAAGTTGGACCCCGACGGGTACGCCGAGGGGACGGTTGCCTGGGGCCCCGCCGACCTCAGCAAGATCAAGGTCCAAAACTTCGATCCCTACCGGCTGACCTTGATGTTCAGCGGCGAGATCTCCGTTCCGCTAACGGTCAAAACCACCTCGGGCGGAACCGACCAGGGAAGCCTTACGCCGTTCCTGTTCGGCACTGCCGATATGGCCAAGACCCCGCCCGAACTGAAATTCAACTAGCCCCACCCCTATTGCCAATGCCTGAAAGGCCGCGATGACCGCGACGAGAACCCAACCCAATCACCAGGACATCGATACCGCGCAGCGAATCATCGCCTCGCTGAATCAGGCGTTCGCAGCCAAGGTCGTCGGCCAGGACAACCTGCGTGAATCCCTGCTGATCGGATTGCTCACCGGCGGTCATATCCTGCTGGAAAGTGTTCCCGGGCTGGCCAAGACGACGGCCGCGCGCGTGCTTGCCGAATCGGTGGAGGGCCAGTTCCAGCGCATCCAGTGCACGCCGGACCTGCTGCCCAGCGACATCATCGGCACACAGGTCTACGAATCGGCCACCAACTCCTTTGCCACGCAGCTCGGCCCGGTACACGCCAACATCGTGCTGCTCGACGAGATCAACCGGTCCAGTGCGAAGACACAGAGCGCCATGCTGGAGGCGATGGAGGAGCGTCAGACGACGATCGCAGGGACCATCTACCCGATTCCGGAACCGTTCCTGGTCGTTGCCACGCAGAACCCGGTCGACCAGGAAGGGACGTACCCGCTTTCGGAAGCCCAGACCGATCGCTTCATGCTCAAGGAAGTCCTGCAGTATCCCAGTGCGCAGGAAGAGGTCGAGGTCGTATTCCGCCGGGACGCCGGCGTGTACGACAAGAGCCACAGGACCGATGCCGTCATCGGTCTCGAGGATGTGCGCAGGTTGCAGTCGGTGGTGCGCAGTATCCACATGGACCCCGCGCTGATGCATTACGCAAGCCAGCTCGTCGCGGTCACCCGGCAAGCGTCGCAGTTCCTGCCGCCGCAGCTGGCCCGCGTGATCGAGTACGGTGCCAGCCCGCGTGCCACGATCGCGTTCTGCGAGTCCGGTCGCGCGCTCGCGTTGCTGCGCGGTCGCAATCACGTTCGCCCCGAAGATGTTCAGCAGCTCGCCCATCGCATCCTGCGCCACCGACTGATCCTCGGTTTCGAAGCCGCGAGCGCGAAGATCACCCCCGAAACGATCATCGACGCGATCCTGCAAACGGTGCGGGTGCCCTGACGCGCTGATGGGCAAGTACCTCAACCGGGCCAAGCTGTACTTCGGCACCGACACCCGCGGACTGCTCGAAGGCGGCCGATACGCATTGCTGCACACCCGCAGCCTGGAATTCGACGACCTGCGGCCCTATGTGGCCGGCGACGATGTTCGCGATATCGACTGGAAAGCCTCCGCGCGCACCGATCAGGTGCTCATCAAGCGGTTCGTCTCGGAAAAACACCACAAGATCCTGCTGATCGTCGACACCGGCCGCAACATGAGTGCGCTGGCGCCGAGCGGGGAGTTCAAACGCGATGTCGCCCTGCACGTCATGGGTGCGATCGGGCTCATCACCGGCAACCGCGCCGACGAGTTGGCGATGGTCTACGGGGATTCACGTGGGTCGGCCAACGTTGCAGCCCGCCGGGGCGAAACCCACATCGAGAGCCTGCTCGACCGCTTTTACAATCACAGCTCCAGTCAGTCGGCCACCAGCGACATCGTCACCCAATTGACCTATGTGGCAACGGGTTACCGCCGCCGGATGCTGGTCATCGTGATCTCTGACGAACCCAATGTCGATGAACGGCTCGCCGAGGCGCTGCAACAGCTCTCGGGTCGCCACGACCTGATGTGGGCGATGGTGTCCGATATGGCCGCCGTCGGATCCGCCGAAGGTGAACGAGACGGGTATGACGTCGCCACGGGCGGCTACGTGCTCAACGGCGCCACCCTGGGTCCCCGCATCATCGATTCCTACCGGCGCCGCGAAGCCGCACGGATGGCCGCGCTCGACGAGTTTCTCACCACTAGGGGGATCGGCCATACCCGAATCGCGGGCAGCGGTGAGATCCGCGCCAAGATCGTCGCGATGACAGAGGCGTTCGAGCATGCCGGGTGATCTGCTGCGCTATCTCGGCGGGCCCGCGGGATTCTCGTGGTGGTGGTGGATCGTCGCCGCGTTGTGCGCCGCAGGGATCATCGGTTGGTACGCAGGCGTATTCGTGTGGACATTGCCTCCCGCACGGCTGCGCAGGCTTCCCGTCCTCGGAAGCCTGCACTCCCGACTGCTACGGCGGCGCTTCTCGCGCAGCATCACCACCATCGCCGGGCACCACCGGGCAGGCGGCATGCCCGCGGCGCACGCGGCGGCAGCGATCAGCAGAACGCTGCGCAGCTTCCTCTACGTCGCGACCGGCGCCCGCGCACAGTACATGCACATCGACGACATTGCGGGCCATCACGCGCTGGCGCCCGCGGCACCCGTCATCAGCGCGCTCAACGACGCACAGTTCTCCACTGAGCACACCGACATCGACCGCGTGGCATCCGCAGCCGTAGAGGTGATCCGCACGTGGACCTGAGATGGTGGGCTGTCTTCATCGTCGGTGCGGTGGCGCTCGGTGCGGCGGTCGCGCTCGCGACCATGGTGCCGATGGACAGGATCACCAGGGTGCTGCGCCCGCTGGCGCACGTCGACCGGCTGACCGGCATGCCCGAGTACGCCCGCATCGCGCGGATCCAGTTCTGGTCGATGCTGATCACCTTGATCCTGCTGCTCGCCCTGTTCGGTACCGCGCTGCTGACCACGTCGAGGCCGATCGGTTTGTCCTCTGCCAGCCGAAATTTCGAGGCCGTGCATCCCGAGGACATCATGCTCTGCGTGGGTCAGCCCGTGACGGATCCGACCACCGCAGGCTTTCTCAACTACTTCGCACAGCACGTCCACACGTTCGACACCCAGCGCATCGGCCTCACCTCACCGTCGCTGCGAGTGGTGCCGCTCACCCGCGACGACGACTACGCGGCAGCGCAATTCAGTCGATTCGCCGGGCTGGCGTCGTTGCAGCACGATCTGGATACCGACAAGAAGCTCGCCGGACCGCAAGCCGACGAATTGCGGGCAGGGATCAACGACTTCTCCCGCACGGTCACTTATGACGACTACGTGCGCAGCGTGCAGGACATCCTCGCGTTGTGCATGACCGGTTTCCCGTCCTTCGACGACAAGAGCACCCGCCGTCGCTCGCTGATCTACCTGGGCCACAGCCGCTTTGGCAGCCCCGAGGACACAAGGGCGGCGCTCTTCTCCGACCAACAGGTCAAGGACATGGCGGCCGCCGCAGGCATCCAGGTCAACGTCATCACCCGCGCGGACATCAACAACTCGACCCCGGAGGCCAATGACGCACTGACCGCGGTCGCGTCGGCCAGCGGCGGCCGGGCCAGCGTGTACAACCCGGCAGGCACGGCAGGGGATAGTCCGTCTGGCACCGACCCGACGTTGGCGGGGCTGCTCGACAAGATCCGCGACAACCCGCCCAACGTGGTTCTACCCAGCGGCACGATCATCACCCGTCGATCCTGGGATTATCCCAACGTGCCGCTGATCGGCTCTCTGCTGATGGCCGGCCTGCTCTTCCTCTCTCTGGCGGTGCTGCGTCGATGACGTTTCAGCCGATCCTTCCCATCGCAGCGCTTCTCGGCATCGCGGCCGTGCTCATCGTGATCCGCATGGTCGCGCTGTACCGCGTGCTGGTGCGCACGGGCACGGGCCGCTACCTCAGGGTGGTGGCGCGTTGGAGCGGCCTGACCGCGGCAGGACTGCTTCTCGTGTTGGCCGCGGCCCGCCCTGGACTGGAGCCCAATGACGCCAACGCGCGCGCCGAGAACAAGCCGGCCAACGCGCAGAACGTCAACGTCAACGTGTTCTTCGTGGTGGATCGATCGGTGGATTCGCGCGTCGAGGATTTCGTCGACGGCGGCACGCGGATGTCGGGGATGCGCAGCGACATGACCGCACTCGTCAACCAATATCCGCGGGCCCGGTTCGCGGTGATCGGCTTCGCATCCAAGGCGCGGATGGACTGGCCGCTGTCCGATGACATGTGGTCGCTCAAACCCCGCATCGACGGCATGTCGCCCTACACCGATGTCCCGCCGGATGCGATGTTCACCGTCGATGCCGCCGCAGCGAATGATCTGTTGCGGGACAAGCTCGCTCAAGCGTCGCGGCTGTATCCCGGCTCGAAGAATCTGGTGTTCTATTTCGGGGAAGGAGCGGGCGGCTCACGCGCCCCGCAGAGCGGCTTCGACCTGCCAGAAGGCGCGGTGGCCGGGGGCGCTGTCCTGGGGTACGGCACTGCGGCGGGCGGACCGATCCGGCAGGGCTATTTCAACGGCGCGCTGGTGTACATGAGCGACCCGACGACGAGTGCACCCGCGATCTCGGGCATCAACGAGGACACCCTCAAGGCGTTGGCCGCACAGCTGGGGGTCCCGTACTTTCATCGGGACAACGGCCCGATCACGCCGGTGATACCCGCGGTCGACTTGACCGGGCCCGGCCCGGACGACTCGCCGGTGGTCTCGTCGATAGCGGTCGAGCGCACCGAACTGTACTGGGTCTTCACTGGGTTGGCCGCAATCCTGCTCCTGGTCGAGGTGTATCTGACGGTGGTCGAGTTCCGGCGTAATCGCATACCCCGCAAGGTGAGCCGATGATGCTGCGCAAAGGTCCGCGCACCGCCGCCCGCCGTGCCCGGATGAGCCTTGGCCGGTGGTGGCATCGAGGGCCGTCCAGAATGCGGCTACGTAGGCGCCTCATGGTGCTCGCATTGCCCGTGGCGCTATTGCTGCTTTTGGTCATCGCCAAGATCACCTCGACCATGGTTGTCGGCGACGCGGCGGTATCGGACTTCGCCAGCCATGACATCGACGCGCTGCGCGGCGACGTCGCCGCGTTGAACACGCTGAACATCATCGAGCCTGGCGAAGTGTCGTTCATCGCAGGCGATCTCGCCGTCCTCGAGGGTCGCCTCGACGAGGCTGAACAACGCTTCGACGATGCGCTTTCCGGTAGCGGCGCGCAAGAGTGTTCGGCGCGCGTGAACCTCGAGCTGGTACGGGAGACTCAGGGCGACCTCGCCGCTCGCAGCGGCGACAAGGCCAAGGCCGAAGAGCGTTACAACAGTGCGCTCCAAGTGGTTTCCGACGCGCCGCCCGGTTGTTTCAAGGACAACAGCGACGCCAACCCCGACCGGCGCCGCATACGCAACGACGCCGAACCCCGGCTGAAGGACAAGATCAAGAACCTGCACCTTCCTCCAGCACCGGCGCCCGCGCCCCCGCAGACGGTGGACTCTGCACCGCCACCGACGTCGCTGACGCCGACAGCGGTGCCGCCGCCACCCGCGCCCGGCGCGACGTCGACCCCGCCACCTCCTCCACCTCCACCACCGGCGCCGGGCGACGGTCCGGTCATCGAGAACGGCGGCGGGGGCGGCGACGGCCCCGGCGTTCTCGACCCGGTCAGCCCGGACAGGATCCCGGTGTCCGGCGGCGGATCAGCACCGCCGCATCGTCTCGGTACCGACGACGGCGGTAATCCGCTGGACAAGCTTCAGGAAGTATTGGGCGACGCCGACGCCACCGGCAGCAGCCGCGACAACACCGACTCCAGCACATGAGCGAGATCCCGCTGCGCGGCCGGAAGCCGACCAGTCACGAACGCATGACGGGTGAACCGTGGGACGCCTCCTACCACGGCGGACCGGCGCCGTGGGACATCGGCCGACCCCAGTGTTCTGGCATGTGTGGTTGTTTGTGAATCCTGACGTCACCGGTAGTTGTCGCGGAATCGGATTGCACCCAGGAGTTTGACTTCGAGCGCGCTCTAACTTCTACGGTGGTCCTTGTGAGTAGCAATCAGGATTGTCAGGAGACCCGTCGCGTCTCGATCGCCGAAGCGTCACAGCGAACGGGTCTGTCGCGACACACGTTGCGCTATTACGAACGTGCGGGCCTGATCGAGCCCGTCGAACGCAGCACCTCGGGTCGGCGACAGTACGAGGCCAGCGATTTGGACTGGTTCGCGTTCCTTGTCCGCTTGCGTCAGACCGGGATGCCCATCACACAGATGCAGAAGTTCGCGCGGCTACGCGCGGACGGGGTAGCGACGCTTGAACAGCGACGACAGCTTCTCGACGAGCACCGACGCCACGTCGAGGCAGCCATCGCTGTCCAGCAAGACCACCTCTCCGCACTGACCGACAAGATCGCGCACTACGAGCACCTCATCAACACCGCCCAACAAGGAGAGCGCACGTGAACGACGTCCCCACAACAGCATCCACCCTTGGCAGCATCCTGACCGACGACGTCGAGCGGGCTCGCTACGAACGTGGAGCCGAAATGCTCGCCCGGGTCGACGGCGAGGGCGGCCAGAAAGTTGTCGAATCGCTGGCCGACATCGCCCCCGCCTTGGCTCACCACGTCGTCGCCTATGGTTTCGGTGATGTCTATGGCCGACCGGGGTTGACGCCGCCCCAGCGCCAGCTCGTCACCCTCGGGATGCTCACCGCACTTGGGGGATGTGAGCCTCAGCTCGACGTCCATATCAACGCTTCCCTGAACGTGGGGCTGACATCTACCCAGATTGTTGAAGCGATCACCCATGCCGCTGTCTATTGCGGCTTCCCGAAAGCGTTAAACGCGATCTTCGTCGCCAAGCGGGTCTTCGCCGAGCGGGACCTGCTGCCCGTGAGCCCCAGCCAATAGACACCGCGTTCGGCATCCTTCAGTGACTACCTAGGTCGCGGCACTTTGCCCATTTCGATTGCGTCCACCGAGGTTGCGTGATGGCCACGCGGCAATCGAAAGTCGGGGGAAGTGCTTGGCGCGTCGCCGCCATGGAAGCGGACCGGATTCAGACGAGGTACCACGACGACCGGATCTAACTAGTGGCCGATCAGCCGTTCTGCGACATTCCGTAGCAAGCGCCATAGTGCTCGGGCGTGCACGGCACGCCGTTCACCGTGTCGAATCCGTTCGGATTGTTGACGATGTTCGCCCCGCCGCCGGCCGGCGGAGGAACGGGGATAACCGGCGCGGGGCCGCCACCTGCCCCGCTGATGCACACGCCGTCGAAACGGGTCGGCTTCGTGCCCCACGGGCATTCGGAGTCAGCCGAGGCCGGCGACACGACCACCAGCGGGGCCGCGACGAAGGCCACAGCACATCCGAAAACGACCACACCACGCTTCAAATTCACCATCTAAGCTCTCCGCACCTCTCAGCCGACCCGGACCAGCCTAACCCGACAGCTGCTAGCTTGCGGCCGTGTACCTCTTCTTGCAGACGTGGGCGGCATTGCGTGCAGCGATCGCCGACCTACCCGACGAGGCCTTCGCCGAGGTGTCGGGCTGTTCGGGTTGGCTGGTTCGCGACCTGGTGTGTCATCTGATCATCGACGCACAGGATGTATTGATCACGCTGGTCACACCGGCGAAATCCAAGCCGACGCGGGACGCCGTCACCTACTGGGAGTTGGCAGAAACGCCGCCGACTGGCGAGGAGCCCCTGGACTCGCTGACCGTCCGACTTGCGGCCGCATACCAAGACCCCAATCTCCTCAAATTCCACCTCGGCGACGTCGGTTCGGCGGCGGCGCGCGCCGCCGAACTCTGCGATCCGCGCCTGCACGTGAGCACTCGCGGTGAGGTTCTCACCGCGAGTGACTACCTGTCTGCATACGTGCTGGAATGGACGCTGCACCACCTCGACCTGATTTCACGCCTTCCCGGCGCAGCCAAACCGCCCACCGAGGGGCTGACAGCCGCGAGGCTGATGCTGGAGGCCATCGCCGGGGTGTCGTTTCCCGAGTCGCTCTCCGATGAGGACGTTCTTCTCGTCGGCACAGGACGGCGGGTCGCCTCCGATGCGGAGATTTCCCAACTGGGCACGCTGGCCGCGAAGCTTCCGTTCATCCTCGGCTGAGTCTCAACGGGGGAGAAGCGAGATCTTCTGCCAGATCTTGTTCGACAGCTCAGTGGTCAGGGTCTCGATCGTGGAGACGGTCTCGAGTACGACCCCGTCGGTGCTGTGTTCGGCACACAACGCCGCCGTCTTGGCCGTCAGGCTCAACATCTCCGAGCAGTAGTCGAGGTAATGGCGCAGCTGGTCTGCGTCCAAACCGTGCGCGACGCTCGCCGCGGTCGGCGTGTAGGTCGGGCTGACCTGTTCAGGATCCTTGGAGAGCTGATGCATGTCGATGACATGCGCCAGGGAGCGCAACCGGTGCAGCAGGCGCAGCAATGAGCGCCGCTCCAGCCGCTCGGGAAATGCCCAGAGGAACACGACCGCGATCGCCGCGAAGACCAGGTCGTTGACGACACTTTCGACGAGCGGCACCCAATCGGCCGTCTTGGCGAGCCCGTCGACAACGGCCGATCGCAGGCTGAAGGCCAGCGCGATCAACGTCGCCGCGACGATGGTGATGCTCGCGATGCGGGGCTCATCGTCATGCGCCGCAACCGATCTCGGGACTGGCCGGCCTCTGCTTGGACGCGGACCACAAGGCCGCCGAGGTCGCGCGCGGCCTTCGTGAGTCCACGCTCGCCGAAGCGTGCGTGGATACGACGCTCGAGCTGCCCCACCGTGTCTCCGACGACGCCCGCCGCCAGCTGGATGGTGTCCCCGGCCGGGCTGGTCTGCGCCACGTCACGACTGTAGGGCCAGCGCGTTGTTCGAGCACGCAACCTCGGCACGGAAGTTTTCAGCGCCGGCCCGCGCGCCACCTGTCCAGAATTCGCCGGTCCCGTTTGGTCGGCCGCCCGGCACCGCGATCGCGAGGCGCCACGGGAACGTGCGGAGTCTGAGGCGGCGGGGGTGTCCGATCGAGGTAGCAGGTCACGGCGTCGGCGGCGCCGACCCGCTTCTGGATCACCCGTACCACCTCGACTATCCGCGTCCTACTTCCGATGAGGGCACGCACTTCGTCACCGGGAGACACTGCCGTCGACGGTTTTGCGGGCCGATCGTTGACCCGGACATGCCCACTTCGGCAGGCGGCGGCCGCATCCGGCCGGGTCCTGGTCAGCCGGACCGCCCACAACCACCGATCCAGCCGGGTCGACTCCATAGCTCCATCATGACCCAGGAAACGCAATCCAGAATCGACGCCGTCGGCTGGTCTGTAAGTCGGCGTTTGCGCCGGGTGGACATCGAGGACGACGCGAACTACAGCCGCGCACGAACTCAGGCCCCGGCGCCCACCCAGCGCTGTAGGAACGCCTCGGTGACGATGGCCGCGTTGTCCGCCGCGACCTGCTTGTAGACGAAGAACGTGAACGGATAGCCCGGCAGGTTCAGCGGGTCGCCCGGCCCGTCAGACATTCCACGGATGCCGAGAAACGGGACGCCGTGCGCATCGGCGACCTGTTGTGCGGCGGCGGTCTCCTGGTCGACCGCGTCCACAGGCGCGCTGCCCCTCGCCAGGAAGCCCGTTATATTGCTGAGCACTCCCCGAACCAGGAACGGCGCCACCGCCCGAAAGAAGTTGCCCGCGAACAGCGGTGAGAAGTCCGGTGCGGCATGTGGTTGAGGACCGAAGACGGCCCCGCCCAGGGGGATGGACGGGAACGCTGCACCGTTGTTGTTGTCGGCGCTTGAGCCGTCACCGCCTACATAGAGTTGCGGCTCGCGATTGAGGTTGACGAGCCGCAGCCCAGACAGGGCAGCACAAATACGGCAGGAGGCGTCGGCGGCGGGGACGGTGCTCTCCAGATCCACAGTGAGGTCGTCGGCCGCGTCGAGCATCTCGGGGTCGACCGCCTGCCATGTGGCTCCGTCATCGGATGTCCATCGCGTCGGGATGGCGACATCGCCGATCCGGGTGCGTCCGTAGCCGCCCGCGACGCCGGCGAAAACGACTGCGCCAACGGAGATACCCGACGCGGGAGTGAAGTGCTTCAGTGCTGTTTCGGTGGTGTCGGCGGCGTTCCGCATGCCGATGCCTGTCATCGCGACGACGACCTTGTTGCCGCCCAGCCTGCCGAGGTAATAGTGCTTGCGGTGCACGACGACGACCGGCCTCTCGTCGAGCGTGGTGCGGGCGAGAATCGCATCCGCCTCGGCAGGGAAGGCGGTCAGGACCAGGGTGCGCTGTTCAGGTTCCACGGCAGTATCGGCGACCATCGTCGCACCGAGGCGGATTCGTGGCGGACCAATTTCAGCTCAGGGGATAGGCAACTCCTACTACCTTGCGTAGTATTGCCGGTGAGCCCCACCGTATGACATCCGGAGGTGCCTTGTGAAGTGGAGTTTCGCCCAGATAGGGCTGCTGATAATCGCCGCTTTTCACGTCATCCAGGCGGTGATCGGATTCATCGTCGAGCCCAGCTTTGCGACCGGTCCTGACGCGCCGACCGTCCAAGTGCTGGGGATGGACTACAACGGATGGCATGCGGTTGCCGGCCTCGCGCTGTTCGCGCCCGGTCTGGTGTTCGCGCTGCGCAAGTCGTGGTCGGTGCTGTATCTGCTCATCGCCGCGGTAGCCGGCGCGCTTCCGGGGATCTGGGCGTTCTTCTCACAACAGGTCGCGTTCGTCTTCGCGTTTCCCAACAACACCAGCGACGCGATCGTGCACCTGGTGACCGCGGCCGTCATGATCGCAGTCGCGGCCATACAGATCCGCATCGACGGCGGCCTGAAGAACTCGCTCGCCGACCTGCGCAAGCAACCTCAGGCGACCCGAAAGACGGGATAGTCGTTCACAATTCCCGCGAATTCGCCCAACGGTGAATGGCGGTCGACCGGAAAGAATGGGCGTGCCCCCGGCGCGAGCTCGAGGTAGCGACGCAGGATCGCGGCCCTGTCATCCGAGAAGTCTTCGACCAGCGACACGCCTTCGCGCTGTCGGCGCGTCAGCAGGACGGCGTGATCGTCGGCGCGCAGGTTGGCAGCCCACTCGGTTTTCTGGCCGAGCATGGCCACCAGATAGCGGCCGCCCTTGTAGTCGGCGACGACGACAGGAAACGAGATCGTCCGTCCGGTCTTGCGGCCCCGAACCTCGAGCGTCGCAGCATGACGCGGTCCGATGCCCGCCGCGAAGGCGATGGCGTTCAGTCGGTTCGAGGCGCGCGCCGTCCAACTGGGACGACCGTCGCGGTAATTCCACCGTTGCAGGGTGCTCAGAGCGTCGCGGAACATTCTCAGCTCGACTCGACGCGGCGACGCACGTAGGTCTTGAGTTCCGACGACAGCGCATCGGCCGCCAACAACTTCGGAAGCAGGTCAGGGTCCGACATCCGGGCGCGGAACACCAGACCGATCGTCACATTGTGGTCGGGGCGGTGATCAACCGATATGTGGTCCCCGGCGCGCACCACCCCCGGTGAGATAACCCTCAGATAAGCACCGGGCTTCGCGGCTGTGGTGAAAGTCTTGATCCACTTGTCCAGCTCGAGGAACGCGGAGAAGGTTCGGCACGGCGTACGGGGAGCCGACACCTCGAGCAGCGGTCCGTCGGTGCCGATTCGCCAGCGCTCGCCGATCAGAGCCTCGGTGACGTCGAGGCCCGACGTGGTCAGGTTCTCGCCGAACATTCCGTTGCGCAGCGGACGGGCCAGCAGCGCCTCCCACCCGTCGAGATCTTCGCGCGCATACGCGTAGACGGCCTGGTCGTCGCCGCCGTGCAGTTTTTGGTTACCGATGGTGTCACCGACCAGCCCGCTGCCGAGACCGTCACGCATCGGCCCCGGCGACCGCACCATCACCGACTCGTCCACCGCCGACTTGTCGATTCCCGTCGGCCTCGACGGTGCGTCGGGATTCGGGCGGACACGAGCAAGGTTGACCGACAACACTGATGCCACCGACTAAGGGTATTGCTCGCGTGGATCAGGTGCTCATCGGCCGGCGCGGCATTTGAATCTGCGTACGCGGAAATTCTTGGTTACGTGTGGGGCGGCGGGCATCGTCGAACACATGACGACAACCGCCGAAATCCGTCCCGCTCTCGGCCCCGCCCGTATCTCGCGACTCGATGTCCCCGAGGTCGAATCCCTGCGAAACGATGCGGTGCGCGGCTTCTTCACCCGCCAACTTCGCGAGGAGCGGTTGACGTCGAATTGGTTTCGCGCGCTGTCGCTTAACGAGGATGACCTCGAACGGTTCAACGCCTACCTGCTGCCGCTACTCGGCACCGACAATCGCGGCGGACTGACGGCGCGCGAACGTGAGGTGATCGCCACCGTCGTCTCGGGGGAGAACTGCTGCGCGTACTGCCACACCAACCACGCCAACAAACTGGGCAAGGTTGCCGGGGACTGCTGGATGACCACCTCATTCTGGAGGCGATTTCGATCGCAGCATTCATCGGTGCGACGAATCGGATCGGTATCGCCTTGGCGGTGCCGCCCAACCCCGAGTACACCGGCGTCCCTCGGCACTAGGACAAACCGCGCCCGCGGCACAAACCGCGCCCGCCACGTGTTGCGATGTGGGGAGCCAGTGCGAAGGAGGCGCGAGTGAAAATCCGTTTCGGAGTCGGGCTTGGAGCCGACAGTGGCCCGGAGCACCTCGCCGAGGTCGTCGACCAGCTCGAGAGTGCTGGGGTCGACTCGCTGTGGTTCTCCGAGCTGGTCTACTCACACCTCGTCGACCCGTTCGTCGGCATGGCGTTCACGCTTGCCCGCACAACCCGACTGAAGGTGGGCACCTCGGTGGCGGTGCTGCCGGGCCGACATCCAGTACTGGTCGCCAAGCAGCTCGCCTCGCTGTGGGCGGTCGCCCCGAAGCGTGTTCTGCCGGTCTTCGGTCTGCGGTCTGCGCTGCCCGTCGAACGTGACCTGTTCGTTGTGCCGGATGGAAAGCGGGCCGCGGTATTCGACGAGTCGCTCAAGCTGCTGCGCATCGCGCTGCGCGAGGACCACGTCGACTTCTCGGGTGACTACTTCACAGCGCGCGGGATACAGGTGCTGCCGAAACCGACTCCGCCGCTCGATCTCTGGATCGGCGGGGCAACGCCGGCCGCGTTCCGTCGCATCGGCACGCTCGGCGACGGCTGGCTGGGCAGCTTCCTGACTCCCGCCGAGGCGGGCCAGGCACGCCTGTCGATCATCGCTGCCGCGCAGACTGCGGGTCGTGAAATCGAACCCGATCACTATGGGATCAACCTCGCGGTCGGCGACGGGGATCTGCCTGCACCGGTGCTGGCTGCAATTCGCAAGCGCCGACCTGATCTCGATCCCGCAGCGCTCGTGGCGGCCGATTGGCAGACCCTGCACCGCAGGCTGGACGACTACATCGAGGCAGGGCTGACGAAGTTCGTCATCCGGCCGGCAGGCGACGTGAAACTTACCGACTTCCTCGAAAGGTTCGTCACTGAACTGCTTCCGCGGCAACACTAGAACCCATGATCGAGGTATTGCCGGACATGCCGCGCGGAGTCACCGGTATCCGCGTATCGGGTCGTATCCGGGGCGACGAACTCCGCGAGTTCAAACCCGCGATGGACGAGCTGATGGAAACCGGTGAGATCAGAATGGTCGAGGTCATCGCGCCGGACTACGAGGGCTTCGGTCCCGGCGGGCTGGCCGAGGATCTCAAGCTGGGCCTCGGCCTTCTGACGCGGCACCACTCCGCGTTCAAGCGGATCGCGGTGGTTTCCGACAAGGAGTGGGTCGCGCACGCGATGCATGCGTTCGCGTGGATGGTTCCCGGGGAGCTGGCGATGTTCGGTCTCGACGAGCTCGAGCGGGCCAAGGAGTGGGCCGCAGGCTGATATCGGCTGCGGATCTTCTCGTTTTTGGGATCGGTAGCAAATGTGAGTGGCTATTTTCGGATCATGCGAACCACTACTTTGCCGAAAATCAAGAGAGTTGCCGCTGCTGCCCTGATATCCGGCGTCGGCGCGGTCGCCGCCATGGGACTTGCCACCGGAACGGCCCAGGCCGGCGAGGGCCCGATCGATGCCTGGAGCAACTACGAATGGTGTCCAGGAGAAGAGTTGCCCCAGGCCGACGGACCGATCACTTGGGATATGAACGCCTGCCACTTCTGGCATTACCCAAGACGCGCGCGAAAACCCACCCTCGCTCTATCACGTGGTCGAGGGGCTTCGGCCGAATCCATGCCCGCCCATCGCCTTCATGTGCCCGTGATCATCGGCGCCCGATAGCGCCTATCCTGGCCGGAGTGTCCGAACCGTCCGTCGCGGAGTTGCGTAAGCGCCTCGACGAATTGACCATCCGTGACGCAGCGCGGCTCGGCAGACGCCTGAAGAACCTTCGCGGCGCGAAGCCGGACAAGCTGGCCCAGCTTGCCGAGCAGATCACCGCGGGCCATGCGCTGGTCGCCACCCGACAAGCCGCGTTGCCGACGATCACCTATCCCGATCTGCCGGTAAGCGAGCGGCGGCACGAGATCGCCGAAGCGATCCGGACCCACCAAGTGGTCGTGGTGGCCGGCGAAACGGGCTCGGGCAAGACCACCCAGCTGCCCAAGATCTGCCTCGAGATCGGCCGCGGCATCCGCGGAACCATCGGACACACTCAACCGAGACGGCTGGCGGCACGTACGGTCGCTCAGCGCATCGCCGATGAGCTCGGCACCCCGCTGGGCGAAACCGTGGGCTACACAGTCCGGTTCACCGACCAGGTCAGCGACCGCACGCTGGTCAAGCTGATGACCGACGGCATCCTGCTCGCCGAGATCCAGCGTGACCGCCGCCTGCTCCGCTACGACACCCTCATCCTCGACGAGGCGCACGAGCGCAGCCTCAACGTCGACTTCCTGCTCGGCTATCTGCGTGAGCTGCTGCCGCGCCGTCCCGATCTCAAGGTGATCGTCACATCGGCGACCATCGAGCCGGAACGCTTCGCCGCGCATTTCAACGCTCCGATCATCGAGGTTTCCGGGCGTACTTACCCGATCGAGATCCGTTACCGCCCATTGGAAGTCCCGGTCGCGTCATCAGACGATGACGACCCCGACGATCCCGACCGTGAAGTCGTGCGCACCGAAGTGCGCGATCAGACCGAGGCCATCATCGATGCCGTGGGTGAACTCGAGATGGAACCGCCCGGCGACGTCCTGGTGTTCCTGTCGGGCGAGCGCGAGATCCGCGACACCGCAGAGGCGTTGCGTCATCTGAAGAACACCGAGGTGTTGCCCCTTTACGCGCGGCTTCCGACCGCCGAACAGCAGCGGATCTTCGCGCCCCACACCGGCCGCCGGGTCGTGCTCGCGACCAACGTCGCCGAGACGTCGTTGACCGTGCCGGGCATCCGGTATGTTGTCGACCCCGGCACCGCTCGAATTTCGCGGTACAGCCGCAGGACGAAGGTGCAGCGGCTGCCGATCGAGCCGATCTCGCAGGCCTCGGCGGCTCAGCGCGCCGGGCGCTCGGGACGCGTGGCGCCGGGTGTGTGCATCCGGCTGTACTCCGAGGATGACTTCACGTCACGGCCGCGCTACACCGACCCTGAGATTCTGCGCACAAACCTCGCCGCGGTGATCCTGCAGATGGCGGCCCTTGCGCTCGGCGACATGGAGAGCTTCCCGTTCCTCGACCCGCCCGACCGGCGCAGCATTCGCGACGGTGTGCAACTGCTGCAGGAGCTCGGTGCTTTCGACAGCGACGGCGCGATCACCCCGGTCGGCCGCCGACTCGCACAGTTGCCCGTCGACCCACGCCTGGCCCGGATGATCCTGGCGGCCGACGCCGAAGGCTGCGTACGCGAAGTGCTCGTGCTCGCCGCGGCCCTTGCGATCCCGGACCCGCGTGAACGACCCGCCGACAAAGAGGAAGCGGCCCGGCAAAAACACGCGCGCTTCGCCGACGAGAACTCCGACTTCCTGTCCTACCTGAACTTGTGGCGTTATCTGCGGGATCAACGAAAAGAACGTTCCGGCAACTCATTCCGTCGTATGTGTCGTGAGGAGTTCCTGCACTACCTACGCATCCGGGAGTGGCAGGATCTGGTCGGCCAACTGCGCAGCATCGCCCGCGACATGGGCATCCGGGAGCAGGACGAACCGGCAGACGCCGCGCGTGTGCATGCGGCGGTGACCGCAGGGCTCTTGTCGCACATCGGTCTGCGCGAAGGTGATACGCGCGACTTCCAGGGCGCACGCAACTCGAGGTTCGTGCTCGCGCCGGGATCGGTGCTGACGAAACGTCCGCCGCGTTGGATCGTCGTCGCCGACCTCGTCGAGACCAGCCGCCTGTACGGACGGATCGCCGCACGCATCCAACCGGAGGAGGTCGAACGCATCGCGGCCCACCTGGTGGCGCGCACGTACAGCGAGCCGCACTGGGACGCCCAGCGGGCAGCCGTGATGGCCTATGAACGGGTGACGTTGTACGGCCTTCCGATCGTGGCCCGACGTCGCGTGGACTACGGGCCGATCGACCCGCAGCTGGCACGCGAACTATTCATCCGGCACGCCCTGGTCGAGGGGGAGTGGCAGACCCGCCACCATTTCTTCGGTGACAACGCAGCGCTGCGCGCCGAGGTCGAGGAGATGGAGGAACGCACCCGCCGCCGCGACCTGTTGGTCGATGACGACGACATCTACGCGTTCTACGACGCGCGTATCCCTTCGGATGTGCTGTCCGCACGGCATTTCGACGCGTGGTGGAAGAGGCAGCGGCACAAGACACCAAGCTTGCTGACGTTCACCCGCGACGACCTGCTGCGCATCGACGACACCGGCGACGCCGACCGGCCAGACATCTGGCAGACGGGTGATGTCGCGCTGCCGCTGACCTACCGATTCGAGCCAGGTGCCGTCGACGACGGTGTCACGGTGCACGTGCCGATCGATGTGCTCGCGCGCCTGGGTGGCGACGAGTTCGCGTGGCAGGTGCCCGCGCTGCGCGAGGAGCTGGTCACCGAGCTCATCCGTTCGCTGCCCAAGAACCTGCGCCGCAACTTCGTTCCCGCCCCCGACACCGCACGCGCGGTGATGGCCGGGATCGATCAGGGTGCAGAGCCGCTGCTGGATGCGCTTGCGCGTGAATTACGCCGCCGCACCGGCGTGTTGGTGCCGATCGACGCGTTCGACCTGGACAAGCTGCCTGCGCATCTGCGGGTGACGTTCACTATCGAGTCAGCGGACGGCGCGGAGGTCGCCAGGGGTAAAGACCTCACTGCGTTGCAGGACCGGCTCGCGACACCGGCTCAGAACGCCGTCGCGCACGCGGTCGGCGGCGAGCTGCAACGGACGGGACTTCGCACATGGCCCGAGGACCTCGACGAAATTCCCCGCGTCGTCGAGCGTACGGTCGGTGGGCGGACGGTTCGCGGCTTCCCTGCCTTCGACGACGCGGGCGCCGCCGTCGATCTGCGAGTGTTCGCGACATCGGCTGAGCAGGACCGGGCAATGGGGCCTGGGATGCGACGGTTGGTGCGCCTCAGCGTGCCGTCACCCGTCAAAGCGGTTGAGCGACAGCTGGATCCGCGGAAGCGTCTGACACTCGGCGCGAATCCTGACGGCTCGCTGGCCGCTCTGCTCGACGACTGCGCCGACGCTGCAGCGGACACGCTGGTGGGCGCCCCGGTGTGGACAAGCGGTGAATTCGAGACCCTGCGCGCTCGGGTGGCGACGGATCTCCTTTCCACCACCATCGATGTGGTGGGCCGCGTCGAAAAGGTGTTGTCCGCTGCACACGAAGTGCAACTGCAGCTGCCCGCCCAACCACCGCCCGCCCATGCCGACGCGATCGACGATGTCCGCGCGCAACTGGACCGCCTGTTGCCTGCTGGGTTTGTCAGCACTGCCGGGCGCGCGCATCTCGCCGATCTCGCCCGCTACCTGACCGCCATCCACCGGCGCCTGGAAAGCCTGCCCCGCGGGGTCGAGGCCGACCGGCAGCGCATGGCCCGGGTGCACGCGGTCGAAGACGCCTACGACGAACTGGTTCGCGCATTGCCATCGGCGCGTCAGGAAGCAGACAGTGTCCGCGACATCGCCTGGCAGATCGAGGAGCTGCGGGTGAGCCTGTGGGCCCAGCAGCTCGGCACCCCACGCCCGGTCAGCGAGAAGCGAATACGCCGGGCGATCGACGCCGTGCATGACCGCTTGTGAGCAGCGTGTCGTCCAGCGTGCGTTGACGGAATGTGTTGCGATAGCTTTGCGGCGCAACGCCACTGAGCCGGCGAAACTGTTCGCGGAAGTTGGCCGCGGAGGTGAATCCGACATCACGGCCAATCCGTTCGACGCCGTGGGTGGTGCGTTCCAGCAGTTCTTGCGCGTGGCGGACGCGCACTCCGGTGACCCACTGCATCGGCGTCTGGCCGGTTTCTGCCTGAAAGTGCCGGTTGAGAGTGCGTACGCTCATCGCGGCATGTTCTGCTATGTCGGCCAGGGTCAGCTCGCGATGCGAATTCTGTTCGATCCAGGCCAGCACGGAATCCAGCTCGGTTTGTTCCCCAATGATGGTGATGGGTAACCGGTTTCGGACGATGAACTGTGCCTGACCGCCGCTGCGGTGAAGTGGTGCGACGGCGAGCTTGGCTGCGGTGGCTGCGGTGGCTGCGCCGTGGTCACGTTGAACCATGTACAGACACAGATCGAGGCCGGCGGAGGCGCCTGCCGAGGTCAAGATCTGGCCTTCGTCGACATAGAGGACGTCGGGATCCAGGCGAACGGCTGGATAGGCGGCGCGGAAGAGGTCGGCCGCGAACCAATGCGTGGTTGCCCGCTTTCCGTCGAGCAGTCCCGCGGCGGCAAGCGTGAACGCGCCGGTGCAGATTGACGCGATCCGAGTCCCCGCGGTGTACGCCGAGCGCAGGGCGGCGATCAGGTCGCCCGGCGCCGCCGCGGCGACGTCGTTGCTGCCGGGCACGATGATGGTGTCCGCGTCGGCGAGTGCCTCCAGACCGTGATCGGTGCCGATGCGTACCCGTCCCGCGGCGATCACCGGTTCGGTACCGCACACCTGCACGCGATATCCGTTTTCGCCATTGGACAGCGGGACTCGCGCGAACACTTCGACGGCGAGGGCGAGGTCGTATGCGATCACGTCGGGGAAAGCGACGACGGCAACGCTGCCCATGAGCGCACCATAGCAGCGGTTTGGCGCGATCATCTCAGACCGCTGGAATCTTGCCAGCCCCGTCGTCGCACCGGCGTGCGACAGATCCTCAGGCGCGCCGCACCCCGGAGACCGCTGACCGCGGCAGCCGTCCCGCGCGCGAGTGACCGCCCAACCGATCACCATCGACGACCACGTCGAACTCGAGCTTCAGCCGCATCGGTTTGGTCACCGTCTGCCGCCAGCTGACCCGTTGCCCGTCCGTGTCGTCGGTGAGCACGATGTCGGTCAGCGGCACGGTCTCGGACTTGCCCGCTGCGCTGCCGGTGATCCGGCCGTCGCGCTCTTTGAAGCTGTAGACGATGTACAGCGATCCGACCGGCGTCTTGATGCTGACGTCCCAGTCGCCGAAGATGCTCATCGTCAGACCGCTTTCGGTAGCGGGCCGGTGTTCGTCCACACCGTCCCGCGGCGCTCGTAGGCGAACAGCTCCTCGACGGCAAGTGCGATACGCGGGCCGAAACTTCGGTTCAGCAGATGCAGCGCAAGGTCCAAACCGGATGTCACGCCGCCTGCGGTGACGAGGTCTCCGTCGTCGACGACCCTGGCCCGCACGGGGATTGCGCCCGTCGCCTCGAGTACGTCGACGCCGAGATGGTGAGTGTTGGCGTGACGGCCGTCCAGCAGGCCGGCCATCGCCAACGCGAGCGATCCACCGCACACAGTGGCCACCGTGACCTCCGGGTTATTCAGCGCTTGACGCATCAACGGCACCGCCTCGGTCTCACCGAATCGGGCGAGAAGCACGGGGATCGTCTCCACACCGTCGTCGGGATCCCCTTCAATCGGGCCTGACGCGCCTGGCACGATCACGTAACCCGGATTGGCCGGATCGAGCTGCGCGGTGGCCCGCAGCGACAGCCCGCGGGATCCGCTGACGACGACGCGTGGGCCCTCGGCGGACACGAGCTCGACGTCGAACTCACCACCGACGGCGTCGCTGCCCGCGACGAGAACCTCGAACGGGGCGATGACATCGAGGGGGTCGAACCCGTCGAACAGCACGATCTGAACATGCATGTCGCTAGCCCACCCACGGCAGGGCTTGATCGCCCCAGCCCGAGTTCTCCACCACGTCGAAGAAGGTGATCGAGGTCCGGTTGATCAACTCGTGTAGGTGGGCGGGCAACGTAAACGGGGGACCCTTCATCGGGTTGGCTTGTACATCGCGGGCGATGGCGCCCGCGAGTGCATAGCCCACATCGTGGCGCGGCCACGCATCGAGTACCTGCTCGACGAAACCGGGTGTGAGCAGCTCCCTCCCGGTACCGGCGATGTCCAGGGAGATCCCGAAATGAGAGACGGCCTGTTCGGCGCCGAACCGGTCCGCCAGGCCAACGCTGCTATGCAACGCAATCGACTGCCACACCGTGGTGACCCGTTCATCGTCGAGTCCCTGCTCACGAAGGAAGCGCACCGCAGCGTCGGCCCCGTCGACCTCGAATCGCTGGTCGCCGCCGCCGTATTCGGTCACGCCAAGGTCATGCAGGATGCACGCGAGGAACACCGGTTCGTCGTCATAGTCGACGTCGCTGCGCAGTCCCTTGGCGGCCGCAAGTTCGCGCGCGAAGAGATAGCTACGGACACAGTGGTTTGCGAGAAACGCGGGGGAGACATCGAAGAGTAATCGCAGTGCTGCTGAACAGATGACGGAATCCGGAAGCCCCCAACGGGCCGAATCGCTGACGTCGCTGGTCCTCGGGACGTGTTGCTGGTTGCTCACTGTGCCACAGTGCCCAACCGCATTCGTCCACGACAGTGGCTAGATAGCCATCCACCGCCAGGATTTGGACAAGCGCGCAGTGCGCGGTGACAGACCCACCTGGGGCAGCCCGGTGTGGTTTTTGGGATCGGTAGCCCGACGGCGCTTGTCTACTTGGCCCATGTGGGTTACGCCCACGCCGCCTGAGACGAAAGACATGACATGAACACCAATCGCAACCGCAAGCGCGTCCTCGCCGGGGCGCTGCTGTCGGCCGGACTCGCACTCGCGGGCGCGGGCTTGGCCGAAGGCACCGCGCAGGCACTGCCTGGCGGTCCCGCACCGCTGAGTGCATGGCCCGGATGCCCTGAGGAAAACCCATCTGGCCCGTGCCACTGGTGCCCGGGAGATCCGCCGGTGCAGACCGGAAATCTCCGGGTGTACCCGGTGGTCTGGGACAACAACGTCTGCCACACCTATTGGTACGTGTATAGCGGGCAGGGCAACGTGGCGCACAACATCTTCGAGGGAGAGACGCCGCCGGCACCGCCGCCGCCGCCGCCGAACCTGACACCCCCCCTTCCCCCGGGATGGTGCTGGTCACTGTTCATTCCGACGACCAGCTGCCCGAACGGCTGAGGTGTAAGCGCGCGACCTACCTGCACCGGATACGATCGCCGGGTGTTTCGAATCGATGGGATAGACGGCGAAAGCATTGTCGTTGACGGCAACTGGGTGGAGAAGCTGCGGACGAACACCTCGCGGGGTCGAAATCCCGCAGACCGGTACTCCGGGACCCAGATCAACGAATTCAGTCGACGCAAGAAGTTGTTCGGCGGCGAGAAGGAGCAGCTGCTTCAGGTGATCGTCAACGTCGGCACCTTCTATTCACTGAACGTGCCTGCGGAGCGACGCGCCGAAGTGGACGCGCTCGTCGCCGAGCTGGAAAAGGCCAAGGCCCGGGCATCCTCGTAGGGGACTTCTGGGGCAGTGCGAGGTACGCGCAGGGTGGCGTCGGCCGATGCATAATCGCTAGGGCGCAACGCCACCACTCTGCTAACAGCGACGCGAGGGAAATCCATTGTCCGAAACGAAGATCACGGTCATCTACGACAACCCCATTGATCCCGACGCCTTCGAAGCTGCCTACGAGTCGGAACAGCTGGAGGCCGCTCGCCGGATACCGGGGCACATCCGGTTTGAGACGTCCAAGGTGTGGCCGAAGGAAGACGGAAGCCCGACGCCTGCCTATCGTTCGATCGACCTCTACTACCCGGATTACGCGTCTGCCAGCGACGCGGTGACCACACCGGAGGCGGGTGCGTTTTTCGAGGCCATGGCGCGATTGTCGACGGGTGGCGTGCGCGTGTTGTTCTCCGACATCGAGGTACCTCAGCGCTGAGGAGGACACGGCGTTAGATCTTGTCGATGATCTGACCGCGCTTGGCGGCGTATTCGGCCTCCGAGATCACACCGGCGCAGCGCAGGCCCTCCAACTCCTGCAGGCGCTCGGCGATCGGCTTGGGCGCTAGACGTGCTCCGCATGTTCGAGCACCTGTAGCGCTTCGCGTATCGGCGCCTCGAGCTTCTGGTACGCCAACGCCTTGAGCGCCCTCGAGCTGAACTCATACTGGCTCAGCATCCAACCGATCAGGTCATGCTGGGTGAGGGGTTTGCCCGGTATTGACCTCAACGGATCTTGCCAGGAGGCATTGTTTTTGGGATCGGTAGCCGACCACGCCGGCTGTACTTGACGCACCGGCATCGCCAGTGGGCGGCGCCCAACGAAAGGAATCGAATGAGCCGATTTTCGCGGTTCGCGACGTCAGTCGTCGTGTCTGGCGCCGTGGCGGTAACCGGTCTGACATTGGGTGCGGGCATCTCCCACGCCGAGGGGCCCAGCTACAACGGCGGCAACTGCCCCGGCGGCATGACCTGTACCCACTGGTGTCCCGGCGACCCTGCCATACCCGGAAGCCAAGTGCTGAGCTGGGACTGGAACATCTGCCACGACTGGTACTGGAATTCAGAGGGCATCGTCGACGTGAGCACCAGCACCATTTACCCGTGGTCGGGCGTACCCCATCAGGTCGCACCACCTCCGCCGGTCGCTCCTGCGCCCCCGCCGGAGCCGCTGCCGCCGGGCACCCCGTTCTGCAGCCCGCGCGGTGCTTTGATCATCATCCCGCCGATCTGCGACGAGATCGGCGTTGACCTCCCGCCTGGCTCGGTACGCCACTAGTCGCCCAGGCTGTTGCGTCGGTAGTCCGACAACGTGTAGGCAAGGCCGAGTCTGCGTCTGCGCTCTGCTTCTTTGATTGTGCGTTCACGCTCGTCTGCCGGTGCGTGCACCAACTCGCGGTACAACTCGTTGTCGACGGCGTACACGCCATCCACTGGGTCACGCAGATGCCGCCGGTAAACGCTGTCCGCGTAGGCGAGTGGATCCTCACCGGCAGTCTGGCGACGGATGAATTCCTCGCCAAGCCGTTGGAGTGCTTCGTGGCCGCTGCAGCCTGTCACCGACCAATCGGCACCGGGATACGACGCCGTCCAGGTGTCACCGTCGGCTACCAGCTGCGGCTCCATATGGAAGGCGTACTGACGAAGTTCGTCGTCGATCGCACCATCGTCGGCTGTCCTGCTCACTTTTTCCTCCAAGTAGCCAGGGTGCGCTTCACGGCAGTGATCCGCCAGTGTCGTCCCTTGGGCTCCAATACGTTCCGACTCTTAGATCCGGATACAACACCGAGCACCGGTAATGCCCGAATGTTCCCTTCGGTCTCAGACACCACACGATTGGCCCTGTGGGGAATTGTGGGTCGAGTCGAAGCGGAGCAAGCGGCGGGTCATATTGAAGAGCGCTGATGTGGCTTGCGAGTTCGGCACCCTGCTGCCGTATCGAATCGACGACCCCGGCGGTGTGATCGAGTTGAGTGCGCAACGCGTTGAGGATGACCCGTTGCGCTGCAGGCGTCGTCGCGGCGGCACCGGCTCGCGAGGTTGCGCGTGATTGCCTGGCGATCGCGTCAAGACGTTCTCTGCCGCCTCGTGCAATCGATGAGGCCACCGCAATATCGGCCTTTAAGGCGGCTTCGGTTTGACCGGCCGCGCGCAATCTCACGGCGCTCTTGGCGACGAAGCGCTTGTGTTGGGCGACAAGAAACCCAGACATCTCACGCGTTGTCTGAGCAGTGGCCGTCGCTGAGTAAGCCGCGTTCTCGACGTCACCCAGCGCCGCAGTTCTCAGCGGCGCTGAATCACCGGCGACCAAAGACCGCGCGCGCTGAACAGCTGCCTCTACCCAGGCACACTCCCATACGACCGACACAACCCCATTATCGTTCCGCCGATCAACAGTTCCTGCACCAATTCGGCGCCCGCCGGGGGAGTAGCGTCACGCGGGTGACGGTCTATGCCCTCAACCTGTTCGACATCGCCGACCGTGACGAGTACCTGGCGTACTCCAAGCGTTCACCGCAAGAAGTGGCCAGGCACGGCGGTCGCGTCGTCGCACTCGGACAGTTCCGTGAATCGGTCACCGGCGATATCGAGCCACGCAAGGTGCTGATACTCGTCGAGTGGGAGTCCAAAGACGCCTTCGACGGCTACTGCAATGATCCCGAACTGGCCGATCTGCACGCCCACCGGGAGAACGGTTCGTCGTCCTACATCTGGCACCTGTTCGACCGCCTCGACGACCTTCGCCCTCTGCTAAAGCCATCCTGAACGCTATCGGCTGCTCGGCGGCGTCGGCGATGAAACTCGAGTGCGCCGCGACCCGCCGGCGGGCAGAATCTCGTCCATGGGTCACCTGGACGTGTCTCGGGTGTCGTATGCGCTGCCCGACGGGACACCGCTGCTCGACGACGTGTCCTTCCGGGTACCCGCAGGCGGCGTCGTCGCGTTGGTCGGAGCGAACGGCGCGGGTAAGTCCACACTGCTTCGGCTGATCGCCGGCGAAATCCCGTTGCCGACGGGCACCGTAACGACAAGCGGCACGATCGGTGTCATGCCGCAGTTCATCGGCAGCGTGCGCGATCAATCCGTTGTCCGAGACCTACTGCTCGCGGCGGCGCCGCAACGCCTGCGCGACGCCGCTGCCGCCGTCGACGCCGCAGAACTGGCGCTGATGGAGGCAGACGACGAGCCGCTCCAGATGAGGTATGCCCAGGCCTTGGCTGACTGGGCAGATGCAGGCGGGTACGACCTCGAGGTGCTGTGGGACACCGTGACCGTGGCGGCTCTGCATGACTCCTACGACCGGGTGAAGTGGCGCGACGTCTCGTCGCTGTCCGGCGGGGAACAGAAACGCCTTGTGCTGGAAGCACTTCTGCGGGGCCCGGACAACGTGCTGCTGCTTGACGAGCCGGACAACTATCTCGACGTACCGGGAAAGACTTGGCTGGAAGACGCTTTGCGTGAGTCGCTCAAGACGGTGTTGTTCATCTCCCACGACCGCGAGTTGCTTGCGCGGGCCGCGACCGCCGTGGTCACGGTCGAGCTTGGCGCCGCAGGCAATACGGCCTGGACGCACCCGGGCGGGTTCGACACGTACCACGAGGCCCGGGCCGCGCGGTTCGAACGGCTCGACGAGCTTCGGCGGCGCTGGGACGAGGAACACGCGAAGCTCAAGGCGCTGGTCCTGATGTACAAGACGAAGGCTGCTTACAACGACGGGCTCGCGAGTCGATACCAGGCGGCGCAGACGCGTCTGAGGAAGTTCGAGGAAGCCGGACCTCCCCAAGCCACCGCGCGCAAGCAACGCGTGACCATGCGCTTGACGGGTGGCCGTACCGGAAAACGTGCGCTTGTCTGTCAAGATTTGGAGCTCACCGGGCTGATGCGTCGGTTCGATGCGGAGATCTGGTTTGGTGAGCGGGTCGCGGTTCTTGGCGCGAACGGCAGTGGGAAGTCACATTTCTTGAGGTTGTTGGCGGCGGGCGGCACCGATCCGGAACGCGACCACCGACCGGTCGGCGATGTCGCCCCCGGCTCGGTCAGTCATGCCGGCACGGCCAAACTCGGCGCTCGGGTACGTCCGGGCTGGTTCGCTCAAACACACCAGAACCCGTCGCTACTCGGACGTACCCTGCTGGAGGTCCTGCATCGCGGCGACGAACACCGCGACGGCCTGCCACGCGAAGCGGCCAGCCGCGTGCTCGACAGGTATGAGCTCGCCGGGGCGGCTGAGCAGACATTCGAAACCCTGTCGGGCGGACAGCAGGCACGGGTGCAGATCCTGCTGCTCGAATTGTCCGGCGCCACCATGCTTCTCCTCGATGAGCCGACCGATAACCTCGACCTCGCGAGTGCGGAGGCACTTGAGGCGGGCCTGGAGGCATACGAGGGAACGGTCATCGCCGTGACGCATGACCGCTGGTTCGCGCGCAAGTTCGACCGCTACCTTGTGTTCGCCGCCGACGGCAGTGTCCGCGAGAGCGACCAGCCGGTGTGGGACGAGCGGCGACCCGTTCGTACGACTGGATGACCGGATGCCCGGCCGGGCAGCTCAGCTCGAGGCGTCGAGGATCTTGAGCGCGAAGACGAGCGTGTCACCCTGCTGAATCCCGGCGGCGGGCTGACCGTCGGGGTAGCCGTCGGCAGAGGTCATTGCGACAGCAACCGTTGACCCGACCTTCTGGCCCGCGATGGCTTTCTGGAAGCCAGGCACGACGCCGGTGAGCGGGAAATCAGCAGGCGCGCCCCGTTCGTAGGCGCTGTCGAACACCGTCCCGTCACGTCCGTTGACACCCATGTAGCAGACCGAAACCGTGGCCGTGTCGGCGACGACAGGCCCTTCACCGGCCTTCAGTGTCTGCACCTGGGTCTCGGTCACGCTGAACGGCGCTTGCACGTCGACGCGCGGCGCCGTCGTATCGGTGGATCCGGTGACCGCGACGCTGCCGGTGGCCCCGGGAAGAGTCCATTCCGGTGTGCCGCCATTCGCAGGCGCTGCCGTTGGGCACGTGCTGGCAGCGATCGGCGCCTCGGGGACGGCGGAGGATGCCAGCGGCTGGGTGACCGGGGACGTGCTCGCTTCTAAGGCCGACGACGTGGTTGCCGACGAAGTGTCCGCATCGGAGCCGCAAGCGGCAAGCATGATGACGAGCGAGGCGGCAGACGCCACAAGCGCGATAGGAGACGTGCGGGAGACATTCACCGTCGCCACGCTACAGCCGCGGTCGCGATGAGCTTTTTCTGCCCTTGAGGTCTATCCGATATGGGAACGATGCCGTCGCGGGGTCACCTGCCGATAAATGGGCTGCAGTTGTATTACGAGGTGTACGGCGCGCTCGGCGCGTCCAAGCCGCCGTTGCTGCTGATTCCCGGCGCGTTCATGGCCACCGGTTCGATGAAAGTGTGGGTGGAGGCCTTCGCGCGCGTGCGCGCCGTGATCGTGTTCGATCAACAGGGTCATGGCCGCACCCCGGACACCGCCCGCGAGATGTCGTACGAACAGTTCGCCGACGACGCCGCGGCCTTGCTGCGGGCTCTGGAGGTGGAGCCCGCGGATGTGATGGGCTACTCGCAGGGTGGTGGGGTCGCGCTGCAGCTCGCGATCCGTCACCCGTCGCTGGTGAGCAAGTTGGTCTCGATGTCGGCCACGTTCCGCAAGGATGGCTGGTACTCGACGGTGTCCGCAGCCATCGAGGGACTTGGTGCCGACGCGTTCGCAGGCACACCCGTCGAGAAGGCGTTCAAGGAGCACACGCCGGACCCGGAAGCGTATGACGCCTACCTACAGAAGATGAAGCGCCTGAACATCGACGACCAGAACATCACCGATGACGAGATGCGGTCGATCTCCGCGAAGACGATGGTCATCATCGGCGACGCGGACGGCGTGAAACCCGAGCACGCGATGGCGATGTTCAAGCTGCGCGGGGGAGGGGATGAGCAGGCGGCGGCAACTGGTGTGCTGCAGGAAGTTCCGGCCGCACGCCTGGTGGTTCTGCCGGCGATGTCACACATCGGGATCTCGGGGGAGTCGACAGTGCTCGTACCGATGGTGAACGCATTTCTCGACGATGTGGCGCCGACGACGCCGGAGCTTTTCTAGATCGTGGGACGCGGTCAACTCGCTCCGACGTCGAACGCCGGGGCGAACTTCACGTTCCCCGCCTTCACGTCGACGGTGCCGAGCGCCAGAGCGAGCAGGTTCTGAGCCGGCACATTGGGCATGGTCAAACCTGGATAACTGCGGAAACCGAAACGTTGGTAATAGGCAGGGTCGCCCACCAGAACACAACCGTGTGCACCCAGCTCCGCCAACCGTTGCAGCCCAGCGCGAACCAACGACGAGCCGACTCCGCGGCGCTGACGATCCGGGCGGACAGCCAGCGGCCCACCGCCGTACCAGCGCGGGTCGTCATCGTGATCGATGGACACGGGGGAGAAGGCGATATGGCCGATGACCTCCCCCTCCTCGACCGCCACCAGCGATACGGCGAGATCGCCTGCCGCGCGGAGCGAATCGATGACGGCTACTTCCGTCTGGCGACTCTGGGGTACCTGTGCGAATGCAGCCGAAGTGATGGCGCGGATAGCATCCAGGTCTGTCGGTTGCTCATCGCGAATGATCATCAGCGCACCCGCAATAGACTGTGAGAGACGCCATTCGAGCAGTATGGGGTAGGCGTCACCTTCGAAGATGAAAACCCGCGAGATCAGTCCGTCGGCCATCGAACGGCGGCAATGACTTCCAAACTCGGTGGCCTACGGCGCCGGGATGCGCGGAGCCTAATCTGGTCACCTTGGACCTTCCGGCATCCAACGTCATCACGCGCCAGACCCTGGGATGGGAACCCGTTCAACCGGAGCTCCTCGCCGATATGGACAACGGCCATTACTTTCCTGCGACCTGACGGCCCGGGCGCGCCGAGCAAATCTCGCACCCACACCGAGGCTGCTCGAGAAAGTGAAGTTCCCACTGATCACGAAGGATCAGCTGACCGATACGCTCGGTCGACTTGCTGCCGCGACCTCGGGCTGACTCCGCTCGCGCGCGCACTCGACGGTGGGAGGGTTTCCCACCGGTATTGGTAACCCGCCCGCGGCCGGACTAGCAGGGCAGGGTTATCTACTCAGAAGAACGTCGAGACGTCGCTCCTGGTCCCGTTGTCGCACTCGACGCTCACGGCCCAGTCCCGGAACTCAGGGACGGCGGGGACTATGTCGATTTTGGTGGTCGCGTTAGCGCCGAGTCCGAAGGAGCGGGTGAAACCGTTGTCTGCCGAGTAGGTGCACTGCGACGCCTTCCCACTGCGATCCGCGACGGTGACGCGTAGACCCCCGAGGATGGGGTTGAAGGTGACGGTCGGCGCCTGGGCGGCCGCCGCGGCTTCTCCCGTGACGTTGCACTCGAAGGCTTGGTCCGAGCGGAAGGTCGCGCCGGGGATACTTGTGACGTTGCCAGTCGCAATACCTTGCGAATCGATGATCCCGACGAGGTCCCAGGACACCTCGGAATCGGTGAAGTTAATCGACAGCGAATTCGGCCCGGTGATATGCGCTGTGACGGCACCGTCCCAGGTCTTGACGCCGTTGGTCCAGAAACCCGGGCCAACTGAGTCCTTGCCCGAACCTCCGCCCCACCCCATCTGGTCACCGCTGCTGATGACCATGCGCGTGGTCATCTCGCGGAACCCCCAATCGGCGCAGTCTGCCGCCTGCGCTGGTGCCGTTGACGTGATCAGCCCTGTGCAGGCAGCCGCCATAGCAACCGCCGCGATCCCTGGTTTCTTGAAGAACCTGACTCCTGACATGCGTATACCTCCTGTGCGTAGGTGGTCCGCACACTGAGCCTATTCAACATTGACAGGTAATTGTCAGCGAATTGACAGTTGGGATGAATCTATTCCGATAGCACGGCTAGCTAACTCAGCCTTTGTTGCCCGAGAGTCGCGCCGCTGCCTTCCACCTCTTGTCGACCAGTTGGCCGCGGGCGGAATGGGGCGCGCCAGTCGGTCTTCGTCCGCCGCAAGGTGGTGCAGAACGCGTTCGTTGAGGGCGGACAGCACGTCGAGTTCAGCCGGGGTGAAAAGGTCGATGAAGTTTCGGCGGACGTCCTCCACATGCCCGGGTGCCGCTTTCTCGATGGCGGCGCGGCCCGCAGGCAGCAGGCAGACCAAGGTGCTGCGAGCGTCGTCGGGGTTGCGCTCGCGGATGATCAGCCCATCGTTCTCCATGCGCCGCAGCTGGTGGGAGAGACGGCTCTTTTCCCAGCCCAGTGCGCTGCACATAGCGTGGGCGGGCATGCGATCCCCGTCGAGAGCAGAGAGCGACGCCAGGACCGTGTAGTCGGCGCCGGACAGGCCCGATAGCTGCAAGCGACGGTTCAGGTGGGCCTCGATCTGGTCATTGTCAGAAAGTTATTGCAGGAGAAGACATCTGATCACGCTGGATCCCGCGGTCAGCGTAAACTGACGCGCCGTCCGCCTGCCTGATGCGTCAGAGGCTTCTGGCCGTGGTCACGCGTTGTCCCGCCATGTGACCACCTGCTTGAGAGTCGTGAGGTCATAGCCGTCGTCGGAGGTGAGTTCGATCTGGAACAGCGTGACGCCCGCCTCGCGAAAGGCATCGGCGCTATCGGCGTTCTCCCAGAGGGTCGAACGTTCGATGTCAGCACCGTTGCGGCCGAACGTCGCGGCAAGCTCGTCGACGCGGTCGCTGGACCTGCGAAACGCGTCCAGGTCCTGGAACGCGTGCCAGATGTCGGCGTGCCTGGCAACAGCGGGCAGCGAGCGTTTGGGCCCCGTGCCGCCGATCAGAATCGGTAGCTTGCGCACGGGTGGCGGGATCAGTGCGGCGAGCCGGTTCTCGATGCGGATCAGGCTGTCGTCGAACAGATCGAAGCGGGAGCCGAAGGTGCCGAAGTCGTAACCGTAGGTGGTGTAGTCCTTTTCGTACCACCCAGCGCCGAGGCCGAGGATGAGCCGGCCACCGCTGATGTGGTCGACTGTGCGCGCCATGTCAGCGAGCAGGTCCGCGTTGCGGTAGCCGACACCGGTGACAAGGAGCCCGATCTCGGCGTGCGAGGTGATCTCGCCCCACGACGCGAGCGCGGTCCAGCCTTCGAAGTTGGTGACGTCGGGCTGCTCATCTTCCAAGACGGGCTTGCCATCGACGATGCCCTTCATCGCCGGGCGGTGGAAGTGGTCGTAGCCGAAGATCACGTCGACTCCGAGGTCATCGGCGGCCAGGACGGCGTCGCGCCACGTGCGGTAGTCGGGCGTACCGCCGGGTTGGATCTGAACGGCAACGCGGACGGGACGGGTCATGCGAGCTCCTGGGTCGAGGGAAGGGGCGACTCTTGAGCCAAGTTCACCGGGTGCGGGTTTATTCCGGGTCGGCGCGTCGATGTCGGTGGCGCGCTCGTCGTCCGACGAGTTTGACCGCGACGATTCATCAGGCGAATGCGGCCATACTCGTGGATAACGGCGCCAGTGATGTCCCATCGGTCGGCCCGTAGCCGTCAAGGGCCATTCCCCAAAGCGGGCCTGTCGTTGTCGAAAAGAGGATGCGTTCAGCCAGGAACGTGTCGATGCCACCGGCATTGGCGACGGCGCCGAGGCCAGCGCCCTCGGTCGCGAAGACGGCCCAATCGATCCGCAGCGCCGCGCGGGGTCCGCACCTGGCGGTTTATTCGTTGGCCGCTTGCCGCGTCCGTCAAGTGGCTACCGGACAAGGGGACTCTGACAGTACCCGTACTACGGGGATCTCCTTGGCGTCTGCAATACCGCCTAACTTGCTATGAGGGGTTCCCGGCTGACAGGGGAGAGAAGCAATGGATCGTGGCCGAGCAACGAGAAAGGCGGCAAGTGATAAAAGGCCAATTCGCAACGCATGCAGAACTTTTCGACCTGAGTGGTAAGCGCGCCCTCGTCACCGGTGGCTCCAGGGGCATCGGGATGATGATCGCGCGCGGGCTTCTCCAGGCGGGCGTCCGCGTGGTCATCAGCTCACGCAACGCAGAAGCGTGCGCTCAGGCGCAGGAACAGCTGTCCGAATTCGGCGACGTCTGGGCGGTCCCCGCCGATCTATCCCGGCACGAGGAGTGTGCGCGCCTCGCTCACCTCGTCACCGCCGATTCCGGGAGTCTCGACATCCTCGTCAACAATGCGGGCGCAATGTGGGACGAGCCGTTGGCGACGTTCCCAGACGTAGCCTGGGACACAGTCATCGACCTCAACCTGAAGTCGCCGTTTTGGCTGGTGCAGGCCCTGCTGCCGGCCCTTCGCACTGCTGGGACCGCCGACGACCCCGCGCGGATCATCAACATCGGCAGCATCGCCGCCATACACATCCCTCAGAGGCCCAACTACTCGTACTCCAGCAGTAAGGCTGCGCTGCATCAACTCACCAGAGTGCTCGCCAAGGAACTGGGCCCGCAGCACATCACGGTGAACGCGGTGGCGCCGGGACCGTTCCCGTCGACGATGATGGCTGCAACCCTCGACGAGTTCGGCGAGGAGATCGCGGCGTCGGCCCCGCTGCGCCGGATCGGCCGCGACGACGACATGGCGGGTGTGGCCGTGTTCCTCGCCAGCCGGGCAGGCGCTTACCTAACGGGCACCATCGTCCCCGTCGACGGAGGGATCGCCACGACCGCGTGATACTTCGGCAACGACACCGACGCGATGCGCGCGATCTTCCGGACCCGAGGCTTCAGGGTATTGGCGGTGCCTCCCTTGGCTTGCGATGCGGGCCTACGGTGAGTGGATGACCGCCACGCTTGACCTGCGCACCGAGATCCGAGAGTTTCTGAGGTCGCATCGCGCCCGCATCACCCCTGAGATGGCCGGCCTGCCCGCCTACGGTTGCAATCGTCGGGTCAAGGGTCTGCGTCGCGAGGAAGTAGCGCTACTCGCAGGAGTGTCGGTTGAGTACTACGTGCGCATTGAGCGCGGCGCCCTGGCCGGTACCTCGGAGGGCGTGCTCGACGCGCTAGCATCGGCCTTACAGCTCAACGAAGCGGAGCGCGATCACCTGTTCCATCTCGCACGTCAGTCCGGGGCACCCAACGGTCGACGGCACCGCAAGACTCCCGCGACGGTGCGCCCGGTGCTGCAGGAGGTGCTCGACGCCATTACCCGTGCGCCGGCGTTGATCCGTAATGGGCGCTACGACGTGCTCGCGATGAATCACCTTGGGCGCGCGTTGTATTCACCGGTGCTGGCCGACCCGCGACGACCCGCCAACACAGCGCGGTTCGTGTACTTGAATCCCAGCGAGGCTGAGAAGGTCTTCGTCGACTACGACCAGGTGGCGCGGAATGCGGCCGCGATGTTGCGTATGGAACTGGGCCGTAATCCCCACGACGAGGAACTCATCGCCTTGGTGGGCGAATTATCAACGTGCAGTGACCTATTCCGGCAGCAGTGGGCATCTCAGGACGTCCGGTTGAAGGGATACGGGAGCAAGCGTGTGAACCATCCGGCGGTAGGCCTTCTCGATCTAAATTTCGAGTCCATGGATCTGCCCACCGAACCTGGCCTACAGTTGAATGTCTACACCGCACCTGCGGGAGGGCCGGACGCTGACAATCTGGTCCTGTTGGCGTCGTGGGCCAGCGAGGAGACGTTGGCGACCGAGCTTCATGCCCCCAGCGGATAGCCCACCCTTCAGCCCGTCCGCGTCAGGGACCGCATGCCGCAACTAATCGTTCGCTGATCCGGGGGGACGGCGAGCGCTCGGCTTGTCGCGCAGCGGACGAACTCGCTGCTCGTGCAGGTGCACGGGTTCTTCCGCCGCTTCCGATCCGAGTGAGCATCCGGGTTCAACTCGCCGGCCGCATGATGTCGGCAGGGGACTGCGTCTCAACGAACAGGCGGGCCGCGGCCGCGAGTTTTGTGTCCGCGGTAGCCAGCGCGTCGGCCTGCAGTTGCGTCAGCGCGATGTACTCCGCCTGGTAGGTGTCCGGCCAGTTCAGCTTGGTCGCTATTCGCCATGCGCGGTCCTGCAGTGACCGGTCGCCGAGGAGTCGGATACGCAGCGCACGGATATCGTCGAGAATCTTGCGGCCGCTCCGTTCGTCGATCTCGCCGCGGTGCACCGACCCGTACACGAGGGCCAGCGCCTGCGAGCGCAGGATCGTGGGAGCCGCCAGGCTGTGCTCGGGTGGGATTGCCGCTCCACCGACGGCGAGGTCGACGGCCACCTGTGCATCGATGACGAACGTTGTCATATCAGCACCTTCGCATGGGCTGCAGGTGCTGCGCCAACACGATTGTCGTGACAGCACAACCATTCTCGGGGCCGGCCAACGCGCGGTCGAGGAGGGCCTCGACCGACGTGACGTCGGCTCCACCGAAAGGCCCAGATCAGGGGATCCCTCACCTGGGCCTTCGTGCACCTGGGGCCACCGCTCTGCAGGCGCAGGAGCTTGGGAAGCTAGGCGCCGGCGTTGCGAGCCGTCACGGCTGCGGCCGTCGCCTGAGCAGTGGACTGCGCGATGGGCGCTGCCACGGCATCGACTTCGTCATGGACTGCCTGTGCCGGGCCATCGGACGCAGTCAGATCCTTTATCTTCTGCGCGGCCAGCACCTCAGCCAGGAGAGCCTCGTCGTACATCGATTCAGCGGCTTGGGCCCGCCTGCGCGCGCCTTCCACGTCGCGTTGAGCCTTGCTTCGCGCCTTGCGCAGTGTTTCCCGCTGTTCGCTCGACGTCTTGATCGCACGCTTGAGTTCGGCCTGCTGGTCGACCGCGGCTTGCAACGCGGCTTCGTCGGCGCTGCGCCGTGCGGCATTGTCCTCGAGCCGTTCCAACAGGAGGGAGAGCTGGTTCTCGGCCTGGGTCGCCGCTTCCTCTGCCGCCTGCCACTGGCCACGCGGCTCATCTAACGCCGCGTGATCGACGTCCAAGTCGGCGTTGGTGTCGGTAGTCCTTGAGTGGGCCTGATCCCGTGCGTCTGCGGGTGTCATGATTTGTCTCTTTTCTTCGTCGGAGTTCTCGCGCACCGGGCGCTGAATGTCCCTCGGCTGACTCGTCGATTGACGGGGCCGGTGCTAGAGGGGTTCCCCATAATCGACATTGCAACCATGGGCTCCGCCAACCGACGCGCGCTTTCGAGACGGAGGACCAGGACGGGCCGGGTCGGGCGGGGTGGTGGTTCATCTGATGCACTACGCAGTAGTGGTAACCCGCGATATTCGATTCCGTCGCATTCCCGGTGCTGATCATCGTCTGGTTGCTCAGCTTGTTCAAGCCGCGGCGGGCTTAACTGCGGGGTTTGTGGCATTGGTGGGCGTCGTCTGGAGCGTTGATCCGTCGACCCGTGCCCGAAGGGGGATGACGGCCGGCGATGGGCGACCGGGTTGAGAGATGATTCATCTGATGAAAACGGCGACGCTTACTTGACATAATGTGGCTTATCGGCATTTAACCAATGCGAGTTGCATTAGGTGCAAGGATTCGCACCTCTGAGCGATTGTCCGATCCGGGAACGATCTGAGAGTTGCCATCGCCCCTGGTCTGAGGAGCTAGTTCGGGTGCGATAACTGGCGCGGCACCCACAGTCGGCTGAATCCGCGAATACCTGCAAGTGCAGAAAGGGCAGCTTCGAGACGTCCAGAACTAACTGAGAGTGCCGGATCTCGGTGTCGTCCGGGGCTGGCAGGTTGGCCGTCCGCTGTCTTTGCCGTGCGATTTGTCACGTGACGTTATGTCACCGGTGTAGGGGGCGGGCTGTGGTGTAATGGCCCTTTTCCAGCATCGGGCTTCGGCGCCTAGCGCTGACTCCTGGGCAGGCCTGATTCAGGGGCCGGAGGAGTTAGGGCAACTCGTCCGCACTGGCCTTACGGCCGGCTCCTGAGTTGGTCAGTCACGTTCTCGCGCAGGCAATTCCGCTTTGGAGTCTGTGGTGAGCGTCTGGCTGGCCGGGTCGGCGCACCGCCACGCCTGGGCCATCAACTCGGGATCGCCCAGGTCTCGAAAGCTTTCCGCCCCGCGGCGCAGGTCTTGTATCGTCACGCGTTTGCGGCGCTCCCCGTGGGTTTGGCCCGGCCGTCCGTCGGCGTGTAGTCGCTCATGGGCTCAATCTCGCGTTCCTGATGACCTCGCACTCGGATGGATCGTTGCTTCTGCACCGTACTCGCCGGGCGGCCCATTCGTCACTGTGACGGCCCTCCCCCCGCCCCCGGCCACGTGAGAAGCACGGCCCCGCAACGATATTTCACGTTTCATGGATAATTGGCATTATCCATGAAGAATTGCTCCGTTTTCATCAGATGAATCACGGATACGGCGTGGCCTGCGGTTGGTAGCCGCCGTGCTCTGTTGACGAAAGCTGTTGTTGATCTGGGGGTTTGGGCTCAGTGGCGGTAGGTCCCAGGGTGCCCGCTCGCGGCGTGCTGCCGACACGCCGGTCGAACTGTGCCGAATGTGATGTACCTGCCTGCACCGATGTGCTAATGATTCAGTGGATGATTCAATGATTCATTGGATGAGACCGGTCTGGAGGCCGTTTTGCCCGTCGATAACAGCGGTCGCGTGTATGTTGTCGGTTCGGTTCCGGTATTGCATCCGGAGGCCCAGACCGTCGAGGAAATGCTCGAGGGTTGGCGCAACCAGCAACTGTGCCGCAACTTGGATCCTGACACGATCGCGGGGCGAGTGCGCCTCGTCGAGCGCTTCATCGAGCACACCAATGAATTCCCGTGGACGTGGACGCCGGCGATGGTGGAGGAGTTCTTCAGCGATCTGCGCCGTCTGCGCGCTGATCGACGCAAGCGGCGCCGAGAACATTACGTCAGGTAAACGTTTCGAATTGCCCTGCTGTTCAACGCTATTTGGTAGCAAGGTCTGCTGCCCTAGTGGTGGTGTGGGTGGGCGACCGATCGCCGATCCAATCGCGGGATTGCACTCGGTTACGTAGGCGGAAACGACTTCACGGGATTGCCTTGCAGGCCTCCATCGGCGCACGGCCAGATGCCGTCATTCAAGGTTCCCAGCTTCGGTTGCCAGTAGATGATCAACTCGTCGGACTGAGCAAAGGCGACGTGCCCCTCCTCGAGCAGCAGCACCCTGCTCAATCCGCCCTCGCCGCGCACCCGGTAGACGGTTTGCGGCTCCGGTTCCCGAGCGATGATCAACTCGTCGTACGCCGAATTGTCGACGTGCAACCCCTCGGGCGACAGCACCCTGCTCAAGGCCCCCTCGGCGTCGACGGCAAGCAAGAAGCCATCACGCCAGAACACCGCGGTGCCCTGACTGTCAAGGGCTGGGTAAGCGGTGTAGTAGCCGCTCAGCTCGGCGCCGTACTCTACGGTGCTGTCAGCGCCGAATTGAACGAAATATTGTGCGCTGTTGGTGTTCTCCGATTCCACGCCCGATACCACGCCCTGTGCGTCGACCAGCATGTGCGCGTGCGTGGGCCACACCTGTGTCGGCGTGCCGGCTGCGTCGTAATGAGCAGTGTGGAAGGCGCCGTACCCCTGAAAACCGATCAGGAACTCGCCAGGCCCGGCAATCGCCTTCTCGCATATCGGACTCGGCGCAGTCGTCCCGGCAACTTGCCCGGTGTCGGTGTCGACGAAGAAGGTCACCGCGATGCCGCTCGTGTCGCAACAGACGGTCGCCGCGGCACGAGAGCCCGACACCAGCAGTGCAGTCGGGCGACCGGCTTCCACAACGCCGCGGGGCGGCTGGGGTGGACTTGGCTGAACTTCCCCCGCGCGGAGCATCGCCACGAAACCCGCGAGGGAAATGTCGAGCAGCGGCAAGGGAACTGACCACCGTGTGCTGCCGTCGCTGTCATGGCGGGCCAGACGAGCGTGCAGTCCTCGTACAGCCGGTGTCCACAAGACCATCAACCCGTCGGGCAGCACCACGAACTCGCCCAGCACCTCCGATGGGTGACTCTCTAGTCCGATCGTCTTGAGCGTCTTCCCTGCCGAGTCCAGCTGGCTCATCTCCACGCCTCGGGCACCGCGATGAGCGATCCACGCTGTTCGGTCGCCGGACAACCGCGGACGAAACGGATGGCCCTGGAATCGCCGCTGCCACAGCACCTTGCCCGCAAGGTCGACAGCACAAGCCACCGTGGTGCCGAGATCCTCTCCGTCGTATGTGGTGGTCACGATCGGGCCACCCGCATCCCACGCAGCCACACCCCACACCTGGCCTGCCAACCGCACCACCAGCGGACGACGAGTTGTCATCCACTTATCGTCGACGACACCGACCGCACTTTCAAGGGCGGAAGTGCATGCCCGCCTTTGAATATCGGGCCGGACATGGAGCCACCGGCGGACGATTGCTGATAATCCACCGCGCTCTGGATCCTTGTAGACAGAAAGCATTCTTTAGATCGTCGGCAGCAGTCAGCAAATGAATTAGCGGGCTCAGGATTTGGGGGCGACCAGCTTCTCGCCCTACAGGGGTGGGCTAGATGACGCTCAGCCCCAACTCGGTAGGCAAGACGAGATCGGACTCGGCCGGGTGGCAATACGTCCATACCGAATATGGCGGTTACCAGTAATGGCCTGAATATTGCGTCCTTGCTCACGTGCGCGTGTGTTTGGGCGCTCCCATTGTTTGCAGCTGAGCTGCGGCAACATCGGGGGGGCGTTGTGAGGGGTCAAGTCACTTCCGGCCAAAGGTCCGGCGATGAAGGAGATTCATTCACGCCGTGGGCAATCTCTCCAGAGCAAGCGCCGAGGAACTGCCCTTCTCGGCGCGAAAGGTGATCAGGTGTTGTCCGCCCGAGTGCGGGACCGCCAGCCGGTTGCGTTCCAGATCGATCTCACCGACGATGGGATGTCGCACACGCATCGTTCCGACTTGGTATCCGACGTCGGCTCGGCCCCACAATTCATGGAATCGCGGGCTGAGTGCGCTCAATTCCTCGATGAGCGAACGCATTCGGGGATCGTCGGAAGCGCCGCCGGCTACCTCTCGAAGCCCTCTGACGGCATTGTCAGTGGCGTCGTCCCAATCTAGGAAGAATTCGCGGGCGGCGGGATCGACGAAGCGCCACCGAAGAAAGTTCTGACCGGGCCAGAATTGGGGTGACAGCGCACGCGCAGGCCCGTTCGCGGCGAGGACGTCCTGGTAGCGGTTGGCGACGATGGCCGGCATCGCGAACTGATCGATCAACGCGTCCAAGCCGTCGGCGGCCACCTCGAGCTCGCAGCTTGGGCGCTCAGCGTGTGCCCCGCCGACTAGCTGGTCCAGATAGTCGATAGCCTTCTCGTCCAGCCGCAAGGCCCTAGCGAGCGCTCCTAGGATCTGTGGCGAAGGATTCTTGTCCCGTCCCTGCTCCAACCGCAAGTAGTACTCGGAGCTGATGCCGGCTAGCGTCGCGAGCTCTTCGCGTCGCAGACCCCGCACACGCCGCCGCGAGCCAGCCACCAAGCCAACGTCCTCGGGTCGGACTTGGGCGCGACGTGCCCGAAGGTATTCACCAAGTGCGTTGCCGTTCGCGGACACTCATCGACTCTAAGACGTAGAGCAGACCTACGGGCGCACACTGCGGTGTGCGTCCGGGACAGAAATTCCGAGCACCTCGACGACCCTGCGGCGATCATTCGGGGTCTGGTCTCCACCGGACGGCGAGCGCCGCGGCGATCAGTGCCGCCGTCCCGGCCGCCGCGACCACGAAGACCCAGCCGCGTCGGACAGTGGTCAGATCGATGCCGGGCTGATAGATCATCGTCAACACCGCCGTCCCCAGCACTGTTCCCAGCTGGCGGGCGGTGTTGGTCAAGGCGGATCCGGCGCCCCACCGATGCGACGGCAGTGCCAGACCGGTGACGGCGGACAGGCTCGGAATGACCAGCCCCACGCCTGCTCCGGTGAGTAGTTGCCCCGGGAGGAAGTCGGCGATGTAGTCGGGTGAAGCGCCGACTCGGCACAGCCAGACGACGATCCCGCCTACGTACAAGATCGCTCCGACTGCGGCGACCGCGCCGATTCCCACCTTGCCGATGAGTCGGCCCGCCACCGTCAACGAGACGATCACCACGACGATCGGGCCCGGTGACAGACACAGGCCAGCCACTGCCGGGGTCTCGCCCCACACGGTGGTGAGGAACATGACGCTGCCCAGGAGCATCGCCGCGAACGCCGCCGAAAAGATGAGCAAGGCAAGGCAACTCGACCACATCGGCACGACGCGGATGGCAGCCAAGTCCAGGGCCGGCGAGGGATGGCGCAGCGACCGCCACACCGCCGTCGCCATGGCGCACAGGGCGAAGACTGCGGCCGACACCACCTTGGTAGCCATCCAGCCGGCGGTCGGCAGTTCGATCAATGCCCACACCAGCGCCCCGACGCCAAGCATCAGGCTCAGCGCGCCGAACAGATCCGGCACCCCGACGCCGGTCGTCTTCGTCTTGGCGAGAACCCACGGGCCGGCGGCAAGAGCCAGCAGGCCCAGGGGCACGTTCACGAAGAAGATCCACCGCCAGGACAGTTCGACCAACAGACCGCCGACCGGGGGCCCCAGGGCCGCAGCCATCGCGCCCACGGCGGACCAGGTGCTCACGGCGATCGCGCGCCGGGACGCGGGAACGGCCGCCAACAACAAAGCGAGGGAACTGGGCATCAGCATCGCTGCGCCGACGGCCTGAACGACACGTGCCCCGACCAGGATGGCGAACGTCCCCGACAGTCCGCAGGCCGCCGAAGCGACGGTGAACACGACCAAGCCGCACAAGAAGATTCGGCGATGACCGTATCGGTCTCCGAGTCGACCCGCGGGGTTGAGGCACGCCGCGAAGACGACGGTGTACCCGTTGAGAATCCACGACATCGCGGCCAGATCGGCATGACCGAATGCCGAGCGGATCTCCGGGAAGGCGATGTTGACGATGAACAGGTCCAGGTTGGCCAGAAATGCCGCCGCAGAGGCAACGAGGACAGTGGCCGTCGGCCGTAGGGTCGACCCCTGCGCCGTTGCAACCACGTATGCCTCACGATGTCGTCCGACGGTGGCCAGTCTGCGGCGAGCACCGTCGCTCGCTCGCTACTGGGTATGGCGAACTATACCTAGATATCCGGCGAACGGCGCAGCGCGGCCCTTGACCGCCAGCTGAAAGTCAACGCGTGATCTCAACGGACAGCTCGGCCTCGCCGCACACCCCGACCGCTACATCGCGGTCGAGACGTCATCATGGGCGGCGGGTGAATTCGGCGAGGGTGACGGTGACGAACACACGAAGCGGGTCAGCCAGTCCGGTGGCCCGGGTACGCGCGATTGCGCCCTCGAAACCGTCGACCAACGCCGCCGCGAGGTCGGCAGGCTCCGAGGTGGCGGGGATCTCCCCCGCAGCACAGGCTCGAGAAAGCACTGCCGTCAGTGCCTCGATCCACTGCTCGAACCCGTGGCGAACGGCTGCCCGCAACGCAGGGTAGGAATCGGTGACGCTGTTGCTGAAGGTGCCCAGCAGACAGCCGGCGTCCATCCGCCCCTCTTGGCGTGCGGCGATCTGGTGCTCGAAGTGCTCGCGCACAGCGTCCACGGCCGAACCCGGCGCGTCGCGTAATGCTTCGAGCTGCAAGGTGCGCACGTAGCGGTGCACATGCTCCACGGCGAAGTGCTCCTTGCTGGGAAAGTGGTTGTAGAACGACCCCTTCGGGACACCCGCCGCCGTGACGAGGTCGTGAACGCTGGCACCCTCGAACCCGCGCTCGAGCCACACCCCCCTGGTCCGATCGACCAACTGCTCCTTGACGCTCGGCCTACCCATGTCGTTCGCCCACGAGCGAAACGATAGCTGCTGACAATTCAAGACGACTGGTCATATACTCAGCATATGACCACTCACCTGAGAGAACCCGCATTCGACTACCTCCCCTCGTGGACCAACGCGAAGGGTCACTGGTTCACCCGCGCCGACGGCAGCAGACTTCGGTATGTCGTCACCGGGGACGGACCTCCACTGGTCCTGATGCACACCGTGCGGACCCAGCTGGACTACTTCCAACGGGTGATTCCGCTGCTCACCGGAAGCTACCGGGTTTACGCCGTGGACTTCCCGGGGATGGGCTGGTCCGACATCCAACCGGGCGCACACTACGACCATGCCGACCTGCAGGCGGCCATCGTGGAGTTCGTCCGCGGCCTCGACTTGACCGACGTCACCTTGGCGGGTGAGTCCATGGGCGCGACCATTGCGCTCACCGGATCCGTCGAGCTCGGCGAGCGGGTCACCCGGGTGGTGGCCTCCAACACCTACGACTACCCCCAGGGGTTGGAGCGCGCAAATCTCCTGGCGCGGGTCATCGTGTCCTCGGTGCGCGCGCCGATCATCGGCCCGACGTTCGCCAGCCTGGAGAACAAGCCCATCGTCAGGGGCATCATGGGTGGCGGATACGCCGACCCCTCCCGGCTCCCGGCATCGTTCCTCGACGAACTCATGCGGGTGGGAAAGCGACCCGGCTATTCACGCGTCGCCCGCGCGGTATACCGCAACCTCCCGACCCTCATCGCTGCGCGGAGCACCTATCCGGCGATCACCGCACCTGTGACGCTCATCTACTCAGACAAGGACTGGTCGCGAAGCGCCGACCGAAAGGCCACCGCAGCCGCGATCCCCACCGCCACGGTGCGAGAGATCGACAACGCCGGCCACTTCAGTGCACTGGAGAAGCCCCACGCATTTGCCGACGCTCTACTGAGCCCACGATGAGTTCCTCCCCGAACGGGGCTCTCGGCAGGGTCGCCCATCGACCGTGAACGACGCGCGGCGACGACACCGAGTGCGAGACCGACTGCACGCCAACGGCGTTGAGCCATGCCTGCCGCGATGGAACCCAAACGACCGCGTACGGTGTCGTCGACGTTGCGACCACGCCGCTACCGGTTGCACTCCGGGGCAGTCTCGCACTCTCGACGCCCCTTTGACTGCCAATTACCCGCCCACGCTGAACATCCAGGGAGACCCTTCATGTCATCCGATCCACTCTTTCTGATCACCGGAGCTACCGGAAACACCGCTGCACCGACCGTCAAGATCCTTCGCGAGGCCGGGCACCGAGTGCGCGCGTTCGTGCACGTCATCGACCAACGTTCCGAGGCGCTCGCCGAGATCGGCGCCGAGGTCGTACAGGGTGATCTGCTCGACTTCCACGCGCTAAGCGCGGCAATGGCCGGTGTCGATGCCGCGTACTTCTGCTACCCGGTTCTCACCGACGGGCTGCTTGCCGGAACCGTGTTATTCGCCCAGGCAGCAAGCGAGGCCGGCGTCGGAGCGGTCGTCAACATGTCCCAGATCTCGGCCCGCCGGGACGCGAAGAGCAATGCTGCCCAGCAGCATTGGCTGTCGGAACGCCTGTTGGATCGTTCGTCTTTCCTCACGACGCATCTGCGCCCGACGTTCTTCGCCGAGTGGCTCACCTGGGCGTGGCGCCGCGACGACACCGAAGCAGTGCTACGGCTACCGTTCGGAACGGGACGACATGCTCCAATCGCCGCACACGATCAGGCCAATGTCATTGCCGCAATCCTGCAGAATCCCGCCCCGCACGACCGACAGGTCTATCCCCTGGTCGGCGCCAAGGAGCTCGATCACTACGCCATCGCCGACGAAATCACCGCCACACTGGGAATCACCGTCCGATATGAGCCCCTCGACATCCCGGCGTTCGCGAAGCTGCTGGCCGACAAGGGCGTCAGTGACCACTTCGTCCAGCACGTGAGCAACGTCGCCCGGGACTACCAAGACGGCATCTTCTCCGGGGAGAACAACCTTGTCGAGGTCATCAGCGGGCACCCGCCTATGACCGTTGCGGACTTCGTCAACGCCAACACCGAGACCTTCACCCACGACGGACCATTTGTTCACCGCGATCAATTGGCCCACCACTGAAGGGCACGGCAGAGCCGCCAGTGCAGACGGCATCAGAATCTGGACACCCCCGGCCCGTATTGGTGGTCGACTTCGGCTCGCAGTACGCGCAGCTCATCGCGCGACGCGTCCGCGAGGCGCGCGTGTACTCGGAGGTGATCCCCCACACCGCGACGATCGACGAGATCAAGGCCAAGGACCCGATGGCTATCGTCCTATCCGGCGGCCCGGCCAGCGTCTACGCCGACAGCGCACCGCAACTCGACCCCGCCCTGTTCGACCTGGACATCCCGGTGTTCGGGATCTGCTACGGGTTTCAGGCGATGGCGCAGGCCCTCGGTGGCACCGTCGCGCGGACCGGCACCAGTGAGTACGGCCGCACGGACTTGAAGGTCGTTGGCGGGGAGCTGCATTCCGATCTTCCGGAGAGTCAGCTTGTGTGGATGAGCCATGGAGATGCGGTGGCGCTGGCACCCGGCGGCTTCGAGGTGGTGGCCACCAGTGCGGGTGCCCCGATCGCGGGGTTCGAGAACCGCGAGCGGCGTTTGGCCGGGGTGCAGTACCACCCGGAGGTGATGCACACCGTGCATGGGCAGCAGGTGTTGAGCCGATTCCTGCATGACTTCGCGGGCATCGACGCGTCGTGGACGCCGGCGAACATAGCCGATGACCTGGTCGATCAGGTTCGTGCGCAGATCGGTGAGGGGCGTGCCGTTTGCGGCTTGTCGGGCGGAGTGGATTCCGCGGTCGCCGCGGCCTTGGTGCAGCGTGCCATCCCTACGAAGTGCTGGAACGCATTTCGACCAGGATCACCAACGAGGTGCCCAAGGTAACCCGGGTCGTCCTCGACGTCACCAGCAAGCCGCCCGGCACCATCGAGTGGGAGTAATCAGGGCGCATCCCACCCCACGAGACCACGGTTGTCGACGAATCAGGTCCGTGGAAGGGCCGCATCCTGAAAGCAACCGTGGTCTCGCGCTTCCTGCTGGAACTGCACCGCTCGCAGCAGTCGTCAGCGAGCCGCTTCCTCGAAGACCGCGACCATCTCTTCGTCCAGCAGTTTCGGAACGTCCGACTCCGAGACCTCGGGGAACTTCCCGAAGAACGCAGACGGCAGATCCAAGTCGATTCGCGCGTCTTCGCCGTCGCGTTGTGAGACACACACGCGCACCGGCGCGCCGAGTCCGGCAGCGGCGGAATACTTGAACAGTCCACGCGCGATGACCGCGTTGCCCACGAGGTAGAACTTCGACTCGATGGGTATGCCGGCCAGCCGCATCACTGAGCCTTGCTCGAACTCCCAGAAGATCGAGAACTTGGAGGGCTGCGACGCTTCGGCGACATACGCCTCCAAGCCTTCTCGGTCATTGCGCGTGACATACTCCATGAGCTTGGGGATCGAAAAGCGTTGCAAATGGTGCTCGATCGCCTCGGTGATTTCGAAGAAGGACTTCTTCGAGCGAATCGTGACCAGGACGCCCTCAAAGTTCGACAGCGTCTTGGCTTCTGATGTACCGGTGGTCATGACTCTTCCCTTCACTATTGCGTGATAATGCATGCTCCCGCTGGGACAAGGATGCGACCACGTCACCAGCTCTGGGGATACCCCGCCAATCCTGGTATCGGCAGGACCAGGTTCGGGGGCAACCGAGTCCTCGTCGGGGTCGCACCTGACCTCGCGCGAGGTACCTAGGACGCGAACGCGATCCGTCAAACCACAAGTCGCTCCGTCGAAATTACGCTCGAATCGGAATCCCATCCGCGAGGGCCGTCCCGTCGGAACGGATTTCCGGAATCAGAAAAGACGGTCGGATGTGGACCGGCCGTTAACAATCTGATTATAGGACCCATTTGGGAATAGGACGATTACGTGACGCGTCCTATTACGAAGTGCGGCAGACGGACTGGCCGCTGACATTCCCCAATTTATCGCCTCGAAGGAAACTTCCTCGACGCACGACTGCGATCAGTCACTGGATCAACGACGAGAGGACGACAGATGAGTAGGGCCGGAATCACCGGAATGAGGCGGGCAGCACAGGACCTCATCTCCGTAGCCGAGACATTCACCGATCGCGACTGGCAGACGCCGAGCGCAGCCTCCGGGTGGTCGGTGCAAGACGTCGTGACGCATGTCGGTTGCCTACTCGGCGACCTCGTCGCTGCGGTAAATCATCAACCGCTACCCGACTTGGGGATTGAGAAGCTCAACGATATCCAAGTCGCCGAACAACGGGATCACACTGGTGCCGAGACCATCACAATCCTGAAACATCAGCTCGACCAAGCGCTGGCCGCCTTCGAGCCGTTGCAAGACGAGCCGGCAGCGTCCGCCGAGACCCAGATGCTGGACCTCGGTTCCTACCCGCTGCACGCGATCGCCGACATGTTCACGTTCGACATGACGACACACTTGCGTTACGACATCCTCGCTCCGCGTGGGCCAATCGACCGCGACGTGCTTGCCTTCGACGAAGTACTGCTCGAACCCTCGATGGCGTGGTTGGTAGCTGGCGTGACAAAGATGCAGCCCGTGCTCGTCGCCGCCATTGGAGGGCCGCTCCGCCTCGAACTCACCGGTCCGGCCGCACGGGATCTCGTGGTCGGTGTCATCAACGGTGCCATCACCGTGACGCCGACGATCGACGTCTGCGCAAACGTTGTTGCGACGATCCGGTCCACGACGGCTGACTTCCTGGCTTGGTCGACCCGACGGGTCGACTGGCGAAATACCGTCTCCGTTGCCGGCGATCACGTGGCAGCACAACGCTTCTTGAACACACTCAATCTCATCTGACGCGATATACCCGTCTTACGACAACGTGCATTCCGAGAGTTGACGTCGGATGTGAGATGCAGAGGCGATCATGACGACTCTTCAACCGTTTCAGCGCACTTCGACACCTTGACCGTCCATCCATCCACCCAGTGACACGGCGATCCCACGCCGCGGCAATGACCAACACCAGCACACCGAGGAGCAATCATGACCACGGCCCGCACGACGAGGACGCAGCACCTCGCGACCCGTCTGGACATCTCGACCGCCATCCCCTTCGAAACGTTCCTCACAGCCCTGGAGACGGCCGCGCCGAAGTTTCGGCAGGACCGGATCGAAGGCATCGTCAACCGCGGAGGTACCTGGGACGAGGTGCTGGCCGCGGTCGCGGAGAACGCACCCCACGGGTTGATGGTCTTCGCAACGGTCGACGGCACAGCGCTCATGACACCGGCGGGACATCACACCCGCGCGGTCGAGTACCTGATCGGCAACCACACGATCGCCGAGCGGATGTTCCGGCACAACCCCCTGACCCTCCTCTACGCCCCCCTGCGCATCCTCGTCTTCAGTGACGACCGTGGCGACGCCGTGTTCAGCCTCGATCGACCCGGCACGCTGTTTGGCAGCCTGGAGGACCCACGGATCTCTGCCGTTGGTCGCGAACTCGACGACAAGGTGCGCGGGCTACTGGCAGCCATTGGAGTTGACGTGGAGTCCGCGTCGTTCGACGACTAGCGACCGTGTCGTCAACCCGCTGCCGCTCAGTGCGCCTCGCGCGTGCGGTGTTGTCCCACAGCCCCGCGCGGCGCCGCGACAACGTTGGATCACGGCCAAACAAGCGGCGACTCAGCGGAGTAGCCAACCCTGTGTGGTCGTGTTGTACGGCAGCGAAGGACGAACCACGGTGGTCGACTCGCTGAATGACACGGTCGAATGCGCCGTCGTAGTCGGCCTGACGTGGACCTTCCTCGACGGCGAGTGCGCCCCCGCGATGTACGCCAGGTTGTGCCGGCACCTCGCGGGATGCCAAGGCTGCCTGGACCACTACGCACTGGAGGGGCGCGTCAAGAACCTCATCGCTACCAAGGGTGGCGGAGAGAAGGCTCCCAAGCGAATCACATGGGGCCCATGACGATTGATCGCAAGACGCCGGATACGCCGATCGTCCCCCACCTCGGCACGCGCGGTAGAGCGGTAGCGCCCATCACGTGGTTCCGCGGTCGGCATGTGCGGCGTGGAGGTCGAACAGATCGTGCTGCCGCGGCACAACGCCTGAGGTCGGCGGCCAGACACGCACATACTCCTCGACCCTCATGCTGAGCGACGCCGGGCCGGAGAAGTTGGAGAACACCTTGAGCAAGCTGGCTGCGTCCGGCTGACTGGCATGTGCCTTCAGCGCGGCGATCTTGTTGTCCCAGAATGCCGAAACGTCAATCGCCGCCGTAATGTCGAGGTCCTCGACGGCCATCGCCTCGGGCGGAACCCATGCATCGGGGCCCGATGCCGCCCGCACAGCATCCTGAACGACCGCGAGCCGAGATCGTGACAGTGCTATGTGGTACAGCCACGGTGACGCGGGTTCGGGGCTGTCCGGCGCACGTCCGGTGATCAGCTGACGGTGCGCGGCGGTGACCACCTCGTGCACCCGGATGTGGTCGGGATGCCCGGACAGTCCGTTGGGCGGATAGGTGATCAACACCTGCGGGCGGTACGCGTGCAGCAATTGCAGCATCTGAGTGACCAGTGGCCTAAATGCGCGCCGGCGGTATGACCAAGGGTCACCGTGGAGGGCCGTCGTCGTGTCCGAGCCGGTGTCCGAAGGCACGCCCGAATCTCGGTAGCCCAGCTTGACTACCTGGTTGATCCCCAGTGCAGCGGTGGCGGCGTCCAACTCCTTCGAGCGGATCCGAGCGACTATCCGCGGATCATGTTCAGGCGCACCGGGTTTGACCCCACCGGGCCCATCGCCGCACGCCCCGTCGGTACAGGTGACGAGAATGGTGCGATAGCCAGCAGCGCTGTAGCGCGCCAGTGTGCCGCCGGTCTGGCTGGACTCGTCGTCCGGATGAGCATGCACGGCCATCAGCACCGGAGCTCGTCCCGCGGTACCCGACGAGACGCTCACCCCGACACCTCGAACATCGACCGGCGCCACCGCGGCTCACCACCTTCTGATCGATCAGTACATGAAATTGCTGATCTCCGAAAGGGGTTCGCCCCATGACCTTCGATGAAGCTACCGCGCTGCGAACGGCGAGCGAGCAGTTCCGCACCACCGGGTACGCGGCGATGTCGATCGACGATCAATGTGCCGCGGCGGGCCTGTCTCGAAGTAGCCTGTACGCGACGTTCGGGGACAAACGCACGTTGCTGCTGCTCGACCTCTCCGACGACTGCGCCGAAATCGTCAGCTCTGTCAAAGCCGAACTCACCACCGGTTCCCCCGACGCGCGGTTGCGCTTGTCCGAGTTCATCCGGGCGGCAGCACGAGCCGGGCTCGTCGATCCGCAAGGTTGCTTGCTGGAGAGAAGCACCGTCGAACTCGCCGCGACCGACCCTCAGGTCGTGGCGTACGCCGCTGACGTTCTGGACTTGCTGCACCGGCTTCTGGCTGACACGGTGATGGAGGCGCAGCGCCACTGCTCCGTTCACCACGCGATCAATTGCATGGCCGCTGCCAGCCTGCTGTTGGCGACTTTGCGCGGCATCTCTGCTCTCGCCCTGGGTGGGTGTACCGACGAGGTCGTCATTCAAGCCGCCGAGCAGGCCCTCAGCCAACTGCGCCCAGCACCCACCGACGTTGGTCACTAGCAGCGGAACCGAGCCCTGGCCGTAGGCCGCGTGGGCCGGCCCGACCGGCTGGCTGATCGCTGGGCGCGGATGCGACCTGCCCATCGGTGCCGGGGCACGCGTCCCGTGGCGACGCCGCCACTCGTGCGCATGCCTCTGGCGGGGTCTTCGTTCGAACGTCCCTGCGGCCCTTGGTTGTACGGTATCGCCGAGGAGTCGCGGTGTGCCACCACCGGCGAGGGTCACGACTCGCTCACCGAGGCAGCGAGGTCGAGAACCGATTTCTGGGCCTGCCGGAGGATTTGATCGCCACGCTTGGTTCCGCGGAATAGGCGGGAGAGCACCATCGCGCCGATCATCGTGCACCATGCGGTCACGGCCGCATCCTGAGCTACCGTTCCGCCACCCATGGCCGCGGCCATGCGATCGAAACGGGCCTCTAGGTGGTTCACGAGTAGTTCGCGAGCTTCTCGATCATCCATGCGCCCGACATCTGTTGCCAGAGCGGCGATTGCGCAGCCGCCGGCGATGTCGTCGCGGTGGCGACTGCTGAGATACCGGTTCGCGATCGACGCGACCGAACCGGGATCGTCTTTGGTGGGCAGCGCTGCAAATGAGTCCGACCCATCGGCGATTGCGCGTTCGATTGCAGCATCAATTAGGGCCTCGCGAGAGCGGAAATGCCCGTAGAAGCCGCCGTGGGTGAGGTTCGCCGACTTCATCAGGTCGGCGATGCTGACTCCATTCGGCCCGGCTTTGCGAATCATCCGGGCTGCCCCATCGAGGATCCGTTCGTGACTCTGCTGCTTTTCGGCGCGTGAGTGTCCCATCGCCCTACCTTCTCGATTGCCGTGCCGACGTGTGGAATCCGCGGTCTTAGTCTAGCATTCTGGATGATGGTCATCATGCAGATTAATGATGGTTGAGAATACCGGCGTCCTGCGAGTGCCCAGGTACACCGATGGCGAAGAGATCCGCACGACTCATTGAGCAATGGAGAATCATGTCGACGACGCACACACGTCCCATCCTGATCACGGGCGCGGCCGGTGAGGTGGGCTCGGTCAGCACCACGATGGTCCGAATGCTCCTGGACGCAGGCTGGCCGGTCCGCGCTTTCGTCCGGACCGACGATGACCGCGCCGCGGCGCTGCGGGAAGCGGGAGCCGACGTGTTCGTCGGTGATCTGCTCAACGTCGCCGATGTCGCCGCGGCTCTGCAGGGCTGCCAGCGCCTGTACTTCAGCATGGGATTGTCGCCGTATTACGTCGATGCCAACCTGCTGATGGCCGCCGTGGCACATGCGCAGGGCGATCTCGAGGTCTTCGTCAACATCTCCGAGTCGGAGCAGTCGCTGCTGACGTTCGACCGGATGACGGCTCCGGAAGGAGTTCGCCTGACCTGGCTCGGCGGCACCGTCTCCCAGTGGTCACCGCAACAGCGGGCGCACTGGATCGGGGAACAGGTTCTGGACTGGTCGGGCCTGCCGGTCGTCCACATCCGCGCCAGCATATTCGTCGAAAACCCGATCTTCGCATGGTTCCCCATCCCGGACCTGCTGGCCACGGGTGAACTGCGCTTGCCATTCGGCGACAGCAAGGTGGCGCCCATCGCGGGGTACGACGTCGCAGAACTGTGCGTGAACATCCTCAAGGATCCGGAACCACACGTCGGCAAGACCTATACGCTGATCGGGCCCGAACTCAAGACCATGTACGAGTTCGCCGACGACTACGCCGCGGCGCTGAAGCAGCCCGTGATGTATGTACCCCAAGACCTCGAGTCCTGGAATTCTGATTACGTCGACAGCGCACTCGCCGCGAGCAAGCCACACAACGGCGAGCACCTCAAGACATTGACGCGTCTGATGGCCTGCGCTCGTTACTTCGACCTTCCCACCGATGACTTGGCCGAACTGCTTGGGCGCGCACCCAAGACGCTGCGATTCGCCCTGGAGAACTCGACGCGAATCCAAGCGGACTTGAGTGCCGCACGCAGCCAGTCCTGACGCCTGACGCGGAAGGGCTGGCCACTGGGTGACTGCGTCCGATTAGCCGGGGCAGCCGGCGCCGGACGTGTGCAGAGAGGGAGGAGCGGTCAGCATGATTGCGAGCGCCCCGTTCGATGCCTTGGACCCGTCCGTGCGCGAGCGGCCTTTGGGGCCTTTTTCGGCGCCGGGGAGACCACGGAGGGGGAATTCCCTCCGTGGTTGTCCGGCCCCGCCATCCAACGTCGGATCAGCACCCACAGCGGCATCGGTGTCGGAACCCCGGCTCCACCGGGCGGCCCCGCCCGTCGCACCCGCGACGGGCCGGCCACGCCTCGACGCTCGACGACAGATACCCATGGGGGTATAGTCGAAGACAGCAGATCAATACCCCCACTGGTATATCGAGGAGCAGCCACATGATTGGTGACGAAGAGACCGTCGGCGTAGTGCTCAATCGACTGCGCCGTGCGCACGGCCAACTGGCCGGGGTCATTTCGATGATCGAACAGGGCCGCGACTGCAAGGACGTCGTCACCCAACTGGCGGCGGTATCTCGCGCGCTGGACAAAGCCGGATTCAAGATCGTCGCCACCGGGCTGCGGCAGTGCCTGACCGGTGAGACATCCGATAGTTCACAACCGTTGACCGAGGCGGAGTTGGAGAAGCTGTTCCTCGCGCTCGCGTGAGGCTCCAACGACGCCACCACGGGAACAGTGACATGCATCAGCCGCGTACATTCCGACACTTGCGCAGCGTGTCATGAATGCGGGTCGCCGGATCGGGCTGCTGCTACCCCGCAACGCCGCCGCTGCTAGGGGGACGGTCCTCACCACCCCATTGGCGACACAACATCCACCGGCCACCAGATCGACCACGAGGGTTTGCGGCGACACATCCGGTTACGGAACACGCGACATGGCCATCACACTGTCATTGATCTTCGGTGCCATCATCGGCGTCCTACTGGGACTCCTCGGCGGTGGCGGATCGATCCTGGCCGTACCTGTCCTCGTCTACGCACTCGGACTCGATGTGGCACAAGCCATCCCGATATCACTGATCGTCATCGCGATCGCTTCGGCGGTGGGGGCGTTACCCAAGGTGCGGGCGCATCGGGTGCAGTGGCGACTGGCCGGTATCTTCGCTGCCGCCGGCATCCCGGCCACCATCCTCGGGACGGCCGTCGGCAAACACCTGCCGCAGCACGCCCTCATGCTCGGGTTCGCCGTGGTGATGGTCGCCGCCGGGGTACGGATGCTCCGCGACAACGGTGACACAGGTACCGCCTGCACGGTCGGCAACGCGGGGATCAACTGGCGACGCTGCGCGCCTCGATCCATCCCCGCCGGACTCGTCGTCGGCTTCCTGACAGGACTGTTCGGAGTCGGTGGCGGCTTCCTCATCATCCCCTCGCTGGTCTTGATGCTCGGCGTGGAAATGCCCATCGCCGTGGGAACTTCACTGCTGATCGTTACCGTCAACTCGGCAGCAGCCGTGTTCTCCCATCTGCACGGCGTCCGCATCGACTGGGGCATCACCAACGCGTTCGTCGGCACCGCGATCGTCGGATCACTCATCGCCGGGAACGTCGGCAGCACTGTCGACACCAGTCGACTGCAGCACTGGTTCGCCTACCTGGTCTTCGCCGTCGCCGGCTACGTCCTGGTCGACACCCTTGTTCTCCACTGACACAACGGCTCTGCCCCCCACCCCACAAAGAGAGCGATACACCATGAACGTGTCCATCATCGAAACCACCAGCCTCGGCGACCGCAGCTACCTGATCACCGAAGGCGACGTCGCCGTCGTCGTGGACCCACAACGCGACGTCGACCGGGTCTTGAACCTCGCCCGAGAGCACGGCGTCCGCATCACACACGTCCTGGAGACCCACATCCACAACGACTACGTCACCGGCGGCTTAGAACTCGCACACCTCACCGGAGCGGAATACGTGGTGCCCGCCGGAGACGAGGTCCAGTATCGACGGCGCGCCATCGAAGACGGCGACGTCGTCGACGCCGGAGCCATCCAACTCCAGGCCGTCCACACCCCTGGCCACACCCACCACCACATCAGCTACGTCCTGCGCAATGGCACGGGCGTGGCAGTAGGCGTCTTCACCGGGGGGTCGATGCTGCACGGCACCACCGGCCGCACCGACCTGCTCGGCCAAGACCACACCAACGACCTCACCCATGCCCAATTTCGCTCCATCCGCCGCCTCGCCGACGAACTCCCCGACAGCACCGAGGTCTATCCCACCCACGGCTTCGGCAGTTTCTGCTCGGCCACACCAGGCAGCGGCGATACTTCCACCATCGCCGAGCAGCGCACCAACAACCCCGCGCTCACGCAGGACGAACAAACCTACGTCGACCAGCTGATCGCCGGACTGTCCGCCTACCCCGCCTACTACGCCCACATGGGCGTCATCAACAGCCGAGGACCCGCGCCGGTCGATCTCTCGACCCCCGCGCGGGTCCGTCCAGAGGAGTTGCGCCGCCGCATCGACGCCGGAGAGTGGGTCGTCGACCTGCGCAACCGCACCGCATTTGCCGCGGGACACCTCGACGGAACGCTCGCGTTCGAATTGTCGACGTCCTTCGTCACATACCTCGGATGGCTCTACGAATGGGGCGCACCGCTGACGCTGATCGGCAACAGTGAAGACGAAATCGGCTCTGCCCAACGCGAATTGGTCCGCATCGGCATCGACGACGTCACCGGATCAGCAGTCGGTGACGTGTCCCAGTTCGCCAACGGCACACCCCTACGCTCCTACCGAGTGGCCGACTTCGCCGACCTGGCTGACGCCAGGTCCCACGACGACCTCGCCGTGCTCGACGTCCGTCAACGGGATGAGTACGACGACGGCCACCTCCCGGGAGCCATCAACATCCCCCTGCACGAACTCGCCCACCGGACTGATGAGGTTCCTCCGGGCGAAGTTTGGGTGCACTGCGGATCGGGCTACCGCGCCTCCATCGCGGCGTCGATGCTGGACCGCTCTGGTCGCACCACCGTGCTCATCGACGACACTTACGCCCATGCCGACGAGCTCGGCCTCACCTCCCAAGCACACAGGTAACACAACCGGAACCGATGCTGTCGGTTCTCAACGTTGATGGCGGAAGCCGACACCTCTAGCTGCAGGTTTGCAGAATTCTCATCAAGATGGCGGACGGAGTTTTCTCAACCAGCGTCCCCAGCGCGGGCCGCGCGTTCGGCGGATTCCTGGTCGACCTCTAGATCCGGCGCCCTGATCAGATCGAACCGGTAATGGTGCTCGCATGGGTAACGATCGTCCGGTCCATGAATGCTGACCTTGTTGCCCTGCAACGCTTCATGCATCGCTTTGATGTAGAAAGAGGTCGTAGACCAGTCGAGGGGGCTGGTGCCAGCTGTCTACGCTTGTGCCGTCGTCAGTGGCCATCAAAAATTTGATGGCGCGGTGTTCGTCCCTGCCGGGATGCCGAAAGTCGTCCATGTACAGGTCGTCCAACAAAAGCGTCAACATAACTCAGGCGGGTGTTCACTCACGCCGAACGCCTAGTCGCCGACGGTGACGACGATTTTGCCGAATTGTCCGCTCTGTTCGAGGTAGCGGTGCGCCTGTTGTATCTGGTCAAAGGGGAAGACTCGGTCGATGACTGGCTTGAGGGTTCCGCCCTCAAGCCCGCCGAGGATGAAATCGACGGCCGCTAGGCGTCGAGCCTCGTCGCCGCTGGTCAGCCAGATGTTGTGTGCTTTGACTGTTGCCGTCTTGGCGATCATTTCGAGCACGGGAAGCTCCGTCGGGGCGGTGCTCAACAGTCCGTAGATGAAAGCGGTGCCACCAAAAGACAACGCAGAGATCAGCGTCGAAAAGGCTGGACCACCAACGGAATCGAACACCACGCGAACACCGTTGCCTTCGGTGATTCGTGTGATCTCAGCCAGCACATCGACTTCTTCGGTGGCGATGACGTGCGTGGCGCCGATGTCCAGCAATTGTTGCTTCTTGGCGGAGGTGCGGGTGAGTGCGATCGTGGTCGCGCCGGCCAGGTTGGCGATCTGGATTGCGGCCAGCCCCACGCTGCTCGATGCGGCGGAGATGACGACGAAGTCTCCTGGCCCGACCTTCGCGTCCTCGATGAGCGGGCCGTACGGTGTCACGAACATCATCCAGACCGCGGCGGCCTCGGTGAAGGACAGTGACTTGGGTTGCCGTACAACGGCATAGTCCGGAACCACTATCGATTCGCCGTATGTCTGATAGTCATTCATCGAGAAGGACGGGATGACGTTGACGGCGTCACCGACGACGAAGTCGCCTGCGACCTCGTCACCGATGGCATCGACGATTCCGGCTGCCTCGTAGCCGAGCCCGGCCGGAAATTTCACCGGCTCGAGGTAGTCGTCAACTCGCCACATGGCCTCGGCGCGGTTGATGCCGATGGCCTTGACTGTTATGCGGACCTCGTGCGGGCCGGGGGCCGCAGGCTCGGTCTCGACGAATTCGAGCACTTCCGAGGCACCGGGCCTGGTGAACGTAACAGTACGCGTCATGATGTGTTGTCCTTTTCTGTAATGGATCTCGAGTGAAATGGTGTGCAGGCTCTACGCCCTCTACGCGGACGCCTCGCAAAAAAATCCGCGAACTCGCCGACCGTCGCGGTCCCCTAGTACTCGCACATTTGGCGGAGGACATCTGTTGTCAATGTCGCCGACAGTTCGAGCTGGGGGCCAGGGTCAGCCGTTCTCACAGTCTGCGCTCGAGGTCCACGTACTTCCGTCACCGTCGGATGGGTGGTGTATCCAGACGCCGCAGCGGCGGCGTGCGGTTGGAGCCGTTCATGCCGGGGCGCCAGATCGCGGGGGTGCCGATTCGAGCGGTCAACCGCCCACGTTGAGCAGGACTTTGCCGCCGCGCTGCAGATGGGCGATGGCGCACCGGAAGTCAGCGAGGTCATAGACCCCGGCGATCGGAACATGAAGTTCGCCCGACGCGACCAAGGGGGCGGCCTCGTGAATGACGGGCACCACGTGGGTGATGTTGTCGAAGGCGCCGACGAAAAAGTCACTGAGAGTGATGTCCTTGGCCTTCGCGGCATCGCCGTCGATGGCCTGCCCGGAGGCGTTGCCGAAGCTGACAATGGTGGCGCCGGGGGACAGTGCATCGATCAGGTTGGTGGCAGATTGTCCGCGGATGGAATCCAGAGCGAGAAGGATCTCGGTGTCGCCGAGGTGGCTGCCGATCTCGGCGGCGACACCAGGCTCGTCGAGCAGGACCAGATCCGCGCCTGCCGCGGTGAGTTCGTCGGCCAGGTCCGGGCGGCGCACCAGGTTGACAGTGCGCAGTCCGCGGTGGTGTGCCAGCGCGATCAGTGACCGCCCGACCCCGCCGTTGGCGGCGTTCTGAATCACCCAGTCCCCGGGCTTGAGCAACACGAATTCACTGAGCGCCAAGCCTGCGGTGGGCACGTTGCTGCCCAGCATGGACAGCTGCTGCGGGTCGCCCTCGGGTAGGGCGAACAATCCCGCAGCTGGCAGAACGAGTCGTTCCCGCCACGCGCCGGAGAGCAGCGGTAGAACGACCCGGTCACCGGCAGCGACGTTGGAGACCCCGACCCCGGTCGACAAGACAGTGGCCAAGCCCTCGTTGCCGACGACCGCAGGCAACGGCACGGGCACAAGATGCCCGCCAATCAGGTGCAGATCATGCACATTGAGCGGCGAGTACTGCACCGATACCAGAACTTCACCAGGGCCGGGTTCGCCGGGTTCGGCGGCATCGACCAGAGACAGCACCTCAAGGGCGTCACCGAACGATTCGATCTGTAAAGCTCTCACGTCAATTCTCCTTGCGTCTCATAGATTATCAAATCCGTTGTGTCACTTACCGGATGAGGATCTGTGACTGCTTCTTTCCGTACTGTACCGAACAGTCAATAACAGATATCTATTCCCTTGGCCATCGACTGGCTCATCGATCCGTATTGCGCGCAAGCGCATCGCCCTGCCCGGCCTGGGCCGCTCCGGGCGTTTCCAGCAAAAAGCATGCCGGTGCTTACCCGGTTCTTTAACATCCAGTACATTACGGGACCCCGCGACCTGCTACCGCCACGCTGACCCGTCTGCGTGCGGCCCTGGAACGAGTTCTCCGTGCGGAGTCGCAGGCCAGCACCGCACCGCAGGAGCCGGAGTTCTTGTGGGACACCAGCGCACCGCTCCTGGTTTGAGGTTCTCCCCGAAGAGTGAAGAGGGGTTTATGCGGCTTGTGTAGCCGCGTCCAGTGATTGCTCGTAGGCGACGGGGCTGAGCATCCCGATCACCGAGTGACGCTTCTGCGCGTTGTAAAAGTCATCCACTTGTCAACTGCTGCAACGCCTTCAGCCATAGCGGCAAACGAATGACGGTAGTAGTACTCGTCTTCGAACGTCGACCACAGCGGGTTGGGTTGACATCCACTACCCAGATGCTAGGTTGGATATTCCAATCCACGAGGAGAGCTGATGCGCAGTTCCGAGGGCGGCATGTCGCCATGCGGCGCGTTCGACGAGAAGCCGTTGCCTAACGGACGAGTACGGCTGTGCGGCAGCGCATCACCGTTCAACCTCGGCGGGAAGTAGTCGGTCATGAGTAGCGAACTCCTCGACCTCGCCATGAAGGCCTCCGGGGGGCTCGACCAGTGGAAGCGCTTGCGCGCGTTGAGCGTCGACGTCTCGATCGGGGGGCCCATCTGGGGGCTGAAGGGCTGGCCACCGGGCCAGACATTTGACCAGATCCTCACCGTCGACACCACAAATGAACACATCGTATTCACCCCGTTCACCCGTCCTGATCGACGACTGACCTTCAACGCTGCGACCGACACTGTCACGTTCGACACCCTCGAGGGCGAAGTGGTCGACACCATGTCCCCGGCACGTGCCGAATTTGACGGATTTCTACTGCCCACTCCATGGGACGCCCTGCATCTCGGCTATTTCCTTGGCTACGCCTGCTGGAACTACTTCAACTCCCCGTTCGTCTTTCAGTATCCGGGGGTGGAGTCAGAAGAGATCGAACCGTGGGAAGAAGCGGGTCAGACCTGGCGACGGCTGCGTGTTCAGTTTCCGCCGTCGCTGCCCAACCACAGTCGCGATCAGGTCTTCTACTTCGGCGCTGATGGACTGCAGCGCCGGATGGACTACGTCGCCGAAGTGATGGGAAGCGCCCTCGTCGGGCACTACACGAGCCGGTACCGATCCTTCGGTGGACTCCAAGTCGCCACCCGCCGCAGGGTTTTCCGCCGCAACCCCGACAACACCGTGAACCTCAACCTGCCGGCAATCACCCTCGACATCCACGACGTCGAACTCCACTACGCACTCAACGACGGACAGGCCCACCGATGACCTCGACCACCACTGCCGTCGAGCACCCGTCGCGGCGACTCTCGGTGCGGTTGCCAGAAACCTACGATGCGGCCCGCGTCCACTACGAAACCCTCGTTCCACCCTTCGATGCCACCCGCTCCTACCAAATGGCCTCCTGGGAGGCCACGTTGGAGTTGGCGGAGATCAACGCGCCACACGGATTCATGCGCTATCACCGCACCGACGTCAGTGCCGTCATGGCCGGGTCGCCCTCGCCTTGGAAGGCGACGGAGTATTTGATCGGCAATCACACCATCGCCGAGCGGATGTTCCGCCACGATCCCGCAATCATGTTGCACGCACCGCTGCGGACCCTGCTCTATGCAGACGCGAAGGGCGACACGCTCCTAGCCGTCGACCAACCAAGTCTGCTGTTCGCTAGCTATGACAATCCCGAGATCGGCGCCGTCGGCGAGGAACTCGACGAACTGCTTGCCCGCCTGATCGAGCTGCTGGGCGGCAAGATCCCAAGCCAATTGCGCATCCAGAGTTTGCCTTGATCGACATTTCACGAGTGGACACGAGGACCAACACCATCATCACTCAGCGCCCCGATACTTGACCCCAGCCCACTGCGCTCGTCGATGCAGCCACCCCCAACCAATCTGCGGCACGCGAGAGCAACAGAAACCGAACAACGACAACCTGGCACTTGGTTCGCACAGGGGCGAGCCATCTGCGTCACCGAAAACAGTCATCTGGAGGATCTGTTGGTAGCCGAAGCGCCCCCAATCGGAGAACTCGAGCAACACGGCCTTTCCCGGAACGGATGGGCCCCTAGGGCAATCTCATCTACAAGCTGGTGACCACCACCGATCACAAGATGATCGGCATCATGTACTGCAGTAGCGCTGCATCAAGCCTGCTGCTAGCGACACTGCGAGGCGTCGCCGCGCTCAGCCAGGGCGGCTGTCCAGAACGAGTCGTCCTCGAGGCAACTGAGCAAGCTTTGACACTCCTGGGCACGGCGCCCACTAAGCGCCCGCTCCAATCGAACTGAGTTTGGCGCCATGACCCGGGATCACCGCCAGGGGTAGGTCGGTTCCGCCGTCCCAGGGCGTGAACGGGCAGCCGTCATGCTGCACGAGGGTTTTCCAGCACCAGCGACACACCCTGGCCGGAGCCGATGCAGACACCGATCACTCCGTAGCGGACATTGCGCTCCCGCAGTTCGGTGGCCAGCGTCAGCACGTATCGGGTGCCTGAGGCGCCGAACGGGTGACCGATGGCGACGGCTCCCCCGTTGGGTGTCAGCTTGTCGTCGGGAACGACGAACCCGCCCAACTGGTTTGGCAGTTCGCGCAGGACGCCGAGCGCCTGGGCGCTGAACGCCTCGTGGACTTCCCAGACGTCGATCTGCTCTGGTGTCAGGCCGGCGCGCTTGATGGCCAGCGGGATCGCCCACGCCGGCGCCAGTCCCATGAACAATGGGTCAATTCCGTACACGGCGGACGACACCACTCGGGCCAGCGGTTCGACTCCGACTTCGGCGGCCCTCTCCCCCGAGGCCAGCACGATCGCGCTGGCGCCGTCGGTCAGCGGCGTGGAATTGGCTGCGGTCATCTGGGTGGTGCCCGGCTGGACCGGCAACGTCGCCAACGTCTCCGCCGTGGTGTCGTCGCGGATGAATTCGTCGTGCTCGAAGCGTCTTTCGGGCGTTTTCTTCGTCGCCGCGATGGTCACCGGCATGATCTCCTTCGCCAGCCGACCGGAGTCGCGCGCCGCCTTGGCGTGTTGCTGCGAACGCAGTGCGAACGCGTCGATCTCTTCGCGGGTGAACCCGTACCGATCGGCCACGTTCTGCGCCGTCTCGATCATCGCGATGTAGGCGTTGCGAGCGAGCAGCGCCGGGTTGGGTGGGCCGCCCGCTCCAGCCCACATGGTGTCGAGCATGAACACCGGCCCTCGAGGGCTGAACGCCGCGTCGCCCTTCATCAGCGCCCAACCCGACCGCGACATCGACTCGACACCACAGGCGATCCCGACACCGAGATCGCCCGCCTTGATGGCGTGGCTGACATTGATGGTCGCGCTCACTGAGGAGCCACAGAAGCGGTTGATCGTCGCACCGGCGACACTGTCGGGGAAACCCGCCGCCAGCGCCGCCCAGCGGCCGACGTCGCCCATGCCTTCGTGGGCCGGGTTGACGCAGCCCGCGATGATGTCCTCGACCTGATCCATTGGCACCCCGACGCGTTCGCACGCACCTTTCATGGTCATGCCCAGCAGGTCGTCGGTCCGAATGTGCGACAGCGAGCTGCCGTAGCGGGCGAAAGGGGTGCGCACCCCTCCAAGGATGAAGGCGTCGGTCATCGGGCGTCTCTCCTCTGCAGCCGCCCACATCGTGGCGGGCGGGTCATGGTCGTGGTCTTTGGTTGGCTTGCTGGCCGAGCCAGGCCAGTGACGGTTTGGGAGTGCGGGCGAAGGTCGACCGGTCCACGGCGATCAGCCCGAACGTGGGGGCGAAGTCGCCCCATTCCCAGTTGTCGAGCAGGCTCCAGTGCAGGTATCCGCGGACGTCGACGCCGTCTTTCATCGCCGACCACAGCGAATCGAGTGCCTCGCGGGTGAACGCGATCCGTTGGGCGTCGTCGACGGTGGCGATGCCATTCTCGGTGACGATGATGGGAACCTCGCCGACCACCGCGGCGATCCGGCGTACCGCGCCGCCCAGGGCGCTGGGGTAGTACTCCCAGCCCGAGAGGGTGGTGGGCGCGGTGTCATCGAGGACCTCCACCGGGCGCCCGTCGCGTTGCGCGATCCGTACCCGGGTGTAGGTCTGCACGCCGACCCAGTCGTCCTCGCGGGACACCTCGGCGAAGTACTCGTCGCGGGGATGGACGTAGCTCGCGAAGACGTCCTCGGACCCGGCAACGGGTTGAAAGTCTTGCACCGATATGCCCCAGCCCACCTTGAGATGCGGCCATCGGGTCTTGAGTACGTCCCGCGCGGCGCGGTGCACCGTCACCATCGCCGCGGCGACTCGAGGATCAGGCTCGGGCAGTCCCGCCTGCAGCGCATCGGGCCCGCCGGTGGCCAGGGTCGCGAACATGGCCACCATGTTCGGCTCGTTGATGGTGCCGACATACTCCACGCCCTCCTCGATCACCGGTGCGAGGGCCTCGACGTAGCGCACGAAGCGTTGTGCCGCGTCGGCGCGCAACCAGCCCCCAGAGTCGGCGAACCACTTGGGCACGGTGAAGTGGTGCAGCGTGAGGAACGGCCGCATCCCCCGTTCGCGGCATCCCTGGACCAGACGGCGGTAGTGGTCCACCTCGGCGCGCGACATGGCCCCGTCTGCGGGTTCGATCCGCGACCACTCGATGCCGAAGCGGTAGTCGGTGAAGCCGGCGGCCGCGGCCAGGTCCATGTCCTGGGCCCAGCGGTGATAGCCGTCGATGGCGTCTCCGGAGGGTTCCCGGACGAAGGTGTCGGGGGCGTGTTCGATGCTCCACCAGTCCGAGGCGATGTTGTTGCCCTCGCTTTGGTGTGCGCCCATGGCCACCCCCCAACGGAAGTCAGGTGCCTCGGCATTCACGGTCGCTCCTCGGCGACGGCGCCGGCCTGATCGCGCGGTAGAGTCCAAAGTTGGCGTAGTGGAAGTGAACCCGGATCAATCACGGTGATACCCGAAATAGACCGCGGCCATGTCGTCGTCGCCGTGACCAGCCTCGCTGGCGGCGTCGAAGGCGCCGAGGATGCCGTCGACGAGGACCGTCGAGACCCCCGACGCGACGATCGCGTCCTTGATGAGCCCAGTGTCCTTGCGGACTCCGTCGACGCTGAACTGCGGGGCGTACGACGACTCGATGATCGCGGTGCCCTTCGCCTGGAGGTAGGGCGAGTCGGCCGCGGCCCCGTCGAGCGCGTCGAGCATCAATCGTTGATCCAGGCCAAGTCCTTTCGCGAGCGCGAACGACTGGCCGACGGCGGCGGCCAGCGCACCGATCCACGCGTTGCAGACCAGTTTGAGCTTCGACCCGAGACCGAGCTCGTCGCCCACCCAGATGGTCTTGGAGCTCATCGCGTCGAACGCCGGTTGCACCCGCTCGCGCAGGCTGGGGTCACCGGAGGCCAGCATGACCAACTTGCCTTGCTCCGCAGGGGCTTTGGTGCCGAGCACCGGGCAGTCCAGGAACGCGACGCCCGCCTCGGCGGCGACCGCCGCAGTCTGCGCGGCGCCCTTGATGCCGACGGTGGCGCATTGGACGAAGACCGCGCCGTCCTTCATGGCGGGCAGCACCGTCGCCATGACGTCAAGGGTTGCGGCCGTGTCGAACAGCATCGCCACTACGACGTCGGCGTCGGTGACTGCCGCAGCCGGATCGACAGCGACGACGGCACCATCGGCGGACAGCGGCTCCGAGCGTTCGGCGGTGCGGTTCCACACCGCGACCTCGATCCCCTCCCGCAGCAGCGACCGCGCCATGCCGGCACCCATCGCACCGGTCCCCAGGACCGTCACTCGCAGGGCCGTCATCGCAGCGCCAACGAACGCATCCGAGCCGCTGTTCCGGGCATCCCCGTGAGGTTCATGTCAGCCCGTATTCGCGGAACGTGATCGAGACCATGGGTGGGGCGTGGGTGGGGCGGTTGTCTTCACCGCGTGGCAGTACGGTGCGGGTCGTGGGGAACTGAAGTCCCTCGATGTCGCGGTAAGAGTTGAGGT